>NZ_JBFUGO010000002.1:0-553275 GCF_056402875.1 Devosia sp. P3_B2 | reverse complement strand
GATGGGGGGAGAATCGCATGGGTGGGGAGCGGGGGGATAGAATCGTGCAAGATTCTCGCAACGCCTTGCCCGGCCTCGTGATTGTGGCTCCGCTCACCCCACCCATCCTCCCCCGTCAGAGGGGGAGGTGCCGCATCGAGTTTGGGGCACCATCCAGCCAACCTCGGTGGCGGGTGGGTGTTCCACCCAAAAGCAAGCGGGGCCGGTCCTTTCGGAACCGGCCCCTAAGCCCCGCGAGCAGGAGGCTTGTTCGGTTATTCGATGGTGCCGACGGACCAGAACAGGGTCTCGCCCGAGGAGTCGGCGACGCCGTCGTTGTCGGTGATGACGAAGCCGGTGCCGGCTGCATCGATGGCGAAGCTCTCGACCTTGTCGACCACGTAGCCGTTGCTCAGGGCGAGGTCCGGGATCAGGTCGCGGACTTCCTCCTTGCTGACGACCGGCAACTCACCGCCGATTTCGGCGCCGACGAGGGCCGAGACGGGGACGCGGTAGAGCTTCTTCAGCTTGGCCTTCTCGGCGATCTGGTTGTCGCGCTCGATGATGTAGACGTAGTCGCCGTGCGCAGTGATCTCGGAGACGCCGTTCCAGGTGCCATCGGCCGGGGCGTCGAGCGGGTAGCGGACGGCCGACCAGACCTTGTCCTTGAGGTTGTAGCCGAGCAGCTTCACCTGCCCCGCCGGATCGTCCTTCCACTCGCGCTGGATGGCGACCCAGAGGGTATCGCCGACCTTGGTGACACCTTCCGCGCCGAAGCGGATCTCGCTCGGCAGCAGCTTTTCGGGGAACGCCACTTCCTCAGCGATCTTGCCGTCGGCATCGACGTGGTAGAGCGCATGCGGTGTCAGCTTGTCGCTGCGGCCTTCCGAGGCCACCCAGAAGCCGCCCTCGCCATCGAGGGTGATGCCTTCGAGGTCGAGCTTCTGCGCTGCGTCGCCGCCACGGGTGATGATGGTCTTCTTGACGATCCTGGCCGGCTTGGCGGTGGCGTCGATCTCGTAGATCGCCGGGGCAGCGGAAAGCACGCTATCGCTCACGGCGTAGAGGATGCCGGACTTTTCAGCATCGGCGACGGCGCCCGAGATGGCGGCCCAGCCGATCGGGTGACCGTCGGCATCGAGATCGGAGATCAACTGCGGATAGGCAGCTGCGCCTTCGGCTCGCTCATAGAGCATGACATGCGAACCAGCGAGGCCATCGGCGCGCAGGTCGACCTCGTTAGCCGTAGCCAGGAGGTTACGCGATGGGATGGCGACGAGGCCTTCCGGGGAGATGCCCGACGGCAGCGACTGCAGGTATTCCGGCTCGGCGCCGATGTCCTTGTAGACGGCAACCAGCGAGGAGCGCTCCTGCGCAACGAAGAACAGCTTGTCCTCGCCGAAGGTCGCTGCATCGAGACCCTCGGGTTCGACGCCCTTCTTGTTGCGCGCTTCCGGATAATGGCCGAGGCGGGCCGCCTCGAGTTCCATGGACGGGCCGCTTTCGTAGGCGACGGTGCCGTCCTTGTTGAAGATGGTGAAGCTGCGCGAGCCACCCTTCCAGTCGCCTTCGTTGGCGACGACCAGGCGGTTGTCATCGAGCCATTTCACGGCGTCGGGCTCACGGGCGACGTCTTCCATCTTGCCGGTGAACTTGAGGGCGCCGTCCTTCTTGGTGTCGATGCCTTCGAGGCTGACGGTGCCGGCCGAGAAGTGCGACTTCACCGTGCCGGTCTTGCCGTCGATGATGACGATCTCGTTGTTTTCCTGCAGCGTCAGCGCGATCTCGTCGAGGCCGTTGATGGCGACGAATTCCGGCTCCGCATCATCGCCGGCCACAGCCGCGATGCCGGTGAGATCGACCTTCTCGAGGCTCTCCGGATCGAGGGCGCCACCGGTGATCGACAGGACGACGAGATAGCCGGCGGGCAGTTGCGGGATGTCGCCGTCGTTCACTTCCTCGTCGCGCTCATTCTCGATGGCGATGGCGAGCAGCGTGCCAGCGGCATTGTGAGTGATTGAATCAGGCTGGCCACCGAGATCGACGGTGGCCTCGATGGCCTTGGTGGCGAGGTCGACGACGACCAGCTTGCCGGACGGATTGGCCTTGCTCTCCGAGGTGTTGACCGCGGCGTAGACCTTGGTGCCGACGATGGTCACCGAGGTGGGCTCGCCGTCGAGGGCGAGGAAGCCGGCGGCCTTCGGGGCCTTGGGGTCGGTGATGTCGACGAAGCCGATGCCACCGGCCGGGCTGTCGGAATAGACCAGCGTCATGCCGTCTTCGGACGCGGTGACGATTTCCGCCGAGGTCGCCTTGGCCTCGGGGTTGTTCAGTTCGACCGGGAAGCTGGCGATGCGGTTGAACACCGGCGCGGCATAGGCGGACGTGGCGAGCAGGCCGACCGTGAGGCCAAGGAGAATGGGTTTGAAATGCATTTTTGGCGTCCCCTGAAATTCAGGGCTTCGGCTTAGGCACGCCGGACTACGGCCACGTGACGGTGCCATGACAGAACTGTGACGGACCCCCGCGCATATACATCGCGTGCGTCACTCCCTATATTCGCAAACGAGAACGAAACAGGATTCGCCATTCCCATATGCCAGCCGAACCGCATCGCCTCGACCGGCCTGCTGCCGGGTCGATCACCAGCCAATTCGGCCGGGGAGCAGGCGCGCCCGATTACCTGAAGGGCCTCAACGAGGAGCAGCGCGACGCCGTGCTGACCACCGAGGGTCCGTTGCTGGTGCTCGCGGGCGCCGGCACCGGCAAGACGCGGGTGTTGACGACGCGCATCGCACATATCCTGAACTCGAAGAAGGCCTGGCCCTCCGAGATCCTGTCGGTGACCTTCACCAACAAGGCGGCGCGCGAGATGAAGGAGCGCATCGGCAAGCTGGTCGGCGAAGGCGTCGAGGGCATGCCGTGGCTCGGCACCTTCCATTCGATCGGCGCCCGGCTGCTGCGGCGGCATGCCGAGCTGGTGGGGCTGCGCTCGGATTTCACCATTCTCGATACCGATGACCAGGTCAGGCTGATCAAGCAACTGCTGGAAGCGGCCAACATCGACGAGAAGCGCTGGCCGGCCAAGCAATTCGCCGGGATGATGGACAACTGGAAGAACCGGGGCCTGCTGCCGGCCGACGTGTCGATGGCCGATCGCTCGGCCTTCGCCAATGGCCGGATACCGGACCTTTACCAGCAGTACCAGAACCGGCTGGCGACGCTGAACGCCACCGACTTCGGCGACCTGCTGCTGCTGTGCATCAAGCTGTTCCGCGAGAACCCGGATGTGCTGGCCGAATACCATCGGCGCTTCAAGTACATCCTCGTCGACGAGTATCAGGATTCGAACGTCGCGCAGTACCTGTGGCTGCGGCTGCTGGCACAGGGGAAGCCCGCGCCGGAGGCCAACCTCTGCGTGGTGGGCGATGACGACCAGTCGATCTACGGCTGGCGTGGCGCGGAGGTGGACAACATCCTGCGCTTCGAGAAGGACTTTCCGGGCGCCAAGGTGATCCGGCTGGAGCGCAACTACCGCTCGACCTCGAACATTCTCGCCGCCGCCTCGCACCTCATCGCCAACAACGAGAGCCGGCTGGGGAAGACGCTCCAGACCGATGTCGGCGAGCCGGGTGAGCTGGTGATGGTCACCTCGGTATGGGATTCCGATGAGGAAGCCCGGCAGGTCGGCGAGGAGATCGAGCAGTTGCAGCGCCAGGGCGAGGAGCTGAACTCGATGGCGATCCTGGTGCGCGCTTCGCACCAGATGCGCGCTTTCGAAGAGCGCTTCATAACGCTGGGGCTCAACTACCGGGTCATCGGCGGCCCGCGGTTCTATGAGCGCAAGGAAATCCGCGATGCGCTGGCCTACCTCAGGCTGGTGTTCAACCCGACGGACGATCTCGCCTTCGAGCGCATCGTCAACACGCCCAAGCGCGGGCTGGGGGATTCGACCCTCCAGATCCTCTACGACGCGGCCCGGCGGCAGGGCACTTCGCTGGTCGCGGCGGTACGGATGCTGGTGCAGACCGAGGAGCTGAAGCCCAAGCAGCGCACGACGCTGCGGCAGCTGATGGACCAGTTCGACGACTGGGGGCAACGCGCCCGGGCGATTTCTTCGGATGACGAGATCGAGAGCGGTCCGGGGTCGCCCGTGCGGAAAGACCCGCCGCATGTGGCGCTGGCCCAGCAGGTGCTCGACGAGTCGGGCTACACCGAGATGTGGCAGAACGACAAATCCGCCGAATCCGAGGGCCGGCTCGAAAACCTGAAGGAGCTGGTGAACTCGATGGGCGAGTTCGACTCGCTCGGCGGCTTCCTCGAGCATGTCTCGCTGGTCATGGACCGCGATACCGGCGAGGCCGACGACGCGGTTTCGATCATGACGCTGCACTCGGCCAAGGGGCTGGAGTTCAACACGGTGTTCCTCCCGGGCTGGGAGGAAGGACTGTTCCCCAGCCAGCGTACCCTCGACGAACTCGGCCGCGCCGGGCTCGAGGAAGAGCGCCGGCTCGCCTATGTCGGGCTGACGCGCGCCCGAAAGCGGTTGCGCGTCTCGGTGGCGCAGAACCGGCTGACCCACGGGCTGTGGCAGGCGGCGATCCCGTCGCGCTTCCTCGACGAGCTGCCGGCGGCGGCCGTCGAGGTGAAGGACACCGGCTCGGCCTATGGCGGCTATGGCTATGGCGGACGCTCGGGTGGGGGCCGCTTCGACACCCGCGACCCGTTTGACTCGGTCTACGAAACGCCAGGCTGGCAGCGCGCCCGGGCGCAGGCCTCGTCCCGCAAGTCGGCGGGCCCGCTGACCATCGACGGCGACCTCGTCGCCCGCTCGGTCGACGACGGCCGCGGCTCGGCCTATTCGGTCGGCGAGCGGGTGTTCCATCTGAAGTTCGGCTACGGCCGCATCGAGCAGATCGAGGGCAACAAGCTGACGATCGAGTTCGAGAAGGCGGGCCGGAAGAAGGTGCTCGAGAGCTTCGTGCAGAAGCCGTAGGGCGCTATCCTTCGATCATCGCGGCATGGGCCTCGCTCACGCCGATCGCGGCAAGGCGGTCGAGCGTGGCAATGACCAGCACGGTGTCGGGGCAGATCACCAGGCTGGTCATCTTGCCCCACCTGATGTGCACTGCGTGGATGCCCGCATTCGTCGTCACGACACCATCCGTTCCCGAGTTGCGCTCGCGCCACCTGACGACCGCCTGCGTGTTCCAGGGCGTCCCGGTGACCGCGATGCTGTCGATGTCGAAGTGGATGTCCGGCATGAGGCGATAGAGTCGGCCGTACCAGGCTTTCGTGCTCTCAATTGAGGTTCGCCGTCCTCCGAGTGCGCTGCCGCCGAGAAAGACGTGCTCGAACTGCGGAGCGAAGGCATCGAGCACCGGCTGCGAGTCGCCACGGTTTACGGCGTCGAACAAGGACCTGATCACCCGTCGGACGATGGCGTGGTACATTGAGACTCTCCTTGCGGCCGATCGTAGCGCAACGTCGCCGAAATTCACTGCGGCGGACTGACCTCGCCCGCCCCGTGAACGACTAGGGCCGCACCAGGCCGCCAAAGTAGTCCATCACGTAGGCCTCCACGCCGCCGACCTCGATCACCTCGCGTCCGTGAAAGTGCGCGGCATCGCCAGCCGAGCTGTCATGGTAGGTGCCGTGTGGTCCGGTCCATTCGAAGCCGCCGAGGAAGCGGCCCTCGGCGTACATGGCCGAAAGCGCCGACTTGATGGTGGCCCCAGCACGGTGGGCGTCGATGAGTTCCGGGCGCAGGATGTAGCCATAGTAGTTCATCGCCCAGACCGGCTCGTCGCGTAACCAGACGGTTTCCTGTCCGAGAAAATCGGTGCCGCCGAAATAGCTGTCGCGATAGGACCAATCGCCATCGGCGAAGGTGAGGTCGTGCGAGCCGGTGCGGCTCGAGGCGACCTTCGCGCCGCCGCCGACGTAAGTCTGGCGCTTGGCGAGAACGATGAACCGGTCGAGTGTGGCAGTGTCCATTGGGGCTTCGATCCTCATTGTGGCGGACTGACTTCCCCGGCCTTCCTCCGTTCGATCCCCAGCTTGTGCTCGCGGTAGATGATGAACAGGCCCGAGCCAACGACGATCAGGCCGCCGACCAGCATCTCGATCGTCGGGATGTCCTTGAAGAAGATGTAGCCGATGATCACCGAGAGGATCAGCGAGGCATATTCGAAGGGCGCGACCACCGACATGTCGGCGTGGCGGTAGGACTCGGTGAGGAGGATCTGGCCGATGCCGCCGAAGATGCCGGCGCCGACCAGCAGCGCGAACTGCTCTGGGGTCGGCATCAGCCAGCCGAACGGCATCGAGCAGAGGCCGATGATCGACGAAGCGATCGAGAAATAGAGCACGATGGTGGCGGAGCGCTCGGTCTGGACGAGCTTGCGCACCAGCATCATGGCGGTCGCGGCAAAGCAGGCGGCGATGAGCGCCGAGACGGCGCCGAGTGTGGCGCTGCTCATGTTCTCGAGCCCGCCCGAGAACACCGTGAGGCGCGGCCAGATGATGATGATGACGCCGACGAGGCCGACAAGCACCGCACTCCAGCGATAGAGCCGCACCACCTCGTGGTAGAACACCGCGCTGAACACCACGATCAGCAGCGGTGTCGCGTAACTGATGGCGATCGCTTCGGGCAGCGGCAGCTGGGTCAGCGCATAAAAGCCGAAGGCCATGCCGCCGGTGCCAACGAGGCCGCGCCACAGATGGCTGACCGGGTGACGGGTCTTCAGTCCGACACCGAGCTCGCCGCGGGCGATGAGATAGACGAGGATCGGCAGGATGGCGAAGAACGAGCGAAAGAACACCAGCTCCCCGGCCGGGATATCGTCGGAGGCCTTGATGAGGCTCGACATGCCCAGGAACACGCACACCGAGCTGAGCTTGAACCCAATCCCCGCCATGGCGTTATCGGGGGGCGTGGGCATGAGCGTCGACACGAGGGCAAATCTTTCGAACGGCGGGAAAGCGGACGATAACGATCCGCCCGCTACATTCGCGAGCTTCGCCGTAGCGTGCAACAGTTGATCGCGTGGCGAAGAGGACTGGCTATCCGAACGGCGTTGGATTTTAGTCTTAGCTCGATCGTGGGGCGCCTATGACCGACATGACCGAAGCGGTCGAGACCGTTGTCGAGAGCATCCCCATCATCGCGATGGTGCTGGCGGGCCTGTATGCCATCGCGCTGATTTGCGCGGTGCGCGAGATCAGCGTGTCGCGGACCTCGCAGGGCTCGATCGCGTGGCTGGTGTCGCTGGCGTTCCTCCCGTTCCCCACCACGATCATCTATCTGGTGTTCGGCTGGAAGCACTTCGACAGTTACGCCCAGACCCGCATGCAGGTGCGCGCCTCGCGCCTGATCCGCAGCGAGGATCTTGCCGTGATCGATCGCGAGGCGGGCGCTCAATGGCCGGTGCAGCGTCGCGCTGCCGGCATGCCGTTCCTCGCGGGCAACAAGGCTGAACTGCTGGTCGACGGCGACGCGACCTTCGAGTCGATCTTCGAGGGGATCGCGGCGGCCAAGACCTACATCTTCGTCCAGTTCTACATCCTCAGGGCCGACCCGTTGGGTCAACGGCTGGCGGCGGCCCTGCTGGAAAGCGTCAGGAAGGGCGTGGCGGTCTACATGCTGTACGACGACGTCGGCAGCAGCGGACTGTCCAGGGAGTACAAGGACCGGCTGTGGGCCGGGGGCGTAAGGATCTACGGCTTCAACCACCGCCACAAGTTCCTCAGGCTGTTCGGACCCATGCGGATCAACTACCGCAACCACCGCAAATCCGTGGTGGTGGACGGCAAGGTCGCGTGGACCGGCGGGGCCAATATCGGCGTCGAGTATCTCGGCGAGGACACCCGCTACGGTGCCTGGCGCGATACCCAGCTCAAGCTGGAAGGACCGGCTGCTTCGTCCGTGGCGCTGATCTTCCAGGAAGACTGGCTCTGGGCCACCGGCGAAGTGCTGGAAGTGCCGTTGCCGAACCCGGTGGAGGAGCCCGGTGACGTTTCGGCACTGGTGATGGCAACCGGGCCCGCCGACAAGCTCGAGGCCTGCGCCATCGCCTTCGTCGACGTCATTGGCCAGGCGCAGAAGCGGCTATGGGTGGTGAGCCCGTATTTCGTGCCGGACACCGACATGCGCACCGCGCTCTATGCGGCGATCCTGCGCGGCGTCGACGTCCGCATCATGCTGCCGGCCAAGCCCGACCACATGCTGGTCTGGCTTGCGAGCAATGCCCATGCCGACGCCATGGTGGAACACGATATCGCCATCTACCGTTACGAGAAGGGGTTCCTGCACCAGAAGGTGCTGCTGATGGATGACAAGATCGCCACCGTTGGCACGGTGAACTTCGACAATCGCTCGTTCGCCATCAATTTCGAGATGACGGTGTGGATGCCCGACAGCAACGTCATCGGAGCCGTGGAAAAGATGCTGGAAGCCGATTTTGCCAACTGCCGGCAGGTGACCAAGGAGGAGGTGCTGAAGCGGCACCCGATCCCGCGCTTCATCTCGCAGGCCGCCCGCCTGTTCTCACCCATCCTGTAGGCCCCAGTCCCCGGTCCAAATGGTCAAGTTCGCCTCATACAATATCAGGAAGAGCATCGGCACCGACCGGCGCCGCCAGCCCGAGCGCATCATGAAGATCCTCGCCGAGGTCGATGCCGACATCGTCGCGCTGCAGGAAGTGGACCGCCGGTTCGGCGAGCGCGCGACGACGATCTCCCCCGACCTGATCGTCGACTTCACCAACTACATGCCGGTGCGCTTCGGCATCCGCGAGCAGAGCCTTGGCTGGCACGGCAACGTGCTGCTGGTGAAGAAGGGCATAGAGGTGCGCAACCCGCAGCGCATTGAACTGCCGGCGTTCGAGCCGCGCGGCGCCGTGATGGCCGACGTAATCATCGGCGGCATCGCCATGCGCGTCGTCGGCATGCACCTGGGTCTGCTCGGCAACTCGCGAATGAAGCAGGCCGACGCCATCGTGGCGCACCTCGAAAAGCTCGAGGAGCACATGCCCACCGTGATCATGGGCGATCTCAACCAGTGGGCCGAGGATGGCAAGTGCCTGCTGGCGTTCGGCCGGCACCACGACGTGATCCCGCTCGGGCCGAGCTTCCATTCCCGCCGCCCGATGCTGCAGCTCGACCGCATCATCACCAGCCGCGACTTCCGGCTGGAAGCAGCGGGCGTGCACCAATCGGCACTGGCTCGCACCGGCTCGGACCATCTTCCGGTCTGGGCGACGCTATCGCTGGATCGCGCGGAAGCGGCTGCTTAAGGCTGACGGCTGCCAGCCATTGACTTACGGCGCCGCTGCCCCGAAACAGCGGCGAACAGGACATTTCCCATGACGCTCTCGCAACTCTCCACTCCGCTCACCAAGGACCAGGCCTATGCGCTGGTCGACGCCGTGATGGCGCGCGAAGACATCGCGGTGACCGCCTCGGCGCACGAGGACGCGGACAGCGGGGAGTGGGTGTTCGAGGCAACGTGCACCAGCGAGCCCGACCTCGAGGCGTTCAACGCCATTGCCCGCGAAACGCTGGGCGGCGACGTGAGCTTTGCGGTGGAGGCGATCGACCCGACCGTCAACTGGGTGGCGAAGTCGCTCGAGGGGCTGCAGCCGGTGGTCGCCGGCGGCTTCTATGTGCATGGCAGCCACGAAGAGCACCCTGCCCCGTCAGGCCTCACCGCCATCCGCATCGACGCGGCGCAGGCCTTCGGCACCGGACATCATGAGACGACGACCGGCTGTCTCGAAGCCATCGACAAGGCGCTGAAGCGCAAGCGCTTCCGCTCGATGCTGGACGTGGGCACCGGCACCGGCGTCTTGGCGATTGCGCTGGCCAAGCGCACCCACCTGCCGGTTCTGGCGAGCGATATCGACCCAATCGCCGTGACGACCACGGTGGAGAACGCGCGCGACAATGGCGTCGGCCGCTACATCATCGCCATCGAGGCGACGGGCCTGGAGCATCGGCAGATCGCCGCCAGCGCGCCATACGACATGATCGTCGCCAACATCCTCGCCGGACCGCTGGTGGCGCTGGCGCCGGGGATGCGGAAGGTGGCGGGCATGGGCGCTACGGTGATCCTCTCGGGGATTCTGAATACCCAGGCGAACCGGGTGATCACTGCGTATTCGCGGCAAGGACTCGTGCTGCGGCAGCGCATCGTGAAGAAGGAATGGACGACGCTGGTGCTGGAGCGGGTTTGATCCGCCGCTGGCCGTCTGCCAACGGTATTCCGAGCAAAGCAAAGTCCCCGGACCATGCGATCCGGGGACTCGTCAAAACGGATAGTCCAAACCCCGCGCTAACGCGCGTCAGTTTTAGTTCGGGCGCTTGGTGAGCGCGCCGAGCAGCAGGTGCTCGCGGCTGCGACCGACGCTACGGGTGGCCTCGCGGCCCCGCGCTTCGATGACGCTGCCGAGCGCCTTGCGGAAATCGTTCTTGCTCTCGGGCATCGTGTTCTCCCGGTTCCTTCTCAAGTGGCCATTCTGCCACGATCTGTAGATAGTCCGGACCGATCGGTTCTGTAAGTCCTTGTTGCGAAAGGCAGCCATGCCAAAGATGCAGAGCGCCTTAACAACGGATGAATCGCTCAGATCCGCTGGTCGAAAGCCGCCTTGTGCGCCTTCAGGTACTCGGTGATGTAGCGTTGCGCGGCTTGCGTGCGGCCTTCCATCATCGATTCGAAGACGCGGCGGAACAGGGTCTTTCGTTCGTTCATGTCGATGCTCCTTAAGAGCCCCGGCGATCCAATGCCTGCCCACCGCTGAACCGGGAATGAACGCGAACCGCGGCTTGGGAACTGCAATTGGCTCTGTTAGGGTCCGCGCCCTTCCTTTTCCCGGCAAATTCATCATGACCGACAGCGCCTTCGCCCCGACCGTTTACCAGACCTTCGACAGCCGCACCGACCCCAAGACCGTCGCCCCGCGCCTCAAAGCGCTGCGGGCTGAGATGCGCGAGGCAGGGATCGACGCGTTCCTCGTGCCGCGCACCGATGCGCATCGCGGCGAGTCGGTGCCGGCGAGCGAGGCGCGGCTGGCCTATGTGACGAGCTTCACCGGTTCGGCAGGCCTCGCCATCATCGGCAGCCGCAAGGCGGCGCTGTTCGTCGATGGCCGCTACACGCTTCAGGCGCCGGCGCAGACCGACACCAAGCTCATCACCGTGCTGGAAGCGGCGCAGGGCGGACATTCGCCCAAGATCGCCGAGTTCGTGCCCAAGGGCGGCAAGCTCGGGTTCGACCCGTGGCTGCATACCCCCAGCGAGATCGCCGACCTCGAAAAGAAGCTCGCCGGCAAGGCGACGCTGGTGCCGGTGTCCAACCTGATCGACCGCACCTGGAAGGACCGCCCTGCCCCGCCGAACGCGCCGATCGAGTTCCTCGGCCACAACCGCGCCGGCAAGACCGCGCCGGACAAGCTGGCCGAGATTCGCGCCAGCATGGGCGAGGACAGTGCCGATGCACTCGTGCTGACGGTGCCGGAATCGATCAACTGGCTGTTCAACCTGCGCGGCCGCGACGTGCCCAACGTGCCGGTGGTGCTGTGCTTCGCGCTGGTGCCGAAGTCCGGCATGCCGACCCTGTTCTTCGACAAGGACAAGATCACCCCCGAACTCCGGCAGGGGTTGGAAGGGTTGGCGAAGGTCGCCGACGTGAAGACCATGGTCGCGGCGCTGCGCAAGCTCGGCGCCGGCGATAAGCGCGTGATGCTCGACCCGGCGACGGTGCCGGTAGCCGTGGTGCAGGCGATCAGCGGCGTCAGCGAGGCCACGCTGGTCGAAAAGCGCGATCCGGTGCTGCTGCCCAAGGCGAAGAAGAACGACGCCGAGCTCGCCGGCATGCGCGAGGCGCATAAGCTCGACGGCGTGGCGATGGCGAAGTTCCTCCACTGGTTCGATCAGGAGGCGGCGACGGGCAAACTCGACGAGATCGGCATCGCGACGGCGCTGGAGAGCTTTCGGCGCGAGGAATCGAGCCTCGTCGACATCAGCTTCGACACCATCTCGGGGGCGGGCTCCAACGGCGCCGTGATCCACTATCGCGTCGACGAGAAGACTAACCGGCAGCTGAAGCCGGGCGAGCTGATGCTGGTGGATTCGGGCGCGCAGTATCTGTCGGGGACGACGGACATCACCCGCACCATGTTCACGGGCAAGGCGACGGCCGAGCAGAAGGACCGCTTCACCCGCGTGCTGCGCGGCATGATGGCGATCTCGATGGTGCGGTTCCCCAAGGGCACCAACGGCAGCCAGATCGATGTGCTGGCCCGGCAGTTCCTGTGGGAGGATGGCATCAACTACAACCACGGCACCGGCCATGGCGTCGGCGCCTTCCTCTCGGTGCACGAAGGTCCGATCGGCATATCGAGCCGCTACTCAGTGCCGTTCGAAGCGGGGATGATCACGTCGAACGAGCCTGGGTATTACAAGGCCGGCGCTTACGGCATCCGCATCGAGAACCTGCTGGTGGTGCAGGAGAGTGAACTCGGCGAGGGCAAGTTCCTCGAGTTCGAGACGCTGACGCTGGTGCCGATCGACCTGCGGCTGATCGACGAAAAGCAGCTGACCGGGCCCGAAAAGGCCTGGCTCAACGCCTACCACAAGCGCGTGTTCAAGGAGATCGGGCCGCTACTGAACGGCGAAGTCAAGGCGTGGCTGAACGAGGCCACGCGGGAGATTTAGTTCACGCCGAACGGATCGTATTGCAGCAGCCAGGACAGCAACCAGTTCTGGCTGCCGGCGAGGGACGCCACATCATCGACCTTCCACCCATCGGCTTCGCGCACCATGGCGACGCTGATGAGGCTCAGGTGGTCGAAGTTGTGGAAGCTGACAGTGGAGACGGCGCGATCGCCGGTGATCACTGGCTCGCCGATGACGACGTCCATCAGCAGCGAGTTCTGACCCTCGATGAATGGATCGAACGCCAGCATGTCGGGCGCATCGGGATCGACGGCGGCGCCCTTCTGGTCGACGCTCTGGCGCTCGAGGTTGGCGGCATAGAGGTCCTTGAGGCGCAGCGAGTAGAACTTCTCGAGCCCATCCTCGTGCTTCTGGCCGGCGCTGTAGGGCTGGTAGATCGCCTCGATCAGCGATTTCGGGCTGTCATAGGCACTCGATGCGCCGGTGAAGCCGAGGATCAGCAAAAGACTTGCAATGATGCGCCGCATGACCGCCCCGTCGTGCCCGATTTCGATGGTCTCGGGCTAGCAAGCGGTTTGGGCGCATTAAGGGCTGCGCCGTGCCGCAATCATGGCAGCGGCGCCTGCAGGATATCGAGCAGATCGTAGCTGTAGTCGGCGCTGCCGCCCCAGACGTCGTCGACCTTCCAGCCGTCCTCGTTGACCAGGAGGAAGCCGAGTTCATTGGGAGTGCCCATGTTCTCGAACGTGACCCTGACCACAGCCCTGCCACCGGCATAGTAAGCTTCTCCGACCTCTAGCTTATCGAGCTGGAAGTCTTGGCCGTTCACGAACGGATCGAAATCGATTCGGCCAATCTCGCCGTTCGCTTCCGCGGCATCCTTGTCGTAGAGCGAGTTGAGGCGCTCAGAGCGAAAGGGGCGCGGGTCATCCGGGTAGATCTGCGCCGGCCCATAGACCGCATACACCGCTTCAACTGCCGCGCGGGCATCGGTGGAGGACTGGGCGAGCGCCGGCTGCCCCAGCAGCACCAGCGCGGCAACGGCGATCAACAGGCGCATCATGAACCCCTCAGTTGAACCAGAAGGCGTAGCCGATCAGGGCGTCGCCGAAGACCTCGTTGGCGGCGCGGAACGACTCGGCGCTGGCGATGGGGCCGTCCTTGAGGAACGGCAGCGCGTCGTAGCCGGTGATCAGCATAACGAGGTCGGTCTTCTTGGCTGTCTCGAAATAGGCCTTTAGGTCGAAACCCTTATGGAAGCGCCAGTGCGGGATGAGCAGCTTGCCGTCGAGCACCTGGTCGGCGGTGTCGAGCGTCGCCATCCAGGCTTTCACCTGCTCGTCTGTGATCTTTGCGTCGGGTGTGACGCCCGTTTGCTTGGGGCTGGGCAGCAGCTCGCGGTTGTCGTCGGTCTCGGCGAGGATGGCCTCCCAGTTCCGCCGCGACAGCGCCGTGATGTCCTTGAAGCGGGCCAGGACGCGCTTCAGCCGGTCGGGTTCGATCACCGGCCAGTTGAGGTGATGGATGGCGGCCAGCGCATCGGCGATGGCGTTGTCGGAGGCCGGATCGAGCATTAGCGAGCCGGTGGAGGTGGTGTAATCCTGCATCGGCAGGCCGGCGCGCGGGAAAAGCCGGTGGAAGGTGGTGTCGAAGAGCTGGCGGAAATCGTGGGCGAGGAGGAAATCCGCCTGCGCCGCGAGGATCTGCGAGTAGCCCGCCAGCCAGATCGCATCGGCGCGATCGAAGCCGACGGTGGAATCCGGTGGGGGCGGCGTGACGGGCGCCGGAGTATTGGGCTCGGACGGGCCAGGAACGGTCACGCCACCGAACATGGCATTCAGCACGTTGCCGATGCTCTCCGACTCGCTGCCGGCATCGTCGCCGTCGAGATCGATGCGGACCTTCAGCACTTCGACCGGCACGACATAGTCGCCGGTCTCGCCTGCGGCGAGCAGGGCATCGCGGGCGGCATCCATGTCATCGACGAGGAGCTGCAGGATGGCGCGGAACTTGTCGTAGTCGAGTGGCTCGGGGTTCGGATTGATCGGGACCGGCATGGCCAGCGGCGCGCCCATGATCGGGCCGGCGTCGGGCGAGGCGAAGCCGTGGCGGTAGAGACCCTGCGCGAAATGCTCGACGCCCTGGATGAAGCTGAGCAGGCCGACGCCGAAGCGCCCTTCCATGTCCTGCCGCTCGTAGAGGGGTTTCAGCTCGGTGAGCCCCTGCCCGATCGTCCCGGCGTAAAGATGCTTGCGCGCGATGTCGCCGGCCTCGCCCGCAAGGGCCGGGAGTGAAAGCGCCGCACAGAGTGCGACAATCGCCAGTCTCAGCATCCCGATCCTCCAGGGCGTTGGGCTATTTGGCAGCCAACTCAAGCCATTGATCTTCGTCGAGAACAAGGATGCCGAGTGCCGTGGCATCCTTGAGCTTGGAGCCGGCACCGGGGCCGGCCACCAGGATGTCTGTGTTCTTCGACACCGAACCAGCCACCTTGGCGCCCAGCCGCTCGGCCATCGCCTTGGCTTCGCCGCGGGTGAGCTTTTCGAGGCTGCCGGTAAAGACGACGGTCTTGCCCGCCACCTCGCTGGTGGCCGAGACGGTGACGACATACGGCTTCGGGTGCACCTGCAGCAGCAGCGCATCCAGTACGTCGTCGTTGCGCTCGTTGCCGAAGAAATCGATCAGCGCCTCGATGACGGTGTCGCCAATGCCGTCGACCGACGGGAACACCGAGTGCGGGTCGTCGGCGTGAGCGGCCGTTTCCTTGCCGACGCGGATCAGTTCCTCGATGGTCGAGAAGGTCTTGGCCAGCACCGCCGCCGTGGTCTCGCCGATGTGGCGGATGCCGAGGGCGAAAATGAAGCGATCGAGCTCGGGCTCGCGCCGCGCATCGATGGCGGCAAACAGCTTCTCGAGGCCTTCGAAGCTGCGGTCCTCGACGCTGCGGACGTTCTTCCGGGTCTTGCCCGAGGCTTCCTCTCTGAGCCGCGCCTGCTCGTCACGCCGTGCGGCAAAAGCCTGCTGCACTTCCGGGCGGCGATCGCGCAGCGTGAAGATGTCGGCAGCGGTTTTGACGAGGCCGGAATTGAAGAACAGGTCGATGTTCTCGGCGCCCAGCCCCTCGATATCCATCGCGCCGCGCGACACGAAGTGACGCAGCCGCTCGACCGCCTGGGCGGCGCAGATCAGCTCGCCGGTGCAGCGGCGACGCGAGTCTTCCTTGCCGGTCTTCTCGTTGAGTTCGCGCGTCGCGGGCGAGCCACAGACCGGGCAGACGTGCGGGAACTCGTAGGGCACCGCGTCGGCGGGGCGTTTCTCCAGCACTACGCGGACGATCTGCGGGATGACGTCGCCGGCGCGCTGGATCACCACCGTGTCGCCGATGCGCACGTCGATCGGCTCGTCGCCGCGGATCGGCGCGCCGGTCGAGTCGATGCCGGCGATGTAGTCCTCGTTGTGGAGGGTAACGTTCTCCACCACCACGCCGCCGACGCCCACCGGCGCAAGCCGTGCTACCGGCGCCAGGGTGCCGGTGCGGCCGACCTGGATGTCGATGGCACGGACGGTGGTGAAGGCCTGTTCGGCCGCGAACTTGTGGGCCACGGCCCAGCGCGGCTCGCCGCTCGAAAAGCCCCAGCGACGCTGCAGCTCGAGGTTGTCGACCTTGTAGACCACGCCGTCGATGTCGTAGCCGAGCGAGGAGCGGAGTTCCTCGATCTTCCTGTATTGGGCGACCAGTTCGTCGATCGAACTGGCGCGCACCATCAGCGGGCTGATCGCAAAGCCCCATTCGCCGAACTTCTGCACCGCCTCATATTGCGTCGGCGCCGGCTCGGCGGTCGTCGCTCCCCAAGCGTAGGCGAAGAACTTGAGGTTGCGGCTAGCGGTGATCGACGGATCCTTCTGGCGAAGCGAGCCGGCCGCGGTGTTGCGGGGATTGACGTATTCCTGCCCGCCGACGGCAGCAGAGCGCGCCTTAAGCGCCTCGAACTCCGCCATGGTCATGTAGACCTCGCCGCGGATTTCGATACTCGCGGGCCAGCCCGAGCCTTTGAGCTTGTGCGGAATGTCCTTGATGGTCCGGAGATTGGCGGTGATGTCTTCGCCCACAGCGCCGTCGCCGCGCGTGGCGCCCTGGACGAACACGCCGTTCTCATAGCGCAGCGAAGCCGAAAGCCCATCGATCTTGGGCTCGGCGGTGAAGACCAGCTTCAGGTCCTTGTCGCGCTCAAAGAAGCGGCGGCCGCGCTCGATGAAATCGACCACGTCCTCGTCGGTATAGGCCTTGGCGAGGCTGAGCATCGGCACGGCGTGCCGGACCTTGCTGAAACCCTCGACCGGCGCGCCGGCGACCTTGTCGCTGAGGCTGTCCGGCCGCTTGAGCTGTGGGAAGGCGATCTCGAACGCCTGGTAGCGGCGCTTCAGCCCGTCGTATTCGGCATCGGTGATCTCGGGGGCGTCGTTCTCGAAATAGGCCCGGTCGGCCTCGCTCAGCAGCTCGTGCAGCCGGTCGAGCTCCGCCTTGGCCTCCGCCTCGGAGAAGCTCTCGATCTCACGTTCCGCCTCGCTCACGATACCTCCGAAATCAACTTCCCGGCCGCGGCGCGCGCCTCGTCGGTGACCTTGGCGCCGGCCAGCATGCGCGCCACCTCTTCCTGCCGCGCCTTGCCGTCGAGGCGACGCACGTGGGTGCGAACGAACGCCCCCTCCTCGATCGCCTGCTTCTCGATCAACAGGTGGCTCTGTGCCCGCGCCGCAACCTGCGGCGCATGGGTGACGGTGAGCACCTGCACCTTGCCAGCGAGTCGCGCCAGCCGGCGGCCGATGGCATCGGCCACCGCACCGCCGACACCCGTGTCGATTTCGTCAAAGATCAGCACCGGCGCCGAGCCGCGATCGGCCAGCACCACTTTGAGCGCGAGCAGGAACCGGCTGAGTTCGCCGCCCGACGCCACTTTCAGGATCGGGCCGGCCTGGGTGCCGGGGTTGGTCTGCACATGGAAGGCGATCTGGTCGTGGCCGGAGGCAGCGACGCGCGCGGGATCGACCTGGCGGTCGACGATGAACTTGGCGGCGCCGAGCTTGAGGTCAGGCAGTTCGGCCTCCACGGCCTTGGTGAGGGCCGCAGACGCCTTCTCGCGCGCCTTGCTGAGGGCGGTTGCCGCGGCGGCATAGGCGCTGCGGGCAGCCTCGGCGGCGACTTCCAGCGCCTTCAGCGACGTCTCCCCGCTCTGCAGCATGTCGAGATCGTTCTGGTACTTGGCGAGTATCTCGCCCAGCCCGTCGCAGGTGGTGTGGTGCTTGCGGGCGGCAGCACGCAGCGCGAACAGCCGTTCCTCGACCTTTTCGAGATCGGCCGGATCGAACGCCATGTCGCGCTTCAGCAGCTCGAGCGCATCCGAGGTGGCATCGAGCGACACGAGGGCCGTGTCGAGTGCCTCGACGATCGGCTGGAATACCGCCGCGCCGGCATCCGCCTTGCGCACCAGACGCCGCATCAGCCCGGCGAGCACCGGCCCGGGCGCGGTCGGGCCGTTGAGGATCTCATCGGCGTCGCGGACCTCTTCGGCGGCCTTCTCCAGTGTCATCAGACGCTGGCGGCGCTCGGCGAGGACTTCCTCCTCGCCCGATTCCAGATGCATCTCGCCGAGCTCGGTGACGACGTGGCGGGCATATTCCTCGCGCGCCATCGCCTCGGCGATCACGGCGCGCTGGCCGGCTACGGCCGCCTCGGCCTCGATTAGCGCCTCGTAGGTGCTCCAGACGGCGCTGGCGAGGGTTTCGTGGCCACCGAAGGCATCGAGCGCGGACCGGTGAGTCGCGACGTCGATCAGCGCGCGGTCGTCGTGCTGGCCGTGGATTTCGACGATTAGCTTACCGACCGCCTGTAGCAGCCCGGCGGAGACCGGCTGGTCGTTGATGAAGGCGCGGGTGCGGCCGTCGGCCAGCTGGACGCGGCGGAGGATGATGTCCTCGTCGTCGGCGATGGCATTCTCGCGCAGCGCTTCGCGAGCCGGGTGGTTGCGCGGCAGCTGCAGCACCGCCACCACCTGCCCGCTCTCGGCCCCCGTACGAACTAGCGAAGCATCGCCGCGGCCGCCAAGAGCCAGCGTCAGTGCGTCGAGCAGGATGGACTTGCCGGCGCCGGTCTCACCGGTAAGTGCGGTGAGGCCGTCTTCGAGCGTGAGATCGAGCTGGTCGATCAGGACGATGTTTCGAACCGAAAGCGCATTGAGCATTCGGGAGTGGCCCCTCGGTGGTCGACCGGCCGAACGGGGCCGAACAAACTTGCGCCGTGCAGCCTAGCTCAAAGGGGAACAAACAGGCAACGAAATTGTTGCCCGCTTAGCTCTTCTTCAACTGCGCGAGGCTGCTATTGGCGTTGATCTGCGGCGTGACGCCCTGCTTGGCGAGCAGATCGAACGCCTGCTTGTACCAGCTGCTCTGCGGATAGTTGTGACCGAGCACGGCCGCGGCAGTCTGCGCCTCGGAAACGAGGCCGAGCGCCAGGTTGGCTTCGGTCAGGCGGAACAGCGCCTCTTCGATGTGGGTCGAGGTCTGGAACTGCTCGGCGACCACGCGGAAGCGGTTGATCGCGGCCGGGTAATTGCCGTTGCCGAGATAGTAGCGGCCGACCGACATTTCCTTGCCAGCGATCTGGTCGACGCCGACAACCATCTTGTCCTGCGCGTCCTTGGCGTACTTGCTGTCCGGATAGTTTGCGATGATCAGGCTGTAGGTCTCGATGGCATCCTTCGAGATCTGCTGATCGCGCGTGATGTCCTTGATCTGCCCGAAGTACGAGTTGCCCTTCAGGTAGAGGACGTAGGGCATTTCCTTGGAGGTCGGGTAGAGCGCCATGTAGCGGTCGGCGGCGAGAATCGCTTCCTCGAACTTGCCGATGCGATAGTTGCCGTAGACCTCCATCAGCTTCGCCTTCTCGTTGAACTCCGAGAACGGATGCTGGCGCTCGAGCTTTTCAAGCGTGGCGACGGCGGTGACGTAGCGCTGCTTCTCCATCTCGTCGAGGGCCTGCTGGTACAGGGTCTCGGGCGGGATGATCGCTTCTTCCTTGATCTTGGGCTGGCCAAACAGGTTGCAACCGGCGAGCAGCACCACAACGCAGCCCATCAGCACGAAGCGTGAGAACCGGCTCGAAAAACCTGCATGCTGAGAGATCGTCACGACCTGCCCCATCCCTTAACGCATCACCTGAAACTGGCAGGCGAACTACTGACAAAAAAGATCAAAACTGTGGCGCTGGCCGATCAACCGACCGAACGCAGATAGGACTGCACATTGAGTCCTTCCGGCATGTCGTCGAGCGCGTCGAAGGCTGCCGGCAGCTGGTCGGCAGTGACGATCTCGTAGTTGGCCTCGCTGGCGAAGAGCCCGTGCAGAACCAGGGCGTTCAGGGCGTGACCGCCCTTGTAGGAACGGAACCGGCCATAGATCGGCAGGCCGCAGAGCGCGAGGTCGCCGATGGCGTCGAGCAGCTTGTGGCGGACGAACTCGTCCTCGTAGCGCAGGCCACCTGGATTGAGAATCCGATCTTCGTGCACGGTGATCGAATTTTCCATCGAGGAGCCGAGCGCGTAACCGGCCTGGCGGAGAATCTTGGCGTCGCGGACGAAGCCGAAGGTGCGGGCGCGCGACACGTCCTCGTAGTACTTGCGCGGCGTCCAGTCGAAGATCATCCGCTGGCGGCCGATGACGCGGCTGTCGAAATCGATCTCGAGGTCGAGCATCCGGCCATTGTATGGCTCGAGCGCTGCAGAGGCCTCGTTGTTGCGCACCAGCACCTGGCGCATGATCTTGATGTAGCGGCGCGGCGCCGGCTGGACCATCAGGCCCACTTCCTGGATGCCCCGCACGAACGGCGCTGCGCTGCCATCGAGGATCGGGCACTCGGCGCCGGTGAGGATCAGGTGGGCATTGTCGACGCCCATGCCCGAGAGGGCGGAAATAACATGCTCGACGGTGGCGACGGAGACGCTGTCGCCGAGATCGAGAGTGGTGCAGAGCGTGGTGCGGGTGACCCGCGAGAAGTGCACCGGCACGGGACCGACGCGGCGACCGTCATCGAGCAGGCGGGTGATCGTATAGCCACTATCGGGAAGTGCGGGCTCGATGGTGAGCGTGACGGGAGCGCCGGAGTGGACGCCGAAGCCGCTGAACTCTAGCGCTTCCGCCAAAGTCCGCTGCCGCGCCGAAAGTTTCTGCATGCTCTTAGGACTCCATGCCCCAACGTAAACCGGGAGCAGTCATAGACAATAAAAACCCGACGCGGAAGCCGCGCCGGGGGCGTGTACTGGGCCTTTCCCCTACGGCTATCAGCCGTGTTTACGGAGGAAGGCGGGGATTTCGATGTGCTCTTTCTGGGCCGGCTGGGCCGGTGCCCGACCATGCTGGTCCAGGTTGCCGCGAGCGCCCTCCGCACCACCGGAAACCCGCGCATTCCGGGCGCCTCCGGCTTCGATGGCGCTGCGTGCAGCCGCATCGTCAGCACTCTGCTCGACCGTCGGCTCGGCCCGCGCCGGCTCGTTCGACTTAAGGCTAATGCCGACATTCGAGGCCAGACGCTTGAACAGGGCGCGCGCGTTGCGCGGTTCCGTTTCCTGCTTTTCTTGCTCGTTCAGTGACCGCCTTGCAACAGCCGGAAGCTCCTCGGTACGCGGCATCCGGCGCTGTCCGTCGGGACGTTCGGCGCTGGAGGGCACATAAGCGCTGGGAATCGGCGCCTCGATGAGTCGCGGAGCCTCTTCGAGATGAGTGTGCGTCGCCTGCGGAATGTACGGCTCGACCGTGATGCCGTCGTCTTCCTGATAGTCCTGGTAAGTCGGCTCGGCGTAGGAAATGGCCTCGGCCACCGCCTGCTCTACCTGCGACTCAAATTCCGGCTCCGGCTGGGCTTCCGCCACGACCGTGCGTTCCGGCATTGCCTGGCGCATCACCGCAGCCTGCAGCGGCACGCGCGCCGGGTTGGCTTTCATCGGCTCGAGCGCCTGCACCATCGTTGCGTCGGTGCCGGTAGCAACGACTGCCACGCGGATCGTGCCGCTCATGTCGGGGTCGAAGGTGGCGCCGAGGATGATGTTGGCGTCGGCGTCGACTTCCTCGCGGATGCGGCTGGCCGCCTCGTCGACTTCGTAGAGGGTGAGATCCGGACCGCCAGTGATCGAGATCAGGAGGCCACGGGCACCCTGCATCGACACGTCATCGAGCAGCGGGTTGGCGATCGCCGCCTCGGCAGCATGCCGTGCACGATCCTCGCCGGAAGCTTCGCCCGTACCCATCATCGCCTTGCCCATGCCGCGCATTACGGCGCGGACGTCGGCGAAGTCGAGGTTGATCAGGCCTTCCTTGACCATCAGGTCGGTGATGCAGGCGACGCCGGAGTAGAGCACCTGGTCCGCCATCTTGAACGCGTCGGCGAAGGTGGTCTTCTCGTTGGCAACGCGGAAGAGGTTCTGGTTCGGGATGACGATCAGCGTATCGACATGCCGGTGCAGCTCATCGATGCCGTCCTCGGCAAGGCGCGAGCGCCGGTTGCCTTCGAACTGGAAGGGCTTGGTCACCACGCCGACAGTCAGGATGCCCTGCTCGCGCGCCGCACGCGCCACCACTGGGGCTGCACCGGTGCCGGTGCCGCCACCCATGCCTGCGGTGATGAACACCATGTGGGCGCCGCTGAGGTGATCGTTGATCTCGTCGTAGCTTTCTTCGGCCGCTGCCCTACCCACCTCCGGGTGGGAACCGGCACCGAGACCCTCGGTAACCGAGACGCCCAGTTGGATGATCCGCTGCGCACTCGAAAGCGCCAGGGCCTGTGCGTCGGTGTTGGCGCAGACGAAGTCCACTCCGGAAAGGCCCGACGCGATCATGTTATTGACCGCGTTGCCGCCAGCCCCGCCGACACCGAAAACGGTGATGCGCGGCTTCAATTCTTGAATGTCCGGGATGGTGAGGTTGATGGTCATGAATGGCCCCATGCGTGGCGTGTGAGACCAGTATTAGTCGCCAATTCGTTAATCAGACCCTAACAATGCCCTCAAAACCGTTAACGTGATGGCAATTTGCAAGCCGGCCTAACGGCTTGGTTACGTTACGTTAAGCATGAAGTTGAGGCCGGCCGGGCCTCAGGGTGCAACTCGGCAGAGACTCAGAAGCTGGTGCGCAGCCAACTGCCGACGCGGGCGAAGTAGCCATCCGTGCCCGTCAGGCGGACCGAGCGGTGCGGCTCGACGTATTCCTGGGCGCAGACCTGCGGGTAGATGAGCATGCCCGCAACCGTAGCGAATGCAGGGCCCTTGGCCATTTCGGGCAGGCCGGAAATGCCCATCGGGCGACCGTTGCGGACGTTGCGGGCGAGCACCCGACGCGCCACTTCAGGCAGGCCGGTGAGTTCGCTGGCGCCGCCGGTGAGAACGAATCGCCGGCCGCAGATGTCCATCATGCCGGTGGCCTGCATGCGGTCCTTGATGGCGGTAAGGACTTCCTCGATGCGCGGACGGATGATGCGGGTGATGTGCGAGCGGGGAATCTGCCCCGGCGCTTCGTCGCGAGTGGCGCCCACCGGGGTGATGGCGATCATGTCGCGCTCGTCGGCCTGGCCGGGCAGCACCGAGCCATACATGGTCTTCAGCCGCTCTGCATCGGCGATTCCGACCGACAGGTGGCGGGCGATGTCGAGGGTCAGGTGATGCCCGCCGATGGCGATGGCGTCGGCATAGACGAGCTGGCCTTCAGCGAACACCGATACGGTGGTGGTGGCGCCGCCGAAGTCGATGCAGGCGACGCCCAGAGAGCTTTCGTCGTCGACCAGCGTGGCAAGGCCCGACGCGTAGGGAGTCGCCATCAGCGCTTCGATCTGCAGATGGCAGCGATGCAGCACCAGCTCGATGTTGCGCATGGCGAGGGTTTCAGCCGAGACCACCGCGACATCGATCGACAGCTTTTCGCCGACCATGTTCTTGGGATCCTTGATGCCTTTCTGGCCGTCGAGCGTGTACCCGATAGGCAGCGCATGGACGATCGAGCGCTCCGGACGAACGGAACGGTCGTTGACGGCGCGCAGCACACGCTGGATATCCGCCCGCTCGACTTCCTGGCCACCGAGGTTGACGCCGGCCGAAAACGTCTCGGAGCCAAGACGGCCCGCGGTGACGTTGACGATGACCGACTGCACGGTGACGCCGGCCGCCCGCTCGGCAATGCCGACGACGGTACGGACGGCCTGCTCGGCCTTGTCGAGGTCGGAGATGACGCCGCTCTTGATGCCTGAGGACGGGCCATAGCCGAAGCCGATGACTTCGACATTGTGGGTGCGGCCCCGTAGCGACTTGCCTTCGGCGCGCGGCACCAGGCGGGCAATGACGCAGCAGATCTTGGTCGAGCCGATATCGAGCACCGTCACCAGCGAGGTGCGGCCCGGCTGTACCGGCTTGAGGCGCGCGGTCAGTGCATCGGTCATCATGGTCTTACTGTGCCCCGGCTTCGGCTTTGCGTTCGGCCGGGGTCTCGTAATCCGACGAACCCTTGACCGTATGCTTGTTGTTCTTCCTGTTCGCAGCGATCTCGGCGGCTGCGAGTTCACCCGGCTTCAACGTCACGATGCCCGGCACGCGCAGGTCGATCAGCGTCACGTCGCGATCGAGCAGCGCGTAGTCGGCCTGGTACATTTCCAGCCGGCTGAGAGCCTGCGCCACGCCGCTTTCCGGCAGTTGCACGCGCAGGCCGTTGCGATAGATCAGGTCCCAGCGGCGGTCGCCGATACGGCTGAGAGCAGCGAGCTGCTCCTCGAGCTTTGCGTGGCGCGCCAGCACGCGAACCATGGCGACCGCATCGTCGGCGGCGCCCTCCCCGATCACCAGCGGCAGATCGGTGTAGGAGCTGATATCGGTGCCGATCTTCTTGCCGGCATCGTCGATCAGCCACGTGGTGTCGCCGACACGCCAGCGCGCCACGGGCACCTTCTCGACGATCGAGACGATGACGCGGTTCGGATAGACCTTCCGCACCGTGGCGGACTGTACGGCGCGCAGCCACTCGAGCCGGGCCTGCGCCTTCTGGGCATCGAAGGTCAGCGTCGAATTACCGGTGCCGACGGTGAGGAGCGTGATGATGTCTTTATCATCGGTCAGCGTCTGGCCGGTGATCTCGATGGCGTCGATGCCGAAGCCGGCCTGGGCGAACTCACCCTGGACGAAGCGATAGACAGTGACGCCGGCCGACCCGATCGCGTCACGCGCCTCGAACACACCGACGATGAACAGCAGCGCCAACAGTGCGCCGATGCCGCGGACGATCAACTGCTTGTGCAGCACCCAGACGTGGCTGGCCTTGACTAGGGCACGCCGGCCGGAACGGGACATCGGGACTGGAAGGTGACGAGGATCGACGGGTTGGGCGTTGGCGAAACCCTTTGCCCCTACCTGTTGCAACTCGCATCCTCCACCATCCAGGCAACCAGATCCTCGAACGAGTGGCCGGCAAAGCGGGCCTGTTCGGGAACCAGCGACGTTTCGGTCATGCCTGGTTGGGTGTTGATTTCGAGGCAGACGAGCTCGCCGTCCGGCCCTGCCTGGTCGTTGTAGCGGAAGTCGCTCCGCGACACGCCCCGGCACCCAAGCGCAGCATGCGCCTTAAGCGCCATCTTCTGCACTTTGTCGTAAATTTTCGGTTGAATTTCAGCCGGAATGACGTGGCGCGAGCCGCCGTGGGCGTACTTTGCCTCGTAATTGTAGAAGCTGAGGTCGGTGACGATCTCGGTGACCCCGAGTGCGACATCGCCCATCACGGCGCAGGTCAGCTCCCGGCCGGGAATGTAGCGCTCCACCATTACGTCTTCGCCGGAGTTCCAATCCTCGCGCAACAGTTCCTGGGGCGGGTGCGACTGGTCCGCCTTGACGATGAACACGCCGAAGCTCGAGCCATCGGCGATCGGCTTGACCACATAGGGCGGCGCCATGACGTGGGCGCGGGCAACCTCAGCACGGTTGGCGATGGTGTGGTCGGTGACAGGAATGCCGGCCGCCTTGAACATGATCTTGGCCTGGTGCTTGTCCATGGCCAGCGCCGAGGCCAGCACGCCCGAATGGGTATAGGGGATGCGCAGGAACTCGAGCACGCCCTGGATCGTACCATCCTCGCCGTAACGGCCGTGCAGCGCGTTGAACGCGACGTCGGGCTTCAGCTCGCGCAGGACCTCGGCGATGTCGTAGCCGACGTCGACTTCGGTGACCTGGTAGCCGCCATTGCGCAGCGCCTGGGCGCACCCGGTGCCCGAGGCGATCGACACCGGTCGCTCGTTCGAAATGCCGCCCATCAGGACGGCGACGTGCTTGGTCATTAGACGGCTCCCGTGAACGGTTCGCCGTCCATGAACTCACGCACTTCGCGGCCGGGCAGGAAATGGCCCATGCGGCGGACTTCCCACTTGAGCTCGATGCCGTGCTTGTCGCGCACCTTCTGGCGGATGGTCTCGCCAACCGTCTCGACCTCGAACGCATCCGCTTCGCCCATGTTGATGAGGAAGTTGGAGTGCATCTCGCTCATCTGGGCGCGGCCGAAGGTGAAGCCGCGGCCGCCGGCCTCGTCGATCACCTTCCAGCTCGAGTGTCCCTCGGGATTCTTGAAGGTGGAGCCAGCGGTCTTGGCGCGGGTCGGCTGCGTGCTTTCGCGCCGCTCGGTGACGGTGCGCATCTCGGTGAGGATCTTCTCGGGATCGCCCGGAAACCCCTGGTAGATCGCCGAGGTGAACACAGCGCCGCGCGGCCCGTTCGACTTGCGGTAGAGATAGCCCATGTCGGCATTGGTAAGCGTGACGATGTCGCCCTGCCGGGTTACCGCGCGCAGCTCGACCATGCGGGCGCGCGTCTCGGTGCCGTAGCAGCCGGCATTCATGTAGAGCGCGCCGCCAATGCCGCCGGGAATGCCGCGATAGAACCACAACCCGTCGATCCCAGCCTCGGCCGAGGCCGTGGCAACCTTCACGTCGGGGACAGCAGCGCCGGCGCGAACGCGGTGGCCGTCGAGAATGTCGATGGCGCCGAACCCCTTGGCCGGCAACCGGATCACCACACCGTCCAGGCCGCCTTCGCGGATCAGGAGGTTCGAGCCGAGCCCAACCACCGTGACGCGGATTTCAGCCGGCAGGCGCTTGAGGAAAAACGCCAGGTCCTCTTCGTCGACCGGGCGGAAGAACAGTTGCGCCGGTCCCCCTACCCTCAGCGTCGTCATTTCATCGAGCGGCTGGTTGGCGATGAGCTGGCCGCGGACTTCGGAGGTCCAACTGCCGAGTGTCGGGATCAGGTCAGGCCACTGGGGAACGTGAACGTTCATGGCAGCTCGGGCTCCTTGCCGATCAGCGCGCCAAGTTCGGCGGGCAGCGAGGCCGCCCACTGCGTGATGTTGCCGGCGCCGAGGCAGACGACATAGTCGCCCTCGGCAGCGCGCGACGCAATCAGAGGGGCCAGCGCCTCAGGGCGGTCGATGACGCGGGCGTCGCGATGGCCGCGGGCGCGGATGCGCTGCACCAGCTCCTCGTGCGTTACACCCTCGATCGGCGTTTCGCCGGCGGCGTAGATCGGCGCGACGATGACCGTGTCAGCGTCGTTGAAGCAGGTGGCGAAATCGTTGAACAGGTCGTGGACGCGCGAATAGCGGTGCGGCTGCACCACGGCGATGACATCGCGGCGGGTCGACTGTCGGGCTGCCTTCAGCACGGCGGCGATCTCGACAGGGTGATGACCGTAGTCATCGATCACGGTGATGCCGCCGACGACGCCGGTGCGGGTGAAGCGGCGCTTGACGCCGGAGAAACCCTTGAGGCCCTTGCGGATCGCTTCGGCCGGCACCTTGAGCTGATCGGCCACGGCGATGGCCGCCGTGGCGTTGAGCGCGTTGTGCTCGCCCGGCATCGGCAGCTCGAGGCCCTCGATGCGCAGATGCGTCATGCGGATGCGATCGCGGATCTCGACGGCGAAGTGGCTGATGCCGTCCCTGATCTCGAGGTCGACCAGCCGCACATCGGCCTGCGGGTTGCGGCCATAGGTGATGACGCGGCGATCGCGAATCTGTCCGATCAGCGCCTGCACCTCGGGGTGGTCGATGCACATCACGGCAAAGCCGTAGAACGGCACGTTCTCGACGAAGTTGAGGAAGGCCTGCTGCACCCCGGAGAAATCGCCGTAATAGTCGAGATGCTCTGGATCGATATTGGTGACGATGGCGACGTCGGCCGGCAGCTTGACGAAGGTGCCGTCGCTCTCGTCGGCCTCGACCACCATCCACTCGCCGTCGCCGAGACGGGCATTGGTGCCGTAGGCGTTGATGATGCCGCCGTTGATGACAGTTGGATCGAGATTTCCGGCGTCGAGAAGCGTCGCGACCAGCGTCGTGGTGGTGGTCTTGCCATGCGTGCCGCCAATGGCGATGGCGTTCTTGAATCGCATGATCTCGGCGAGCATTTCGGCCCGGCGCACCACCGGCAGGCCGCGGGCGCGAGCGGCTGCAAGCTCCGGATTGCCCTTCTTGATCGCCGACGAGATGACGACGACAGCCGCGTCCTTGAGGTTCTCGGCCCTCTGGCCGACCTCGACCTCGATGCCCATCTTCCTGAGGCGCTGGACGTTGGGGTTCTCGGCGCTGTCAGAACCACGGACCTTGTAGCCCTGGTTGTGCAGGATCTCGGCGATGCCGCTCATGCCGATGCCGCCGATGCCGACGAAGTGCACCGGTCCGATGTTGCGCGGCATCTTCATTGTGGTTGTTTCCCCTTGGCCACGAGGCGTTCTGCCGCGTCGGCGAGCTTGGTGACGGCGTCGGGCTGACCCAGCGATTTGGCGGCTGCTGCAGCCCGCTCCAACACGCCGGGATCACCGAGAAGTGAGGCCAAGCGAGTGCCAAGCGATAGTGGCGTAAGCGTGGCCTGCTCGGCGATCCAGCCGCCGCCCGCGGCCTCCATCACCAGCGCATTGTTCTTCTGGTCGGCATCGATCGCACCCGGCAGCGGCACCAGGATCGCCGGCCGGCCGATTGCCGTGAGTTCGGCGATGGTCGAGGCGCCGGAGCGCGAGATGACGAGATGCGACGCGGCCATCCGCTCCGGCAGGTCATCGAAGAACGCCGCGAGCTCGACATTCACCTTGGCCTGCCGATAGGTCTCGGCCACGCGATCCAGGTCTTCGGCTCGGCACTGCTGCACGATGCGCAGCCGCGAGCGCAATTCCTGCGGCAGTTCGGCGATGGCCGGGGGCACCAGATCGGCGAAAATGCGAGCGCCTTGGCTGCCGCCAAACACCAGGAGGCGAATGGCGCCGCCGGGTTCGAGTTCGGGATACGGCACCTTGACCACCGCACGGACACGGTCGCGCAGCGGGTTGCCCACGAGGATGGTCTTGTCGGCGAACGCCTCGGCCTTCGCCGTGCGGGCGAAGCTCAGGGCAATCACCCGCGCCATCTTCGCCAGTGCCCGGTTGGCACGACCCATTACCGAATTCTGCTCATGCAGTATCCCGGGGATGCCGCGCAGGTTGGCCGCAACGAACGGTGGGAACACCGGATAGCCGCCGAAGCCGATCACCGCATCCGGCTTGACGCTGCCAAACTTGCCGAAGGCGACGGCGATGCCGCCAAGAATGGTCACGCCGGCGCTGACAAAGCGGATCGGGTTGCCGACCGATGGGGTCGCCGACGGCACGATATGGGTGGCGCTGGCCGGAAAGTCGCTGCCGTAGCTCGCGACGCGATGGTCGGTCATCAACTGGATGTCGTGACCACGCCGGCGCAACTCCTGCGCCAGCGCCATTGCCGGGAAGAGATGGCCTCCCGTACCGCCTGCCATAAGGATGAATCTGCTCATTCGGCGGGGGATAGCACTCCGCTACGATAGACGGGAAGCCCGGTTGCGAGGCGCTCCTCCGGCTTCTTGCGGGTGAAAGCGAGCATCAGGCCCATGGCGAAGGCGATGGCGAGCATCGAGGTGCCGCCATACGAGACGAACGGCAGCGTCATGCCCTTGGGCGGAATGAGGTTGAGGTTCACCGCCAGGTTGATCGAGCACTGCAGCCCGAACTGGATGGCGAGGGTCGATGCGGCGAGGCGCGCGAACAGGCTCGACTGCTGCTGCGCCCCGATCAGCGCCTTGACCACGATGAAGCCGATCAGCGTCACGAGGCCGAGGCAGAACAGGATGCCGAACTCGCCGGCGGCGGCCGAGAACACGTAGTCGGCATGGGCGTCGGGGATCACTTTCTTTGCCAGCGATTCACCCGGGCCGCGGCCGAACCAGCCGCCCTCGAGCAGCGAGTTCAGCGCCTTGTCGACCTGGTAGGTGTTGCCGCCCTCGGGATTGACGAAGCTGTCGATACGCTTGGCGAAATGCGGGAAGAACATGTAGGCGGCGAATAGCAGCCCCACCCCCGCGGCGCCCAGCCCGAAGATCACGAACCATGAAATGCCGGAGAGGAAGAGCAGCACGCCCCAGGTGGCGAGGATCAGAGCCGTCTGCCCGATATCGGGCTGCAGCAGCAGGCCCGCGACGATCGTCAGCATCACGCCGGTCGCCATGAGGCGCGCCGGCACGCCGGGCCGCTTCATGCTCTCCGAGAACAGCCATGCCCCGATGACCGCAAAGGCCGGCTTCACGAATTCGGACGGCTGCACGGTATTGCCAGCAACCGACACCCAGCGCTTGGCGCCCTTGACCTCGACGCCGAACTTTAGCGTCAGCCAGAGGAGGATGATCGAAACCACCAGCACACCGAGCGCGGCGATCCGCGCCGCGCGATGCGGCAGCAGCGATGTCGCGATCATCACCGGAACGGCAAGCGCCGCAAAGATCGCCTGACGGATGATGAAATGCCACGGACCGAGGCCGAGGCGCTCGGCCACCGGCGGGCTCGCTGCGAAGCTCAGCAGCACGCCGACCAGCAGGAGCAGGATCAATCCCGCAAGCAATGACTTGTCGATCGTCCACCACCACTCGGCGATGGGGGTCTTACGCTCGCGTGAAAACATGTCCCGACGCCGCCCTCACCCGGACAGCCTCCCGTACGCACAACTAGATGCAAATTGTAGCGTCGGCTTGGTTACCAAGTTCGGAACGGATTCGCGTTTTGCGAGTCGGAGCGGCTAGCGCAGCTTCAGCGAGCTCAGCCCGATCAGCGCCAGCACGAAGCTGATGATCCAGAAGCGGATCACGACCTGGCTTTCGGTCCAGCCCATCATTTCGAAATGGTGGTGGATCGGGGCCATCTTGAAGACTCGCTTGCCGGTGAGCTTGAACGAGACCACCTGGACGATCACGGAGACGGCTTCGAGGACGAACAGGCCACCGATGATGGCGAGGACGATCTCGTGCTTGGTGGCGACCGCAATGGTGCCGAGCGCACCGCCAAGGGCAAGTGAGCCGGTATCGCCCATGAAGATCTGGGCAGGCGGGGCGTTGAACCAGAGGAAGCCGAGGCCGGCGCCGATCAGGGCGCCGCAGACTACCGAGAGTTCGGCGGTTCCGGGCACCGGATTGAGGAACAGGTATTCCGAGAAGGTGGCCGAGCCGACGAGATAGGCGATAAGGCCGAAGCAGGCGGCGGCGACCATCACCGGGACGATGGCAAGGCCATCGAGCCCGTCGGTGAGGTTCACCGAGTTGCCGGCGGCAACGACGACGAAGGCGCCGAAGAGGACGAAGAACCAGCCGAGGTTGACCGCGAGACCCTTTACGAACGGGAAGAACAGCGAGGTCGAGGTAGCGGGATCGCCGAGAACGGAGATGAAGTAGCAGGCCACGGCGCCGATGATGGCTTCGAGGATCAGCCGCTGCCGGCCGGAGAAGCCGGCATGCGACATGCGCTTTACCTTGAGGTAATCGTCGTAAAGGCCGATGGCGCCGAACGAAACCGTGACGCCGAGCACCACCCAGACATAGCCGTTGGAGAGGTTCGACCAGAGCAAGATCGAGATCACTGTCGCCGACAGGATCATCAATCCGCCCATCGTGGGCGTGCCCTTCTTGGTCAGCAGGTGACCGGCGGGGCCGTCCTCGCGGATCGGCTGGCCCTTGCCCTGGCGGATGCGCAACGCCGAAATCATGCCGGGGCCGAACAGGAACACGAAGAACAGCGCGGTCATCACCGCGCCCGCCGTCCTGAAAGTGATGTAACGGAACACATTGAAGGCGGCGAGGCTATCGCCCAACTGCCCGAGGAAATACAGCATCCTGTCGGTGTCCCACCCGTCGCCTAGGCGTTCTGGAAGCGCTCGCGGATCTTCTGCACCAACGGTGCAAGCCGGACGCCTTTCGACCCTTTGACCATAACTGCGTCGCCATAGGCAAGCGCGGAGAGAACGGTATCGGTGATCTCCTCCGCGGTTGGCATATGCGTCACACCGGGGATATCGCGGTCGCTCTCGGCGCGATGGCGCAACTCATCGGCGAGCGCGCGCATCGCCGAGCCGACGAGGAAAATCTGCTTGGCGCCGGTCTTGAGCACGGCGCTAGCGAGGCCGGCGTGGAGTTGCGGGCCCTGCGGCCCCATCTCCAGCATGTCGCCGAGAACCAGGACCTTCCGGCCATCAGGCGCCCTGACACCGGCGTAGAGTTCCATGGCTGCAGTCATCGAGGCGACGTTGGCGTTGTAGCTTTCATCGACGAGCAGCAACGGCTTGGCATCGGGCCCCAGGCGAAGGGTCAGGCCCCTGCCCTCCGGCGCGCCGAACTTGGCCAGGGCTGCGATCGCCTTGCGCGCCCCCTCGCCCGAGAGGTGCGCCACGGCGAGCGCGGCGACCGCGTTGGCCACCATGTGGCGACCGGGCACCTGGAGGTGCAGATTGAAGCGTTCGCCCGCATGGTCCACTTCCGCAAGCGTCGCGCTGGCGCTGCTATCGACCCGGCCGATATGCCAATCGGCGCTGTCGTCGAAGCCGTAGGTGACGATCCGCGACACGCCGGCAGCGCGGGCATGGGCGAAGAGGATATGGAGGTGCTCATGGTCGGCGTTGAGCACTGCGGTGCCCCCCGGCTCGAGCCCCAGGAAGATCTCCGCCTTGGCGACGGCGATATCTCCAACGGAGTTGAAGAACTCGAGATGCGCGGCGGCGACGGTGGTGATTACCGCGATGTGCGGGCGAACCAGCTTCACCAGCGGCGTGATCTCGCCCGGGTGGTTCATGCCGATCTCGAACACGCCGAACTGCGCTTCGCGCGGCATGCGCGCCAGCATCAGCGGCACGCCCCAGTGGTTGTTGAAGCTCTTGATCGAGTAGTGCGTCTCGCCCGAGGCGGCGAGTACGGTGCGGATCGCTTCCTTGGTGGTGGTCTTGCCGGCGCTGCCGGTGACGGCGATGATCTGGCCACGGTTGCGGGCGCGCGCGGCGATGCCGAGTTGCTCCAGCGCCTTCAGCGTATCGAGCACGACGATCAGATTCTTGCCGCCGTGAGCGGCGTGGTAGGCTTCGGAGACCAGCGCCGCGGTGGCGCCGGCTTCCAGCGCCTTGCCGACGAAATCGTGCCCGTCATGGGTATCGCCGCGGATCGCGACGAACAGCGCTTCCGGGGCGATTTCGCGGGAATCGATGGAGATCGAGGAGATCGGGCCGTCCGACAGGCCCTCGGGCCGGCCGCCGGTGGCTTTGACGACCTCGGCGACGGTCCAGAGCGGTCGCATCGGCGCTAGAGTCCTTTCAGCGTCTCCAGCACCACTTCGTGGTCGGAGAAATGGTGCTTGGTGGTGCCGATGATCTGATAGTCCTCATGGCCCTTGCCGGCAATCAGCAGCACGTCGCCGGGCTGCAGACGGCCAATGGCAGTCTCGATGGCCCGGCGGCGATCGCCGACCTCGAGGGCATTGGGCGCCGCCGCCAGTATCTCGGAGCGGACGGTAGCCGCGTCTTCGGTGCGCGGGTTGTCGTCGGTGATGATCACGTCGTCGGCGAGGCGGTGGGCGACGTCGCCCATGATCGGGCGCTTACCCTTGTCGCGATCACCGCCGGCCCCAAAGACGAGGCGGAGCTTCGACTTGGCATATGGGCGGAGTGACTCCAACGCCGTCTCCAGCGCCACGGGCTTGTGCGAATAGTCGACGAAGATGGCGGCGCCGTTATGCTCGGCGACGAGTTCCAGCCGGCCCTTGGCGCCCTTGAGACTTTCCAGCGCTTTCACCGCCCGATCGGCCGGCGCACCGGTGGCGATGGCGAGTGCGAGCGCTACGGCGGCATTGTTGACCTGGAAGGCGCCGGTCAGCGGCAGATAGAAGCTCACCGGCTCGCCGACCATGCGGCCGATGACGCGCTGGCCGTAACCCTCGTTCTTGATCTCGGTGATCTCGAGGAAGGCGCCCTCCTTGCCGACGGTCATCAGCGTGGCCCCGCGATCGAGCGCGGCGAACAGGAACGGCGTGTGCTCGGGGTCGTCGACGTTGACCACCGCCGCGCCGCCTTCGGCGATCAGGTCGGTGAACAGGCGGAGCTTGGCGTTACGGTAGGTGTCCATGTCGCGGTGATAGTCGAGATGGTCGCGGCTGAGATTGGTGAAGGCTACCGCGTTGAAACGGATGCCGTCGACGCGCCGCTGGTCGAGGCCCTGGCTGGAGGCCTCCATGGCGACGTGGCCAATACCTTCGGCGCGCAGCTCGCCGAGATCCCGATGCAGCGACAGCGGGTCCGAGGTGGTGAGTTCACGCGGCCGGATGCCGGCCTTGGTTTCGACGCCGACCGTGCCGAGGCTGGCCGCCTCGATGCCGCAGGCCGTCCAGATCTGGCGCACGAACGAGACGATCGAGGATTTGCCGTTGGTGCCGGTAACAGCAACCGAGATTTCCGGTTGCGGCGCGAACTGTCGCGCTGCGGCCTGGGCGTAGGCGGCGCGCACATCGTCGACCAGCACAACGGGGATACCGGGATCGGCATCCGGCTGCCGGTCACTGATCATCACGCTGGCGCCCCGCCCCACGGCCTGCGCCGCAAAGCCATCGCCATGTACGCGTGTTCCGGGCAGCGCGAAGAACGCCTCGCCCGGGACGATCGCCCGGCTGTCGGCGTTGATGCCTTCAACTTCAAGCGGCGGAATAGAGGGGGCACCGGCCCCCTTGAGCAGGTCTGCGAGCGCGAAGGGCACGTCCACGCCTTCTTCTAGGACTTCAGCGAAGTTCGACTGGGACAAGGTTCGTATCCAACATTTCGCTGAAGTCTGGGCTGATTCCAAGCATCGGTGCAGCCCGCTGTACAATGCGGCCGGTGACTTCACCAGCATTCCAGCCTGCGGTGACGCCGCTCTGGGCGTTTTCCGCGTGCGGCTCATCGACCACGATCACCATCGCGTAGCGCGGGTTGTCGAGGGGAAAGGCCGAGGCGAAGGCGTTGAAGTTGACGTTGGAGGTATAACGGCCGTTGACCACCTTTTCGGCGGTGCCCGTCTTGCCGCCAACCCGATAGCCATTGGCAATCTTGTTCATGCGCGAGCCCGAGCCGCCCGCGCCGATGGCGTTGAGGCGCATCAGGTAGCGGACCTCGGCGCTGGTATGGGGCGAGATCACGCGCTCGTAGAGCTGGCGGGCCTCTGCCTCTGTGCGCTTGTAGATCGTTGGCGGCACCATGTTGCCGTCGTTGACGAAAGCGGCGACCGCGCGCGCCATGTGCAGCGGCGACACGGAGAGGCCGTGGCCGAAGCTCGAGGTCGCGGCGACGATTTCGGAGAACTTCTCCGGCACCTTGGGCTTGCGCATTTCCGGCAGCTCGAACGGCACCGGCTTATCCATGCCGATCTTGCTCAGAAAGGCACGGAAGTCGTCCTTGCCCAGCTGCTGCATGATCTTGATGGTGCCGATGTTGGACGAGTATTTGTAGACTTCCGGCAGCGTCAGGATCCGGTGCTTGCCGTGGAAATCGTCGATGGTGAAGCGGCCGAAGCGCACACCGAAGCGGGCATCGAACTGATCGGTGATCTTCACCTTGCCGCTGTCGAGGGCGCCAGCCAGGGTGATGGTCTTGAAGGTCGAGCCGAGCTCGTAGATGCCGGAGGTGATGCGGTTGAAGCGGTCGTTCTTCACCCCGTTATAGTCCTGGAACAGGGTCGACGGGTTGTTCGGGTCGAAATCCGGCAACGACGCCAGTGCGACGACCTCGCCGGTTTTGACGTCCAGCATCACACCCGCCGCGGCGACGGCCTTGTAGCGGACCAGCGCATCCTGCAACTGCTCGTACATCACGTGCTGCACGCGCAGGTCGATCGACAGGTTCACCGGCGCCAGCTCGTTGCCGCGAGCGAGGCCGATCGACTGCAGCATTGCGAGGCTGTCGTCGTCCATGTGCTTTTCGATGCCCATGGTGCCCTGGTTGTCGATGTTGACGGCACCCAGGATGTGCGACGCCTCCTGCCCCGAAGGGTAGAAGCGCTTGCTCTCGGTGACGAACTCGATGCCCGGGATGCCGAGCTGGAAGATCTTCTCTTCGATCGCCGGAGTGAGCTCGCGCTTCACCCACACGAACCCCTTGTCGCCGGTGAGGCGCTTGCGCAGCCAGTCCTCGTTGAGGTCGGGGAGTACGGTGCGCAGCTTCTGCACCGCCTCTTCGACGTCGATGATACGGCGCGGCTCGGCAAACAGCGACGGCACACGGATATCGACGGCCATCTCTAGGCCATTACGGTCGAGGATGGCCGGGCGGCTGGCGGTGATGACATCGCGGGCCACGCCTTCGATGGTCGAGTCGGTGACGGTGGCGCCGAGCTGGATCAGTCGGCCGCCGACCGTGCCGAAGACCAGCACCAGCGCCACGATGACCCAGCGGATGCGGGCCTTGGTGAGATTGCCGCGCGCCTTCCGCCCGCCGTCGAGCGAGATGGTCTCGGCGCCTTCGGTGATGATCGCCATCTAGTTGGCCTCGATCAGCTGTTCGATCGGGTCGATGCCCGCATCGAGTGAGGAGAGCAGCGCATCGAGCGCCTGCGTGTCGGGAGCGGCGGGCCGCATCGGCAGATTGTCCATCCGGCCGAACTGTTCCTGATTGGTCGGGATCAGCGCCAGCGCTTCCTGGTGGCGGGCGACGATCGGAGCGACGTGCGCCGGCTGGTTCAGGTAGGACCAATCGGCGTTCAGCAGACTGAGATCGCCCTCCTGGCGCTCGATCTTGCGCTCCAGCGCAACCTTGGCGCTGGCGATGTCCTCGACGGAATATTTCAGCGCGTAGACCCCGACCAGCCCCACAAGGCTGGTGCAGACCATCACTGCGTTGAGCATCTTGATCATGCGGCACCTCGAGACATCGGCACGCCTAGCCCGGCGTAGCTCACCGTCCGCGCCGGCGCAGCAGTACGGCTGCCCGAGCGCAGCGTTGCCGAGCGAGAGCGGGGGTTACGGGCGATCTCGGCGGAAGACGCCTTCTGCGCCTTGCCGGCCCGTGCCCAGCGCGGCGCCTCGAGCACCACCTGCGGCAAGTGCCGCGACTGTGTCGGCGCGCCCTTCTCGGGATCGAAGAAGCGCTTGACGATGCGATCTTCCAGCGAATGGAAGGTGACGACGGCAAGCCGGCCGCCTTCGGTCAGCAGCCGCTCGCTGGCGAACAGACCCTCGACCAGTTGGTCGAACTCCCCGTTCACCGCGATGCGGAGCGCCTGGAAACTGCGAGTGGCGGGATGCGCGTCGCCGGGCTTGCGGCCGATGGTCTTTTCGATGAGCCGGGCGAGCTGCGTCGTGGTCGAAATCGGCGCGGTGGCGCGCGCGGCAACAACGGCACTGGCGATGCGGCGCGACTTGCGCTCCTCGCCGAAGGCAAACAGCAGGTTGGCGAGGTCGGCCTCCTCGAGGGTGTTCACCAGATCGGCGGCGGATTCTCCATCGGAGGACATCCGCATATCGAGCGGGCCTTCCTGCATGAACGAGAAGCCGCGCTCGGCCTGATCGAGCTGCATCGACGAGACGCCGATATCGAGCACCACACCGTCCACCGGGCCGCCGGCGAGTTCATCCAGATTGGAAAAGGTGCCGGCGATGAACTTGAATCGACTCGGGAAATCGGCGTTCAGCGCTTCGACGTGCGGGAGCACTGAGGGGTCACGATCGAGTGCGACGACGGAGGCGCCAGCTTCGAGCAGGGCGCGGGAATAGCCCCCTGCTCCGAACGTGCCGTCGAGGATGCGGGCACCCTCCAGCGGCTGCAGCGCTTCGAGCACCTCGGCCAGCAGCACCGGCACATGTGGCGCCTGCTGCTCGCTGCCCTTCGGCTTGCTCATCTTCCGCCCGAACTCCACTCCGGCAAGGCCGGCACGCACAATAAACCCAAAGGGGTATCGGCGCACTTTGCCGAGTTCGGATTAAGATTCTGTTGAGCTTATCCGCCGCGGCGGCGGCGAGTTGTCGCCGCCCTCGTACTGGAACACCTGCTCAAGCGGCGCGCCAAAGGCCCGGGCGATGCGGAAGGCCACTTCGAGCGACGGCGAATAGCGCCCCTGCTCGATCGCGACGATGGTCTGGCGGGTGACGCCGACCTTCTCCGCTAATGCAGCCTGGGTCATCTCGCCAGCGTTGAAGCGCAGCGCGCGGATGGTGTTGGCGATCTGGGGCTGTCCCTTGCCCATGGCGTCAGCCGATCCGGTAGTAGACGAGCCGGGAAGCGGCATCGACCACGCCCGCCAGCATCAAACCGACGAACAGGACATAAACCGCGACGGCCGGTTCATAGCCCCAAGCCAGCGGAAACAGGCTCAGGGCCCCGATGGCCGAAGCGACAACGTACGCGTTCCGCATGCCCTTCAGGCCGACTGCTTTGTCCCGCTCATCCGCCCGCTCGTCCTTGAACTCCTCCCGCCGGGCGATGGAGACAAGGATGGTCATGAGGATCATCGCCGCGATGTTGAACAGCACCACAAACAGGATGGCCCAGAGCAACCGGGCGGCCACCTCGGCGATCGATGTAGCGGGGTCGGTCACCGCCTCGAAGATCACCCAGGCGCCGATAACGACGGCCCCGAGGATATTCACCACGGCTTCCCATTCCTTGTAGCTCATCTCGGCCTCCGGCTTGTTACAACGGTGATGCCTATGTAATGCGAACCTGACATTGTGTCAAGTTTTTCATACATAACGTCGCAAATAGCGGACACCGGTCCGATCAGCGCCATGTAGAGGGGCAAGTGCCAGTTGACCTATAAGCCGGGTTCTGTAGGGCCGGCGCCTCACGGCGCTGACGTGGTGACCATTCATCTTTGACCGGCATTACTGCCGGCCTTATGCAACCAACCCGGATGACAGGCCTCGAAAACCGGCTGGGGCGAACCCCGCGTCATCCCTATTTGGTCTTGCTCCCGGTGGGGTTTGCCGTGCCGTCCCTGTTGCCAGGTCCGCGGTGCGCTCTTACCGCACCCTTTCATCCTTACCCATGCCGAGGCGTGGGCGGTTTGCTTTCTGTGGCACTTTCCCTGGGGTCGCCCCCGGCGGCCGTTAGCCGTCACCGTATTTCGATGGAGCCCGGACTTTCCTCTCCCACGGAAACAGGAGCGGCCACCCGGTCAACTGGCGAGGCGCATATGGGGGGTGGGGCAAGGCCCCGTCAAGCGCGCAGTCAGGCGGCGCGCTTCATGATCTGGTTGTAGGCGTTGTTGATCGCCGCCATGCGGGCGGTCGCCATGTCGATCATTTCCTCGGGCACGCCCTTGGCGATCAGCCGATCGGGATGATGTTCCGCGACGAGGAGTCGATAGACCCGCTTCACCTCGTCCCGCTCGGCGCTCGGCGCGAGACCGAGGACGACATAGGGGTCGGCGCCGCGATCGAACAGCACGTGCTGCGAGGTCAGCTGCTCGAAGCGCGCATCGTCGAAGCCGAAGATGTCGCTGACATTCTTCAGGTAATCGAGCTCGGCCTCGTGGATCAGCCCGTCGGCCGAGGCGATGAAGAACAGGCTGTCGAGCACATGCTCGAGCGTGTCAGGGCTGTCGATGAAGAAGCGGCGGACCTTCCTGGCATAGGCCTCGTAGCCGGCGACGTCCTGCTGGGCGAGCTTGAAGAGCTTGTCGACCTGCTGCTCGATGCCTGACGGAATCTCGACGGTGCGCTGGAACGCGCGCAGTTCCGAGGCCGTCACCACGCCATCCGACACCGCCATCTTGGCCGACAGCGCGATCAGCGCCAGCGTGAACGCGGCGTCGCGCCCGCCCGGCAGCCAGGTGTCGGGATCGAGCGCGTTGATGAATGAGCCGACGATACCGGTCCGCTCCGAAGCCGACCCTACGAAGGCGCTAAGACGCTGCCAGACCGACATATGCCTCTCCGATCTCGGCGCACAATAGCGGCCGAACGGGAAAATAATAGCCGTGAGACATGCGGCGGATTGCATCGTCGGGCCCCCATGGACGTTTCGGCCGCCTTGTGAGGCGGCCGCAGGTTTCAGAAGAAGAAGAACTCGTCGTCCGGCAGCTGCTTCTTCTTTTTGTTGGGGCCCTCATCGAGGTAGAACCCATCCGAATCGTAGTCATCCGAGGTCTGCGACAACAGGCCCTTGCGCTCGAGATAGTCGGCGAGCGAGCCCGAATCCCATTCCTCGAGCTGATCGCCCGTCACGACCTCGTCGTCGCTGAGCGGGAACGGCTCGACAGCGGCGTTCTCCTGCTGCTTCACCTTGTTCTCGTCGAGAATCAGCGGCTTCTCTGCAGCCGGCAGCGACGCTACCTCGGTCGCCTTGGGCCGGGCGCTGCGCGGCAGCGGCATCGGCGGGTTGGCGTCGGCGGGCGCTACGGTCGCGACCTCGGTCGGCGCCTTGATCGGGGTCGTCGGCGAGACCGGCTTCAGCGTGACGGGCTTCTGCGGCGCAGGCGTCACGGCGGCATTGTCGCCGTCCGAAATGTATGAGGGCAGCTTCTTGCCCTTCGCCAGCAGCTTGTCGACCGGATCCTCGGTCGTGACGCTGGCGGTCTCGATCGGATCAGTCGCCGCGGGCTTGGCTGCCGGAAGCTTCAGGGCTGGCTTGGTCGTGGTGGCATCTGCAGCGGTCACGGCAGTCGCCGTGGTGCTGGTCGGGTTGCCGACGACCATGTTCGCGGCAGGCACCGCGAGGATGACGACTAGACCGGCCCAAGCCAGTCCGCCCTTCACCTTGCCATCGAGTTTCATTGGCTGCTGTCCTTCAAACTTGCCCCCGTCCCCACAGCCCGACGGAAGCCAATTAACGTGGCCATTTTGTGGATGGCCGGGGCAGTACCCCAGGATGAACGCTGCCTGAACGGACCTGAACGGACGCTGAACACGTTGTCAGCCCTTGGGTTAGTCGGGGCGATAACCAAGCAGCCGCGCCAGCGCCAGTACCAGGTTGGAGCGGTTCAGCGTAAAGAAGTGGAACTCAGTACTGCCGTTATCGACCAGTTCCAACACCTGCTCCGCGGCGACCGCCGATGCAACCAGCGCATGTGTCTCGGGATCTTCGTCGAGGCCTTCGAATCGATCGGTCAGCCAGTCCGGGATGGAGGCACCGTTCTTGGCCGCAAAGCTGGAGATCTGCTTGAACGAGTGGATCGGTTGGATTCCCGGCACGATCGGCGCGGTGATGCCGGCGGCCTGCGCGCGGTCGATCAGGCGGAAATAGTCGTCGTTGCTGAAGAACATCTGGGTGATGGCGCGGCTGGCACCCGCATCCAGCTTGCGCTTGAGGTTGTCGATCTCGGCGTCCCAGCTCGGGCTTTGCGGATGCTTGTCCGGATAAGCGGCAACCGAGATATCGAATTCACCGATCCGCCGGATGCCCGCGACAAGTTCGGCCGCGTTCTGGTAGCCCTCGGGGTGCGGGACGAACGGCTTGCCGATGCCCTCGGCCGGATCGCCGCGCAGCGCAACGATGCGGGAAATGCCCGCTTCCTGGTAGCCGCGCACCACAGCATCGACCTCATCGCGCGTCGCGCCGACGCAGGTGAGATGCGCCGCGGCGTCGACGCCGGTTTGGGCCTTCACCTCTTTCACCATGCGCAGGGTGCGCTCGCGCGTCGAGCCGCCGGCGCCATAGGTAACCGACACGAACCGCGGATGGAGCGGCGCGAGCTTGTGGATCGAGTCCCAGAACCGCTCTTCCATGACGTCGGTCTTGGGCGGGAAGAACTCGAACGAGACCTGGAATTTCGGCCGCACGTCCGGGCGCATGCGGCTCGGGCGGTCGGTGTAGTCGGTACTCATATGGGTTTGTCCGTCTCGTCGGTGAGCCGCCAGAGGCACACGGTAAGGCCTTCGGTCGGATTGGTGGGTGGGAAGGATTTGAGTTCGCTGACCGCCAGATCGGTGGCGCGCGCCCAGCCGGCCATCTGTGCCTCGCTCAGACCGAGGCGGCGATGCGCGTGGTGGGTGCGGAGAAACTCGAGCCCGTGCGGGGCGAAATCGACGATCAGCATCTCGCCGCCCGGCTTCAGCGCACGACGCGCCTGTGCCAGAACCCGGCCCGGATCATCGAAATAGTGCAGCACCTGGTGGATGACGATGACATCGGCGCGGCCAGCGCTGGCATCGAGATCGGCGATATCGCCGAGCCGCACCTGCGCATGGCCGATCGAGCACTGAGCGAGCTTGGCCCGGGCCACGGCAATCATCTCGCGACTCGCATCGATGCCGATGCCGCGGCGGTAGTGGCCCGCCAGCAGTTCGAGCATCCGGCCGGTGCCTGTGCCCAGATCGATGAGGGTGTCGACCACCCTGCCCTGCATCGCCTGAACGATGGCGGCCTCCACCGCCTCCTCGGGCACATGCAGCGAGCGCAGCAGATCCCAGCTGTCGGCAACCTTGGCGAAATAGGCCGCGGCCTGCTCGGCCTGGTTGAGCCGAACGGACTCGAGGCGCTGGCGGTCACGCAGCCGATCGGCATCCTCGGGCGAAAGCCGGCCGATCAGCCAGCGCGCCAGATCGCCGCCCGGCCCTTCCGGCGCGAGCCCGTAATAGGCCCAGGCGCCTTCGGCATTGCGGGTGATCAAGCCGGCGTCGGCCAGCAGTTTCAGGTGGCGGGAGACGCGCGGCTGGCTCTGGCCGAGGATCTCGGTGAGGTCCTTGACCGATTGCTCACCATCGGCGAGCAATGCCAACAGCCGCAGCCGGGTCGTTTCCCCCGCCGCGCGCAGCACCCCCACCAAGTCCGCCGTGTCGTTCATTCGGCCTCACGAGATATAAAGATATCTTTATATGCGTTGCGCGGCTTGGTCTAGAGGGTCGTTCCCAGCGAAAAACGGCGGCCCTTGCGGACCGCCGTTGAAGAGTTGGACAGAGTGTAGGTATCAGGCGGCGCCGACGACGTCCTCGTTGGGCAGGCGGCGGCGGAAGGCGTGGGTGCGCCAGAGCTCGAAGATGCCGACCGCTTCGTCCTTGCTGAGCGCTTCGAAGCGCCTCCGGACGTTCTGCAGGTCGGCCTGGCTCGGCAGATCCCGCCAGGGCATCGAGGCGATCATCGCCTCGAACAGGTCGGGCTGGATGCCCAGGGCACGAAGCGCCACGGTGATCGCCACATAGTCCTGCATGGCGAGCCACTTGACGAAAACTTCCGGGCCGACGCGCAGCAGCATGGTGAGCGCGGCGGCGGTGTGGTGGCCGTAGCCAAAGCGGGCGAAGCGGATCAGCGCGCGCTCATCGAGCTGCTTGCGGTCCGAGAGCGCCTTCACCTGGTTATAGGCGACCTTCCACTCCTGGCTGGAGAAGCCGGCGCGGTTGCGCATGCGGTTGTAGACCACAGCCTGCACCTTGCCGACAGTGACCGGATCAACCCGCGGATCGATGCGCGACATGGTCTCGCGGACCCGATCGCCGACCGCTTCGATCTTGCCGCCGAGGCTCTTCCAGTCGAGATCTTCGCGACCGCGCAGGTCGGCCGCGATCGCAGCATCCGATGCGGCGCGTTCGGCGAGACGCTCGAGCGCCTGCTGGCCGATCTCGGCATTGGTGTTGCGCACCAGCTTGATCACCGAGGCGGTCTCGCCGTGCTCGACGATGGCTTCGCCGACCCTCTCGGGAACCTGCGTGCGGCCGGCAATGGCCACGCGATGCTCCTCGGACTGGTTGGCGATGATCTCGATCAAGTCGTCGTCGCTCAACACGTTCGAGAATTCGAGCAACGGCTGCGCCACCTCGATCTCGTCATTGGCGAGCTTGACCACCACATTGCCCGGCGCGCGGTCGAGCGGCGCGAGGAGCTTGGCCACATAGGCCCGCGCCTCGGATTCAACCAGTTCAGCCAGCTGGCACAACACCTCGTCGTACTGCGCGACCTGCTCGTCATCGCAGCGATCCGACACGTAGGAGTAGAGCTGGGCCATGTTGCGGAACAGCTGGTCGCGTTCCACGATATTGGAGTCACCGTTCAGGACCCTGAACGTCGAGAAGGCGCGTGTGGTGCCCTCTTCCATCTCAGTCATGTCACTTCCCTCCGGCTTCTGCCGTATGGAGGGCAGATTGGCCCGGCAGTTAAGTGCGCGCGCTGAAGGTAAGGGCGGAAATTTGATTCAAATTGCGCGGAGTTTGGTGAGGGCTCGCTAACGGCCCGCGCCTGCCTGCCTTCTCCCCTTGTGGGAGAAGGTGGCGCGAAGCGCCGGATGAGGGGTCCCGTGACACGAAGTGTCGCGCGACCGGAGCGAAGCGAAGGGCGACTGAGTTCGTGAAGAGAGACCCCTCATCCGCCCTTCGGGCACCTTCTCCCAGAAGGGGAGAAGGCACCGACTGAGGGCGTCAGGCTAGGTCGAACCGGTCGGCGTTCATTACCTTGACCCAGGCGGCGACGAAGTCCTTGGCAAACTTCTCGGTCGCATCCGACTGGGCGTAGACCTCGGCCAGGGCGCGCAGCTGCGAGTGCGCGCCGAAGATCAGGTCGACGCGGGTGGCGGTCCAGCGCACTTCACCGGTTTTGCGGTCATGGCCGGCATAGACATTGTGCGTCTGGTCGGCAGGCTTCCACTCGGTCGCCATGGACAGCAGGTTGACGAAGAAGTCGTTGGTCAACTGGCCCGGGCGGGTGGTGAGCACGCCGTGCTTGTCCGCACCGATGCCGAGGACGCGGAGGCCACCGAGCAGCACCGTCAGTTCCGGCGCGGTGAGGCGGAGGAGCTGGGCCTTGTCGACCATGGCTTCCTCGGGCTGCATGAACTGGCGGCCGCTGAGGTAGTTGCGGAAAGCATCGGCGCGAGGCTCGAGGGCGCGGAAGGAGAGGACGTCGGTCTGCTCCTGCGAGGCGTCCATGCGGCCGGGGGTGAACGGCACGGTGACGGGGTTGCCAGCGTCCGCCGCCGCCTTCTCGATGCCGGCGCTGCCCGCCAGCACGATCAGGTCGGCGAGGGAGATGCGCTTGCCGGCCAGTTCTACCTCGTGCTGGATATCCTCCAGTACGCTCAGCACCTTGTCGAGCCGCTCGGGCTGGTTGACGGCCCAGTCCTTCTGCGGAGCAAGGCGAATGCGGGCGCCGTTGGCCCCGCCGCGCTTGTCGGAGCCACGGAAGGTCGAGGCTGAAGCCCAGGCAGTACCAACCAGCTCCGCGACCGAGAGGTTGGTGTTCAGAATCTCGGACTTGATCCTGGCGATATCAGCGTCCGTGACCAGTGGGTGGTCGACGGCGGGGATGACGTCCTGCCAGATCAGGTCCTCGGCCGGAACCTCGGGGCCGAGATAGCGGACCTTCGGACCCATGTCGCGGTGGGTGAGCTTGAACCAGGCGCGCGCGAAGGCATCGGCGAACTGCTCAGGATGCTCGAGGAAGCGGCGCGATATCTGCTCGTAGGCCGGGTCGACGCGCAACGCGAGGTCGGTGGTGAGCATGGTGGGGACGCGCTTGCCGGTGCCGAAGGCTTCGGGGATCGAGGCCTCGGCGCCCTTGGCGGTCCACTGCTTGGCACCGGCGGGGCTGGTGGTCAGCTCCCACTCGAAGGCGAAGAGGTTTTCGAAGAAGTAGTTCGACCAGCGGGTGGGCGTCTGGGTCCAGATGACTTCGAGGCCGGAGGTGATGGTGTCGCCGGAATGGCCGACGCCGTGGCCGCCCTTCCAACCGAGGCCCTGGTCTTCGAGCGCACCGGCTTCCGGCTCCGGGCCGACGAGCGACGGATCACCGGCGCCGTGGGTCTTGCCGAAGGAGTGGCCGCCGGCGATCAGCGCGACGGTTTCCTCGTCGTTCATCGCCATGCGGGCGAAGGTTTCGCGGATGTCACGCGCTGCCTTCAGCGGATCCGGGTTGCCGTTCGGGCCTTCCGGATTGACGTAGATGAGACCCATCTGCACCGCGCCCAGCGGCTCGGCCAGCTCGCGCTCGCCCGAATAGCGCTCGTCGCCGAGCCAGGTGCCTTCCGGACCCCAGAACAGCTCCTCGGGCTCCCACACATCGGCGCGGCCGCCGGCGAAGCCGAAGGTCTTGAAGCCCATCGATTCGAGGGCGACGTTGCCGGTGAGGATCAGCAGGTCGGCCCACGAAATGGCGTTGCCGTACTTCTGCTTCAGCGGCCAGAGCAGGCGCCGGGCCTTGTCGAGATTGGCATTGTCGGGCCAGCTGTTGAGCGGGGCGAAGCGCTGCTGCCCCTGCCCGGCGCCGCCGCGGCCATCGGTGATGCGATAGGTGCCGGCGCTGTGCCAGGCCATCCGAATAAAGAGGCCACCGTAGTGGCCGAAATCGGCCGGCCACCAGTCCTGCGAGTCGGTCATCAGGGCGGTGAGGTCGGCCTTCAGCGCGGCGAGATCGAGTGTCTTGAACGCCTCGGCGTAGTCGAAATCCCGCCCCAGCGGATCGGCGAGGCCGGAGTTCTTGTGCAGCACCTGGACATCGAGTTGCGTGGGCCACCAATCGCGGTTGGAGTGGCCCCGGCCTTTGCGACCGCCGCCACCACCATGGGGGACCGGGCACTCGCCGCCATTGCCTTCATTCGATGCGTCCATGTCAGTCTCCGTTCGCCCGAGGCGATATCCATTTGCGGTCTTCGATAGGGTTTCCGGGTGACGCCGCAGTGACCATTCGCGCGCTTCGGCGCGACGGTCGCGAGTCACACACTGGAACGCTTGCATTGTGGACCAGGCGAGACACATAAGGCCAATTGATTGCACTACTCATCGTGATAACGTGCGCTTATGACCGTCACCCTGAGACAGATGCAGTATGCCGTCGCGCTGGCGGAAACCGGGCATTTCGGCCGGGCCGCCGAGCGTTGCCACGTCACCCAGCCCGGCCTCAGCCAGCAGATCCGGCAGCTCGAGGAACTGTGCGGCGCCCCATTGTTCGATCGGCTTGGCAAATCCGTGCGGCTCACGCCACTGGGCCGCGAGTTCGTAGAGCGGGCGCGGCCGATTCTCGAGCAAACCGAGGGGTTGATGTCGTTCGTCGCCGGTCAGCGCGGCAACCCGGCGCGACCGCTGCGGCTGGGGGTGATCCCGACGGTGGCGCCCTACCTGCTGCCACACGTGTTCCCCGCCCTGCAGCGCGACCTGCCGGAGCTGAGCTTCACCGTTTCAGAGAGCCGCACCGACGCGCTGATCGACAGCCTCGCCGACGGCAGCCTCGACCTGGCGCTGATCGCCAGCGAGCCCAGGGCGGGTGGCCCACGGCTCACCGCGGCGCCGCTATTCGCCGATGAGTTCGTGCTGGCCACTGGTGCCGGCGACAATACCGTCGACCCAGTTCCGCTGGCCGACATCGACGGCGATCGGGTGCTGCTGCTCGACGAGGGTCATTGCTTCCGTGAACAAGCCATCGCCGCCTGCTCGCTCGACCCGGATGCGGCGCGGCGCACCTTTGCCGCCACCTCGCTCTCGACCATCGTCGAGTTTGTCGCCAACGGCCAGGGCATCACGCTGTTGCCGGAGATCGCGCTGAAAAAGGAAGCCACGGGCGACCGCATCCGCATCCACCGGCTGGAATCGCCGGGCGCGCGGCGGCTGTTGTCGCTGGTGTGGCGCGAGGCGACGCCATTCGGCGCGGTGTTCGAGCAGGTTGCCGAGACGATCCGGCAGGCGCGTCCGGCGGTCGTTCAGCCCTCGATCGGGTAAGGGGACTGCCGCCAGGTGCGGACCTTCACTGCATCGCCCTGCCGGATCACGCCTTCGCGCTCGACCCAGCCGACGAGGCCGCGTTTGCCCATCGCCGCCTTGACGAAACCGAACTCGATGTCGGCCCTGCCCTCGATATGCGCCGCGATCGTCTTGCCGGTCTTGCGGCAGGGGTCGTTGTCGCCATCGATACGGATAGTGGCGCCGGACGGGAACATCATCAGGCTGCGCGGCGGCAGCTGCGTCAGATGCGGGATGCCGGAGAGGATCAGGTTGGCGCCGACCCATTCGCCGAGGATGTGCGGCAGGCCGAGAGACGTGGCGACCTCCGCCAGTTCCTCGGAGCTGACGATAGAGATCTGCCGCTCGTTGCGCATCGGCGTGCGGCGGGGATACCACGGCTCGCGGGCACCGCTCAGTCGCACCGCCCCCTGGTGCCGGTCTCCGGCGACACCGTCATAAGTGAGGGTCAGTTCAGGATGCGCCGTCGACTCGACCGCCTCGCTCTCGACGACGAACGTACCGTCGACCAGGCCGGTGAGGGTCAGCGCCGGAAGCGGCTCGCTCATGCCGCCACGCGCCGTCGCCGGCGCACCACCGAGTCGAGCGTATAGACCACCAGCGACACCCAGATCAGCCCGAAGCTGACGAGTCGCACCGCGTTGAGGTGCTCGCCGAACAACGTGATGGCGAGGAGGAATGTGATCGACGGCGCGATGTACTGCAGCATACCGACGGTCGTCATCTTCAGCCGCTGCACCGCGAAGGCAAAGAGCAGCAGCGGCAAGGCCGTTGCCGGTCCGGTCAGCGCCAGGAGGATCAGCGAATACGGATCGCCGTGCCAGCCGACGCCGCCATCACGGACGAATGTGTAGCCGAGATAGGCGATGGCGATCGGCGCCAGCACCAGGGTTTCGACGAACAGCCCCGGCGCGGAACTCACCTTGGCGGTCTTGCGCAGGTAGCCATAGGCCGCGAAGGTCAGCGCCAGGCTGAGCGCCACATAGGGAATGCCGCCGATTGCGACGGCCTGAATAGCGATGGCGACCGCAGCAATGGCGATGGAAACCATCTGCCAGCGGTTGAGTCGCTCGCCGAGCAACAACACACCGGTCGCCACATTCACCAGCGGCAAGATGAAGTACCCGAAGCTCGCCTCGAGCACCTGCCCGCTCTCGACCGCGAACACATAGATCAGCCAGTTGCCGCCCAGGATCAGCGCCGCCATCACCATCGAGCGCACCGTGCGCGGGTCGCGCAGCGCCGCCTGCACCTCGACCATGCGCCCGCCCAGCATCATGATGACGCCCAACACCAGCAGCGACCACAGCGTCCGGTCGGCAACCACGGTCGCCGCCCCCACGTGATGCAGCAGGTTGAACAGCAGCGGCAGGAATCCCCACAGCACATAGGTCGCGACGCCAGCGGCGAGGCCGCTGTCCGGACGGTGGCTTTCGGAGCTGGTGACGGACGCCAACGCGTGTCCTTCCGGGCCTCAGGCGGCCCTGTGAGAGCCGCCTTCTAGCAGCGGCCCCGAGGGCGGACAAATCAGAGTTTGTGATTGGCTGCACAACACGGCTTGATGGTGATCAAACCAATCGCCACGTCCTGCGTTAGTCCTTCGTACCATCACAAGGAGAGCGCCATGAAAGCCAAGGTCACCTGGATCCTCATCGCCGACGGGGCCACGGCCAAGGTCTTCGAGCATTGCGGACCTGGCAAGGGATTGAAAGCCATCGACGATCTGATGTTCGAACAGGAACCGCTGAAGGCCGGGGAGATCATGGCAGACCGCCCTGGACGGAGCATTTCATCGATGGGCGCCGGCGGTCGCAGCGCCATGGAATACTCATCCGATCCAGTGGCCGTGCGCGAGCGGCGCTTCGTCGAAAACGTCGCCGAGGAACTGGAGCGCAAATACCAGCGGCACTCCTTCGATCAGCTGATCATCGCCGCCGCGCCGACCGCGCTTGGCGATCTGCGGCCCGCACTCAGCAAAGGCCTCCGCGACACTGTTGTCGCCGAGCTGCCCAAGGACCTGACGAACATCCCAACGGCGCAGCTTGGCCAGCATTTCGATAGCCTGCTCGCCATGTCGCCGCCCCCCCCCCTTCCAGCTATTCGGTAAACTGGACCGTGGCCAGCATCTGCCCGGCACGGAATGCCGCCGAGGTGCCACCTTCGGGCACGCTCCAGTAGACGAACTGGCTCGAGCCGAAGCCCGGCTGCACATAGTAGAAATTCTGGAACAGCAGCGCCGCATCGGTTGTCTTGACCTGGTATTCGATGACGTTCCAGGCTTTGCCGCCGATGTTCTCCAGCCGCTCGCTGACGACGGTGACGTTCTCCGGCTTGCCGTCGAGCGCTGCCGCTGCCGCGTTGGTGAGGATGGCCTCGCGGAACTGCGAGACGGGCCAGGCGCCAGTCTCGTTGATGACCGCGAAACCAATGGTCTCGTCGCTGGAGTAGTAGAGGAACTCCTGATCGCCGGCCGGCGTCTGCACCGCCCAGCCGGTGGTGTCGATGCAGGCGCTGACCTTCACCTTCGTGCTGGTGACCGTTTCGCAGGCCATCACCGGCGTCGTGAGCACCAGCGCCGAGGCGATGGCGCCGAGGATAATTTTGTTCATGTGCGAGCCCTTCCCAAGAATAATTCGGGCGGAGCTTGTGGCTGGAGTCGCCTTGCTGGCAAGCGGATTTGCGCGACGGGAGACGTTATTCCGCCGCCTGCCTGGCAATCGCGATGCTGCCGACCGCTTCGCCGCTCGCGAGCACGAAGCCTTCGTCCAGCCAGCCGGTCACTCCGCCGATCATCTCCTTGACCGGGCGGCCCAGTTCGGCCAGCCGCAGTGCCCCCTTGTTGGCGCCGTTGCAGTGCGGGCCGGCGCAATAGGTGACGAACAGCGTCCCCTCCGGCCATTCGGCCATCCGGCGCGCGGTGATCTTGCCATGCGGCAGGTTGAGCGCCCCGGGCACGTGCCCCTGCGCATAGAGAACCGGGCTGCGCACATCGAGCAGCACGAAATCCTGCGTATCGCGGCTCAGCGCATCGTGCACGTCCCAGCAATCGGTCTCGAAGCCGAGCCGGCGGGAGAAGTGCAGCAGCGCCTCTGGCGACGCGGCGGCGGGGACAAGGGCGATGTTGCTTGGCATTTGGGCCTCCTGGGGGTTGGAATGGCGTGAACTTGCCGGAAAACGGCGGGACTGGTGAGTGGCGGGAATGCCAATATGCGGTAAGATACCGCCATCATGGATAGACCCAACCGCCACGTCGCCATCCTCGCCTACGACCAACTCTGCATGTTCGAGTTCGGCATCGCCGTCGAAGTGTTTGGCCTTGCCCGGCCGGAGTTCGCGCATCTCGACTGGTACACACACGAGATCGTCGGCATCGAGCCGGGCCCCTATCGCGCCAGCGGCGGCATCAGCGTCGCGGCCAGCCACGACTTGGGCCGGCTTCAGCATGCCGGGCTGATTGTCGTGCCGGGTTGGCGGGGCGCGAAAATGCCGGTGCCCGAACCGCTGGTCGCGGCGCTACGGACGGCCCACGCTCGCGGCGCCCGCATCGCGACCCTCTGCTCGGGCGTATTCGTCCCAGCCCGCGCCGGACTGCTCGACGGCCGCCGCGCCACCACGCACTGGCGCTATGCCGAAACGCTCCGCGCCGAGTTTCCGGGGATCGAAGTCGAGCCCGACATCCTCTACTCGGAGGACGGAAACCTCCTCACCGCCGCCGGCTCGGCAGCCGGCATCGACCTCTGCCTCCACATCGTTCGCCAGGACTTTGGCGCCGAGATCGCCAACACCGTGGCCCGGCGCCTCGTCCTCCCCGCCCATCGCGACGGCGGCCAGGCGCAGTTCGTCGCCCGCCCCGTGGCCAAGGAACGGAGGGGCCGCATCGGCCCGCTGCTCGATACGTTGCGCGGACGGCTGGACGAGGACTGGAGCATCGCCCGGATGGCAGCGCTGGCAATGCTCTCCGAGCGCACGTTGATTCGACACTTCAACGAAGCCACCGGCCTCAGCCCGTTGACTTGGCTCATCACCGAGCGCGTCGAGCGCACCAAGGAACTGCTGGAGACCACCGACTTCGGCCTCGACGCCATCGCCGAGGCCAGCGGCTTCCGCAGCCAGGAGACGTTGAGACATCACTTTCGGGCCAAGACTGGCGTGAGCCCCAGCGCGTTCAGGCGCAGCTTTGGGCGGATCGCCGCCGCGTAGCGGCTAGTCGTCGGCCTCGTCGCCGTCACCCTCGCCTTGTCCAGTCACAGCTTCGAGGAACTCGAACAGGATCGGATCGAACAGGTCGGGCCGTTCGAGGCTTGGGAAATGCGCCGTGTCCTCGAGCACCACCGCGAAGGCGTTCTCCAGTTCCTCGGACAGGTCCTCGTGGATCGAAATGATGTCGGAGCAATCGAGCTCACCGACCACCAGCAGCGTCGGCGCGGTGATTGCCGAGAGGTTGTGGAACGCCGCCTCCGGACGCTCCTCCTTGGTGAGCGGCGCGTGGTTGAGGTGGATCTCGTTCATGGCGAGGAACAACTCGCGCACCGGACCCGTAACCCGCCCGGATTCCCCATAGGGCCCATCAAGCCATTCATGCGCCTGGATGCGGTTGGCGGTCGCGATGTTGCCGCGCTCCTTGGCGTATTCGAACGCCTCCTCGAGCTGTTCGACTTCCTCGTCGACCTCGTAGCCTTCGGCCCCTGTCACCGCCGTGCCCATCAGCACCAGCGCAACGGTCCGGCCCGGATGCTCCAGCGCGAAATCGATCGCGAGGCCACCGCCCATTGAGGAGCCGACGAAGATTGCCGCATGGACGCTCAGCCGATCGAGCACCGCCTCGAGATCGACCAGGTGATTGAACGGCACGTCGGCCGTTTCGGTCTCGCCGAAGCCGCGCCGATCGTAGCTGATGACGTGGTAGCCCTCGGCCGCCAGCTGGCGCATCTGCTCGGACCACATGCGGCGGTCGGCCACCCCGGCATGGAGAAATACCACGGGAATGCCGAAGCCGGCGGCCTCGCCGCGGATCAGCGCGCCGTCAAAGTCGATTTCGAAGGGAGAGGTCACGTTGGGCTCCGTTTCGCAAAGTTTTCGCCTAGCACCCGTCGCCGCCGCTGGCCAGAGGGACGATCTGGCAGCGGTGTCTCCGAGCACGCGCCGGAGGGCGCCCCCAAGCGCATCATGATGAAGCGCACCGGAGCAGCCGGGTTCGCGCAGCTCTATGTGCTCGATCCGGACCGCAACGTTGTCGAAGTGAACGCCGCGCCGATCTGAGCCTACTTCACCGCCACGATGAACATTCGTGGGAAGCGCAGCAGTACCTTGCCGTCCACCGTGCGCGGATAGGCGCCGGCGATCAGCTCGAGGTAGCGGGCGAGGAACTCCTCGCGCTCTGCCGGCTCGAGCGGATCGATGAACGGACGGAGGCCGGTGGCCTGGACCCATTCGACGATGGCTTCCGGACCATCGAGCACGTGGTTGTAGTTGCTGTGCCAGATATCGAGGCGGCGGGCCGTCGGGCGCAGCGCGTCGTAGTAGACGCGCACCGGCAGCAGCGGGGCGCGGGCGGCCTGTTTCAGGCGCTCGGCCCATGGACCGTCGGCAGCCACCTGACGCATCAGTTGATGCGACGGCTCACCGATATTGTCGGGCATCTGTACGGCCAGCACCCCGCCCTCGGCTTGCGCGGCGGCAACGCGGGTCAGAGCGACGAGATGCTTGGGCACCCATTGGTAGATGGCGTTGGCAAAGACGAGATCGGTTTCCGGCTCCGGCACCCACGTGTTGGCGTCGGCCACATCGAACGTCGCCTGAGGCACGCGCTGCCGGGCTTCGGCGAGCATGTTGGGCGAGTTGTCGAGCCCAATCACTAGCGCCGCGGGAAACCGTTCGACCAGCAGCTCGGTGGAATTGCCCGGCCCGCACCCCATGTCGACCACCCGCTTCGGCGCCGTCAGCGGCACCTGCGCCAGGAGGTCGCGCGCCGGACGGGTCCGCTCGTCCTCGAACTTCAGGTAGGTGGAGGGGGACCAGTCAGCCATTCTCAAACTCCAAATGAAAAGGCCGGGCACTGGGCCCGGCCTGTTGCGCTCAGCGCGTCAGCTTCTTGTACGTCACCCGATGCGGGTTCACGCTGTCCGGCCCCAGCCGCCGGATCTTGTCCTGCTCGTAGTCCGCGAAGTTGCCTTCGAACCACTCGAAGTGGCTCTCGCCCTCATAGGCCAGCATGTGGGTCGCCAGCCGATCGAGGAACATGCGGTCGTGGCTGATGATCACGGCGCAGCCGGCGAATTCCTCGAGCGCCTCTTCGAGGGCAGCGAGGGTTTCGGTGTCGAGGTCGTTGGTCGGCTCGTCGAGGAGCAGCACATTGGCGCCCGACTTCAGCATCTTGGCCAGGTGCACGCGGTTGCGCTGTCCGCCTGAGAGATTGCCGACCTTCTGCTGCTGGTCGGCGCCCTTGAAGTTGAAGGCCGAGGTGTAGGCGCGCGAGTTCATCTCGCGCTTGCCCAGCATCAGGATCTCGTTGCCGCCCGAGATTTCCTCCCAAACGGTCTTGTTGGCGCCGAGCGTGTCGCGGCTCTGGTCGACATAGCCGAGGTTGACGTTGTCGGCGACGGTGATGGTGCCCGAGTCAGGCTTTTCCTGCCCGGTCAGCATGCGGAACAGCGTGGTCTTGCCGACGCCGTTCGGGCCGATGATGCCGACGATGCCGCCGGGGGGCAGCTTGAAGGTGAGGTTGTCGATCAGCAGGCGATCCCCGTAGGACTTGGAGATGCCCTCGATATCGATGACGTTCTGCCCGAGCCGTTCGCCGGGCGGAATGATGATCTGCGCGGTCTGCGACTGGGTGCGCGCCTCGTTGATCTTGACCAGCTCGTCATAGGCCTTGATGCGCGCCTTGGACTTGGCCTGCCGCGCCTGCGGCGACTGCCCCATCCATTCCTTTTCCTTCTCGAGCACCTTCATGCGAGCGGCGTCCTCGCGCTCTTCCTGGGCGAAGCGCTTGGTCTTGGCTTCGAGATAGGCCGAGTAGTTGCCCTCGTAGGGCACGCCCTTGCCGCGGTCGAGCTCGAGGATCCAGCCAGTAACGTTGTCGAGGAAGTAGCGGTCATGGGTGATGATCAGCACGGCGCCGGCGAAGTTGCGCAGGTGCTTTTCCAGCCACGCCGTGGTCTCGGCGTCGAGATGGTTGGTCGGTTCGTCGAGGAGGATCAGGTCGGGGTTGCTGAGCAGCAGCGCGCAGAGCGCGACGCGGCGCTTCTCGCCGCCCGAGAGCTTGTCCACCTGGGCGTCGCCCGGCGGGCAGCCCAGCGCCTCCATGGCCACTTCCACCTGGGATTCGAGATCCCAGAGGTTTTGGGAGTCGATCACGTCCTGAAGCTTGGTCGCCTCGTCGGCGGTCTCGTCGGAGTAGTTCATCATCAACTCGTTGTAACGGTCGAGGATGTCCTTCTTCTCTTTGACGCCGGTCATGACGTTGCCGAGCACGTCGAGCGCCGGATCGAGCTGCGGCTCCTGCGGCAGATAGCCGATCTTGGCGCCATCGGCGGCCCAGGCCTCGCCGGTGAACTCGGTGTCGATGCCGGCCATGATGCGCAGCAGCGTCGACTTACCCGAGCCGTTCGGGCCCAGCACGCCGATCTTGGCATCGGGGTAGAAGCTCAGGTGGATGTTATCGAGCACCTTCTTGCCGCCGGCATAGGCCTTGGACATTCCGTGCATGTGATAGATGAACTGGCGCGCCATGAGGGCACTGCTCCCGCCGCTAAAGCTTGAAATCGAGCGCCGTATGTAGGGGAAGCGGTCCGCTGGGGCAACACCACCTTCGGCTCCTGCCCCGAGGCACCGCATTGGCCGTCGCGATTCCGGCTAGCCAGCTCGCTGCATTATCGTTAATACGATTCAGCGCCAGAAGAGCACTCCCGGGAGGATATCCGTGCCGTCGAGACCCAATTTCGCCCGCCGCGGCCGCAGCCTGCTGCCGGGCCAGGTGTCGGAGCTAACTGTCATCAACACCGATGGCAGCGGCCGGCAGGTGCTGTTCACCGCCGACGAGATCATCGAGGCACCGAACTGGACGCCAGACGGCAAGACGCTGGTGTTCAACGCCGGCGGCGAGCTGTGGAAGATGGCCGCCGACGGGACCGGCGAGATCGAGAAGATCGACACCGGCGACCTCGACGACCTCAACAACGACCACGTTCTCTCGCCCGACGGGCGCACGGTCTATGTGAGCTCGGACGATGGCCACCTCTACGCGCTGCCGATCACCGGCGGCATGCCGCGGCGGGTGTCGAACACCTACCCGCACCGTCACCACTATTACCTCCACGGCATCTCGCCGGACGGCAAGACGCTGTCCTATGTCGGCGTCAACGCCGTGGGCGATAACCAGTGGGCCAAGGTGAACATCTGGACCATTCCTGCGGCCGGCGGCCCGGACACGCAGCTAACCGACGTGCTGGTGCCCAATGACGGCGCCGAGTACTCGCCCGATGGGCAGTGGATCTGGTTCAATTCCGAGCAGGCCTCGCCCGGTCACGCCCAGATCTTCAAGATGCGCACCGACGGCTCGGAGCTGACGCAGATCACCTTCGACCAGCGGGTGAACTGGTTCCCGCACTTCTCGCCAGATGGGAAATCGATCGCCTATCTGAGCTATCCACCTGGCACCAAAGGCCATCCCGCCGACAAGGACGTGATCCTGCGCTTCATGCGCCCGGATGGCACCGGCACTCGCGACATCATCGGCTTCAACGGCGGCCAGGGGACGATCAACGTCAACTCCTGGGCCCCCGACAACAAGCGGTTCGCCTACGTGGCGTATCCGATCGGCTAGAAATCAAGTGGCCGGTTGTCGGCCACTTCCTTCATCACGAAGAACGTCCGCGTCTGGCGCACGCCGGGCAGCGCGATCAGCTGCGTGCCGTGCAGGTGATTGAAATGCGCCATGTCGCGCACCCGGATCTTGAGGAAGTAGTCGAAGTCGCCGGCCACCAGGTGGCAGTCGAGCACGAACTTCAGCTTGGTCACCGCTGCCTCGAATGCGGCAAAGCTCTCGGGCGTCGACCGATCGAGCACGACGCCGACCAGCACCAGTGCGCCGAGCTCGAGCTTGTGTGGATCGATCACGCCGCGCACGGCTGAGAGATAGCCCGCCTCGAGCAGCCGCTGAGTCCGGCGATGGCAGGTCGCGGCGCTGACACCGACCTCCTCGGCAAGATCGGCGTTGCTGATCCGTCCGTCGCGCTGGAGCGCACGCAGCATCTTCATGTCGATGCGGTCGAGATCGGCGTCGGAAGATTCTTTCATCAGGTGAGGTCCTGCTCGATCATTGTCTGCACTTTCCACTAAATTTCCGCTGTTCCAACGCATCGTTACCATAGAGTTAGGAAGCACCTTTCGTAGCCGATTTGCTACCCTTTTAGTTGTGTTTCAACTCAAGGAGGGCACCCCGATGCTCGCCAAGTTCTCCCGATACAAACTGACCTTCGGACCCACACCAATCGAGAAGCTCGAGCGTCTCAGCGCCCATCTTGGTGGCGCCGTCGAGCTGTACGCCAAGCGCGAGGACTGCAACTCCGGCCTCGCTTTTGGTGGCAACAAGCTACGCAAGCTCGAGTACATCATCCCCGACGCGATCGCCTCCGGCGCCGATACACTGGTGTCCATCGGCGGCGTGCAGTCCAACCACACCCGCATGGTAGCGGCTGTCGCGGCCAAGATCGGCTTCAAGTGCCGGCTGGTGCAGGAAAGCTGGGTGCCGCACGAGGACGCGGTTTACGACCGGGTCGGCAACATCATGCTCAGCCGGATAATGGGGGCCGACGTGCGGCTGGTCGACGACGGCTTCGATATCGGCATCCGTGACAGCTGGAAGCAGGCGATCGCCGACGTCGAGGCGGCCGGCGGCAAGCCCTACCCGATCCCGGCGGGCGCCTCGGTGCACAAGTTCGGGGGCCTCGGCTATGTCGGCTTTGCCGAAGAAGTGCGGGCGCAGGAGGCCGAACTCGGTTTCAAGTTCGACTACATCATCGTCTGCACGGTCACCGGCTCGACGCACGCCGGCATGCTGGTTGGCTTCGCGGCCGACGGGCGCGCCCAGCGCGTCATCGGCATCGACGCGTCGCATACTCCGGAACAGACCCGGGCGCAGGTGCTGAGCATCGCCCAGTCGACGGCGGAACTCGTCGAACTCGGTCGGCCGATCACCAAAGAGGACGTCGTGCTGCGGGAGGAATACTCGTACCCGGTCTACGGCGTACCGTCCGAGGAGACCAAGGCTGCCATCCGCCTCGTTGCCCGGCTCGAAGGCATGATCACCGACCCCGTCTACGAGGGCAAATCCATGCAGGGGATGATCGACCTCACTCACAAGGGCTTCTTCCCGAAGGGCTCCAAGGTGCTGTACGCCCACCTCGGCGGCGCCCCGGCGCTCAACGGCTACGGCTACGCCTTCCGCAACGGCTGATCAGCCCGCGACCTCGGCAATCAGCCAGCGGGTGATCGGGGCGGTGTTGGCGAAGTGCTCGATGCAGACGTCGGCGAAATCCGGCTGCGCGGCGGCGCTGGCCGGCAGTTCGATGCCGGCCGTCAGGCCCTCGTAGAGCAGGTATTCGGCACGGTCCGCGTCGGTTTCGAACCCCCGCGGCATCAGCTTGCGGGTCTTCTCGCCGATGCTGTAGGCGCCCTTCGCCTTCACTTCGGCCACCGCCGCGACCAGCGCCTTGCCGGAGCGCGGGTGGATCACCGACTGGCGGAAGCTCTCCAGCGTGTCCTTGTCGAAGCCGTACATGCCGGTCCCGAGGAACACCCGTTCGGCCTCGACGTGGACGTAGAAGCCGGGCCGATCCCAGCTGCGCCTGTCGCCGTGCCAGAACCATAGGGCGAGGTGCTGCTTGTAAGGCCGCTTGTCCTTCGAGAAGCGGATGTCGCGGTTGATGCGGGAGATCGAGCCGTTGACCTTGGGATCGAACTGCACCTCGGGCGAGATCGCCTTGAGCCGCGGCCCGATCTCGGCGACGAACGCCTTGCCCGGCTCGACATATCCGGCCTCGTAGAGCGGCCGGTTGGCGTCGAACCAGGCCTTCTCGTTGTGCGCGGCAATGCCCGCGAGGAACTCGAAGGTCTGCTTGGGGAAACCGCTCATTCGAAGGCTCCTACACGTGTGATCCGATACGCCTGCTTGGCCTCGAGGCCATCCAGCCAGGCATCGGACCAGCGCGGATGCCGAGCGAACTCCTCGGCTGCGATGGGTGCTATCGCAAAGCGGTCGCCGACGAAACTGCCGGGCGCAGCCTGTGCGGCGACCGTATCGAGGAACGCCGGATCGAAGACGATGGCGCCGTCGAAGTCGACGCTCTTGAGGTCGGCGCCACTGAAGTCCGCCATGCCGAAGATGCTGCCCCGGAACGTGCTGCCGGCCATCGAGGTGCCGGCGAACGTGGTGTTGTGCACGATGCTGCCGTCGAAATTGATGCCGAAACCGCGGCTGCCGTCGAACGAGACGTGCTTGAGGATAGCCCCGGAGAAGTCGGTGCCTGAGAGCTGTGCTCCCTGCTTCAGCCCCTCGCCGCCGGTGATCGACGGCAGCTCGCCGCCGGTGAACTGAACGTAGTTTAGGTTGGCATTCCGGAACCGCGCGTGCTCGAGATACGCCCCGTCGAACTCCGCGCCGACGAGGAGCTGCCGGTCGAAATTCGCAAAGCGCAGCGACGCGAAGTGAAAGCGGAGGTTGCTGCCGGTGCTCGCGGCCCGCAGCTCAGCGAAGCTGAAATCAGCCCCGTTGAGCTCCGAGAAGTCGGTGAGGCCGTTGGAGATCAGCAGCCCGATTATTTGGCCGCGCTCCGGTGAGAGCGGCCGATCCGACATCACGCCGCTCTGCTCGCCGGCGAACTGGACATTGCCATTCGCCGCATCTAGCTGCTGCCGGATCGTCGCGGACGCCGCCAGGTCCGTCCTGCGCAACAAGCCCGACGACATCAGCAGGTTCTCATCGAGATCGGTCAGCGGGTTGCGCAGGTACCGGTAGGGCCGCGCCGCGGTGGTAGCCGCGATGATGCGGGCGCGCAAACCCGGGCTGAGGCCGGCAATGGAGGGCTTGTCACCGGCGAAGGTGTTGAACCCCGCCACTTCCTGCGCCACCTGGGCGCCGATCTCTAGGATCTCCGGCACTATCGAGGTGGAACGCTGCGCCTCGCCTAGCTCGATCTGGCTCTGGATGAAGCGGTTCTGCTCGGCGATGCGCCCGTTCTGGTCCTGCATCAGGCCGATCTGGGTGCGCAGCAACTGGTTCTGCTGGAACAGCAGCGCCGAACCCGCTAGCGCTGCGATGGCCGCGATGAACGCCGTGATCGTCGCCATCAGCCAGCGACGGGTCGAGACCCAGGCGTAGCGCGCCAGCACCAGCTCGGCGAGATCGCGGGCGGACTCCGTCGCCTCGGCGACCTTCTGTAGCGCCGCGAAGCGCGCGACCTCGGAGAGCGGCCGGGCGAAGCGCTCCATCTCGACTTCGCCGCGTTTGAACAGGCTCTCCCAGATCTGGCGGCGGAAGATCATCAACACCGCGGTGACGACCAGCACCAGGACGAGGAAGCCGAACAGCAGGCCGAAGACCAGGCCGGAATTCGCCGTGATGAACTCCACCCCGAAGGTAGAGAGCGGGAAGCCGACAACGACGCCGATGATGAAGACGACGGCCGCGATGCCCAGCGTCGCCACGGCGGCGTTGAACGCCCGCGCCCGCTCGCCGGGGCGATCCACATCCGGCGGCGCTGCCTGTCCCTGCTTGTCGTCCGTCATCGCATCGCCCCCGCGCCCCAGGGAACATTATCCGAGTTCAGATAGCCGGCAATCCCGCCTGCTCAGGCCTCGATCCAGATCGGTACTGACTTGAACGCCGGCGTCTTCGAGCGCGGGTCGACGGCGGTGCCGCAGAGCACATTGGCTTCGGGGTAATAGGCCAGCGCGGAGCCGCGCGGCAGGTCGAAGGCGGTGGCAGTGCCGGTCATCCGGCCGGTATCGGACGCGATGGTGACGCGCTGGCCGTCGCTGACGCCGAACACTGCCATGTCCTCACGGTTGAGGAAGATGGCGTCGCGCCCGGCCTTGAAGCGGTAGCTGTCCCGCTCTTCGTAGATGATGGTGTTGAACTGGCCCTCCGAGCGCACCGTGGCGAGGGTGAGCGGTGCCGGCGCCTTGGGCAGCGGGGTGACGACGAAGTGGGCCTTGCCGTCCTTGGTGGCGAACTCGGGCGTGTGCAGCACGCGGTGCTTGATGTGGAACTCGCGCTTCGCCACGTCGATATCGGCCAGTTGCTCGAGGCCGGGGACGATCCGGGCGATCGCCTCGCGCACTTTCGAGTGCTGCTTGAAGCCACCGAAATCAATGGGACAATCGGGGACCATGAGCTTGGCCAGATCGCAGAGGATCACCGTCTCCGGCCGCACATTGTCGAGCCGCTCGATGCCGCCGTCGGAGAGGCGGACGAAGTTGAACATCGATTCCTGGGTCGTCGGGGACCACTCCTCGTCGCGGGCGGTGACGGGGAGGATCAGCACCTCGCCCTCCCCTAACCCGTTGACGTGCCCGCGGTTTAGCGTGGTGGTGAGGAACAGCTTGAAGCCGATGGCGCCCATGGCGCGGCTGGCGAAATCGGTGTCGGGGGTGGCGCCCCAGAGGTTGCCGCCCATGATGACAGCGCTGTCGATCTCGCCGCGGGCGGCCGCTTCGAGGCCGGCCATGGTGTCGAAGCCCTTGGTGCGGCTGAGTTTTATGCCGAACGCCTGCTCCATGGCGGCGAATACCTGCTCGGAGACGATGGGCTTGACGCCAATGGTGCCGATGCCCTGGACGTTGGAGTGGCCACGCAGCGGGAGCAGTCCGGAAAAGCGCTTGCCGATCATGCCTCTAAGCAGCGCGAGGTTGGCGATAGCCTCGACGTTTTCGACCCCGTGGAGGTGGTGGGTCATGCCCATGCCCCAGGCGAACACGACGTTCTGCCGGTTGGCATAGCGGGTGGCGACGCGCTCGATATCCGCCCTGGAAATCGATGTATTAGCCGCGATCTGTTCCCACGAAAGTTGGTCAAGATCTGCCTTTAGATCATGAACTTCTGCCGTGTGGTTTTCGATGAAGGTTTTGTCCTCGGCTCCCATTGCGAGGATCGCCTTCATCAGCCCCTTGAACAGCCAGAGGTCGGAGCCGATACGTGGCTGCAGGTAGTCGGACGCAATCTCGGTGCCGCCAGACAGCATCGAGGTCGGCGACTTCGGCACCGCGAACTTCACCAGCCCCGGCTCCTTCGCCGGATTGATGACGATGACGTCCCCGCCGCGATCGCGGCAGTGCTTCAGCATATGAATGAAGCGCGGGTGGTTGGACGACGGGTTGGCGCCGATGACGAAGATCAGGTCGGCGCCGGTCAGGTCCTCGAGCTCGACTGTCGCGGTACCCTTGCCGATGGTGGTGGCCATCCCCTCGCTGGTCGCCTGGTGGCAATAGTAGGAGCAGTTGTTGACGTTGTTGGTGCCGAACACCCGGGCCAGCAGCTGGAACACGAAGCCGGCCTCGTTCGACGAGCGGCCGGAAGAGTAGAAAAAGCTGCGGTTGGGGTTGGTGGCTTTCAGCTGCGCCGCCGCGTGGGCGATGGCGAAGTCCCAGTTCACCGGCTCGAACCTGTCAGCGCCGACCGCTTTGAACAGTGGCGTGTTGAGCCGGCCGAGCCGCTCCATCTCGCGGCCGCTGAGCTGCTGCAGGTCGCTTAGCGGATGGAGGAACGCCTCGTTCGGGATGGCCGGCTGGATATCGGTCGATTGCGCCTGGACAGACTTGTTGCAGACCGACGGAAACTCGCCGAGTTCATTGGTCATCCCGCCCTTTTGCCCGCCCATGCCATAGGCGCAGGCCTTGCAGGTGTTCTTGGCCGTCAGGGCCTTCGCCGCCTTGCCGAGCCCGATCTTGCGGATGGTTTCGACGGTGTAGAGCAGCTTCTTGGGGCCGCCGCCAACGATCCGCGGCCTGTCGTCGATAGTCATGGGAACTCCTCGTTGTGGCGAGGTTAGCATGGCCGCGGGAACGCCAAAAGCGCCGGTGCTTGCCGACCCCCACCCCTGTCCCCTCCCCGCAAGGGGGAGGGAGACCAAAACACCGGCCTTTGTGCGGGCGTCTCCCTCCCTTTGTGGGGAGGGGACAGCGGTGGGGGGTCACAGCCGCCGAATGGAACCATGTCCTTTTCTGTCCGCTCCTTGACCTGTACGTGCCTTTCGCCGCAATCTGCGGCTCCGTACCTTCAGCCCATCACCACACCATGTGAGGCTAGAAATGTCCGACACCGCACTGCTCGTCATCGATGCCCAGGAATCGTTCCGGCAGCGCCAGAACTGGTTCGAGACCGACTACGCGACGTACCTTAGGAACCAGCAGGCGCTGATCGATGGGGCGCGGGCCAGGGGCTACGCCGTCATCCGCGTGCTGCATGTCGAGCCCGAGGGGATCTTCTCGCTGGCGTCCGGCTTCGTGCGCCCGCTGGCCGAACTGCAGCTGACCCCGGACGCGGAGTTCTTCAAGACCCGCCATTCGGCCCTTGTCGGCTCGGGCCTCGATGTCTGGCTGACCGAGAACGGCATCCGGCGGCTGATCGTGTCCGGCATCCGCACCGAGCAATGCTGCGAGACGACGACCCGGCATGCTTCCGATCTCGGCTGGCAGGTCGACTATGTGACCGAAGCGACGCACACCATGGCGCTGACCGACAAGACCGGCCGCACCTGGAGCGTCGAGGAACTGAAGGCCCGCACCGCCGCGGTGCTCGATGGCCGCTTCGCCCGCGTCTGCACCATCGCCGAGGCCCTCGCCGGGGCGCCCAAGGCCGCCGCCGCATGAGCCCTGCCCCGCGCCGGATCCCGGTCTATGTCGTGCTGCCGGCGCGGACGCTTCTGCTCGATGTCGCGGGGCCGATGGAGGCTCTGCGCAAGGCAAACCAGATGCAGTCGGAGGTGGCGTTCGATGTCCGCTATATCGGGGCGCTACCGACGATCACCAGTTCGATCGGGCTGACCGTCACCGGCATCGAGCCACTGCCCGCCAGTATCGAGGACGATGCGATGGTCGTCCTTTCCGGCGACACCGAACTCATCCTCGGTGCCGACCGGCTGGGGACGATGGAGGCGCCGCTCGAAGGTTCGGACGATGTGGTCGCGTGGCTGCGCGCCAATATCCGGCCGGGCATCCGGCTGGTGTCGATCTGCTCGGGTGCCCTGCTTGCGGCTCGCGCCGGGCTGCTCGATGGTCGCGCCTGCACGACACACTTCACCGATTGCACGCTGCTCGCCGAAGCCGCGCCCACCGCCCGGGTGCTGGAGAACCGGCTCTATGTCGAGGATGGCGAGCGCTACACCAGCGCCGGCATCACCGCCGGCATCGACCTGATGCTGCACATCATCGGCCAGTTGACGAGCCCGGCAACGGCCGCGGCCGTGGCGCGCTACCTCGTCGTCTACCTGCGCCGCGCCGGCACCGACCCACAGCTGTCGCCGTGGCTCGAGGGCCGCAACCACATCCATCCGGCCATCCACCGCGTCCAGGACGCGATCACCGCCGATCCGGCCCGCGACTGGTCGCTGGAGACGCTGGCGCAAATCGCCATCGCCAGCCCGCGCCATGTCTCGCGCCTCTTCAACGACCACGCGGGCATGAGCATCCCAGACTACGTGAACCGGCTGCGCGTGGCCCTCGCCCAGCAACTGCTGAGCGAAACTCGCCTCGACATGGAGCGCATCGCCGAACGCTCCGGCTTCGCCTCTTCCCGCCAGCTCCGCCGCGCCTGGGGCAGGATTAACCCGACCCCGCCGAGCGCTGCGAGAACGCGAGAACCTGCATAAGCGTCTGCTCTGCGGCTGAATGGCCCGAGAAATTCTCTACTGCGCAGTCCTGCGCCGCCGCCCTGCGCCACAATATTGCTATCATGAACTATGAACTAGTATCGGTACTTGAGTACATGGGTACTTGGGGTACTGAGGGAAACATCCGTGAAAAATCTATTGCCGGCGGTGTTGATCGCCGTTGCGACGCTTGCTGTTACCGCCGCGGGCGCGGCCGAAGTGGGAACGTTCGTCTCCGGCGCGACCGGGAGCGCCGTCGCCAAGCCCGACACCATGTTCTTCCAGATCGGCTTCAAGTCCGAGGGCAAGACACCGGAAGAGGCGGTTCACGAGGACGCCGTGCAGGCTCGAAAGGTGGTTGCGGTACTGCGCGAACAGGGTCTGCAGGACACCGACCTCGAGACCAACGGCTACGCTATCGAGGAAATCCTGGGGCCGGAGGGCTGCGGGCAGTCGTATCGCACCGACCAGCCGCTGGTTCCCTGCGAACTCGAAGGGTATCGCCTCAATAACAGCATCACGGTGCGCATCCGGAACCTCGACAACTACGCTGCCATCCTGACCGGCGCGATCGAGGCCGGCCTCAAGGACATCAGCCGCATCAGCTTCGCGGTCGCCGACGAGCAACGCTACTATGACGAGGCCTTTGCCAAGGCCCTGCTGGCTGCAAAGGCCAAGGCGGAACTCACGGCGAAGACGCTCGGGTTCCGGCTGGGAAGGCTCGTCGACGTTGGCGCAAACATTGCACCGGCGCAGTGGGACCACCAGTCACCCGCCACGCTTGCCGATGGCCTCGAGGGAAGCTACGGCGAGGGTGAAGCGGCCGATCTCATGCTCGCCGCGCCGCTCATCAGCACCGGCGAGATGACCTTTACCCGAGAAGCCTCGGTTACTTTCGAGATCGTACCCGGATCTTGAGCCGCAAGGCGGCTAACCGCCTCTGTAGCGGCCATCCGGCAGCGCTGCTAGAACTGCGGCATGGCCACTCCCTCAGCGCTTCGCGCCGAAACCGCCGAGCGCCTTCACAGCATCGCCATCCGGCTGCTGCGCCGGGCTCGTGTGGTGGACCGCGAGGCTGGGGTTGGGCCGGCGCAGTTGTCCGCCCTGTCGGTCCTCTACTTCACCCCCGAGTTGCCCCTCACGGCGCTGGCCGAGGCCGAGCAGGTGGCGCAGCCGACCATGACGCGGATCGTCGCCTCACTGGAGGCGGCGAGCGCCGTCACCCGCGCCCCGTCCCAGACCGACCGGCGCGTGCAGATGGTCGCCATCAGCCCGGAGGGCAGGCGAATTTTCGAGGCAGCCCGGGCGCGGCGGCTCGAAGTCATCGAGGCCATGCTCGGCCGGCTGGACGACGCAACCATCGCCGCGCTCCGTCCGTTGCTCACCCCGCTGGTCGATGCGGTCAACCATCGCGACTAGTGGACAGCGTGCACTGGTTTTTGTATAGCAATGCTATGCAAATGGGAGGGGCGAATGACGGGCTTTTCTGACGGTGCTATGGTGCGATGATGAGCGCCACCGCGAACGATCCATTCGTATTGGTGACCAGCAACGATCTCGACCGCCTGCGAGCAGAGCTGTCGCATGATCCCGAGCTTGCGCGCGCCCGCCATCAGAGCGGCGCCTCGCTGGTGGCCTGGTGCGCATACATGGGCAATGTCGGCGCCATCGCCGCGGTGCGGGCGCTGATCACCGAGCTCGATCCGCACGAGGCCATCATTCTCAAGGATGGCGCACGGCTGGAAGCAGCGCTAGCCGGTGGCTGGGACCCCAATGAACTGTCGCGCGACGGCTTCACGCCGCTTGGGCTGGCGGCGTTCTTCGATAATGCCGAGGCCTTCGAGCTGCTGCTGCCGCTGACCCGCGACGTCAACGAGGCAGCACAGAACCCGCAGAAGGTCGCCGCGCTCCATGCGGCCACCGCCAAGCGCAACACCAAGATGGTGGAAAAGCTGCTCCGCGCCGGGGCCGACCCGAGCCAGCCGCAGGCCGACGGCTTCACCCCGCTGCATGTCGCGGCGATGCACGGCGACGCGGCGATCGTCGGGCTGCTGCTGCTGTTCGGGGCGGACCCGAGGCAGGCCAACGCGAAGGGCGAGGATGCCATCGCCCATGCGAATAATGGCGGGCATTCGTGGTTAGCGGAGCGGTTGGCGCGTTAGAGCTAGCGCCGAACGCCGGGGCTAGTTTTTGCCGGCCTGCCACTCACCCCAACGTTACGGCGAGTTAATGTGCACCGGGGGATGGCGATGCTATCGTCCGGGCGGTTCTGCCCCTGATCCGGCCGGGGCATATCTCTTTGGGAATCGGTCGCTTGTTCAGGCAATTGCTGCTTTCGCTCGTCATTTTGGGAGCGGCCGCGGCCGCATACATCTTCCTTGTGCCCGGTGCGCCCCAGACGCTGGCCCGCTTCGGCATCACCCTGCCCTTCGGCGAGCCGGCTGAAGCCGCGACCAGCCCCGCCGGAGCACCGGCCCAGCAGCAGGCCGGCGGCCAGCGCGCCGGAGGTGGCGGCGGCGGACGCGGTGGCAACCGCACCATGGTGGTGGTGACCGCCCCGGTGCTGCTCGCGACCATCAACGACAAGCTGACCTCGATCGGCGAGGGCGCGGCAGCGCACTCGGTGACCGTGGTGTCGCCGGCGAGCGGCACGCTCACCGAGCTGCTGGTCAACCCGGGCGACGTGGTGGCGGCCAAGGCGGTGATCGGGCACCTCGATGCCGATGCCGAACAGATCGCCCAGGAGCGGGCCAAGCTCGCTTTCGACGACGCCCAGACAGCGCTCGATCGCACCAATGAGCTGGCCAAGGCCAGCACCACCACCACCGTGCAGGTCGCGGCGGCACAGCTGGCGTTCAACAATGCCCGGCTCGAGCTGCAGAATGCCGACCTGGCGCTGCAGAAGCGCACGATCTCCACCCCGATCGGCGGAACCGTCGGACTGTTCCAGGTCAGCCCCGGCAATACCGTCACGGCGCAGACCGTGGTGACCACCATCGAGGACACCTCGCATATCCTCGTCAGCTTCTGGGTACCGGAGCGCTACGCCTCGGCCATCGCCACCGGGATGCCGCTGACCGCTGCGGCCGTGGCGCTGCCCGGCCAGACCATCGCGGGCGAGGTCAGCGCCGTCGACAACCGCATCGATCCGGCAAGCCGGACGCTGAAGGTGGAAGCCGCGATCCCCAACGACGAGGGCCGGCTCAAGCCCGGTATGTCGTTCTCGGTGAGTATGAGCTTTCCGGGCGAGCAGTTCCCTTCGGTCGATCCGCTGGCCATCCAGTGGTCGAGCCAGGGGAGCTATCTGTGGAAGTTCGTCGACGGCAAGGTCGAACGCGTGCCGGTGGAGATCATCCAGCGCAACTCCGACGGCGTGCTGGTGAAGGCGGAACTCGCCGCGGGCGAGCAGGTGGTGACGCAGGGCGTGCAGCAGCTGACGGCTGGGGCCAGCGTGCGGCTGCTGGACGCGCCGGCGGATGGTGGTGGCGAGGGGCGCAAGCGGCAGAAGCCGGCCGAGGCGAACCCGTCGTGAGCATCCAATCCCAGAACGAGCGCGGTGGGGCCATTGCCGGGCTGTTCGTGCGGCGACCGGTGCTGGCGATCGTCGTCAGCTGCCTGATCATTGTGGCGGGGTTGGCGGCGTTCTTCGGCGTCGAGATCCGTGAGCTGCCGAGTGTCGAGCGCTCTACTCTCTCGATTTCCACCAACTTCCCCGGCGCCGCCGCCGAGACGGTCGACCGCGAAATCACCTCGGCCATCGAGGGCGTGGTGGCGCGGATCCAGGGCGTGGCGTCGATCTCGTCGGATTCGTCCTATGGCCGCAGCCGTGTGTCGATGACGTTCAACGACGGCACCAACCTCGACAACGCCACCTCCGATATCCGCGACGCGCTCGGCCGCATCACCAACCGGCTGCCCGATGGTGCCGAGACGCCGACCATCGTCAAGGCCGATTCGAATGCGCAGGCGATCATCCAGCTGGCCGTCACCTCCGACACCATGCCCAAGGATGAGCTGACGGCGCTGGTCGAGAACACCATCTCCGAGCGGCTGGCCGCCGTGCCGGGCGTTGCCGACGTGCAGATCAACGGCAGCCAGGACAAGAGTTTTGAGATCGACGTCGATCAGGTGAAACTCGCGAGTCTCGGGCTGACCGTCGGCGATATCCGCAACGCGCTCTCGACCATTGCTTTCGACAGCCCGGCCGGCTCGCTCAACGGCACCAACCAGAACATCGCCATCCGCGCCATTGCCGAGGTGAACACGCCCGAGCAGTTCGAGAACATCGTCATCAAGGGGACGACACGGCTCGGCGATGTGGCGAGCGTGGTGTTCTCACCCGGCGCCTCGAACTCGGGGCTGCGAGCGGACGGCAAGTCCGGCATCGGGCTCGGCATCGTCCGGCAGGCTCAATCGAACACGGTGCAGATTTCCGAGGGGGTGAAGAAGGCGGTCGCGGACCTCAAGAGCGCGCTCCCGCCGGGAGTGAACATCAACATCTCGTCCGACGAGTCGGTGTTCATTTCGGGCGCCATCCACGAGGTCGAGCGCTCGCTGCTGATCGCCGTGTTCGGCGTCATCGTCATCATCTTCCTGTTTCTCCTCGATTGGCGGGCGACCATCGTCCCAGCCATCACCATGCCGGTGGCGCTGATCGGTACGGTGGCCGGAATCTATGCCTTCGGTTTCTCGCTCAACATCCTGACATTGCTGGCCCTTGTGATCGCCACAGGCCTCGTCGTGGACGACGCCATCGTGGTGCTCGAGAACATCACGCGGCGGCGCGGCATGGGTCTTGGCCCGCGCGCCGCGGCGGTGCTGGGGACGCAGGAGGTGTTCTTCGCGGTGGTGGCGACCACCCTGACCCTTGCCGCCGTGTTCATCCCGATCTCGTTCCTGCCGGGTCAGACCGGGCTGCTGTTCCGCGAGTTCGGCTTTACCCTCGCCATCTCGGTGGGGCTGTCGGCGGTGGTAGCGCTGTCGCTGGCGCCGATGATGGCGTCGCGGCTGCTGAAGCCGCATGTCGAGCGGCCGCCCAATGCGGTGCAGCGCTTCGGCGGCGTGCTGGCCGGGATTTACCGGCGCACCCTGCATTTGGCGCTCGACAATCCACTGGTGGTGATCGTCATCGCGGTGCTGTTCGCTGGCGCCGCGTATGTGGCGTTCGGCACGCTGAAGCAGGAGCTGACGCCGCCCGAGGACCGGGCTTCGATCGCCATCAACGTCAGCGCGCCGGCGACCGTCAGCCTCGATTTCACCCGCACCCAGATGCAGAAGATCGAGGACCTCGTGGCGCCCTATAAGGCGACCGGCGAGGCGACGAGCATCTTTTCGATTTCGGGTTTCGGCTCGAACACCAATTCCGGCTTCATCATCCTGACGCTGGCCGATTGGGAGCACCGCGAGCGCAGCCAGCAGCAGATCGCTGCCGAGATCACCCAGTTGCTGACCCAGGTGCCGGGCGTTCGCGCCACTATCCGCCAGGGCAACAGCCTCGGCGTGCGGGGCGGCGGTGCGGGCCTGCAGTTCGCGCTGGTTGGCGACAACTACGCCACCCTCTCCGACGCCGCCAACAAGGTGAAGGCGGAGCTGGAGAAGGACGAGAAATGGGGCCGTGTCTCGGTCAACTACGAGACGACGCAGCCGCAGATGACGCTGACCATCGACCGCGAGAAGGCGGCGCAGTTGGGGATCGACATCAACGGGCTCGGCACCACCATGCAGGCGATGATCGACGGCTCGGACGTGGGCACCGTGTTCATCAACGACGCCAGCTTCTCCGTGCGCATGACCTCGACCTCGAGCCCGGTGAACGACCCCGGCGACCTCGAGTCGATCTTCCTGAAGACCACCGATGGCCGCTACGTGCCGATGTCGACCATCGCCTCGCTGACCGAGGCGCCGATCGCGCCCTCGCTCGGCCGCGAGCAGCAACGCCGGGCGGTGACGGTGACTGCGGCGTTGACCGACGGCTTTGCGCTCGGGGACGCCTACAACGAGGCCGTGACGATCGCCCAGCCGCTGCTGCCGGAGGGCGCGGCGATCATCCCGATGGCCGAGGCCAAGACGCTCGGCGAGAGCAATAACGGCCTGATCATAACCTTCGGCTTCGCGCTGATCGTCATCCTGCTGGTGCTGGCGGCGCAGTTCGAGAGCGTATGGAGCGCCATCATCGTCATGGCGACGGTGCCGTTCGGGCTCGCCTGTGCGGTGTTCGCGATGCTGCTGACCGGGGTGACACTCAACGTCTATAGCCAGATCGGGCTGGTGCTGGTGGTGGGCATCATGGCCAAGAACGGCATCCTGATCGTCGAGTTCGCCAACCAGTTGCGCGACCGCGGCCAGAACGTCCGCGAGGCGGTGGAGAACTCGGCCAACATCCGGCTGCGACCGGTGGTGATGACCATGATCGCCACGGTGCTCGGCGGCGTGCCGCTGATCATTGCGGGTGGCGCCGGATCGGAAGCGCGGGCGGCACTCGGCTGGATCATGGTGGGTGGGCTGAGCTTTGCCGCGGTTTCGACGCTGTACCTGACACCGGTGGCCTACCTGTTGCTGGCGCGGTTCTCGAAGCCCAAGGCGCTCGAGGAGGCCCGATTGCAGAGCGAACTGGCGGCTGCCGATGCGGCGGAGGGCGGGGCGCCCCCTGCCCCGGCGGAATAACCCTGCCAATAGGCGAAGGGCGCGGGGTTGCGGACCCGCGCCCTTCTTTCGAGTTCTGATCGTGGGGTCAGATCAGAACACGTACACCGTCAACTGACCGCCGCTGCGCGACACTGCGAAGACGTCGCCGGCGCTATAGCCCGAACCGCTGATGCGAGCTGAGAGGCTGGCGTTGCCGCTCACCGCGCGCTGCAGCAGCTGGACCTTGCTGCTCTTGCCGAACAGCTCTGCGATCTTGGCGCGTGTCGGCCCGCACAGCTGGACCGGCACGACCTTGACGGTGCCCACCCGCTCGAACAGGGCGCGGTTGAGCTGCATGTTGGATGCCAGAGATACGGCCTGACGGCCTTCCTGGATCGAGCAAGCCTGGCTGTTGATGAAGCCGCCGGCGCCGCCGTTGCTGGCTACGCGGACGATCGTTCCACCGCCGCCGTTGCCACCGTTTCCACCGTTCCCGCCATTCCCGCCGTTACCGTTGCCGCCATTGCCATTGCCGTTGCCGTTGCCGCCACCGCCAATGGTGCCGAGGTCGATGTTGAGGTCGCCAAGGATGTCGCTCAGGTTGAGCAGATCGCCCAGGCCGAGATCGCCGACCAGGTTGCTGAGATCTAGACCACCCAGCCCGAGGTCGCCCAAGCCGCCGAGACCCAGGTCGCCGAGACCCAGATCACCCAGGTCGAGCAGGTCATCGCCAAGCCCGACGCCGCCCAGACCGACGTCGCCCAGGCCGAGGTCGCCTACACCGACATCGCCGAGGCCCAGGTCGCCGACGCCGAGGTCGTCCAGACCACCGAGATCACCCACCCCACCCAGATCGGCCAGGTTGCCGAGGCCAAGGCCACCGCCAAGCACGCCGTCTTCGCCGCCCAGATCTACGTCGCCGAGACCAACATCAAGATTGTCCAGGTCGATGCCACCGAGCAGATCGTCGCCCAGGCCGACGTCGATATCGTCCAGATCGAGGCCATCGAGGTCCACGCCGTCGAGATTCAGATCACCGAGCAGGCCGTCGTCACCACCCAGATCAAGGTCGAGGTCGTCGAGATCGACGTCGCCGATATCCAGGTTGCCGAGCACGCCGTCATCGCCGCCCAAATCGAGATCGAGGTCCCCGAGCAGGCCATCGCCGTCGCCACCGAGACCAAGGTTGCCGAGCAGTCCATCGCCGTCGTTGCCGCCCAGGTCGAGGTTCAGCAGGCTGTTATTGTCGTCGTCGTCCTCGCCGCCCAGATCGACATCGAGCACGCTGCCATCGTCATCGCCGCCGATGTCCACCAAGCCGCCGACGCCGCCAAGCAGGCCATCGTCGTCATCGTCGTCGTCGCCGCCAAGGTTGATTTCAAGGTTGGTGTCGCTGTCGGCGCCAAGGCCAACATTGACCAGCGAGTCATCGCTGGCGCCCCCGGTGTTGACGTCGACGAGGCCGCCGACGCTGACGTCGGAGTCGCTGTCGCCACTAAGTATCCCACCGAGAAGGCCAGCGGCCTGTACCGGGGCCACGTTGGTGCCCGCAACTAGTACAACTGCTGCCAATAGTGCAATCGCGCTGCTTTTCATGACTGTATCTCCCAGTTCGCAACTGAGCTGAACTTAGATACGTCAAGCTGACAGGACGCTGTCAGTTAAGCTTTCGCAAGGTTTGTCGCCGTCAATTTAGTTATCGCATTTCTAATGAGAACGACTCATTTTGAACAACTACACGTTTTCACTTATATCGACGTATCCATTTACTTACGCGAATGAAAAATGGCGCGGAGAGAGCTCCGCGCCATTCTCTAGGCCACGACCGAGAGGAGATCAGTACACGTAGACCACCAGCTGACCGCCCTTGCGCTGTACGGCGATCACGTCCCCGGCGTCGTAGCGTGTGCGACCGAGCGATGCGGTGATCAGCGCATCGGACATCACGGCCCGACGCAGCAGGTTGATCTTCTTGCTCTTGGCGAGGATCTGCGCGACCTGCTTCTTGGCCGCCGGGCAAAGCTTGATCGGGACCACCTGAACATTGGCGGCGCGCATCCATGCCTTGATCTCGGCACCGCTGAGCTTGCCGGCCGCCGCGATCTGCAGCAGCTGCCGCGTATTGTTGACGGCGCAGTTGATCACGAAGTTCTCGCCACCGAGGCTGCCGACCAGGATGCGGTTACCATTGCCGCCCGCACCGTTGCCGCCGCCATTGCCATTACCGTTGCCGCCACCGCCACCGCCACCGCCGATGACCTCAAGCAGCTCCAGGTTGACGCCGAGTTCGAGCTCGAGACCGGCAAGGTCGAGCGAAACCGTCGTGTTCTTCAGCAGCCCGTTGGTCGAGACATTGGCATTGACGAGCGGCTTGTTGCCGTTGCCGACCGCCGCGTTGAGGACATTGTTGCCGCCCCCCACATCGAGGTTGACCAAGGCATTGTTGCCTTGGTCGTTCAGCGACACCAGCCCGCCAACATTGGTGCCGCCGCCACCGCCGCCGCCACCGGTTACTTCGTCGACCGTGTCGGTAACAGTGTCTACCGTATCGGTAACAGTGTCGGTGACGGTGTCGACAACCCCACCGAGCAGTCCGGCCGCGCTAACGGGCGCAGCGCTCATCCCGACGACGACTGTGAACGTCGCCAAGGCCGCAACAACATTGCTTCTCATGACATACTCCCTGACATCCGCCGCCATTCTGCCGACGAATAGACACGTATGTGGACATGGCTAAGTTCCGCTCGAAAGGCCGTCAACTTGACCTTGGTTGTGTGATTCATTCCGATATTCAAGCAATTGCTCAAAATACGCACTCGCACTTACCAATACATTTTGCGTACCGCTTTGCGTACTAACGCGTAGGATATCGACAATTAGGTTGAACCTTGAGTTCAATGCGAATTGTCGCCGGGCATCGCGGGCGTGGATACTGGTCATCACTTACCTCCAGATACATGTTTGAGACGACCTGCTCTGGGCCCAGGCGACGGGAAGGCCGGAATCCCATGGCGCCGGCCACAGCCCGCCGGTGGCACTATTTACTTCTGGCGGCGAGCAACTCCAGTAAAGCGGGTACTATCGGAAGATGACAGACCGCTGACAGGTTTTCAGCACTTATGAACGCGGCCGAGTCGCCCCGACATTTACTCGACCAGGCTCAGGTAAATTGCCGCGAAGCCCTGCTCCGCGAGCAACTGCGTCCATGCCCAACGCGCCGTTGATGAGCGACTACGGGTCACCACCGCACCACCCTCCAACAAATGCGTAGATTTGCGAGTTCGCCCACGGATGGAGGCAGAAAGAAGGCGCGAAGCCGAAGCTTCGCGCCCCACCGGCGTCAACGACAAGGGAGCGTCAGCCCTCACCGCATCGGCCGATATCTCTACCCACCGGCAAGTACCGGCGGCTCGTTCGGGTAACGGCAGGCGGGCGGAATGGTTGCGGGCTAAAGTGGCGATTGGCGAAGAAGCACTCGCCGGAGCGCAAAACCCCGCGCCGTTGCCGACGCGGGGCCGAGGGTGTGGTGCAAACAACCTCTGCCGGAAGCGAAACTTCCGGTGGAGGTTTTTTAGCAAGACTGCAAAGCGCGGTCATCCCAGGATGCATCGAGGTGGCTACAAGATGCACCGGTCAGTTCTGACGCCGCCCTCCGGGCTGCTCAAATCTTAAGCAGACACTAATTTGGCTGCTCAGAGAACCGGCAGCCAGACGCAGCCATTATGCAACGACCGGCTCGGGCAGACGCGGCGGCGCTCGCAAGATCCCAGCAGAGTCAGCGGCTTACCTGCGATTTTCACTGCTGGCACGGCGATTGCAACTTCCTCCCCGGTGCAAACAACCAAACTGTCGGAGGTAAGTATGACAGGTATCAATCGCATGATGGCCGGGATCGGCCTGGGGGTCGCGATGACTGCCGGGGCGCTCGCGCCCTTAGCTGCTTATGCTGAGGACACCATCAAGGTGGGCGTTCTCCACTCGCTGTCGGGCACGATGGCCATCTCGGAGACCACCCTGAAGGACACGATGCTCTTCCTCATCGACGAGCAAAACAAGAAGGGCGGCCTCCTCGGCAAGAAGCTCGAGCCGGTCGTGGTCGATCCGGCCTCCGACTGGCCGCTCTTTGCCGAAAAGGCCCGCGAGCTGATCGCCGTCGATAAGGTCGCCGCCGTGTTCGGCTGCTGGACCTCGTCGTCGCGCAAGTCGGTCCTGCCGGTGTTCAAGGAACTGAACTCGATCCTCTTCTACCCCGTGCAGTACGAGGGCGAAGAGTCCGAGAAGAACGTGATCTACACGGGCGCCGCCCCGAACCAGCAGGCCATTCCCGCCGTCGACTACCTGATGAGCGAAGAAGGCGGTTCGGTGAAGCGCTGGGTCCTCGAAGCCACCGACTACGTCTACCCGCGCACCACCAACAAGATCCTCGAGCAGTACCTCAAGGACAAGGGCGTGGCCGCGGAAGACATCAAGATCAACTACACCCCGTTCGGGTTCTCCGACTGGCAGACCGAAGTCGCCTCGATCAAGGAATTTGGCTCGGCCGGCAAGAAGACCGCCGTGGTTTCGACCATCAACGGCGACGCCAACGTACCGTTCTACAAGGAACTGGGCAACCAGGGCATCTCGGCCGAGGACATCCCGGTCGTCGCCTTCTCGGTCGGTGAAGAAGAGCTCGCCGGCATGGACACTTCGGCTCTCGTCGGCCACCTCGCCGCCTGGAACTACTTCCAGTCGGTGGAGAACGACGCCAATGCCGAGTTCATCAAGAACTGGCACGCCTATATCGGCAACGACAAGCGCACCACGAACGATCCGATGGAAGCGGCCTATCTCGGCTTCAACCTCTGGGTCCAGGCGGTCGAAAAGGCCGGTACCACCGACACCGACGCGGTCCTCAAGGCCATCGTCGGGCTCGAAGTGCCGAACCTCACCGGCGGCACTGCCAAGGTCCTGCCGAACCACCACCTGACCAAGCCGGTGCTGATCGGCGAAATCCAGGCTGACGGCCAGTTCGAAACCGTGTGGCAGACCGAAGGCGACGTCCCGGGCGACGCCTGGTCGGACGTGCTGCCGGAAGACAAGGGCATCGAAGCCGACTGGACCGATCCTCTGACCGGTTGCGGCCACTTCGACACCGCTACCAAGACCTGCGGCGCTGCTCCGGCAGCGATGTAATCCGCACCTCCCGGCGACGGCGGCTCCCCGCSGYCSCCACCCAACTCGTTACGCCCCTCTACTCTGGCGATAGAGCGACCACGATGGCCACCCGAATTCTCACTCTGATAGCCTTCCTGATCGCTGTAGCTTTCGCCCCCCTGCCCGCCCTGGCGCAGGACGACTTTGCCGCGCAGATCAATGCGCTCGGCCCCGGGAGCTTCGCCGATCGCACCAAGGCCATGGACGTTCTTGTCGCGACCGGCGACGAACGCGTGCCGCCGGTGCTGCAGGCGCTGAGCGACGGCAATCTCTACATCCGCGAGTCCGACCAGAAGGTGGTGATCGCCACGAAGGCCGGCGGCGACTTCGCGCTGGTTGACCCGGTCGACGGCACGGACCTCGGCACGGTGCCGAGTGGGGACCTCGATAAGATCAAGACCAACAATGGCCTCCGCGGCAAGATCCGCACCGCCATCGGCAAGATGACGCTGCTGAGTCCGGATCAGCCGACCCGGCTGTCGGCGGCGCAGAGCATCCTGAAGAACGCCGACCCGGCGATGCTGGAACTGCTCGACCAGGCGCTCGCGGCGGAAACCGACCCCGGCATCAAGAGCACGATGGAGCTGGCGCGCGCCGTCATCGTGCTGAAGACCGAGGGGGCGCTGGAAGACAAGCGCGCCGCCGTCGAGACGGTGATTTCGCACAACGATCGCGCCGCGCAGAACGTGTTGGTCAACTCGCTGGCCGCGGCTCCGGACGAGCTGAAGCCGACCATCCAGGCCGGCATTGACTCGATCGGCCGGACGCTCGCCGTGTGGGATGTGGGTCAGAACCTCCTCTATGGCATCTCGCTGAGCTCGGTGCTGCTGCTCGCCGCAATCGGCCTTGCCATCACCTTCGGCGTGATGGGCGTCATCAACATGGCGCATGGCGAGATGGTGATGCTGGGCGCCTACGTCACCTACGTCACGCAGCTGGTGATCCAGCAGGTGGCGCCGGGGCTGATGGAGTACTCCCTCGCCTTCGCGGTGCCCGCAGCGTTCCTGTTCACCGCGCTGGTCGGCGTCGGCATCGAGCGCGGCATCATCCGCTGGCTTTACGGCCGCCCGCTCGAGACGCTGCTCGCCACCTGGGGGCTGTCGCTGGTGCTGCAGCAGCTGGTGCGCTCGATCTTCGGGCCGACCAACAAGCTGGTGCAGCCGCCCAACTGGATGAGCGGCACGTTCGATCTGTGGAACCTGAGCTTTACCTGGAATCGGCTCTGGATCATCGCCTTCGCCATCGCGGTGTTCATCGCCCTGCAGATCATCCTCAACCGCACGCCGCTGGGCCTCCAGATGCGGGCCGTGACGCAGAACCGGCGCATGGCCTCGGCCATGGGCATCCGCACCCCGTTCGTCGACGCCATGACCTTCGGGCTCGGCTCGGGCATTGCCGGCATGGCCGGCGTCGCGCTGAGCCAGATCGACAACGTCTCGCCGAACCTCGGCCAGGGCTACATCATCGACAGCTTCATGGTGGTGGTGTTCGGCGGCGTGGGGAACCTGTGGGGCACGCTGATCGGCGCGGTGTCGCTGGGCGTCGCCAACAAGTTCCTTGAGCCTTATGCGGGAGCGGTGCTGGCGAAGATCGCCATCCTCATCCTCATTATCCTGTTCATCCAGCGCCGCCCGCGCGGCCTGTTCGCCCTCAAGGGCCGGGCGATTGAATCATGATCACGCAAATGCTGTTCCGGGCCCTCGACAGGAAGGCCATCTGGCTCGTCGCAGCGCTTGTCTTCATCGCCATCGCGATTCCGGTCGCCAACCTCGTCATTCCCGAGGGCAACCCGCTCCACCTGCCGAACTACGCCGTGCCGCTGTTCGGCAAGTACCTGAACTACGCCATGCTGGCCTTGGCGCTCGACCTGGTCTGGGGCTATTGCGGCATTCTCTCGCTCGGCCACGCGGCGTTCTTCGCGCTCGGCGCCTATGCCATGGGCATGTACCTGATGCGCCAGATCGGCGCGCGCGGTGTCTATGCCAACCCGATCCTGCCCGACTTCATGGTGTTCCTGAACTATCACGACCTGCCGTGGTTCTGGCACGGGTTCGACCTGTGGTGGTTCGCCTTCCTGATGGTGCTGTTCGTGCCGGGGCTGCTCGCCTTCGCCTTCGGCTGGTTCGCCTTCCGCAGCCGCGTGACGGGCGTCTACCTGTCGATCATCACCCAGGCGATGACCTACGCCCTGCTGCTGGCGTTCTTCCGCAACGACCTCGGGCTCGGCGGCAATAACGGGCTCACCGACTTCAAGGACATTCTCGGCTTCAACGTGCAGGCGGCGACCACTCGAGCCGCGCTGTTCGCCGCGTCCGCCTTTGCGCTCGCCCTGGCGGTGATCATCTGCTCGGCCATCGTCAACTCGAAGCTCGGCAAGGTCATGGTGGCGGTGCGCGATGCCGAAAGCCGCACCCGCTTCCTCGGCTGGCGGCCGGAGAACGTGAAGCTGTTCGCCTTTGTGGTATCGGCCGTTCTCGCCGGGATTGCCGGCGCGCTCTACACGCCGCAGGTCGGCATCATCAACCCGGGCGAGTTCGACCCTGCCAACTCGATCGAAGCGGTCATCTGGGTCGCGGTCGGCGGGCGCGGGACGATCATCGGGCCGATCATCGGCGCCGTGCTGGTCAATGCCGGCAAGTCGATCTTCACCGGCGCCTTCCCCGACTGGTGGCTCTATTGCCTCGGCGGCCTGTTCATCTTCGTCACCCTGTTCATGCCCAAGGGCATCGTCGGGCTGTTCCAGAAGTTGCGCACCCGCAAGGGCAAGGAAGCGAGCTCCGCCGCCGAAGCCGGCGAGGACCCATCCACCCTGCCCCAGACCAAGACCGCGCCGGAACCCGCCGAATGACCCACGACAGCTCCGGCACCATGCTCTATCTCAACGGCGTCTCCGTCTCGTTCGACGGCTTCAAGGCGCTGAACCATCTCTCCATTATCGTCCACCCCGGCGAGATGCTGGCGATCATCGGCCCGAACGGCGCCGGCAAGACCACCATGATGGACATCATCACCGGCAAGACCCGCCCCGACGACGGCGAGGTCTATTTCGACGGCCGTACCGACCTCACCAAGCTCGACGAGGCGCAGATCGCCAATCTCGGCATCGGCCGCAAGTTCCAGAAGCCCACGGTGTTCGAGAGCCACACCATCTGGGACAACCTGGTGCTGGCACTGAAAAAGCCGCGCGGCGTGCTCTCGGCCCTGCTCTATTCCGAGAGCGCCGCCGACAAGGCTCGCATCGAGGAAATCCTCGAAACCGTACGTCTCACCGCCCGGAAGGACGAACTCGCCGCCGACCTCAGCCACGGCCAGAAGCAGTGGCTGGAGATCGGCATGCTGCTGGCCCAGGACCCGAAACTCCTGCTGGTCGACGAACCCGTCGCCGGCATGACCGACGCCGAAACGGTCGAGACGGCCAAGCTGCTCAAGGATATCGCCAAGACCCGCTCGGTGGTTGTCGTCGAACACGACATGAGCTTCGTCCGCGAACTCGGCACCCGCGTCACCTGCCTCGCCGAAGGCTCGGTACTGGCCGAAGGCACGCTGGACCAGGTCAGCGCCAACCCGATCGTCATCGAAAGGTATTTGGGCCGATGAGCACCGCTCTCTCGATCAAAGCCATCGACCTCCACTACGGCGCGGCGCAGGCGCTGCGTGGCATCACCATCGATGCCAAACCCGGCAAGATCACCGCCGTGCTGGGGCGGAATGGAGTGGGCAAATCGTCGACGTTGCGGGCGGTTACCGGCATCAACAATGTGTCGTCGGGCGAGATCGTCTTCAACGAAGAGGTGTTGAAGAAGGCGCCGCCCTACAAGCGGGCTCGGCTCGGCATTGGCTATGTTCCGCAGGGCCGCGAGATCTTCGCGCTGCTGACGGTGAAGGAAAATCTCGAGACCGGCTACGCGCCGCTGAAAGCGGCGGACCGCAATATCCCGGATTACATCTTCGAGCTGTTCCCAATCCTCAAATCGATGCTCGGCCGGCGCGGCGGCGACCTCAGCGGCGGCCAGCAGCAACAGCTGGCGATCGGCCGGGCGCTTGTGACGCGGCCAAAGGTTCTCGTGCTGGACGAACCAACGGAGGGTATCCAGCCCTCGATCATCAAGGATATCGGCCGCGCGCTGCAGTTCCTGCGCGACCAGAAGGGCATGACCATCCTGCTGGTGGAGCAGTATCTGGACTTCTGCCGGGAAATCGCCGACGACATCTACATCATGGATCGCGGTGAAATCATGCATTCCGGCCCGGCCGCCGACCTCGACCTTCCCGAGGTACGCCGCCATTTGATGGTGTAGGCGTGTCGGCAGTTGAAGCCCTGCCGCGCCACCAGCGCGCTCGCGGCGTCGGCCGTGTCGCGACGCAGGTGCTGGATGGCCGTACCCGGCTGACCACGCTGTTCCAGGAAGGCTGCGCCAAGATCCGGCTGCCGCATACGCATGACTCGAGCCTCCAGGCGGTGCTGATCAACACCGCAGGCGGGCTGACCGGTGGCGACGACGTTGCATGGGAGGCGAAGGCGGCGCCCGGGGCGAAGCTAGTGCTCACAACACAGGCCTGCGAACGCGTCTATCGCTCGCTCGGCGACGATGCACATGTGCGGACGCGGCTGGAGGTCGGGGCCGGCGCGCGTCTCGACTGGCTGCCGCAGGAGACCATCCTCTACGAGGGCGGCCGGCTGAACCGCAGCCTCGAGGTCGATCTCGCCCCGGACGCCAGCTTCTTCGCCATCGAGGCCATCATCCTCGGCCGCGAGGCCATGGGCGAAGCCGCCCGCGGCGCACAGCTCCGCGATAACTGGCGCATCCGCCGCGGCGGCCGGCTCATCCATGCCGAAGCGACGCGGCTGAGCGCCGATCCGCTGGAGCGGGACGGCCTGTCGCTGCTCGCCGGAGCCGGCGCCTTCGCCACCCTGCTCTACGTCGGCGCTGATGCGGAGCGAAAGCTCGAACCGACGAGAGCGCTGCTTAGCGGGCAATCCGGCGCCAGCGTCCTCGGCGAACGGCTGGTCGTGCGCGCCATCGCTGCATCCGGGCTTGCGCTTCGCAAGATCATCACGCCAATTATCGCCCAACTCTCCGGCGCCGGCGCTTTGCCGCGCCTCTGGCATCTCTAGGACAACTGATGAACCTGACGCCCCGCGAGAAAGACAAGCTCCTCATCTCCATGGCCGCCATGGTGGCGCGCCGCCGCCTCGAGCGCGGCGTGAAGCTGAACCATCCCGAGGCCATCGCGCTGATCACCGATTACGTCGTCGAAGGCGCCCGCGACGGACGTTCGGTCGCCGACCTGATGGAAGCCGGCGCACACGTGGTGAGCCGCGCCCAGGTGATGGAGGGCATCGCCGAGATGATCCACGACGTGCAGGTCGAAGCCACTTTCCCCGACGGCACCAAGCTCGTCACCGTCCACGAACCGATCAGGTGAGCCGATGGCCCTCATTCCAGGCGAAATCTACACCGTCCCCGGCGACATCGAGCTGAACGTCGGCGCCCCGCAGGTGACGATCGAGGTCGCCAATACCGGCGACCGCCCGATCCAGGTCGGCTCGCACTACCACTTCTATGAAACCAATGCCGGCCTGCGCTTCGATCGCGAGCAGGCTCGCGGCATGCGGCTCGATATCGCCGCCGGCACCGCCGTGCGGTTCGAACCGGGCCAGGCGCGCGAAGTTCGGTTGGTGCCGCTGTCGGGAAGCCGGACCGTGTACGGCTTCCAGCAGAAGATCATGGGCAAGCTCTAGCCCGCGGATAGCATAAGGGCGGGCCTTCGAGCCTCGCCCTTTCCGCTCCAGTCGATAATCGACGGCCGTTAGCCCAGCACGTAGATCGTCACGTCGGTCTCGTCCGTAGCGGTGAGGCCGACCACGTCATCGATCGTCGCGCCATAGCTCTCGAGCTGCGCCAGCAACTCCGGCTTCTGCTGGATGAGCGCCTTCAGCGCCTCGAGATCCACTGCGCCGTCACTATCGGCGCTCGTTACGATCTCCGAAGGGCTGGAGACAGTCTGGAAGCTCACGTGGCTAGCTGAAGTCAGCGCGTCAACGGCACTTTCAGCACCAATCGCCAAATTCGCGGTCGAGAGAGCGAGCGCCGTTGCGAGGGCAATTACCTTGAGATCAAACATCGTCCATCTCCATTGTCGTTAAACACAATGGGGATACGCCCCAGACGGGCAGAGGTTTCCTCCTGCCCGTTCACAGTATTTTGCGCGACCTGCGCGTAATTGTCTCGCTAAAGGTCGTTCGCGTAAAGCACGCCGCCGCCGTCGCCCGACACATCTAGTGAGACGATCTGGTCGAGCGTGACGCCGGAATTTCGGATCGCGCTCATTGCCATGGGGTTGATTATGAGGTTGCCCTGCAAGTAGTGCACGTCGCGCTCCTTGAGATCGATCGCCGCGTAGAGCCGCGACGCCGCCTGTTCGGAGCCAGCGAGGGTCGAGAGCCGAACGACGCGAAGGCCCGCCGCATCGCTGGCATGTTCCGCATCGCGCAGGAACTCCGAGCTGCCAATGCCGGCAATGATCGCGTTGATGTCCATGAACTGCGCATGGGCGAACTGCGGCGCCGCCATCAGCAAAGTTGCGGCGAGCGCGGCGGCGAATCTCGATTTCATGTGAGCCTCCAAATGACTGGCGCGGATTAGAATATCGGGCTGTGGCGAAATCCCGGCCGAACCGCACACAGCTTTGGCAATCGCAGAAGATTTCGGTTAGGGATGCGCCGGTTTCAATGGGCAGGACGACGATGGCCACCAAGGAAGAAGACTTCAAAGACCGGTTCGTGGCCGTGCTGCAGGATCTGCGCGGCAATGGAGGCAAGGACCCCGAGGCGATGTTCCTGATCGGCAGCCTCGCCGCACGCCTCGTCGACCGCGCCAGGCAGCCCAGCTGGGCCGCCTACAAGGCCAACATGACGCCGCCGGTCTATGCCAAGCTGCTGAGCGATTTCCAGCAGCAGGGCAACGACTTCCACAAGGAGGGTAAGGCCAAGCACGCCTACGCCATCCAGGTGCTCGCCATCTCGCTGATCGCCCGCACCCAGAACGATGTTGATGTCCGCGCCGGCGACAGCCTGCTCGACGAAATCCTCGGCTTCCTCATCGCCGCCTATCGCAAGGCCAAGGCTGCCGATCCGAAGTTGAATTGAGCCAAACGTACTCGACTTCAATGCAATAGCGTCCTATCGGGCTTCCGCTTTCTTGAGGCATTCGCTGACAGGTTTGGAGGCTTCATCGGAGGCGGCTGCATGTGGAAATTCGTGCTCGTCCTGATCCTGGCGTTGTCGGCGCCGATCCCCGCATCGGCGCAGTTCGTTGGCCCCGGCTCGCCCCATATCGGGGGCAAGGTTACCGTCGCGCAGGTGGCCGAAATCCGGCCCGGCACCCGGGTGATCCTCACCGGCAATTTCGTCCAGCGCTATCGCGACGACGTCTATCGCTTCCGCGATGAAACCGGTGAAATCCTGGTCGAAGTCGACCGCCGGCTGTGGCGCAACCGATTGATCGAGCCGCACACATCGGTCCAGGTCACCGGCGAGGTCGAGCGCAGCCTGCTGCGTGCCAGACGGGTCGAGGCCGAACGGATCGTGGTGCTCGAGTAGCACTTCCCCGCCACCCCGCGCCTATCTGCGTAATTTCGCGCCAAATCGCTGGACAGCCTCAATCTTAGGCGGTTGAAATGGCGCCGTACGCGTCGCCCGGAAGGACCATCATGCCCGCTCGCATCTCTCGCTCTACCTATGCCCAGATGTACGGGCCGACCACTGGCGACCGGGTGCGGCTGGCCGACACGGAGCTCTTCATCGAGGTGGAGAAGGACCTCACCACCTACGGCGAGGAGGTGAAGTTCGGCGGCGGCAAGGTGATTCGCGACGGCATGGGCCAGAGCCAGATCACCCGGGCGGCCGGCGCCGTCGACACGGTGATCACCAACGCGCTGATCATCGACCATACCGGCATCTACAAGGCCGATATCGGGCTGCGCGACGGCAAGATCCACGCCATCGGCAAGGCCGGCAACCCCGACACCCAGCCGAACGTCGACATCATCATCGGGCCCTCGACCGAAGTGATCGCCTCGGAAGGCCGCATCATCACCGCCGGCGGCATGGATACGCATATCCATTTCATTGCGCCGCAGCAGATCGAAGAAGCTCTGATGTCGGGCATCACCACCATGATCGGCGGCGGCACCGGCCCGGCGCACGGCACGCTCGCCACCACCTGCACCGGCGCCTGGCACATCCACCGGATGATCGAGAGCTTTGACGCCTTCCCGATGAACCTCGGCCTCGCCGGCAAGGGCAACGCCTCGCTCCCCGCCCCGCTCGAGGAGATGATCCTCGCGGGCGCATCGTCGCTGAAGCTGCACGAGGACTGGGGCACCACCCCCGCCACCATCGACAATTGCCTCGCTGTCGCCGACGCCTATGACGTGCAGGTGATGATCCACACCGACACGCTGAACGAGAGCGGCTTCGTCGAGGACACGGTGCGCGCCTTCAAGGGCCGCACCATCCACGCCTTCCACACCGAAGGTGCCGGCGGCGGCCACGCCCCCGATATCATCAAGGTGGCGAGCCTCCCCAACGTGCTCCCCTCCTCAACCAACCCGACCCGGCCCTACACGGTGAACACGCTGGCCGAGCACCTCGACATGCTGATGGTCTGCCATCATCTGTCGCCGTCGATCGCCGAGGACGTGGCCTTCGCCGAGAGCCGCATCCGCAAGGAAACCATCGCGGCGGAGGATATCCTCCACGATATCGGCGCGTTCTCGATGATCTCGTCCGACAGCCAGGCCATGGGCCGCGTCGGCGAGGTGATCATCCGCACCTGGCAAACCGCCGACAAGATGAAGCGCCAGCGCGGCCGCCTGCCCGAGGAAACCGGCGACAACGACAATTTCCGGGTGAAGCGCTTCATCGCCAAGTACACCATCAACCCGGCCATCGCGCAGGGCTTGAGCCGGCACATCGGCTCGGTCGAAGTGGGCAAGCGCGCCGACCTCGTGATGTGGTCGCCCGCCTTCTTCGGCGTGAAGCCCGAGATGGTGATCATGGGCGGCTCGATCGCCGCCGCCCCGATGGGCGACCCCAACGCCTCGATCCCCACCCCGCAGCCCATGCACTACCGCCCGATGTTCGGCGCCTACGGCAAGCTCCGCACCAACTCCTCGGTCACCTTCATCAGCCAGGCCGCCTACGACACCAACCTGCAGGCGACCCTCGGCGTCGCCAAAGGCATGCTGCCGGTCGAGAACACCCGCGGCGGCATCAGCAAGGCGTCGATGATCCACAACTCCGCCACGCCACATATCGACGTGGACCCCGAGACCTACGAGGTGCGGGCGGATGGCGAGTTGCTGACCTGCGAGCCGGCCACGGTGTTGCCGATGGCACAGCGGTATTTCCTGTTCTAGCGGCGGGGCGCTGCGCCGCCGTGAGCGCGCGCCGATCTAGCCCGCCTGCCAACCTTGCGACAGGATCAGGAGCACAACCGAGGCCACGAACGTCGTGATCGCCACGACGCCCACGGTGACCACGCTGCCCCTGTAGATTATGTCTGCCTGTTGGTGGTAAATCATTGGGACAACGATAAAAAACATCGCAAGGCAGCTGACGCAGGCCACCAGCAGAGTGATGACGGAGGCCATGAAGAGCTCAGGCCTTGCAGGCACCAGCAAGCCGCTAAACCGTAGATTGGTGGCAACCAAGAGGATTGAAACCGCGGTCGCCATCAGCGTCCTGAAGATCGCCAATAGTTCCTTGATCGACTCCTTATCACCGTCGTTCATCGGAAGTAGGTCCTGAGCACGGCGACGACATCCACCTCTGCCGGCGACCACTTCCGGCGCCTCTTGTTCCGCTCGATCTTTGAGGACCTGACCGGCAGCGCCTGCATCGCGCGCCGCTGTGTAACCGCCTCGACGCAGACCTCCTCGAGCCATGCGGCGCCGCTCATGGCCTCGGCGCACCGAATTGGTCGCGTCCAACTGATGGAGATGGAGAACGCATCGACTAACCGCGCCTGCATCTTCTGTAGTGCGTAAGAGAATATTCTGGCTATTTCCTCTACGCACCAGGAAACCAGATCAGGAGCAGAATGATCATCGCCAGGATCGTTCAGTATCTGAACGATGATCTGGGTATAGTGCGAACCGACGTGACGAACCACGCCCGTCAGCAACTCATGAAAGTCCGAACATTGGTCTCCGTCGACCTCGAACCCGTTCGCCCGGAGGGCATTTCGGACGACGCCCTCGGAATACTGCTCGACGGTAGCAACTGCACGTCCACCTGGCCAAACCACGCTTCTTATTCCTCCGCGATAGCGCAATAGTACGCATCCCCAGGCGGCAATCAGCTTAGGAACAATGCGAATGTCTTCCCTCGAGTGGCAAACCGGAGATGCGGCCGGCACAGCGCACGCAAATAGGGAGTTGCTGACCTGCGAACCGGCCGCGGTCCTGCCGGTGGCGCAGCGGTATTTCTTGTTCTAGCGGCTACTTATCCTCGCATCTTTGTTCATGCTACGTTCTCATCGTTGAGTCGGGGAGGACAGCATGGCAGTCGATCTCACGGGTAAGGTGTGCCTCGTTACCGGGGCGAGCCGCGGTGTTGGGCGCGGGGTGGCGCTGGGGCTGCTCGAGGCGGGTGCCATTGTGCACATAACGGGCCGGACCGTGCGGGATGGAGAGCACCCCGAGGGCCTCGATCGTGCCGGCTCGCTTGCCGCGGTGCTGAACGAATCTGCCCGCTATCCCGGCTGCTGCGTTGCGCATCGGGTCGACCATGCCCATGACGTGGAGACCGAGGGCGTCGTGCGGCGCGTGCTCGCCGATGAGGGGCGGCTCGACATCCTCGTGAACTCGGCCTGGCCCGGCTACGAGCGCATGGAGGAGGACAACCGCTTCACCTGGGTCGATCCGATCTGGCAGCAGCCAATGTGGCGGTGGGACGCGATGATCGGCGTTGGTGTGCGCTCCTCCTGGTGCGCTATCCGGGTCGCGACGGAGGCAATGGCGCGGCAGCGCTCCGGGCTCATCGTCAACATCTCGTTCTGGGCGGCGCAGAAGTTCATGCAGAACGTCATCTACGGCGTCTCCAAGGCCGCCATGGACAAGATGGCAGCCGACGTCGCTCACCAGATGCGCGAGTTCGATGTGGCGGCCGTGGCACTCTACCCCGGCCTCGTCCGCACCGAGGAGGTACTGAAGCACGCCCAGTATTTCGACATGTCGAACTCGGAGAGCCCTGAGTTCCAGGGCCGCGCCGTGGCGCATCTCGCCGCCGATCCGGAGCTAATGGCCAAATCCGGCAAGGTCTTCACCAGCGCCGATCTTGCCCTCGAGTACGGCTATTCGGACATCGACGGGTATCAGCCGCGGCCGAACACGCTGGAGACGGCCTAGCCAGACGGGCCGGTTCTGCTACCCTTCGCTCCTCTGACTCGCGAGGAGGGATCGCCGATGGAAGAACTGGCTACAGCTGCGATGATGCAGAACGTCGACGTTTCCGCGCAGGTCGTTCTTTCGCTGCAGGGCAGCTTCGAGCGGAACATCGTCGAGTATCAGTGCGAGGGGCTCGAACCCTTCTCGGTGGACTTCGTCAACGCCAAGCCGAACTTCCTGGCCATCGTGCCGATCGGGCCCGAGCGCCTGGTGTTCGTCAACGTGATGTCCGGTTCAGGCGCAAAGTACGTGTCCGGCCAGTATGAGTTCTGGACCAAGGGCACCGACGCGACACTCACCGACCTGATGGCCGAGCCGCAGACGCCGGTGAACTGCTCGGAAGCCAACAACACCCCCTGAGTTGAGCCATGGACACCAGCGTCGCCCACGATGTGTTCATCCACGTGCGCATCGTCATGGGGACGGTCGTAGGCCTCGGCCTCACCCGCCTGCTGATGGGCACCGCGGGTATCATCCAGCACCCGCAACGCGCCAAGCTGTCGCTCGTGCACCTGCTCTGGGTGCTCTCGATCTCGATCGAACTCATCCTGTTCTGGTGGTGGGAGTACGAGCTCGCCGAACTCAAGGTCTGGTCTTTCGGCACCTTCGCCTTCCTGATCGGCTATTCGATTACGCTGTTCGGCCTCGCCGCCCTGCTCTTTCCCGATAGCCTGGCCGACTACGATGGATACGAGGACTTCTTCCTCAAGCGCCGCAAGTGGTTCTTCGCGCTGTTCGGCGCCACGTTTGTCCTCGATATCATCGACACCATCATCAAGGGCGAGCCCTATCTCGACTCCCTCGGTATCGGTTACCTGATCCAGGTGCCGTTCGGCGTCGCGCTCTGTGCCATCGCGGTCTGGACCACCAACCGCCGCTACCACTTGGCGCTGGTCCTGTCCCACCTCGCCTATCAATTCTGGTGGGGCGCGTTTCTCTTTGACGCGCGCGTCTAGGGTGCAGCGCATTCTCTTTGTCTGCAGTCGAAACCGCTTGCGCTCGCCAACGGCAGAGCGCGTCTTTGCCGACTATCCAGGCATCAAGGCTGCGTCCGCCGGCCTCGCTCCAGACGCCGAAGAGCGCCTGACGCCAGAGCATCTGGAGGAAGTCGACATCATCTTCGTGATGGAGCGCGCCCACCGGGCAAAGCTATCGCGTGAATTTGGCAGGCATATCAGGTCGGCGCGGATCATCTGCATCGATATCCCCGATGACTACACCTACATGCAACCGGAGCTGGTGGCTCTGCTGAAGGCGCGCGTGACACCGCATTTGCGATGACGGCCGTTGGTAGATAAGCTCGCGGCGAAGGTTGGGAAGCCTCGTTAGTCATTGTGAGTCCCCTATGCCGCAGACGTTCCGCGCGGTTGGCTATTTGCCGCCCGGTGAAGCCGGTACGCCCTTCGACCTCGCCATCCTGATGCACGATGAGCGCCGCGTGCGCCGTCGCATGCTGACGCTGGTGCATGGCGACACCGTGCTGGTCGATTTCCCCGAGCCGGTGACCCTGGCCGATCGCTCGTCGCTGAAGCTCGAGGACGGCCGGCTGGTCGAGATCATCGCCGGCGAGGAGCAGCTTTACGACGTCCGCGGGCGGGACAAGGAACACCTGATGCGGCTCTGCTGGCACCTGGGCAACCGGCATTTGAAGACGCAGATCGAGGACGGCCGGGTGCTGATCCTCCGCGATCACGTCATCCGCGACATGCTGCGCGGCCTCGGCGCCACGGTGACCGACGTGACCGAGCCGTTCAGCCCCGAGGAAGGGGCCTATTCGCATAGCCATGAACCGGCCCATGCGCTGCTCAATCGATGACTGATCCCGCTGCGCTGCAGAAACTGGTGACCTGGCTGTCGCCGGCCTTCCCGGTTGGCTCGTTTGCCTGGTCGGCCGGACTTGAGACGGCGATTGCGGATCGTCGCGTAACCGATTCCGAACGCTTGCAGAACTGGATCGAGGGCGCGCTGGCGCATGGGGGCATCCGGACGGATGCGATCCTCTTGGCGCATGCGCATCGCTCCGCGAACGATGCGGCGCTGCTGAGCGAGTTGGCCGACCTGTCGTTGGCGCTCAACGGCTCGAAAGAGCGCTGGCTCGAAACCACCATCACCGGCGATTCCTATGCCCGGGCCATGAAATTCTGGCCGTCGCACGTGCTGGAGTTGCTGCCGCAGCCCTGCCCCTACCCGGTCGCCGTCGGCGCCCTTGCCGCCGGCCACGGGATCGACCTCGCCGACACGCTTCTCGCCTGGCTCACTGCCACCGTCCACGGCCAGATCTCGGTGGCCGTCCGCCTCGTGCCGCTCGGCCAGTCCGATGGCCTCCGTCTCCTCTCTGCCCTCGAACCCCGTGTCGCCACGCTTGCGACATCCGCGGCTACGGCGACCCTTGCCGATCTCGGCGCGATCGCCTACGCCGCCGATATCGCGCAGATGCGCCACGAGACGCTGGAACCGAGGATTTTTCGTTCATGAGCATGGTGATTGCCGCCCTGATCTTTGTCGTGCTGCTGGCGGTGGGGCTCGCGCATCTGCTCTGGTCGGTCGGCAGCCCCTGGCCGATCCGCGATCCGGAGCTGCTGGCCCGCACTGTGATCGGCAAGCCCGGCGTCACCCGTGTGCCGCGTTTCGCCTCGCTGGTCGTCGCCATCCTGGTGCTCGTAGCGGGCGTCCTCGCCCTGTCTCTCGCCGACCATGCGGCCGGCGGCATCGGCCTGACGCTGATCGGCGTCGTGCTCGCCGCCGTGTTCCTCGGCCGCGGCGCCATCGGCTATACCGAGCGCTGGCGCACCGCCTTCCCTGTCGAGCCGTTCGCCACGCTCGACCGCAAGAACTATTCCCCGCTCTGCCTCGCGCTGGGCGCCGGCTACCTCCTCCTCGTCATCATGAGGCTCATATGAAATCGCTCAACGGTCCCCTCCGCGTCGGCATCGGCGGCCCCGTCGGCTCCGGCAAGACGACGCTCTGCGAAATGCTGCTGAAGGCGATGCGCGACCGCTACTCGATGGCGGTGGTCACCAACGACATCTACACCAAGGAAGACGCGCTGATCCTCAACCGGGTGCAGGCGATATCGGAAGATCGCATCGTCGGGGTCGAAACCGGCGGCTGCCCGCACACCGCGATCCGCGAAGACGCCTCGCTTAACCTCGCGGCGATCGCCGACCTTAATCGCAAGTTCCCCGACCTCGACATCATCCTGATCGAGTCCGGCGGCGACAATCTCGCCGCGACCTTCTCGCCCGACCTCGCCGACATCACGCTCTACGTGATCTCGGTGGCGCAGGGCGAAAAGATCCCGCGCAAAGGCGGCCCGGCCATCACCCGCTCGGACCTGCTGGTCGTCACCCACACCGACATCGCGCAATACGTGAACGCCAGCCTCGACGTGATGGAAGCCGACACCAGGAAGGTGCGCGAAGGCCGCCCTTACGTGTTCGCCGACCTGCTGCGCCGCGAAAACCTCGACGAGATCATCAGCTTCATCGAGCAGCAGGGCGGCCTGGCCCCGGCGCAGGCGGCGGAATAACGGTTACGCGCCCACCGAGATCACGTGGGTGACGAGGTTGCCGTCCTTGATGTGATGGACGAGCAACCCCGGCGGATCGGTTGCCGGCATCTTGCGTCCACGCGCCGCGAGCCCGCCCATCGGCGCGATCGAGGGCGCCAGGGCCGCCGGCAACCTGGCAAAGCGGGTGAACATCGGCCGGTGGAGGTGTCCGCAGCCGATCCCGAGCACGGTGTCGCGGGCGTCCTCGATCACCGCAGCGAGCCCCTCCTTGTTGCGGCAGTCGATCGTCTCGTACTGATCCATGCCGCAATCGAACGGGTGCTGGTGGAGAAAGATCAGCGCCGGCGCGCCGCCCGAGTTGAGCCGTGCCTCGAGCCATCCGAGCACCGGTGTCGCATCGCCGTGTGCCGCGCCCGGCACGATCACATCGAGCCCGATCAGCCTGACTCTGTCGCCGACCTCGACGACGCGGTTGAGCGGTCCATCGGCCGGCCCGCCGAAAACCTCGCGCATTGCCTCGCGGCTGTCGACATTGCCCGGCACCACCAGCACCGGCGCGCCGAGCGCAATGAGGCGTGCTTTCACCAAGGCGTAGTTGGCGGGGTAAGAGTTGGTGGCGAGGTCGCCGCTGACCGCCACGGCATCAGGCCTGAGTTCGGCAACCCACCGCAGCACCCGGTCGAACCGCTCGAGCGAGGAGGTTCCGTCGAGATGAATATCGCTCAGCTGGGCGATGAGCATGTGCGGGACCCGCTGATGTTGCGGTGCGAACTTGGCCCGCGCTTCCCGCCAAGGCAAGCGAGCGCCGGGCGGTTGCCCGCCCGGCGTGCTGGATCAGTAGAGGAATATCTCCGGGTTCCCCTTGGGATCGGCCACCGCCACCACGCGGTTGATGTCGATGTTGTGGGTCTTGAACCAGCCAGTCAGCCCGGCATCACCCTGGATCGCAGCGCGGAACTTGGTGAGATCGGCGTTCTTGCTGGTCTCGGCGCTGGCGATCTTGGTCAGGTCGGCCGGCTGGTACAACTGCTTGGTGTCGAACACCTTGACGCTCGTCGCCTTGTCGAGGAAGGCGAGATCGCCCGCCGTCCACTCGCCGATCATGCTGACGAGGTTGCTCACCGGCAGCGCATCGGCTTTCGCCGCGCTGACCACGGTGGCACTGTCACTGGCGAGGGCCATCGCCGGCGCGGTCGAAACCAGCGCGGCGAGGACGAGGGCAATCGAGGTCTTGAGGTTGATGTGCATTTTAGTCTCCATACGGGTCTGTTTTGGGCCGCAGGGCTAGCTCATGCTGAGCGAGCGGTCATCGGCGTGATTAGCGCGTCGACGGCAGGGATATCGCTCCCCGACCGCGGCGGATGTTGGGGGGCATCGCGGAGTTATTTAGCCGGAACAACGACGAATTCTTGTTCGCCTTGAAATAGTCTAATCATTAACGATCGTTAATCTTCGTAAGCTTTATCACGAGAAGTAGAGTATGAGCGAAATAGCCGACTACATCTTGCTGCGCCGCCATCTCACGGCCTCCATCCCGCCCGCCCAGTGGCCAGCGGGCGTGACGCGCGTTGCCTTCGACGTGGCGGACGTAAAGGCCATCCACGTGCTGATGCAGCGGGCCTATAGCAGCGGTTTCGGTGGGGTCGTGCCGGACTGGCTCGACTGGTGGGAGACGCTGCGGGCGGACAGCGAGTTCGACCGCGGCCTCTGCTTCGTCGCCAAGGCCGACGACGAGGTGGCGGGTTTCTGCCTCTGCTGGACCTCGAGCTTCGTCAAGGACCTGGTCGTGGCGCCGGAATGGCAGGGACACGGGCTCGGCGCGGCGCTGCTGACGGACGCAATGTGCGCCCTCCACGCCCGTGGCGCAACGGAGGTGCGGCTGAAGGTGGGCGACGGCAACGCCCGCGCACGACGGCTGTATGAGCGGATCGGATTTGCGAAGGCCTGACCGATAGTGACGGCCCCCTACTCCTTCGGCGTCTGTTCCGGCGGCACCTCGGGCGGCACCTCTTGCGGCGGAACGCCCGGGACCGTGTCCGGCTGTGGCGCCGGCTGCGGGGTTTCGGGCACTGGGGGCACTTCCTGGGGCGGCGGAGGCACTTCCGGCTTGGATGGCGGGATCTGGCCCTTCACCAGCGCTACGACCGACCGCGGCGGCAGCGTTGCGGCGCGATCTGCCAGCGGCAGCACCGCCTGATCGTCGGAAACCAGGCCCACGGTCCAGAAGCCTTCGGGCAACCGCGCCAATACCGGGTCGATACGGCGGTTGAACCACACGATGAGGTCCTCCTCTGCTGTCTGCAGCCGCATGCCCAACACCGAAGCGCCGGCATCGTTCCAGTCGCCCTCGTTCATCTCGCGGCCATCGGGGTGCAGCCAAGCCACGTCGCGTACGCCATGGCGGGTCTGGCCCGTGAGGAAATGGTCGTGCGTCAGCGCCGGGTGCATGCGGCGGAACTCGGCCAACGCCGAGACGAAATCCACCAGCGCGCCGTCGGCGTTCTCCCAGTCGACCCAGGTGATCTCGTTGTCCTGCGCGTAGGCGTTGTTGTTGCCGTGCTGGGTGCGGCCGAACTCGTCGCCCTGCTGGATCAGCGGCAGGCCGCGGCTGAGGAACAGCGTCGCCAGCAGCGCCCGTACGTCGCGGCGGCGCGCGGCATTGATCGCCGGATCGTCGGTCGGGCCTTCGACGCCGCAGTTCCACGAGGCATTGTTGTTGTGCCCGTCGCGATTGTTCTCGCCGTTCGCCTCGTTGTGCTTGTCGAGATAGGAGACGAGGTCGGCCAGCGTGAAGCCGTCGTGCACGGCGAGGAGGTTCACCCCCGCGCTCGGCTTCCGCCCCGCGAAATCGAAGATCTCGGCCGAGCCGGCCACCTTGCCGGCCAGCGCCCCGATCTTCCCCTGGTCGCCGCGCCAGAACGAGCGCACGTCATCGCGATAGGTATCGTTCCACTCGCGGAATTCCTTGCCGAACTGCCCGAGCTGGTAGCCGCCCGGACCCGGATCCCACGGCTCGGCCACGAGGATGGATTTGCTGAGCACCGGATCGGACTTGATCAGCTGCAACATCCTGGCGTTCGGGTTGAAGCCCGGCTCGCGCCCGAGGATCGGCGCGAGGTCGAAGCGGAAGCCGGAGACCCCCATTTCCTCGACCCAGTAGCGTAGGGATTCGATCACCAGCCGCTGCGTCGCCGGATGGTCGCAGCGGAGCGTATTGCCGGTGCCCGCGTCGTTGACGAGGTGCTGTTTGCCGTCGACTTCGACGAACCGGTAGTAGGTCCTGGCGTCGAGCCCCATCAGGCTCAGCATCGGGCCGTTCGCATCGCCCTCGCCAGTGTGGTTGTAGACCACGTCGAGGATCACCGAGATGCCCGCCTTGCGGTACACGTCGGTCATGTTGCGCAGTTCCTGCGGGCCCCGTGGCGCCAGTCGAGGATCGACCGCGAAATAGGTCACCGGGTTGTAGCCCCAGGCGTTGGTGAGGCCCATCGACGGCAGGTGGCCGTCGTCGATGAAGGCCGCGATTGGCATCAGCTCGACCGTATCGACCCCGAGATAGCGCAGGTGATCGACCACCCGCTTGGTGGTCAGACCCGCGAGCGTGCCGCGTAGCGGCCCCTGCACCGAGGGGTGGCGCATGGTGTAGCCGCGCACGTTGAGTTCGTAGAACAGCCCGGGCGCCTTGCGGCGTGGCGTGGCATTCTTGTTGTCGGCCGCCAGCACGATCGCCTTGGGGATCAGCGGCGCCGTGTCCACCGCCTCGTCGCGATTGAGGCGCAGCCGCGGCGAGCGCACGAAGGGGCGGTCGAGCCGGCGAGCATAGGGGTCGACCAGCAGCTTCGCCGGATCGAAGAAATAGCCCTGATCCGGATCGTAGCGGCCGTCGGCACGGAGGCCGTACCTAGCCCCTGCCCCGATATTGCCAATCAGCCCGAACCAGATGTGGTCCTCGTGCCCGTCGAGCGCGATACGCGCCGTTTCCTTGTCGAGTTCGTCGTAGATCGATACCCAGATCGCCGTCGCCGTCTCCGAATAGACGGCGAAGTTCACACCCTCGGCGGTGATCGTGGCGCCGAGTTTCTCCGGGCTGCCTGCGCCCGGGATCAATACGGGTTTCACTGCAACCGGGCCTTCAAGTGATAACGCTGGGCGCGTCACGGCCGGTGCGAGCTTTGATGCCGGCAAGGCTTTCGGCGATGGAAATGAGGGGAGAAAGTGCGGACTGGGTGTCGAGATCGTGCTGTCCATGCGGGGGCTCATACCTTTCAAGGTACAAGCGCAACGTGGCGCCAACCGTCCCGGTTCCACTGAGCCTCACGACGATGCGGCTGCCATCGGTGAAGCCGATCCGTACCCCTTGTTTCCCGCTGGTCGAGCCATCAACCGGGTCGTGATAGGTGAAGTCGTCGGCATAGGCCACCGGACGTCCCTCGATCGACTGGCCGGCAAGGCTCGGCAGCCTGGCGCGAAGGTCGTCCATCAGCGCGTTGGCGGGCGCCGCGTCGACCTCCTCGTAGTCGTGCCGGGTGTAGTAATTGCGGCCGTAGGTGGCCCAGTGATCCTGCACGATCATGTCGACGCTCTGCTGGCGCGCCGCGAGCACGTTGAGCCACAGCAGCACGGCCCAGAGGCCATCCTTCTCCCGCACGTGATTGGAGCCGGTGCCGGCCGATTCTTCGCCGCAGATGGTGACGCGGCCGGCGTCCAGCAGGTTGCCGAAGAACTTCCAGCCGGTCGGCGTCTCGTGCATTTCGATGCCGAGTTTCTCCGCCACCCGATCAGCAGCGGCGCTGGTCGGCATCGAGCGGGCGATGCCCGCGATTCCGGCCGCGTAGCCCGGTGCGCGCGGGGCATTGGCCGCGAGGATGGCGAGCGAGTCCGACGGGGTGACGAAGCGGTTGCGACCGATGATCAGGTTGCGATCGCCGTCGCCGTCCGACGCGGCGCCGAAATCCAGCGCCTGCTCGCTCATCATCAGGTCGTAGAGATCCTTGGCGTAGACGAGGTTCGGGTCGGGGTGCCCGCCGCCGAAATCCGGCGACGGCGTGCCATTGACGACAGTGCCAGCGGGCGCGCCGAGGATGTCCTCGAATATCTTGTGCGCGTAGGGCCCGGTCACCGCATGCATGGCGTCGAACCGCATGGTGAAGCCCGCGGCGAACATCGCGCGGATCTTGTCGAAATCGAACAGCGTCTCCATCAGCTCGGCGTAGTCGGCGACGGGGTCGATCACCTCCACCACCATGCCGGCCGAATGCTGCGTGCCGATGCGGGAAAGGTCCACGTCGGGGGCGTCGACGATCAGGTAGCGGTCGATCTCCTTGGAGCGCGCAAACACTGCGTCGGTGATCTTCTCGGGCGCCGGGCCGCCATTCGACACATTGTACTTGATGCCGAAATCGCCATCCGGACCGCCCGGATTGTGGCTAGCCGACAGCACCAGGCCGCCGAATGCCTTGTGGTGGCGGATGACGTGGCTGGCGGCCGGTGTCGACAGGATCCCGCCCTGCCCGACCAGCACGGCGCCGAAGCCGTTCGCCGAAGCGATCTTGATGATCGTCTGGATGGCGACGTCGTTGTAGTAGCGGCCGTCGCCGCCGATCACGAGCGTCTTGCCCTTGATCCCCTCGAGGCTGTCGAAGATCGACTGCACGAAGTTCTCGACATAGTTGGGCTGGCTGAAGACGGTCACACGCTTGCGGAGCCCGGAGGTGCCGGGCTTCTGGTCCGCGAACGGTGTCGTCTCAATCGTCAGAATCGTCATCGAGTTTGTGCCCCAGGAGTGACGCGTAGAGGTCGGCATACTTTTCGGCGCTGAGTTCCCAGGAGACGTCCGACTTCATCCCCCGGCGCTGCATCTTGTGCCACACCTTTGGCCGCGCGTAGAGGGCGATCGTCCGGCGGATCGCCTCGCCCAGCGCTTCCTCGGTGGCAGGTGAGAATACCACACCCGTGGCGACGCCCGCCTCCACCGCGGCTTCGTTGGCATCGATGATCGTATCGGCTAGCCCGCCCACCCGGCTCACCACCGGAATGCAGCCGTAGCGCAGGCCGTAGAGCTGGGTGAGGCCGCAAGGCTCGAACCGTGACGGGATCAGGATCGCGTCAGCGCCGGCCTGCACCAGATGGCTGAGGCCCTCGTCATAACCGATGATGGCGCCGACCTTGCCCGGATGGCGCAAGGCCGCGCGGGCAAAGCTGTCCTCGATCCACTTCTCGCCCGAACCGAGCACCACCAGCCGGCCGCCATGCCCGACGAGCCCGTCGATCAGCCCCGGCAGCATATCGAGGCCCTTCTGCCCGGTGAGCCGGCTGACCACCGAAAAGATCGGCCCCGGTCCCGGCTCCAGCCCGAAGCGCTCCTCGAGCACCGCCTTGTTGGCGGCCCGCTGGAACACCGTGCTCGCCCCATATGGCTGCGGCAGCACCGAGTCGGTCGCCGGGTTCCACTCGCCAGCATCGACGCCGTTGAGAATGCCCGTGACGGTATCGGAGCGCGACTGCAGCAATCCTTCGAGACCCATGCCGTAGGCGGCAGTCTTGATCTCATGCGCGTAGGTGGGGCTGACGGTCGTCACCTGATCAGCCAGCAGGAGGCCCGCCTTGAGGTAGCCGATATTGCCGAAATACTCGATCGAGCCGGTCCGCGCCGCCTCGTAGTCGAGCTTCAGCGCGTTGAACACGTCCCAGCCGAACACCCCCTGGAAAGCGATGTTGTGAACGGTCATCACCGTCTTTGCCGTGCTGCCGGGGTTGAACCGCACATAGGCCGGCACCAGTCCCGCCTGCCAGTCATGGCAGTGAAGAATGTCCGGCTGGTAGCCCTCGATCATGCCGCGCGAGATCTCGTAGGCGGCAAAGCTCAGCGCCGCAAAGCGCTGCCAGTTGTCCGCCCAGTCCTTGCCGTCTGGCCCGAGATAGGGATTGCCCGGCCGGTCGTAGAGGTGCGCTGCGTCGATGGCGATGACGTCGAGCCCGTTGGCCCGGCCGGCCACCAGCCGTGCGGTACCGCCGAACAAGTCCTCGAACCACAGCACCTGCCGGCCGCCCTCGAGCCCCGCCATCACCTTCGGATAGCCCGGCAGCAGCACGCGCATCGACACGCCATGTGGCGCCAGCGCCGCCGGCAGTGCACCGACGACATCTGCCAGGCCACCCGTCTTGATCAGCGGGTAAGCCTCCGATGCGACGGACAGGACTTCGATCATGGGCGCCGCCAGTTACTTGCTCGCCAGGTACTTGTCGATCATCGGCTGGGTGACCAAGGTCACGCCCTCGGCCGTGCGACGGAACCACTGCGCATCGAACTCCGGGTCCTCGCCGACGACGAGTCCCTCGGGCACGTGCACGCCGCGATCCACCACCACCTTCTTCAGCCGCGCGCCGCGTCCGATGGTGCAGTACGGCAGCACCACCGCCTCGTGCAGTTCGGAGTATGAGTGCACCCGGCTACCGGTGGAGAGCAGCGTCCGGTCCAGCGCACCGCCCGAGATGATGCAGTCACCGGAAACCAGCGAGTTCACCGCGGAGCCGCGCCGACCATCGAAATCGTGCACGAACTTGGCCGGCGGCGTGATCTCCGCGAAGGTCCAGATCGGCCAGTCGCGGTCGTAGAGGTCGAGCTGCGGGGTGACGTCGCAGAGGTCGATATTGGCCTTCCAGTACGCGTCCACGGTACCGACATCGCGCCAGTAGGCGACATCCTCGTTGGCCGAACGGACGCAGGAGCGCGGGAAGCGATGCGCCCAGGCCGAGCCGTTCTTGACGATGTAGGGAATGATGTCCTTGCCGAAGTCGCGCGACGAGCCTTCGGTGGCGGCGTCGCGGCGCAACTGCTCCATCAGGAAGCGCGTCTCGAACACGTAGATGCCCATCGAAGCGAGCGCCATTTCCGGCTTGTCGGGGATACCTGGCGGGTCCTTCGGTTTCTCGACGAAATCGACGATCCGGTCGCGCCCGTCCACATGCATCACGCCGAAGCCCGAGGCTTCCATGCGCGGCACTTCGAGGCAGCCGATGGTCACATCGGCTCCCGTGTCCACATGCTGCCGGAGCATGATTTCGTAGTCCATCTTGTAGATGTGGTCGCCGGCGAGCAGCACGATGTAGCGCGGGCCGTAATCCTCGATGATGTCCATGTTCTGGTACACGGCGTCCGCAGTGCCCTCGTACCACTGCGTCTCCGAGACGCGCTGGCTTGCCGGCAGCACGTCGAAACTCTCGTTTCGCTCAGTGCGGAGGAAGTTCCAGCCGCGCTGCAGGTGCCGGATCAATGAGTGCGCCTGATATTGCGTCGCCACCGAGATACGGCGGATGCCGGAGTTCAGCGCGTTCGACAACGCGAAATCGATGATGCGCGACTTGCCGCCGAAATACACAGCCGGCTTGGCACGCCGATCCGTCAGTTCGAACAGCCGGGTCCCCCGACCGCCCGCCAATACATACGCCATCGCCTCACGCGCCAGCGGCGACGGTGTCCGATAGTCAGCCATGCTTCCCTCCCTACACACCCAACTGGACGCCCCGCTTGGGCGGGGTCGTATTTCACCAACCCCGCCTAGGACGGGTCATACTTCAAGAACAGCGTCGACATCGGCGGCAAGTAGAGATCGGCATAGGGGCCGAGACCCTTCACCGTGCTCGCCTTGGCCACCACCCGGCCCTGGTTTCCCTTGTTCGTGCCGCCGTACCAGCCGGCATCGGTATTGAGCCGCTCGACCCAGTTGCCGACCAGCGGCATGGGCACGCGATAGTTTTCCCGCGGCGCCGGCGTCATGTTCGAGATCACCACGACCGGCTGCTCGCCCGGCGCCTTGCGGGCCCAGGCAAACACAGAATTGCTCTGATCATTTCCGATCAGCCACTCGAAACCTTCCGGCTCATTGTCGCGGGCATGGAGCGCCGGCAACTCGCGGTAGAGCGCATTGAGGTCGGTAACGAGCCGCCGCATGCCCTCATGCGCCGGCGCTTCCAACAGCCACCAGTCGAGCCCCTTGGCCTCGTTCCATTCCTCGCGCTGCGCGTATTCCTGGCCCATGAACAACAGTTTCTTGCCCGGCCAGCCCCACATGAAGCCGTAATAGGCGCGCAGGCCCGCAAACTGCCCCCAGTCGTCGCCGCCCATCTTGGCCAACAGCGAGCCCTTCCCGTGCACCACCTCATCGTGGCTCAGAGGAAGGATGAAGTTCTCCGCGTAACCATAGAGCGCCGCAAAGGTCATGTCGTTGTGGTGGTAGCGGCGATGGATCGGGTTGCGGCTCATGTAACGCAACGTGTCGTTCATGAAGCCCATGTTCCACTTGAAGCCGAAGCCCAGCCCGCCGGCATCCACCGGCGCACTCACCCCGCTCCACGAGGTCGATTCCTCGGCGATCATCATTACGCCCGGGTGCAGCCGGTAGGCCTCCTGGTTGACGCGCTTCAGGAACTCGACCGCCTCGAGGTTGTGATTGCCGCCGAACTGGTTCGGAATCCACTGCCCCGCCTGCCGCGAGTAATCGAGGTAGAGCATCGAGGCCACGGCATCGACCCGCAGCCCATCGAGGTGGAACGCCTCGAGCCAGTAGAGGGCGTTGTTGACGAGGAAGCTCACCACTTCCTTCCGCCCGAAATTGTAGATCGCGGTGTTCCAGTCGGGGTGGTAGCCCTGCCGCGGGTCCGCATGCTCGTAGAGCGCCGTGCCGTCGAAAAGCGCCAGACCGTGCTCATCGGTGGGGAAATGCGCCGGCACCCAGTCGAGGATGACGCCGAGCCCGGCCTCATGCGCTTTGTCGACGAAGTGCGCAAAACCCGCCGGGTCGCCATGGCGGGCCGTGGGGGAATAGAGCCCGGTGGGCTGGTAGCCCCAGCTCGGATCGAACGGATGCTCGGTGATCGGCATCAGCTCGATATGGGTGAAGCCGCTGTCGGCGGCATAGGGGATCAGCTGCTCCGCCAGTTGCTCGTAGCTCATGAACGAGCCATCGGCCCGGCGGCGCCAGGAGCCCAGGTGCACCTCGTAGATCGACACGGGCTTCCGCCGCCAGTCGGCCTTGGCGCGATCCTTCATGTACTTGTCGTCGGTCCAGCTGAACGGCTTGGGATCGGCAACCATCGAGGCCGTCTTCGGCCGCAACTCCGACTGCCGCGCGAATGGGTCGGCCTTGAGCGGCCGCAGTTGTCCGTCCGGCCCGACGATCTCGAACTTGTAGACCTCGCCCGGCCCTACATTGGGCACGAACACTTCCCACACTCCGGTATTGATCCGCACCCGCATCGGGTGCCGCCGGCCATCCCAGTCGTTGAATGGCCCCACCACGCTGACGCGCTTGGCGTTCGGCGCCCAGACGGCAAAGTGGGTTCCGTTGACGCCTTCGAACTCCATCGCGTGGGCGCCGAGCTTGTCGAACAGCCTCAGGTGCGAGCCTTCGCCGATATAGTAGTCGTCCATCGGACCGAGGACCGGCCCGAAGCTGTATGGATCGAGGACGTTCCATTCGCCGCCGTCATTGCGGGCGTGATAGTTCACCGGCTGCAGCTTGGTAAGCTTCACCACCCCCTCGAAGAACCCGTCGCCGCGAGGCTCCAGCTCACCGAGAATGCGGTTGTCCATCGTGCGGGCCGACACCGATTCCGCATGCGGAATGAAGGTGCGCGCCACCCAGACGCCATCGATCTCGTGCAATCCGAGAATGCCGAATGGGTCGGAGTGACCACCCGCAACGATCGCGCGGACGTCTTTGTCGTCCGCTTGCCACTTGGACTTGGTCACGCACTACCCCCCGACAACCGGGACACCCCAGATTTCCTTGGCGTACTGGGAAATAGTACGATCCGAGGAAAACCAGCTGACGTGAGCAGTGTTCCGGATAGCCATCGAATACCATTTGCGAGGCTTGTTCCAGAGGTCATCGACGCCCCGCTGCGCCGCGGCATACGCGTCGAAATCGCGCGCTACCATGAACCAGTCGTGGTCGTAGAGCCCGCCGATCAGGTCGCGATACCGGTTCGGGTCATCGGGCGAGAACACCCCCGACGAAATCGCCTCCAGCGCCTCGCGCAATGCTGGTGATTTGTCGATGGCGGCACGCGGCACGTCGCTGCGCTGCCGGATCTCGGCCACCTTGTCGGCGGTGAGCCCGAAGATCACCATGTTCTCCGGCCCCACCTGCTCGAGCATCTCGACATTGGCGCCGTCGAGCGTGCCGATGGTGAGCGCGCCATTGGCCATGAACTTCATGTTGCCGGTGCCTGAGGCCTCCATGCCGGCCGTCGAAATCTGCTCCGACAGGTCGGCCGCCGGGATGATCGTTTCGGCGAGGCTCACATTGTAATTGGGGAGGAACACCACCTTGAGCAGACCACGCACGGCAGGGTCGTTGTTGATGACCTTGGCCACGTCGTTGATCAGCTTGATGATCAGCTTGGCATTCCAATAGCCCGGCGCCGCCTTGCCGGCGAACACCTTGACCCGCGGGACCCAGTCCTTTTCGGGATGGGAACGGATCATCGAATACTGCGCCACTGCCTCGATGACGTTGAGCAGCTGGCGCTTGTATTCGTGGATGCGCTTCACCTGCACGTCGAACATGGCGTCGGGCGATACCGTGATCCCCAGCCGGTCCTTGATGACCTGCGCCAGCGCCACCTTGTTGGCCCGCTTCACCGCCTTGAACTGATCCTGGAAGGTCGGATCGTCCGCATGCTTGTCGAGCTCGGCGAGCAGCGAGAAATCGTCCTGGAACTCCGACCCGATCCGCTCCCCGATCAGCTTGGTGAGGCCCGGGTTGCACTGCAGCAGCCAGCGCCGCGGCGTCACGCCGTTGGTCTTGTTGTTGATCCGGTCCGGATAGAGCCGGTCGAGATCGGAGAACAGCGTCTTCTTGAGCAGTTCCGAATGGAGCGCCGAGACGCCGTTGATCGAGTGCGAGCCGACGAAGGCCAGTTGCCCCATGCGAACGCGGCGGCTGCCATGCTCGTCGATCAGCGACAGATTGGCGATCTGCCCATCGGTGAAGCCACCCATCTTGCGGGCCTCGGTCAGCACCTCGGCGTTGATCGCGTAGATGATCTGCATCTGCCGCGGCAGCATCCGCTCGAGCAGCCCAACCGGCCAGGTCTCCAGCGCTTCGGGCAGGAGCGTATGGTTGGTGTAGCCGAACGTCGCCTTGGTCAGCTTCCAGGCCTGGGCCCAGCCCATGCCGTGGATATCGATCAGGATGCGCATCAGCTCGGCGATCGAAATCGCCGGGTGCGTGTCGTTGAGCTGGATCGCCACCTTGTCCGAGAGCGAGCCGAGGTCGCCGTAGGCCTGCATGTGCCGACGCACGATGTCCTGCAGCGAAGCCGAGGAAAAGAAGAACTCCTGGCGCAGCCGCAGTTCCTGCCCGGACGGGGTTGAATCGGCAGGGTAGAGAACCCGCGTAACCGCCGCTGCCTTCGAGCTTTCTTCCAGCGCGCCGATATGGTCGCCGGCGTTGAACTTGTCGAGCAGGATCGGATCGATCGGCTGCGCCGACCAGAGCCGCAGCGTGTTCACTCGTTTGCCGCGCCAGCCGACGATCGGGGTATCGAAGGCCACCGCCAGGAGGTGCTCGGCCGGCCGCCATTCGAGGCGGGTCGACCCATCGGGCTCCTGCACCGGCTCGACGTGGCCGCCAAAGCCGATTTCGTACGAACTCTCGCGCCGCTCGAACTCCCACGGGTTGCCATGGGCGAGCCAGTCCTCCGGCAGTTCGACCTGCCAGCCTTCGCTCATTTCCTGACGGAACAGGCCGTGGACGTAGCGAATGCCGTAGCCGTAGGCCGGGATGTTGACCGTCGCCATCGACTCCATGAAGCACGCGGCGAGGCGGCCGAGACCGCCATTGCCCAGCGCCGCATCGGGCTCGAGGTTGATCAGGTCGCCGAGGTCGACATTGAAGTTCTTGAGCGCGGCGCGCACCGGCTCCATCACCCCGATATTGCTCATCGCATCGCGCATCAGGCGGCCGATGAGGAACTCGAGGCTCAGGTAGTAGACGCGCTTGTTGGAGGTCCGCCAGGTCTCGCGGCTCGACTCCATCCACTGGTCGATGATCCGGTCGCGCACGGCGAGGATCGTCGCCTTCAGCCAATCATGCGGCCGCGCGACAATGGGGTCCTTGCCGATGGAATAGGTGAGTTTTTCGAGGATTTCCGCCTGTATCGCCTCGACGCTAAGCGCGCGCCGTTCCGGGACCGGGGCATCCAATACGAGAGGGCTTTGCGGCATTGTCGCATCCAAGCAGCATGACGATGTATTCCCCTCTAGACGGGTACTGTTGCATTGAATCGGTACGCTGGGAAGGCCTGTCGAGAACGGTTCTAAGGCAGCGTGCCTAAAGCTTGATCGCTGCGGGCGCGCTGCTGCTCCGTCGCTAAACCTTCGCCGCATCCTCGTCCGGCACGATGATCGGCTCGGACGGCCCCGCCACCGTGCCACTCTCGCGCGCCTGGTCCTCGGCGTTGGAGAGCAGCAGGTCCCTGCCCGCCTGGATGCCGCCGACCAGTTGCGCCGCGAAGCGCTGGCGGTCGCGCTCGCGAACCCCTTCGATGATCTCCTCGACCTCGACCATGTCGGTACCAAGCTCGCGCAGCGTCTCGGCGCCGAACTCCAGTGCCGATTCGAACAGCTCGCGTATCTGGTAGTCCACGCCCAGTTCCACGAGCTTGAGCGCATGGCCGCGATCGAAGGCGCGGGCGAAGACCTTGGCCAGCGGATACTCCGCCTTCACCAGCTCGACGATGCGCAGCGCCGAATCCTTGTTGTCGACGCACACAAGGATGGCGTCGGAATTGCCGGCACCGGCGGCCCGCAGGATATCGAGCCGCGTGCCGTCCCCGTAGTAGACCTTCATGCCGAACTGCCCGGCGGCCCGGATCATGTCGGTGTCGTTGTCGATGATCGAGATCTTGTGGCCCTTGGCGATCAGCGGCTGGCTGGCAATCTGCCCGAACCGGCCGAAGCCGATGACGAGGATGTCGCCGGTCAACAGCCCATCGACCTTTTCCACCCCCTCGAACGACTGCTCGGGCTTGGGCAGGAACTTCAGCAGCATCATCGAGAACGGCGTCAGTACCATCGAAATGATCACCGTCGCCGTGAACATGGCGTTGAGCTCGGCGCTCAGCAGCCCGCCGCCGGTCGCGGTGGTGTAGAGCACGAAGGCGAATTCGCCGCCCTGCGCCATCAGCACGGCCCGCTCCAGCCCCAGCGCATGCCCGCCGCCCAGCGCCCGGCACAGCCCATAGATCGCCCCGCCCTTGAGCAGCATGTAGCAAAGCACTGAGAGCGCGATGAACTGCCAGTTGGCGCCCACGACCGTCAGGTCGAGCGACATGCCGACCGCGAGGAAGAACAACCCCAGGAGCAACCCGCGGAACGGCTCGACATCGGCTTCGAGCTGATGCCGGAAGGTCGACGTCGAGAGCAGCACGCCGGCGAGGAACGCTCCCATCGCCATCGACAGCCCGCCCAACTGCATGATCAGCGCCGCGCCGAGCACCACCAGCAGCGCCGCAGCGGTCATCACCTCGCGCGCCCTCGACTCGGCCAGGAGCCGGAACACCGGGTTCAGCACCCAGCGGCCGGCAAAGATCACCGTCACCACCGATGCCGCGGCGACGCCGACGCTGATCCACCGCTGCAGCGCGCTGGCATCCGTATCGACGCCCGGCGAGATGAACGCCACTACCGCCAAAAGCGGCACGATGGCGAGATCCTCGAGCAGCAGCACCGAGACGATCTTCTGCCCCGCCGGGCTCTGCAACTCGCCGCGCTCCGAGAGAATCTGCATCACGATCGCCGTCGAAGTCAGCACGAACCCCATGCCGGCAACGAACGCCACCGGTGGCGTTAGGCCCAGGAGGATCACCCCGGCAATGGTCAGCACTGCGCCGCACAGCGCCACCTGCAGCACGCCGAGCCCGAAGATCTGCTTGCGCAGCGACCAGAGCTTGGCCGGTTCCATCTCCAACCCGACGATGAACAGGAACAGCACCACGCCCAGCTCGGCCGCGTGCAGCACGGCCTGGGGATCGTTGATCAGCCCGAGGCCGAACGGCCCGATCGCCAGCCCGGCCGCGAGATATCCTAGCACCGAGCCGAGCCCCAGCCGCCGGAATAGCGGTACGGCGATGACCCCAGCGCCGAGCAGTGCCACGACCTGCACCAGATCGACGCCGCCAAGTGCGGCTGCCTCCGCTGCATGCGCCACTGCTTCGCCGGCCATCGCTCACCTCTCGCAAATCGGAAAGAACGAACCGTGAGGCCTTGGGGCTGGAGCGTCAAGGCTACCTATGCGGGCAGGTGCGATGCACCGCCTAGGCTGCCCCCGCGGCCTTGGTCTTGCGTGGCGCCGGCTTGGGTTTGACCGGGGCTGCTGGAACCGTCGTGACCGTTGCCGGCACCGCAGCTGCTGTCGCGGCTTGGGACTCCGCCGCATCCTGCGCGGCCTTCTGCTCCGCCTTCCGTCGCATCGCCAGTGGCGCGGGCATCCGCATCGGCAGGATATGCCTCGCCATCGAGGAGATCACCAGCAGCGACGGGACGGCGATGAAGCCGCCGACCGGTCCCCACGACCACAGCCAATAGGTGATGGCGATGAGGATCAGGAACGGGTTGATCAGCATCGTCCGGCCCAGCAGATGCGGCGTGACGAAATTGCCTTCGACGAAGTTGAGCAACAGATAAAGCCCGACCGGCAGCAGCGCGCCTTCCAGCCCGTTCAGCGTGCCCAGCCCCACCGCGAACAGGATGGCGACCATCACGGCCTGTCCGACGAACGGAATGAAGTTCAGCACCGCCGCCAGCGCCCCCCAGAGGATCGGGGTCGGCATGCCGATCAGCGCCATCAGGATCGCCACCCCGACGCCCATGCCGATATTGATGGCACTCACGGTGAGGAGGAACCGCGACACCTGCTCCTCGACATCGCGGAACACATGTGCTGTGCGCCACCGCATGCGGCGCGTCGCGCACAGTGACAGGACGAAAATGCGTATCTGGTCGCGCGTTGCCATGAAGAAATAGAGGCTCGCGAGGAAGATCAGGATCTGCGCCAGGAGGGCCGGCGCCGTGAACGCCACGTTCTGCACCGCGCTGTCATCCTCGACGGTGACGGTGACGGTCGAGGGGTCGGAGCCGAACACTTCCTTCACCTGCTCCTGCAGCGTGCCCACCGCCCCGAGCGGTTCCTTCCAGTTGGCCAGTTCCTGGCGGAACGCCTCCCAGATCACCGGGATGCGCTCGATGAGATCGCTCAGCGGCGCGGCAAACAGCAGTGCACTGAGCCCGATAAGCGCGAGGAACAACAGCACCACCACGCCCGCCGAAACACTGTCCGCGATGCCGCGCTTGTCCATCATGTCGGCGATGGGACCGAACATCAGCCCCACGGTGACGGCGAGAAACACCGGCGCGAGCACTACTTCGCCCAGCTTCAGGGCGATGAGCATCGCCAAGAGGCCCATGAATACGAGGGCCAGTTGCGAGCTGTTGGACAGGATGCGTTCGAAATGGGTGTTCGAGATTTCCCTGAGCAGGCGGGGCGACGGACCGCGGCGCACTTTGTTAGGCATATGTTCCTCCGTCGCACTTAACTCGCAAGGTCCCGGCCAGTTCCTCACATCGACGCAATGATGAACGCCCACTATCATGCCGGCGGAATCATTTTCTCAGGGGCTCGCGCTAAGCCAATGGCACGCAAGATCATTATCGACACCGACCCGGGTCAGGACGACGCCGTGGCGATCCTCATGGCGCTCGCCTCGCCCGCCGATTTCGACATCCTCGGCATCGTTGCCGTCGCCGGTAACGTCAGCCTGGCGCAGAACGCCCGCAACGCGCTGAAGGTCGTCGAGCTCTCGGGGCGCAAGGACATCGCCGTCTATGCCGGCTGCGAGCGTCCGATGCGCCGCACGCTGGTGACCGCCGAGCACGTACACGGCGAGACGGGCCTCGATGGCCCGGACCTGCCGCTTCCGAAGCTCCAGATCGAGGACCAGCACGGCGTCGACTTCATCATCGAGACGCTGCTGGCGCACGAGCCGGGCACGGTGACGCTCGCCACCCTCGGGCCGCTGACCAATGTCGCCATGGCGATGGTCAAGGAGCCGCGCATCATCGGCCGCATCCAGGAAATCGTCATGATGGGCGGCGGCTATTTCGAGGGCGGCAACATCACCCCCGTCGCCGAGTTCAACATCTATGTGGATCCGGACGCCGCCGATATCGTACTGCGCTCGGGTGTGCCGATCGCCATGCTGCCGCTCGACGTGACCCATATGATCCTGTCGACGCCCGACCGGCTCGCCAAGATCCGCGCGCTGGGCAACAAGGCCGGCGAGGCGGTCTACCAGATGCTCAGCTTCTCGGAGCGCTTCGATCTCACCAAATACGGCTCGAACGGCGCGCCGCTGCATGACCCCTGCGTCATCGCCTATATGCTGAAGCCCGATCTGTTCGAAGGCCGCCACATCAACGTGGTGATCGAGACCTCGAGCGAGCTCACGGTGGGCATGACCGTCGCCGACTACTGGGGCGTCACCGGCCGGGTGAAGAACGTCACCTACCTGCGCTCGGGCGACGCCGCCGGCTTCTACGAGCTGTTGACGGAGCGCCTGAGCCGCCTGCCGTAAACCTGCCGTTATGACGCCGGGGGCATCCTTGTCGCCGTTGTGGCGGTGGCAAGCGATGGGCAGTAGCGCGCGACAGGCAAAGTACCCCGTTCTGAGACGCAAGCGCAGCCACGCCCCGGAGCGTCCGGCCGTGGCACCCGATGCCGCGCCCGTTGACGATGGGATCCGCCATTTCGTCATCGAGATGGGCTGGGCCTGCCGCCTCGTCGTTGCCGCCTTCGGCCTCCTTTACGCCATCGCGCTCATCTGGAAGGCGCTCAGCCTGATCAGCTGGCTCGGCGTCGCCGCGCCACTGCCCGGCGTCTTTCTCGTCGTCCTTGGCCTGCCCTGGACCCTCGCCGCCGCAACGGTGCCCGACCAGTGGCAACCTCTCGTCGCGGCCCTCGCGCCGGGCATCACTCTGCTCATTCTCCTCGCCCTCTGCCACCGCCGCCGCCATTCGCCCCGAGCATAAAAGATCCCCGGCTCCGTTACGGAAGCCGGGGCAAGTTCCCTCTTAGAGACGTGGCGTGTGCGAGGGAGGAGCTCTTGGCCGGGGCGCCAGGTCAGCGCGGCGCCCGTATGGCCTCATCTTGTGTGTTCGAGACGATCGGGCTTCCACACGCCGTCGAACCCCGCGCGTGGAGATGGACCGACCGGCCCTGATCCGGGTGGCAAGCGCGTCGAGTAAGGGCTCGGCCGCCGCAACGACGTCGCCGGCTGCCGCGGATCGCGCGGGCTGCGCAATGGAAGGAAAGGGCTGCCTTGCGGCATGGTCGGCCTCCTCATGTCGAGCCCATCGATGCCTGGTCCAGGCATCGATCGTTGCGCGGCAAACGGGCCGAAGCCCGCTGTGAGGTGCCGTTTCGTGCCGCGAATCCGCAAGGGATCGGCGGCTGTTGAGCGACGCTAGCGCCGCCAGGATGTGGCGTCCGCTAAAACCGCCATCGCAATCCGCGGCAAGTTTTCCGACAATTGTCGCCGCTCGAACTGGGCCAACCGGTCGGCTTGCCGCCAAACTGCGACGGCGCTACACCCATCCGCCACTCCGGAGTTCGCGCCATGGACATCGTCACCCTCGTCGCCTTCACCATCGCCTACGCCATCGCGGTGATCGTTCCGGGTCCCGGCGTGGCGGCCGTGGTGGCGCGGGCCCTCGGCGGCGGCTTCCGGTCGGCCTTCCCGATGGTGCTCGGCATCCTCGCCGGCGATCTGGTTTACCTGGTCTTCGCGCTGTTCGGCCTCGCCGCCATCGCCACCTGGTTCGGCCCGGTGTTCGCCGTGGTGAAATGGGCCGGCGCGCTCTACCTGCTCTATGTCGCCTGGCAGTTCTGGAGCGCCAAACCCGGCTCCGAGCAGATCGGCGCCAAGCACGAAAAAAGCCGCTGGAAGACCTTCCTCTCCGGCTTCGCCCTCACCATGGGCAACCCCAAGACCATCGTCTTCTACCTGGCCCTGCTCCCGACCGTCATCCCGCTCGACAAGCCGATCACCCCTCTCGGCTTCGCCGAACTCACCGGCATCGTCATCGTGGTGCTGCTGCTGATCGGTTGCGCCTACGCCGGCCTCGCCGCAGCGGCACGGGATTTCTTCAGGAGCGCCAAGGCGCTCCGGTTCCTGAACCGCACGGCGGGCGTGATCATGGCAAGCGCGGCAGCGTTCGTGGTGGTGCGGGAGTAAGGCTCAGCCCTTCGACTTCGTGGGTTTCTGCGCCTTCTTGGCCTGAGGTTTTGGCGCACTTGCCTTGGACGTCGGTGGGGGCGTTGTGAGGCGAACGGCGAGTTGCCCATCACGGTCTCGGACCTCAAATCCAAAGAACTTCCGCACCAGATCGCTTAATTTCTTCTCCCCGTAGTTGCGAGGATCGAAGTCGCTTTCCAGTTTGACCAGATGGCTACCGAGGGCGCCCAGATTGACCCAACCGCCCTCACCCTCTACCTCGCGAACTGCTCGAACGATGAGGCTCCTGGCCTCGGCCAACCCGACGAGTTGTGCTGGCGCCGCCTCCGTTTCCCCCTTCTGTGCGGTGCCGAGGTTCTCCGTGTAGATGAAGCGCGTACAGGCCTGCCGAAAACTGGGCGGGGTCTTCTGTTCACCGAAGCCATAGACCTCAACGCCCTCCTCGCGTAGCCGGCCCGCGAGGCGAGTGAAGTCGCTGTCCGATGATACGAGGCAGAAGCCGTCCAAGCGGCCCGAGTGCAAGAGGTCCATCGCGTCAATCACCAGCGTGATGTCCGACGCATTCTTGCCCTTTGTGTTGGCGAACTGCTGCTGCGGCGCGATGGCGTGCCGCGTCAGCACGTCGACCCAGCCGCCGAGACTCTGACTTGTGAAATCACCGTAGACACGACGCACAGTCGCGGACCCTAGCTTCGCGATTTCCTCGAACAACCCGTCAATGATCTTGGCCGACGCATTGTCAGCATCGATCAGGACCGCAAGTCGCGCCTGCTTACCGTTCGCCATACTCACCCCCATCAACAACAGAATCGTCAAATCGGGGCTCGCTTCGGCACTAGCGAGCCCTTGAGGTCAATATGGTGTGCGGTCACACTGTGGGGACTACTTTGTCAGCAGATCTCCAAAGTTGATTAATAGACTGAGTATTACCGCACCACCGCGCTCGCGGCCGCCAGTCCCCAGGCCAGTAATTCCTTGGCGCGCTCCGGTGTAACGCCCTCGACATAGCACCTGAGCTCCGGCGCGTTGCCCGAGGCGCGGTAGTGCACTGTGTCGCCGGAGCTCAGCGCGAAGCGTGGGCCATCGATGGTCGAGACGCTTTCCACCTCGCCGACAGGGGCGAAGAACTCCTTGGCGTAGCCGGCCTGCTCGGTGAGGCCCTTCAGCAGCGCGGCGCTCCGCTCGTTGGCGACATGCGCCAGCCGGTCGCTGAGTGCGGCCCGAACTGGTAGCGTGCGGACTAGCCCGGCGAGGCTCTCGCCCAGCTTCGCCGCCGTCCCCAATACCGCCAGCATCGGCAACACCGCGTCGCGCGTCGGCAACCGGCTCAGCGTTCGGCCATTGATGCTCACCTCACTGCCCAGCAGCAGCCCGCCATTGGCCTCGAACCCGACCACGGCGCCAGGCGAGCCGGCCGCCGCGCTCTCCATGCCCGAAATCACGTAGGGCGAGCCGACCTTGGTGCGCTCCACCTTGCCGAACCAACCGACGCCTTCGATCGCCGAGTTCGAGGTCACCGGTGTCACCACCCGGTCGGCACCCAGGAACCGCGCCGCCAGCATGCCCAGCACGTCGCCGCGCACGAAATTGCCCTCGCCATCGACCACCAGCGGCCTGTCGCCATCCCCATCGGTCGAAACGATCGCATGGAGCTTGTGCTGCTCGATCCAGTCGAACCGGGGCTCGAACAGCGGATCGGAGAACGCCTCGGTGTCGACCGCGACGAAGCTGTCCGAACGCCCCAGTCGCACCACATCGGCCCCTGCCCGCGTCAGGAACGACACCAGCATGTCGCGCGCCACCGACGAATGCTCAAACACGCCGATGCGCCAGTTCCGCAGTGCGCCCGCGTCGAGCAGTCCGCGATAGCGCTGGCGGTAGCGATCGGCTGCCGCCACGCTCCCATCCTCGGCCGTTCCCGTGCCCGTCGGCACTGCATCGCTCAACGCCGCGGCGATGCCCTGCTCGTCCGCTTTGGTGATTTCGCCCGATGCCGCGTAGAATTTCAGCCCGTTCCGGTCGGCCGGGATGTGGCTACCCGTTACCATGATCGCCGGCCCGCCCAGCGCCATCGCATGCAGCGCCAGTGCCGGCGTCGGCAGCACGCCGCAATCCACCGGCACTAGGCCCGCCGCGCGGATCGCTGCGGCACAATCGGCAGCGATCGCCGGGCTCGAGGCACGAAGATCGCGCCCCAGATACACCCGTCCACCCGGAACCGTGCCAAGATGGGCGATGAACGCCGCCGTGTAGCGCCGCGCCGCGCCGCCAGTGAGTTCCGTCGCCAGCCCGCGCAGGCCGCTGGTCCCGAATTTCAGTGTATCCGCCATGCCGCACTCCCGATGTGCAAGCTTTGTAGCGGCCTTATCGGCTTGGGCAAGCGTTCAGATGTCGTTAATGTTTCGTTCAGCAACGCGGTGCAGGTTGGTCAGCAATGCAGATCCAGAAGCGCTCCTTGAACTGGCTCCCGCGCGCCTCGCTGTTTGCCGAGGCCGAGGCGGCACGTCTGAAGCGCCGGGCCCAGGCGCAGTCCGATCTCGCCAGCACCGCCAACAACAACTCGGCGCTGATCTCCGGCGGCACCTCCAGTGTCGGCGAATCGATCAACCTCACCCTCCGCATCGCCGCCTCCCGCCTGCAAAACGGCACCACCAAGAAAGTCTAGCGGCTTGCATTCGCTGGGGATTTTCCCCAGTCTCGACCGATGTCCGCCGCCTTCGATCCCACCCGGTTCTTCAGCCGCGAAGTCACCCTCGTCGCCCGTGACCTGCTCGGCGCCGAGTTCTACGTCGATGGCGTCGGCGGCATCATCGCCGAAACCGAGGCCTATCACCCGACCGAGCCCGCCTCGCACGCCCATCGCGGCCAGACCGAGCGCAATTCCTCGATGTTCCTCGGCCCCGGCCACGTCTACGTCTACCGCTCCTACGGCATCCACTGGTGCCTCAACTTCGTCTGCGCCGACGCCTCCGCGATCCTCGTCCGCGCCATCGAACCAATTGCCGGCATTGAGAAAATGGCTGAACGCCGCGGCCTCGCTAACGCCCGCGACCTCTGCTCCGGCCCCGGCAAGCTCGCCGAGGCGCTGGGCATCACCAAGGCCCACGACGGCCTCAGGGTCGATGCCCCGCCGTTCCGCTTCCGTCCCGCCGATTCGCTCCGCCCGGTGGTGATCGGCCCGCGCATCGGCATCACCAAGGCCGCCGACCTCCCCTGGCGGTTCGGCATCGCCGGCTCGGCCTTCCTCAGCAAGGCGTTCCGCAGCTGAAAGCCTCGAGGTGACCGGTTGTCGCGGCGGGTTTCCCTTTGCGGTGGCTTTGGATAGGTTGCGCCCGAACTGAACAGGAGATGCCCGTGGCGGTCGATGCGCTGATCAAGGAATTGCTGGCAACCGGCAGCATGAACGAGGAAACCACCGCCGACCTGAACCGCTGGCAGGCGGAGTTCGCCGCGGGCACTCTCCATGCCGACGACGCGGCCTATATCGAGGCCCTGCACGCCAAGCTGACCGGCGCCCCCCTGCCCGAGATCGAAACCGCCACCGCGGCCGAGCCAGCCCGCCTCGAAGGCCTCACCATCGAGGACTGGCGCGACCGCGCGCTGCGCGCCGAAACCGAACTCGCCGCTCTCAAGGACAGCACCAGCACCACCAGCGCCTGAGCCGGCGCGCGCGCCTTTGACCGCCGATCGACTGGAGATCATCCAACAAGCGTGGGTGATAGCGGCCTGTTGCCACGGAGGAACCACATGCGCCTGCTGCTTGCCGCCCTGCTCTCCCTCGCCGTCGCCCCGGCCTTCGCTCAACCGGTGACGCTGACCACCCGGCTCGTCACCGATGCGCTGGATCAGCCGCTCTATGCCATCGCGCCGCCGGGCGATCCGCGGCTCTTCGTGGTCGAGCAGACCGGCCGCATTCGCATCCTCATCGACGGGCAATTGGCAGAAGCGCCGTTCCTCGATCTCAGCGGCAGCGTCAGCAGCGGCGGTGAGCAGGGCTTGCTCGGCCTCGCCTTCCACCCCGACTACAACAGGAACGGCCGCTTCTTCTTGAACTACACCGACACCAGCGGCGACACCCGAATCGTGGCCTACCAGGTCTCCGCCGATCCTGCCGTGGCCGACTCAGCTTCGGCCACCGAACTGCTCCGCATCGACCAGCCCTATGCCAACCACAATGGCGGCTGGCTCGGTTTCGGCCCGGATGGCTATCTCTACCTCGGCATGGGCGACGGCGGCTCTCGCGGCGATCCGCAGAACCGGGCGCAGAACCCCGACGAACTGCTCGGCAAGATCCTGCGCATCGACGTCAATGGCGCCGCGCCATACGGGATCCCCGCTGGCAACCCCTTCGCCAAGGGTGGCGGGCGGCCGGAGATCTTCGCGCTGGGCCTCCGCAACCCCTGGCGCCCGGCCTTCGATGGCGACAATTTCTACATCGCCGATGTCGGGCAGAACGCCTACGAGGAGGTGACCGTCATCAGCGTCGATGACGCCGGCGCCAATCTAGGCTGGAAGATCATGGAAGGCTCCGCCTGCTACGGCGCCAAGAGCTGCGACCAAACGGGCCTCATGCCGCCAACCTACAGCTACTCCCACGATACCGGCGGCTGCTCGATCACCGGCGGCTACGTCTACCGCGGCAAGGCGATCCCCGAGATTACCGGCCAGTATTTCTTCGCCGACTTCTGCGACAGCCGCGTGCACTCCTTCGCCTACACCAACGGCCGGGCCGGCGACATCACCGACTGGACCGAGCAACTCGGCGGCATCGGCTCCATTACCTCGTTCGGCGTAGACGGCGAAGGCGAGCTCTACATCACGACGATCGAGGGCAACCTGTTCGAGGTGGTGCGGGCGGAATAAGGAAGTTGGTGGGCCCACCAGGACTCGAACCTGGAACCAGACCGTTATGAGCGGTCGGCTCTAACCATTGAGCTATGGGCCCCTGCCCCGAACGGAGCGCCGCCTCCTTAGCAAGCGGCGGCATCGAAGCAAAGCGGGTTGGGGGCAAAGCGCTGCCTTCGCCCACCATTCTCCCTCTCGTCACGATTTTTCTGCACGCTTGTGTCGATCGCGTTGGAAGCCGTTCGTCGTGTTGGTGAACGGCCCATTGGCGGGCTGGAAACCAGGAGAAACAACATGCGCAAGATCACGGCAGGCTTCTTTCACTCGGTCGACGGCGTCGTCGAGTCGCCCAACCTCTGGCAGTTCGATGCCTTCGACGATGAGCTGGGCGCCCTGCTCGGCGAGATCATGCCCAAAGTCGATACTGTCCTGCTCGGCCGGGTCGGGTACCAGGAGTGGGCCGGCTATTGGCCGACCGCCAGCGCCGATGGGGACTTCGCGGACTTCATCAACAGCACGCCCAAGCTCGTCGCCTCGCGCACGCTGAAGCAGGACCAGCTGACCTGGCAGAACTCGACCCTGATCGAGGGCGACCTCATCGAGTTCGCAAAACAACTCAAGGCCAGGGATGGCGGCGAGATCGCCGTGATGGGCGGCATCTCGCTGGCCCGCCAGCTGTTCTTTGCGGGGCTGCTCGAGGAACTGACGCTCATCACCCATCCGGTGGTCGCCGGGGCCGGCAAGCGCATGTTCGAGGCAAACGACCCCGTGACTCGGCTCGAACTCAAGAAATCCACCACCACCAGCAAGGGCAACGTGGTGTCCACCTACGGGCTCCGCCCCGCCTGACCGACCGGGCCCGCGCCGTGTCAGTGCGGGCCCATCCTCAGCCCGCCAGCGTGTCGACTTTCCTGAGGCCGGGGAACAGCCTGGCCCAGAGCAGCACGATGGCAATGGTGCCGAGGCCGCCGAACACGCAGGCGGCGACCGGCCCAATCAGGCCCGCGACCATGCCGGATTCGAACTCGCCGAGTTGGTTCGAGGTGCCGATAAACAGCGAGTTCACCGCATTCACCCGGCCGCGCATCTCATCGGGCGTCAGCAACTGCACCAGCGACGAACGGATCACCACGCTCACAGTATCGGCCGCCCCGAGCACCAGCATTGCCGCGATCGAGAGCAGGATGTTGGTCGACAGCGCGAACACCAGCGTCGCCACGCCGAATATGCCCACCGCCAGCAGCATCTTGTTGCCGACCCCGCGCCGCAACGGCCAGCGCGCCAGGACCAGTGACATTGCCACGGCGCCAGCGGCCGGGGCCGCCCTGAGAACCCCCAGTGCCCATGGACCGGCATGCAGGATGTCCTGCGCGAACATCGGCAGCAGCGCCGTGGCGCCGCCCAGCAGCACCGCGAACAGATCGAGCGAGATGGTGCCCAGCATCACCGGCTTGCTGCGGATGAAAGCGATGCCGGCAAACACCGAACTCAGCGTCGGCTTGGAGCGTATCGGAACCCGATCGCTCCTGGGGATGCTAACCACATTGATGCTTGCCACGAGGAACATCGCCGCCGCGACGAGAAACGGCGCCACCGGGTGCACGCCGTAGAGCAAGCCGCCGAGCGCCGGACCAATGATCAGCGCCGTCTGCATGAAGGAGGTCGAAATCGCGATCGCCTGCTGCAGCATGGTCGCCGGCACCAGCCCGGGCAGCAACGCCGCCATGGTCGGCCGCTCGAACGCCTGCGCCGCGCCCAGCGCGGCCACGGCGACGAAAATCCCCGGCGTGCTCAGCCAGCCCTGCCAGACGCCCAGCGCGATGAACCCGACGACCGCCGCCTCGACGACCTGGCAAACGAGGCCGATCCGCCGCCGGTCGAACTGATCGGCGACATGCCCCACCACAAAGGTCAGCACCAGCATCGGCAGGAACTGGAACAGCCCGATCAAGCCGAGATCGAACGCGTTGTGCGTCCGATCATAGACCAGCCAGCCGATGGCAATGGCGGTCCCCTGGAACGCCATCGACGAGAGGACGCGTGAGGAGAGGAACCTGAGGAACGCCGGATGCTGCGAGAGCTTCAGCGGGGTGACGGGGGCGGCGATCTCAGTGGTCACTGCCGCCCCGTGTCCCTTGCGATTAGCCAGCCGCCGTGTAGGCCGTCTTCACCTGGGTGAAGAACTCGGCGGCGTACTTGCCCTGCTCCTTGGGGCCGTAGCTCGAGCCCTTGCGGCCGCCGAACGGCACGTGGAAGTCGACACCGGCGGTGGGGACGTTCACCATCACCATGCCGGCTTCGGCGTTGCGCTTGAAGTGCGTCGCATACTTGAGCGAGGTGGTGACGATGCCCGCGGAGAGACCGAACTCGGTGTCATTGGCAGTGGCCAGCGCTTCCTCGTAGTCCTTGACGCGGATCACCGCGGCCACCGGCCCGAAGATCTCTTCGCGGGAGATGCGCATCTGGTTGGTCGCCTCGGTGAACAACGCCGGCTGCAGGAAGTAGCCCGGGTTGTCACCCTTCACCAACTCGCCGCCGACGGCGAGCTTGGCGCCTTCGTTCTTGCCGATCTCGATATAGTCGGTGTCCTGCTTGAGCTGACCCGGATCGACCACCGGCCCGATCTGCGTGTCCTTGGCGATCGCATCGCCGACCTTGAGGTTGCGGATGCGCTCGGTGAGCGCCGCGACGAACTTGTCGTGGATGCCCTCGGTGACGATCAGGCGCGACGAAGCCGTGCAGCGCTGGCCGGTCGAGTAGAACGCGCTCTGGGCGGTCGTTTCGACGGCAACGGCGAGGTCAGCGTCATCGAGCACGATGGTCGGGTTCTTGCCGCCCATTTCGAGCTGGAACTTGCGCATCACCTTGACGCTGGCTTCCGCCACGCGGCGGCCGGTGCCGACCGAGCCGGTGAAGGTCTGCGCCACGATGTCCCTGCTGTCGAGCATGGTCTGGCCGACCACCGAGCCCTTGCCCATCACCAGGTTGAGCACGCCCTTGGGCAGCCCGTTGCGGTTGAGCATCTCGACGATCGCCCACGAGCAGCCCGGCACCAGGTCGGCCGGCTTGAACACCACCGTGTTGCCGTATGCCAGCGCCGGGGCGATCTTCCAGGCTGGGATGGCGATCGGGAAGTTCCACGGCGTGATGATGCCGACGACGCCCATCGGCTCGCGCGTCATCTCGACGCCGACGCCCGGACGCACCGACGGCACGCTCTCACCGGTGAGGCGCAGCACTTCGCCGGCGAAGAACTCGAAGATCTGCCCGGCGCGGGTAACCTCACCGATGCCTTCGGCGAGGGTCTTGCCCTCTTCGCGGCTCAAGAGCTCACCGAGTTCGGCCTTGCGGGCGAAAATCTCGTGTGCGGTCTTCGACAGCACCGCCCAGCGGTCCATGATGCCGGAACGCGACCAGGCCGGGAACGCCGCCTTGGCTGCTGCGATGGCGGCCAGCGTGTCGTCCACCGTGGCGCGGGCATAGACACCAACGACTTCGTTGGTGTTGGAGGGGTTGATGTTGTCTACCCCGTCGCCGCCGACCCATTCGCCGTTGATGAGATTCTGGTGCAGTTCGGTCATGGGAAGTTCCTTACTTAGAGGAGGTCGGCCTTGGCGAGATCGCGCAGCAGGTGGCTCGTGCCATAGGTCCAGGGCGCGGCCTCGGTGGCGAGGCGCACGGTGTTAGATAGGGTGCCGAGCGACGGTGTCGAGATCGAAACGACGTCGCCGAGCTTGTGGGTGAAGCCCTTGCCGGCGCCGCCGCGATCCTTCACCGGCGCGAACATCGTGCCGGTGTAGAGCACGAAGCCATCGGGATACTGGTGATGCCGCCCGATCGAGGCCGCAACCAGCGACTCCGGCGAGCGCGAGATCTGGCTGAGGTTGGAGACACCGGTGAGCTCGAACCCATCATCGCCAGTGACGCTCAGCGCGATATCGGCCTGCTTCACCGTCTCGATGGTGAACTTGCCGTCGAACAGCCGGATGAACGGCCCGAGCGACGCGGAAGCATTGTTGTCCTTGGCCTTGCCGAGCAGCAGTGCCGAACGGCCCTCCACGTCGCGCAGGTTCACGTCGTTGCCGAGCGTCGCGCCGACGATCTTGCCGGTGGACGCAACGACCATCACGAGTTCCGGCTCGGGGTTGTTCCACTCCGAGATCGGCAGGATGCCGACGTCGGCGCCAAAACCCACCGAGGCCATCGGCTGGCACTTGGTGAAGATCTCGGCGTCCGGCCCGATGCCGACTTCGAGATACTGGCTCCACACGCCGCGCGCGATCAGTGTCTTCTTGACCTCCATCGCAGCGGGCGAACCCGGCTCGAGCTGGCTGAGATCGGTGCCCACGAGGCCCAGGATATCCTTGCGCAGCTCGTCGGCCTTGGCCTTGTCGCCGCGCGCCTGCTCCTCGATGACGCGCTCGAGCAGCGACACCACGAACGTCACGCCGGCGGCCTTCACCGCCTGCAGGTCGATCGGGGACAGCAGCGAGGGCGCCTTGAGGTCGGTCTTGCCCGACCACGAATTGGCGAGAATCTGGTGGAGGTTGCCGACCACCGGTCCCTTGGCCGCCGCGACATAGGCCGCCGGATCGTCGCGCTCTGCGACGTCACGGGAGGTCGGCGCGGTCTTCGACGTGATATCGACGATATCCTGGCCACGCACCGTGATCAGCCGCGGGTGCTCGTATCCCGGGAGTCTCGCGCGTCCGAGCAGCACGCCTTCGCTTGGTACGATCGGATTGGCCACGGCAGTCCCCCGGTTTTTGCCGGGCTACCTAACCCGCCGCCCCAAACCCTGTCCAGCGACGGGCGAGGCACGTAGCTCAAACTTTCGTCGACCGGCACCCAAGGATCGTTCGCGCCGCGGCGTCTTATCTCTCGGAAGCGGCGTTCAAAGTCCATTCAGGAACGCCGCACTAACACCCGGGTTGGCTGGGACATTTTTCCCCGTCAAAGGCCACATAGGAGAGACGCATGCGTCCGTTTACTGCCTTGTTCATTCCCCTGCTCTTCGCAACCGCACTGAGCGCCGCCCCGGCGCTGGCCCAGGAGACATCCGTGAGCGGCACCATTTCGATCGGCGGCATCGGCGAAGTCACCGCTTCCCCTGACACAGCCTTCGTCAACTCCGGCGTCACCAGCCAGGGCGCCACTGCCCGCGAGGCGCTCGACGCCAACACCAAGGCGATGGGCGAACTGATCGAGACGCTGAAAGCCGCCGGCATCGAGGCGCGCGACATCCAGACCTCGGGCTTTTCGGTGAACCCGAACTACGTCTACTCCGACGCCCGCGACGCCAACGGCTACCAGTTGCCCCCTAAGATCAACGGCTACCAGGTGTTCAACAACGTCAACGTCCGCGTCCGCGAACTGGCCAAGCTCGGCTCGGTGCTCGACAAGGCCGTGACCGTCGGCGCCAACACCATCAACGGCGTCACCTTCTCGGTCGCAGATCCCTCCAAGCTCTATGACGAGGCCCGCAAGGCCGCCTTCGCCGACGCCAAGGCCAAGGCAGAGCTCTATGCCGGGGCCGCCGGCGAAGAGCTCGGCAGCATCCGCAACATCAACGAGAGCCAGGGCATGAGCCAGCCGCCGCAGCCCTACATGATGAAGGCTGTTGCTGATTCAGCCGGCGCCTCCGTGCCGATCGAGGGCGGCGAACTCAGCTACTCGATCAACGTCCAGGTGACGTGGGACTTCGCGAACTAAGCAGCGCTTCGGATGGGTGCGCCCGGTGCGCCCATCCACCTACCCCGCAATCGCCTTCCAGATCATGTTCAGCCCGACGAGCGTCAGGAACACCGCGAAGGCAATCTTCAGCGTGCGCTGCTGCAGCTTATGGGCCAGCGCCGCGCCTAGCGGGGCGCAGAGTGCAGCGGTGACGCCGATCAGCACCAGCGCGACGAGGTTGATATAGCCAAGGCTCAGCGGCGGGCGTCCCTCGACGCTCCAGCCCGAAATGATGAAGCCCAGCGTTCCCGAGAGCGCGATGAACACGCCAATCGCCGCGCCGGTGCCCACCGCCTTGTGCATCGACGCGCCGAAGGCGTGGATCGTCGGTACGCTCAGCGAGCCGCCCCCTACTCCCATCAGCGCCGAGATGTAGCCGACCACGGCCGCCGAGATGCGGTGGGTCAGCGCCGAATCGCGGAGGTGCCCCATGAGCCGCTCCTGGAACGGCAGCACGATATTGGCGGCGATGAACAACGCCACTACGCCGAACACGATGCGCAGCACGTCGCCGGTGTAGATTCCCGCCATCAGCCCGCCGACGAAGGTCGCGACCACAACCACCGGAGCCCAGAGTTTGAGGATGCGATGATCGACCGCGCCGCGCTTGTCATGCGCCCGGGCGCTGGCGATGCCGGTGGGGATAATGATGGCAAGCGAAGTGCCCACCGCCACGTGCTGCACCACGTCGCTATCGTAGCCGAGCAGCGCCAGGGCCGAGGCCAGCGCCGGCACGATGATGGCGCCGCCGCCGATTCCCAGCAGGCCCGCGGCGACGCCGGAAATCACGCCGGTGGCCAGCAGGCCAAGCACGAATGGCCAGTAGCTCAGAAGGTCGCCCACGTCTCACTCCAATTGATGAACCCCCACCGGATCGCACGAATTGGGCTGATCACCCTAGGCCGTCCCGGCCGAATCCGTCCATTGCATCAAGCGCAACGGCGGCCCAACTGGTGCCACGATTGCCCGGTCCTGTCGCGCGTACGGAACCGCACGTGGCTTGCAGCGTTCGGTCACCGATGGGGCAATTCATCACTGCAGAAGGTCCACCGGACGTTCAGGTTCGGTTCAGCAGGACTGCGTCACTTCTCGTACAACTGACTCCAAAACAAGGATAAAACCCATGCGCTTTCGAAACTGGCTCCTAACCGGCACCAGTCTCGCCGTTCTCGCATTGGTGCCGAGCGCCGCATATGCGCAGCAGGCCGAGTACCAGGCGCTGCTCGACGCGCAGGCGTCCGGTGATGCTGACGCGATCAGCACCGCACAGCAGGCTCTTACGGACACCTGCATTGTGAACGGCTATTCCAGCGTCGAAGAATGCATCGCCGCGATCACCGGCGGCGGCCAGCCGGCCGCCCAGGCGCCGTCCGATGCCGACGCTCAGGCCGCTGAAGAGGCGAAGGCCGCTGAGGAAGCCAAGGCTGCTGAAGAAGCAGCGGCGGCAGCGGCCCAGGCCGAAGCTGACGCAAAGGCCGCCGAGGAAGCCAAGGCCGCTGAAGAAGCGGCCGCAGCAGCGGCTCAGGCCGAGGCTGACGCCAAAGCCGCCGAGGAAGCCAAGGCTGCCGAAGACGCGGCCGCAGCAGAGGCTCAGGCCGCGGCTGACGCAAAGGCCGCTGAAGAGGCGAAGGCCGCCGAAGAAGCAGCCGCCGCAGCGGCTCAAGCCGAGGCTGATGCCAAAGCCGCTGAAGATGCCAAGGCTGCTGAAGATGCCAAGGCTGCTGAAGACGCGAAGGCTGCAGAGGATGCACAGGCGCAGTTCGTCGCCGACCTGCAGGCCGCGCTGGACCAGTATCAGGCAGCCCTGAACCAGGCCGCCGCCGGCGACTACGCAGGCGCCAAGCCCGCTGCCGACGCCGCTGCGGCCAAGATCCAGGAACTCTGCACCGCCAACGGCTATGCGGACATCAAGTCCTGCATCGGCCAGGACCTGCCGCCGCTGCCCGAGCCCCCGGCCGAGCAGCCCGCCGAAGCACCCGCGGCCGAGCAACCTGCCGAACCTGCCGCCGAGCAGCCTGCCGAGCAACCCGCTGCAGAACAGCCGGCTGAGCAGCCTGCTGCCGAGCCGCCGGCGGAGCAACCCGCTGAGCAGCCTGCGGCAGAACAGCCAGCCGCCGAGCAGCCCGCCGAAGCCGGTCCGACCGATCAGCCGGCCGACGCCAACGCAGTCGACCCGGTTGCCGCGGCACAGGACCAGCTTGGTACCGCCGTCGAACTCTACAATGTCGGTATCGGCCAGCTCGAAGCCGGCGACGCATCCGGCCAGTCGACCATCGAGGCTGCCAACAAGCAGTTCGCCGACATCTGCGCTGCCCTGGGCGTCACCGACGTTGCCCAGTGCCTGACGCAGTACGGCATCACCTTGCCTCCGGTGCCCGAAGTGGCGGCCCCGGCCGAGCCGGCGACCCCGCCGATCGCCGAACTGCCCGGCTCGCAGGAAGCCGTGACCCCGCAGGCCGTCGAAGTGCTGCCCGAGACCGTTGCCCCTGAAGAAGCGGCCCCGGTGCTCGACAGCGCCAAGGACTTCGCCACCCAAGTGGTCGATGGCCAGGCCCCGGCCGAACAGCCGGCAGCTCCGGAAGAGCCCGCCGCTCCGCCGCCGACCGACGACAAGGCCGCTCAGTCCGACATTGCGCCGATCGAGGTGCAGTCGCTGGCCAAGATGGAAGGCGAGAAGATCGCCGTCGACGCTTTGCCGCAGATGGAGGTGCCGCAGAACGTCACCATCATCAACAACATCACCAACGTGACGAACACCACCAACATCACGAACAACACGACGAACGTCACCAACAACAATACGGTGATCAACAATAACACCGGCGGCGGCGGCAAGCCCGGCAACAACTTCACCAACTCGGGCTTCATCTTCCAGATCGGCGTCAATCTGGTGATTTCGAACCCGGCCCAGGATTTCGACCGCATCCGCGACAGCGATGAGGACGAGGTCTACTATCAGCGCCTGCCCGGCGGCCGCGTGAAGGAGACCATCGAGCGCCCGAACGGCGTGCAGATCGTCACCATCCGCGACAAGTGGGGCAACGTGCTGAAGCGTTCGCGCATCATGCCTGACGGCCGCGAGTACATCCTCGCCTACTATGACGAGGACGATTACGACGAGGATGAGGACTACTTCACCAACTGGCGTGACCCGGGCGACGACCTGCCCCCGCTGCGCCTGACGATCCCGATCCGCGACTACATTCTCGATGCCGACGATGCCGATGAGGAAGAGGTCGAACTCTTCTTCCGCGAGCCGCCGGTGGAGCAGGTCCGCAAGATCTACACCGTCGAGGACGTGAAGCGTTCGGCTCGTATCCGTGACTCGGTGCGTCGCGTCGAAGTCGGCGGCCTGACCTTCGACTCGGGTGCGGCGACCATCGCCCGCAGCCAGGTCGGGGCGCTCAGCAAGGTGGCCAACGCCATGCTGGCGCTGCTCGAGGACAACCCGGGCGAGACCTTCCTGATCGAAGGCCACACTGACGCCGTGGGCGGCGACCAGGCCAACCTGATCCTTTCGGACCAGCGTGCGTCCACCGTCGCCCGCATCCTGACGGACTTCTACGACGTGCCGCCCGAGAACCTGGTCACCCAGGGCTATGGCGAGCGCTACCTGAAAGTGAAGACGGAGAAGGCTGAAAAGCTGAACCGTCGCGTCTCGATCAAGCGCATCACCTCGCTGATCACGGTTGCCGACAAGAACTGAGGCAACCGCCTGAACCGATCGACGGGCCGGGGAGCAATCCCCGGCCTGTTTGGTTTGGGTGCTACCTCTATCGAGAGGCCGGCGCGGGAAGAATGCCCCCACCCACGGCGCCCCCAACCACCCCCCACTGCGTCACCCCAACCCCTTGCCTCACCCTCAGAATCCGCTATCCCTCACCTGCCCACCTGACGGAGCCCACCATGCCCAAGCGTCTCGAACTCATCATCGAAGCGGTGATCCTCGCCTCGCGCTGGCTGCTGGTGCTGTTCTATCTCGGGCTGGCGGTGGCGCTGGCGGTCTATGCCGCGACCTTCGGGGTGAAGCTGTTCGACTTCGTCAGCCACGTCTTCACCATCGAGGAGTCCGATGCGATCCTGAAGATGCTCGGCTTGATCGACGCCGCCCTGGTCGCCAGCCTCGTCGTCATGGTGATCATCTCGGGCTACGAGAACTACGTCTCGCGCTTCGACGACGACGGAGCCGTGCACTGGCTGGGCGAGATCGACGCCGGTTCGCTCAAGATCAAGGTGGCTTCGACCATCGTCGCCATTTCGTCGATCCACCTGCTGCAGGTGTTCCTCAACGTCTCCAGCTACGCCACCGAGCAGTTGATGTGGTTCACCCTCATCCACCTGGCCTTCGTCGCCTCGGCGCTGTTCCTCGCCTTCATTGATCGGGTCTCGGCGCAGACCAAGACCATTGGCAAGGCGAGCCGCGCATTCGACGAAAACGCTGCAAAATCGTCTGAAACCTGACCGGCCGACGACAGCCTTTCTTCATTCCTCGTGCGCTGAAATCGCCATATCTCCCAGCCGTTTGGGGGCCCTGGCTGATTCATTTCGGCAATTGCCAAGGTTTGCGGGAACATTTCCCGCGGCTCCTGCGTTCTTGGGCCTATACGGTACTCAAACAAAGGAGCTTGATCATGGCTGCACCCGAACGCGATACCGTTTATTCGAGCGACGACACCACTCGCACGACGTACACTCGTGAATCCAGCGCCACTGGCTGGTTCGTGGGCATCATCGTAGCGCTGGCGTTGCTCGCCATCGGCTACCTGGTCTTCTCGGCCAATAGCGGCCCGTCGACGACATCGACGACCGTGAACAATACGCCAGCGGTTGAAGCGCCCGCCACTCCGGCGCCCGCTCCGATGACCGAGGCTCCGGCCACAGGTACCGAAACCACTCCGATGGCTCCGGCCACCGAACCAGCTCCGGCCGCGCCGGCTGAAACCGCCCCGGCGACTGAGGCACCGGCTCCGGCGACTGAGGCACCGGCCGCTCCCGCGGCCCAATAACTACGAAGACTCAATAGACGTCATTCAGCTTCGGTCCTCCCCCGAAGCTGCCTTAAACCCCGGCAGCCCCCCTGCCGGGGTTATTTCATTGTTGTAGAGCACCCGCATGTCGCGGTCGGTCTCGAAGTTCCTGGCACGCCAGCCGAACTGCGTGGCGCCGATCTTCTTGGCCTCGAGCGGGCAGAACGCGCCGGTCAGATCCGCTTGACCGGCTGTCTGAGGATGGTCTTGAGCTTCTCTGGCGGCACCCGGCGCGGATCGGACAGGTAGATCTCGTGATGGTGGCCGGTTTCCTTCAGCCGGTTCGCCGGCAGGAACTCTTGGTGCAGCCGCGCGAGGGTGGGCCCTTCGTCATCGTAGCTGCCGATGTGCAGGGTCTGCACCGAGAGGCCCTCATGATAGCTGTCGAGCCGCAGGCCCGGCGGCGGCGAGCCAAGCTTCTTGCCGGCCTTCTCGACCGCTTTGTCGAACTGCGGCGCAGCAACGAAATCCGGCGGCAGGATCATGATCGTCCAGCGCCAATCGGCCTTGGTGCGCGTGATGAAGGTGGACATGTCGTCGGCCCACCACAGCGCCTCCAGCGGCCCGACCACATAATCCCTGGCCAGTTCCGCCTTGGCGGCGAACTTCATCGCGTAGCTCACCGAGAAGAGCCATGCGACGCCCGTTTGGTATGCCTCCGCAGTGTTCGGATCGCCCTCGCCGTCGAGCTGGACATATTGCAGCGGCGGCACGTCGATGATCTCGAACTTGCCCTGGCGCGCGCTATACAGCGCCTTGTGCTGCTTCTTCAGGTCGAGTTTTCCATGTCACACCGGTGTCTGCGGTGCCTCGACCCGGTTCGTTTCCTTTGGCGACGACAATACGATCAGCGTCTCGGTCCGCTGCACGCCCGGCACTTCCTTCAGCACCTGGGCGAAGAAACCCTCGAGGTCGCGGGTCGTCTTCAGCCGCACCTTCATCAGGTAGTTCCACGACCCGGTGACGTGGTGCGCCTCCTGCACCTCCGGCACCTTGGCGATCGCCGCAAGGAAGCGCTTCTCCGTCGCCGGATCGCTCCAGCCGACAAACACAAAGGCGAGGAGATCGAGCCCCACCTTCTCGGGGTCGACGCGCGCGTGAAAGCCGCTGATCACCCCCAGCTTGATCAGCCGCCTGATGCGGTCGTTCAGCGTCGAGGGTGCGACGCCCAGCGTCTTGCCCAGTTCGGCGACCGGCACCCGGTCATCGTCCTGCAGCAGGCCCAGCAGCTTGTGATCGATTTCGTCGAGACCAGTCGCCATCGCCTCCAGACCTCCCTCGTAGCCCGGCACAACCTAACCACCGAGGCGAGAAAGGCAACCTTCCGCCCTGCGTGAACTTGTCATCCTTGCGCAGCCGGAAGGCGGTACCTAACTGCATGGGGAACCAGAAAAAGCCGGGAGAGAGCCATGTTCAACATCGACGGTATCATCAAGGCCCTGCAGACAGATCCCAACACGCAGCGCTCGGCGATGACGGGCGCTGCTGGGCTCGCGGCCGGCATGCTGTTGTCGGGCGGCGGGCTCGGTAAGTTGGTCGGCAACGCCGCCAAGCTTGGCGCCGTCGCGGCCGTGGGCGGTCTCGCATATACCGCCTGGCAGCAATACCAGAAGAACCAGCAGCAGGCCGGCGCCCCCGCCGATGGCGCCCCTGCCCCCTCGCAGGACGCGTTCGTGCCGCCGCCGCAGGCCGCCTACCAGAACGAGGAATTGGGCAAGACCCTGGTGCGCGCCATGATCGCCGCCGCCAAGGCCGACGGCCAGATCGATTCCGACGAGAAAGAGCGCATCTTCAAGCGGCTCGAAACCATGCCGCTGTCAGCGGAGGAAAAGGCCTTCGTCTTCGACGAACTGGCGAGCCCGCTCGATATCGAAGCCGTGGTTGCCCGCGCCGACACCCCCGAGCATGCCTCCGAGATCTACGCGGCCTCACTCGTCGCCATGCAGCCTGACACCGCCAGCGAGCGAACCTACCTTGAAGCTCTGGCCTTCAAGCTGAAGCTCCCGCCCGGGCTGGTTGCCGAAATCCATCGCCAGGCCGGCCACACGCCGCCCGCTGCCCCAGCGGCTGCGAGTTCCGCCTCCTACGTGCCCAGCAGCAGCGTCTGAGTTACAAGGCTGTGCGTTCTTGCGCCCGCGAGCGCGCACGGCCATCTAGGGCGCTCATCCTGAGGATCGCGCCATGGAAATCGGACTCTACTCCTTCGCCGAGAACACGCCGGACCCCTTGAACGGCGGCCATCTGCAATCACCGGCCGATCGCCTCAAGGACCTGCTCGAGGAGATCAAGCTCGCCGACGAAGTTGGCCTCGATTTCTACGGCCTCGGCGAGCACCACCGCCCAGACTTCGTTGCCTCGGCTCCGGTCACCATCCTCGCGGCGGCAGCGGCCATCACCAAGCGCATCCGGCTCTCAACCGCCGTCACGGTGCTCAGCTCCGACGATCCGATCCGCGTCTGGCAGCAATTCGCCACCTTGGACCTTCTGTCCAACGGCCGCGCCGAGATCATGGCCGGCCGGGGTTCGTTCATCGAGAGCTTCCCGCTCTTCGGCTACGAGCTCGACGACTACGACACGCTGTTCGAAGAGAAGCTCGCCGAGCTGATCAAAATCCGCGAGGGCGGCAAGGTGCAGTGGGAGGGCTCGGAGCACACCAAGCCGATCCCCGGCATCGCCATCTATCCCAAGCCGATCCAGGAGCCCCTGCCGCTCTGGGTGGCCGTCGGCGGCACTCCCAACTCGGTCGCCCGCGCCGCGTATTACGGCCTGCCGCTGATGCTCGCCATCATTGGCGGCAACCCAGAGGCGTTCCGCCAGTTCACCGAACTCTACCGCCGCACCGCCGAAAAGGTTGGTCACGACGTCAAGAAGCTCCCGATCGGCATCTCCTCGCACGGCTTCATCGCCGAAAACTCGCAGGATGCCCTCGACACGGCTTTCCCCGCTCACCACGAGGCCATGAGCCGTATCGGCCGCGAACGCGGCTGGCCCCCGACCACCCGCGCCCAGTTCGAGGCCGGCGCCAGCCCATCGGGCGCTTACTTCATGGGCTCCCCGCAGCAGGTCATCGACAAGATCCTGATGCAGCACGAGTGGTTCCAGCACGACCGCTTCGGCCTCCAACTGAGCGTCGGCACCCTGCCCCATGCCAAGGTGATGAAGGCGATCGAGCTGTTCGGCACGGTGGTGAAGCCGGCGGTGAACAAGGCGTTGGAGCAGTGACCTCACTCGCCTGCAGGCCCTGGAACGCTGAGGCAGGCAAATAGCGCTGCCGCAGTCGTGCGGAATGTGTGGACACGCGTTGGCACCTTGAGGCATGTCACGCCGATGCTGACCTCGCCGCAAACCCCGGTATTTTACATCAACCTGGCCTCTCGCCCGGACCGCCGGGCGTTCATGGAGGAGCAGTTCGATCGGCTGGGCATCAAGGCCGAGCGCATCGAGGCCGTTCGGAGAGACGAGGTCCCCGCTGATCTGCTGGCCTTTCATGCGAGCCCCAGGTGCCTGTGGAGGAGCAACCCCGGCGATCTTGCATGTGGCCTCAGTCATGAACGAGCATGGACCCACATAATTGAAGCCGGCCACAGCGAGGCGGTGATCTTTGAGGACGACGCCGTCCTGACCCCGCCGATCCTCGACTTCCTTCCGCTGGGACTGCTTGGACAACTCGGGGCCGACATCATCAAGCTGGAAACGTTCCGAAAGAACGTGCAGCTCGGATCCGCGAGCACGCAGGTTGGGAACACGACCCTGCGCGAGCTCTGCTCCTCACAAATGGGCGCAGCTGCTTACCTGATCAGCCGCGATGCGGTGCTGACGTCGCTCAACACCCCTTTGCTCCGCGAACTCAGCGTCGATCGGCTTCTGTTTGGTCGGGGCGGTCCCCATCTGCTGCGCAGCCGCATCCTTCAGGCATGGCCGAGCCCCTGCATCCAGCTGAACCGCATCGATCCGGCTGCAGATGTTGGGGCGAGCGACATCCACTTGACGAGGGCAGCGTCCGTCAGGCGATGGTACCCGCAAGACATGGCCGCCCGCTTGCTGGTGCACTTTGACCACGCGGCGCGACTGCTGCGGTTGGCACTTCGCGATCCGGGCGCCGCGTTTGGCGGTCGTATCAAGGTTCCGTTCGTAGGCGACGGCACCAGCAGTTCGCCGGCGCCCGTTCGCCGCTGATTGATTTGTCGCCGTTGGCGGAACCTGACCGCCCATAGCAATGGAAAGGTACGAGATGCTTCCAGCTTTCTTCGTCAACATGGCGTCTCGGCCGGATCGGCTGCAGCATGTGGAACACCAGTTGAGTTCCTGCGGCATTACCGCCACGCGCATCGAAGCCGTCACGCCCGCTGATTTTCCTGCGGAACTGGAACAGCGCCGCCGTGCAGGGGTGGTCACCCTCAACGCTGGCGAGATCGCCTGCAGCCTCAGCCACCGAAAGATATGGCGCATGATGGTCGAGCGGGACATTCCAGCAGCCCTCATCCTGGAGGATGACGTGCTGCTGTCTGCCGGCCTGAAGACGGTGCTCAGCGATCCTCATCTGTTCGACCATGCTCCAGACGCCATCCAGCTTGAAACCCACGCTACGGCGGCGCTCGTCGGCCGTGCGGTTGCCACCGCAGTGCCAGGGGTGACGCAGAACCGACTGATGTCATCCAGTCTCGGCACGGCTGCCTACGTCATCACCAGCCGGCTAGCGCAACGTCTACTGGCGCGGGACGATCTGGACACGATGTCCGTCGATAGTCTGCTGTTCGGACGGCCCGGCGGACTATTCTATGAGGCCCGCATCTTCCAGGTCGTTCCGGCCCTTGCCATTCAGCTCGACCAGACGGCGGAAGGCAAGCGGAGCGTCGCTCAAAGCGATCTGACGGGCCAGCGGCCACCGCACCGGCCCACCGGGCCGATGCCGTTCCGCCTTCGCTTGAAGCGCTCGGCCAAGCATTGGGGGCACCACCTTCGCATCCTCACCACGTTCGGCGCGAGCGGTGATCTATGGGGAGCGCGTCACCTGCGCCTCCCGGTCGCCCAGGATCTCCAGCCGCTGCTCTAGCAACGGATCGCGCGGCCGCCGCCGTCAACGAGTGTCAGGGACATCCAATGACCACCTTTCCCGCCGGGCAAATCCCCGTCTACTACATCAACCTTGCCAGCCGCCCAGACCGTCGGCAGTTCATGGAAGAGCAGTTCGAGCGCCTGGGCATAGTCGCCGAGCGGGTGGACGCCGTGACGCCGGCCGAGGTCGGGGAGGCACGAATGGCCCCGCACGGTGACCCCCACAATCCCTGGGCAATGGCACGCGTCGAGGTCGCTTGCGTGATGAGCCACGAGCGGGCCTGGCGGCGGATCGTAGACACCGGCGACGCGCACGCGCTGTTCCTCGAGGACGACGTTGTAATGACCGAGGGCCTCAAGAGCTTCCTCGACCCGGCGTTCAACGCCAATCTGGGGGCTGACGTCCTGAAGCTTGAGACAACTTATGAGAGTGTACGGGTGGGGCGCACCGTACGTGTCGTCGCCGGGCGCTTTGCCGTGGGCAAGCTGCTTGCTTCTCACATGGGCGCAGCCGCTTACGTTTTGTCCGCAGAGATGGTGCGCCGCAGCCTCACTGATTCTGCGCTACAGCTGATGTCGGTGGATCGCTACCTGTTCTCGCGCGGCGGTCCGGTGATCCCGTCACAGGGCCTGTACCAGGTGATCCCCGCGCCGACCGTGCAGCTCGAGCACTTCCGAGGCGGCAAACCCGGCAGCGCCGAGAGGAGCGATCTCAAGCCAGATCGTGATCGACATCGGGCCAACGTTCCCCTCACGCTTGGCTATCGCTGGCGCGATTTTCTCGCCCGGGCGTCCTATACGCTGCGCCTAGCCGCTCACATCCTGCCCGACCCCGAAGCTCGCCGGCAGAAGCGCCGAGCCATCCCCTTCGACGGCGATGCGTAAGCGCCGCCTTACTTCCCGCTGCGCTTCAGTGTCTTGATCGGCAGGGGGGGCAGGCCGGATTTTTCGGCGATCAGGCGGTCCTGTTCCATGATGGCGCCGCGCGCCGCTTCGTCGCCATCGAGGCCGCCGAGCAGGCTTGCGTCTACCTTGCGGTTCGAGCGCTGGCTGCCGTCTTCGTAGACCACGTCGAAGAATACGAACTCGGTCCGGGCGGTGGGTTTCTTGGCCATTTCTGGAACTCCTGGTAAGCGGCATTGCCGGCTGCGCAAATCTGCGCACGCGACGATGTCGCGGGGATAACGCTTCGGCGCCCGAATGGGCGCCGTCAGCTGGTTTCTGTCGCGTGAGGCGGGCCTCGCACGGCTATGGGCGGTAGATGCCTTCGCCCTGCTCGTCGATAATCTGGCGGCCCTTGGCGAGCGCGAAGCTGACCACGTCCTCCTTGGACGAGAAGCGGTCGGCGCGCACGAACTTGTAGCTCTTCAGCTCGCCGTCGACTTCCTTTTCGATCAGCCCGGCGAGCTGATACTCGCTGCCTACCGGCATGATCAGCGACTTCACGGTGAAGCCCTTGTAGGCCTCCTCCGCCACCACTGCCGGCTCGATCGACTTCGCCGCCGATCCACCGCCGCCACCACCGAAGAGGTTCTTCCAGAACGACATTTGGCTGACCTCTCCTAGTTGTCGAGGAAGCTGCGGAGCTTCCGGCTGCGGCTCGGGTGCTTGAGCTTGCGCAGCGCCTTGGCCTCGATCTGGCGGATGCGTTCGCGCGTCACGCTAAACTGCTGGCCCACTTCTTCGAGCGTATGGTCGGTGTTCATGCCGATGCCGAAGCGCATGCGCAGCACGCGTTCCTCGCGCGGCGTCAGCGACGCCAGCACGCGGGTCGTGGTCTCACGCAGATTACTCTGGATGGCTGCGTCGATCGGCTGGATGGCGTTCGAATCCGGGATGAAATCCCCGAGGTTCGAATCCTCCTCGTCGCCGATCGGCGTCTCGAGGCTGATGGGTTCCTTGGCGATCTTCAGGACCTTGCGAACCTTGTCCAAAGGCATCTGCAGCTTTTCGCTGAGTTCCTCGGGGGTCGGCTCGCGGCCGATCTCGTGCAGCATCTGGCGCGACGTGCGGACGATCTTGTTGATCGTCTCGATCATGTGCACCGGAATACGGATGGTGCGGGCCTGGTCGGCGATCGAGCGGGTGATCGCCTGCCGGATCCACCACGTGGCATAGGTCGAGAACTTGTAGCCGCGACGGTACTCGAACTTGTCGACCGCCTTCATCAGGCCGATATTGCCTTCCTGAATAAGATCAAGGAACTGCAGGCCGCGGTTCGTGTACTTCTTGGCGATCGAGATCACTAGGCGAAGGTTGGCTTCCACCATTTCCTTCTTGGCGATGGCGGCTTCGCGTTCGCCCTTCTGCACCTTGTGGACGATCCGGCGGTACTCGGCGATATCGAGGCCGGTTTCCGTCGCCAGCGTCTGGATGTCGCCGCGCAACTCGTTCGCCGTGTCGACTTCGCGCTTGGCGAATTCCGCCCAGCCCTTGCCCGACAGCGTCGAAACCGTGGTCACCCAGTTCTGGTCGAGCTCGCTGCCATAATAGGCCTCGAGGAAGCTCTCGCGCTTCACGCCATAGCTCTCGGCGAGGCGCAGCAAGCGGCCCTCGAGACGCACCAGGCGCTTGTTGATGTCGTAAAGCTGCTCGACGAGGCTCTCGATACGGCTCTGGTTCAGCGACAGCGACTTCACGTCGGTGATCACTTCCGAGCGCAGGCCCTCGAGCTTCTTGAGGTCGGCGGCGGTCGCCGGCGCGTTGCCGGCCATGCGATCTTCGGTGTGCCGGTCCTGCATCTTGCGCATCTTGCCATAGGCATCGGCGATGCGATCGAAGGTCTCGACCACCTGCGGCTTCAGCTCGGCTTCCATCGCCGAAAGCGACAGCGAGTTCTCGAAGTCGTCGTCCTCGTCCTCGACCGGATCCTGCGGCGCCTGCGGCTCCTCGGGAACGTAGTCGTCCTCGTCGTCGCCGCCTGAACGGGCGCGCGGAGCGGGCTTGGCAGCCGGCTTCGGCTCTTCCCTGACCGACGACGGACGCTCGATCTCCGACGGCATCACTGGGGCCGCCTGCTTGGCGTCGGGGCCGGCGTAGGTGGCTTCGAGGTCGATGATGTCGCGCAGCAGGATTTCGGCGTTGGCCAGCTGGTCGCGCCAGATAATGATGGCCTGGAAGGTCAGCGGGCTCTCGCAGAGGCCCTCGATCATCGTCTCGCGGCCGGCTTCGATGCGCTTGGCGATGGCGATTTCGCCCTCGCGGCTGAGCAGTTCCACCGAGCCCATTTCGCGCAGGTACATGCGCACCGGATCATCGGTGCGGTCGCTGCCTTCGCGGGTGTTGGACTTCGATGCGACGGCCGTGCCGGTGCGTTCGGCGAGCTCGGTCGATTCCTCTTCCGGGGTATCGGGCTCGGCCTCTTCGACCTCGTCTTCGTCGACGACGTTAATGCCCATGTCCGAGAACATCGCCATGATGTCCTCGATCTGCTCGGAGTTGACCTCCTCCGAGGGCAGAACGGCGTTCAGCTCTTCATAGGTGACGTAGCCGCGCTTCTTGGCGGTCTTGATCAGCTTCTTTACGGCGGCATCGGATAGGTCGAGCAGCGGGCTATCTGGCGCCTCGCCACCGGCTGCACCGGCAACTTCCGGCTTTTCTGCGTCTTTGGGTTTGGTCTGGGTTGCTGCCTTGGTGGCCATCTAGCTTGCTGCTCCGGGGGCCCGATCGGGAGGGCGCCGATAGTCGTTAAGTGGTCACGGCTTGAGACATCGTAAAGGGAACGGCTGGCGCGACGGTTTCCGATATGCCGTCACTTGTTCGTCACCGGTAACTGATTCGCCCATAAGCGAAATCGCGCGTACTCGCAGCTTTTCTAAAAGCTCCGTGTCGCGCGCCCCGATAACGAACCAAACCCTTCGATCAATGCCTCTGTGCCATCGACGGTGGTGATCTGGTTCTGGATGTCCCGCAGCCGTTCGAATGTTTCCTCGCTCGGGTCGTCGCCCAGCGCCAATTCGGCTGCCTTCAGGGCCTTATTTAGCTCAACGGATTTGTAATGCAAGGCCAGGGCATGAGCTAATCCGATCTCGGCGTCCGGATCGGCGATCTCAACCGCGGTCTGCCATACCCCCTGACGGGCCAGTAAATCCCGCATTTTCTCGATCGCATCGCCGAACCCGCGCACCCCCAAAGCAGCATTTAGCGCCTCGGCACTGATTTCGTGATCGCGGGTAACGAGGTCGAGCATCGCCCCCAACAGGTTCCGCGACAGCGGCGAGGACAGCTCCAGCGACGCAAGTGATTCGAGCCGGCTGTCCGCCAGCGCCGGATGGTTGACCAGCGTGAGCAGGATTGCCGCCTCGCGCGGCGTCGCGTCGAGCCCCCTGCCCGGCTTCAGCAGCCGCGAGTTCCTCAGCGTATCCGACACCACCACTCGCGGGCTACCGCGCCCCGCATACTGGTTGCCGCCGGCTCGCGGATTGCGCCGCTCATAACCACCGCGCTGGCCGTTATTGTCCCGCCGCTCCCAGCGCTGGTTGCGCACCGGGGCGAAGAACGCCTGTAGCTTCTCGTCCAACGCCTGCATGTAGTGCCGCTTCACCGACGCCTCGCCGATGGCGTTGGCCCGCGCCTTGAGCCGCGCTTCGAGCGCCGCTCGCGCCTCCGGCGTCTCAGGCACGATCCCGCCGGTCTCGATGCTCCAGATGACGTCCGACAGCGAACGCGCCCGTTCGATCACGTCGGCGAACGCGCCGCGTCCCTCGGCCTTGATCAGGTCGTCCGGATCCTGCCCCTCCGGCAAAGTAGCGATCCGCACCGTCCGCCCCGGCTGCAGATGCGGCAAGACGATCTCGGTCGCCCGCGCCGCCGCCCGTTGCCCTGCTCCATCGCCGTCGAAGCACAGCACTGGCTCGTCGCTCATCCGCCACAGCAGCTGCAGATGCTCCTCGGTTAGCGCCGTACCGAGCGGCGCCACCGTGCCCTCGAAGCCCGCTGTCACCGCCGCGATCACGTCGAGATAGCCCTCGACCACGATTACCGACTTGCCAGCCCGCGCCGCCTCCCGAGCCGTCTGGCCGTTGTAGAGCGTCATCCGCTTCTTGAAGAGTTCGGTCTCGGGCGAGTTGAGGTACTTGGCCGGCACATCCGACGACATCGCCCGGCCGCCAAAGGCGATGACCTTGCCGCGGAAATCGGTGATCGGGAACATCACCCGGTTGCGGAACCGGTCGTAGGGTAGCGGCGACTCCTCGCGCACCACCACGAGCCCCGCATCCACCATCTCCTGCGCCGACACCCCGTTGGCCGCGAGGTGCTCCTTCAGCCCGTTGGCGCTGTCGGGCGAATAGCCGAGCCGGAACCTCGTCTGCGCCGCCGCGCTCACCCCTCGCTCGTTGAGATAGCCGCGGGCCCGCGCCCCGATATTGTGGCTCAGGGCTGCCTCGAAATACTGGGTGGCGATCTCCATCACATCGTAGAGCGTCCGCCGGCTTTCCTGCCGCGCCTCGTCGCGCTCGTCGCGGGCCGGCATCGGCACCCCGGCCATCCCGGCGAGCTTTTCCACCGCCTCGGGAAAGCTCATCCCGGCCTTCTCGGTCAGGAACCGGAAGTGATCCCCCGACACCCCGCAGCCGAAACAGTGATAGATGCCGCGCCGGTCGTCGGCATGAAAGCTCGGGCTTTTTTCGCCATGGAACGGGCAGCAGGCCCACATATCGCCGCGCTGTGGCTGGCTCTTGCGCTTGTCCCAGATGACGTGCTCGCCCACCACCTGCGAGATCGGCAGGCGCTGCCGGATCTCATCGAGGAAGCCGTCGGAAAAGCGCATGGCCGATAAGTAAGCGCTGCTTCCCTCAATGTCAGCGGCAATGTCGTTTTGCACAGGCCCTCAAAGCAACCCGCAGCTTCGACGCTCGTTTCCTCGACAGTCACCTGCCGGACACGTACATGGACATCCCCGCTCCGAGCCGTTCCGATAGCCTCCTCCATCGCTGGATAGCGATCGCCGTCGCAACCTTCCATTCGTTCTTCCTCGAGCGAGACAATGCCCCGCGCTGTGCCGCGGTCGCCTTCTTTGGCTTCCTGTCGTTCTTCCCGGCGATTGCCACCGTCGCGCTCATTTACGGCATTGTCGCCAACCGCCAGATGGTGGCCGACACCATCGAGACCGTCGGCGATGTCGTCCCGCAGATGGCGCAGGGGATCATTGCAGAGCAACTGACGATGCTCGCGAGTCAGCCGCCGGTTACTCTCGGCCTCGGGCTGCTGATCACCGTGCCCTTCGCCTTGTGGAGCGGCTCACGCGGGGTCGATTCCCTGCTCTATGCGATGTCGCGCATCCGCAACGAGGAGCCCAGGCGCGGCTTCTTCAAGTCGCTGCTCTACGCCATCGGCCTCAGTATCGGCGGCGCCGTCTTCGTGGTCCTCGCCCTGCTGGCGGTCGCCGGCCTTCCTGCTCTGATCCCGTGGCCCTCAGGCGAGGAAGTAGTGGCCCTCGCACTGCGCTGGCCCGTCCTGCTCGTGCTCAGCGTGCTCGTCCTCGCGGTGCTCTACCGGTGGGGCCCCGACCGCCATCCACGCAAGTTCCGCCATATCTGGCCCGGCGCCATCCTTGCTTCGCTGCTGTGGCTGCTGGCGGGGGCCATCTTCTCGATCTACGTCGAAAACTGGGGCCACTACGAAGCCACCTTCGGCTCGGTCTCCGCCGCGGTCGTGCTGCTGCTCTGGCTTTACAACTCGGCCCAGATCCTCGTCCTCGGAGCTGCCTTCAACTCCGAGATCGAGCGCGCGGCGACCGAACGGGACACGGGAACGCCGTATCCCCCTCGCTGATCCCGTCAGGCGATCTTGGCGTCGATGCCCCGCAGCTGCCAGGCGATGTAGAGCTGGAACAGCCCGTAAAGGATCATCAGCACCCCGACGATACTGACCAGCACCAGCGCACTGGTAAGCGGCATGGCCAGGAGCAGCACGCCGAACAGCAGGTAGGCGCAGGCGCTCAGCACTTCCGGCCAGAACGTGCCTTGCCGCAGCAGCTCGCGCCCGGCGACCGTCACATAGAGAGCGAACGCTCCGACAAGGATGATCATGATCCCCACCAGGATCACCAGGGTCGAGATGCCGATCGCCGAGGCGATCACCGGGAACGCCACGATCAGGATGCCGGCGAGGATCGCGAGGATGTGCCGCGCGATCGCCACGCCGAGGCGCGTGCTGGTGCGGCCGCCGAACAGCAGGCCCCAGATGCCGAGCACCCCGTCGATGATGACGATGACGCCGCCCACCCACACCAGCGTCGCGAGCGCCAGTTGCGGCGAGAACAATGCGAACAGTCCGCCTGCCAGCATCAGGACGCCGCGGACGCCTGCGAAAATGCTCGGCCAGGGTAAGGTGCTTTCGGCTGCCATTCTGTCCTCCTCGAGATCACACAGGGTTGCTCTTGGTCGCATTCGCCGATTTGTTCATCCGCCATGCCAGACCGAACAGGCCGAAGGCGAAGATGATGGCGAGGATGCCCGCCAGCGTCACGAATACCAGCGCGCTGAACACCGGCCAGAACAGCAGCGCGATGCCGAACAGCACGTACAGCGCTCCGGACAGTAGCACCGGCCAGATGCGCGCATATTGCTCGCGCTCGCGGATGATTACCCAAATCTCCATGACGCCGACGAAGATCGACTGGAAAGCGACGAGATAGACCAGGAACGTTGCCGTCAGCAGCGTCGCAAGGAACGGCGACAGCAGGATCAGCACACCAGTGATGATGGCCAGCACGTTGCGCACCACGTCGAACCAGAAGTTGCCGGTCTTGGCGCCTCCGAAGGTCAGGCTCCACAGCCCCAGCACCCCGTCGATGAGCAATAGTGCACCGCCGGCAATCACAAGTACCTGCAGGGCGGGCCCTGGGAAAAACACCGCATAGAGCCCCGCTAGCAACATCAGCAGGGCGCGTAGCCCGGTGATCCACGCCCATCTCTTCTTGGTGTCACTTGATACGGCCATCGGTCCGCCTCCAATGTTGTTGCCAAATTGGAGGTTAGCTGTTTTTGCGCCTTCGCCAAGTGCTCAGTCGGGCTTTGGCACCGGATGCTCATCCAAAGCTTGCGTCCGGTCACCCGGCGTGGTCTGAACCCAGCGGATATTTTGAGGATTGCCATGCCGATCGCCATCTACGCCTTGGCGCTGGCTGCGTTCGCAGTCGGCTCGGCCGAGTTCGTGATCTCGGGCATCTTGCCGCCGCTGGCCGAAGACCTGGCGGTGACGATCCCCGTCGCCGGCCTGCTAGTCAGCGCCTACGCCATCGGCGTCGCCATCGGTGGGCCGGCGATCACCGTCTTCACCTCGCGCTTCTCGCAGCGCAACGTGTTGATCTGCCTGATGATCGTCTTCTCGATCGCCCAGCTGCTCTGCGCCATGGCACCCGATTACGGGCTGCTGTTGGTGGCCCGGCTGCTCTCCGCCTGCGCCCATGGCGTGTTCTTCGGCGCCGGCAACGTGGTGGTCACCGCGCTGGTGCCGCCGGAGCGCCGGGGCGCGGCCTTCTCGCTGTTCATTAGCGGCATCACCGTCGCCAACCTGCTGGGGCTGCCCGGCGGCAGCGCCATCGGCCTGCATTTCGGCTGGCGCGTGCCGTTCCTCGCTGTCGCCGCGCTCGGCGCCATCGCGGCGATCGTGCTGTTCCTGAAGTTGCCCGATACGCGGCAAGCCGGGGAACGGCACGCGACGTTCCGCGAGCAGCTGCGCGAACTGCGCCACCAGGAGGTCTGGCTCTCCTACCTCACCATCGCGCTCGTGATGATCGGGGCTCTTGCCTTCGGCACCTTCCAGGTGCCGATCATGCTCAACGTCACCGGCCTCCACCCCGACATCGTCCCGATCTACCTGCTGATCGGCGGCCTCGGCTCGGTGCTGGGCATCTTTCTGGGCGGTCGCGGCACCGACTGGAAGCCGATGCCGACGCTACTCACTGTGCTGCTGCTGCAGGCTCTGCTCTACTTCACCATGCTGTTGGCCATGCACGACAAGGTGTGGATGACGGTAAACCTGCTCGCCACCTCGATCCTCGGCTTCGCCTTCTCGACGCCGCTGCAGGCCCGTGTCCTCGCCGCCGCGCACTCGGCGCCCAACCTCGCCTCGTCGCTGATTTCTACCGCCTTCAACATCGGCATCGCCGGCGGCGCCTTTATCGGCGCCATGCTGCTCAGCGCCGGTGTCAGCTATGCCGACATCCCGGCTGTCGGCGTCGTCACCAGCCTGCTGGCAGCGGGCACCGCCGGCCTCTCCTGGTGGCTGGAGCGGCGGCGCAGCGTTGAGGTTGCCGCCTAGCTGGCCAGCGCCGTCTTGATCTTGGCCGAAGCCTTGCCGAAGTCGATCCGGCCAGGGTAGTCGGCTTTCAGCGAGGCGATCACCTTGCCCATGTCCTTGCCGCCCTCGGCGCCGGTCTTCTTGATCGCGTCGATGATCGCGGCCTCGATCTCGGCCTCGCTCAACCCCTGCGGCAGGAACTCGTTGAGGATCGCGATCTCCTCGCGCTCCACCACGGCTAGGTCGTCGCGCCCGGCCTTCTCGTAGATGCCGAGCGATTCCTCGCGCTGCTTCACCATCTTCTGCAGCAGCACGATGACTTCCTGCTCGCCGAGCGGACCCTTGCCCTGCCCACGCGCCTCGATGTCCTTGTCCTTTATCGCGGCATTGACCGCGCGCAGCGTCGCCGTACGCCGCTTGTCGCCGGCCTTGAGCGCCGTCTTGTAGCCTTCGCTGATTGCATCACGCATTTGCTAGCTCCTTGGTGCAGGCGGCACGTCGGCCACCATCAACAGATTTCCGTCGGGGTCCTTGAAGGTGAAGGACACCCCGTCCGTCACCGGACCGACCTCAGGCGCGCCAGACGCCACCGCTTCGGCATGTGCGGCATGTATGTCGCTGGTATTGAAATGGAAGGCCGGCTTCTTGTCATGCGGACCGGCAAAGCCCTTGCTGTCGAGCACCAGGCCGCTGCCGGCCTGCATCGGTACGACGTGAAGGTGCCCGAACAGAATCTCACTGCCCGGTGCAAGCCCGAGCAGCTCGCGGTACCAGTCCCGCGCTGCTTCGATATCGCGCACGGGCACGAAAACCGTCCCGATCTCGCGGCCAATCGCGCTCGCCATCGTCGCTTGTTCCCCCGATTTGCCGGTCCCATATAGCGCAATAATCCCCGTGCGCCACTTGCGCTTGGGCCGGGCCCCTTCTAAGGAGAGCCCTCAACCGACACCGACCCGAACCCTTGGAGCCCCGCCATGACCGGCTGGCAGCAAAAACCTGCGACCGCCCTCCTGCTGCTCGAGGACGGAACGCGACTCGAAGGTCACGGCATCGGCGCCATCGGGCATGCCGCCGGCGAGGTCTGCTTCAACACCGCGATGACCGGCTACCAGGAGATCCTCACCGATCCCTCCTATGCCGGGCAGATCATCACCTTCACCTTCCCGCACATCGGCAATGTCGGCACCAACGACGAGGATATCGAGACGGTTAACATGGCCGCGCTCTCGGGCATCCGGGGCTGCGTGCTGCGCGCCGACATCACCAATCCGTCGAACTACCGGGCCGTCGAAAAGCTCGATGCCTGGCTGAAGAAGCGCAACATCATTGGCATCGCTGGCGTCGACACCCGGGCGCTGACCGCCCGCATCCGTGAGAACGGCATGCCGAACGGCGTGATCGCCCACGCCCCCGACGGCTACTTCCACGAGCCCTCGATGCAGGCTGAGCTCAAGAACTTCCCCGGCCTCGAAGGCCTCGACCTCGCTCGCGAGGTCACCACGGCGCAGACCTACCACTGGGACCAGACCTCCTGGACCCGGACGGAGGGCTACGGTCGGCTGGACAATCCCGAGTTCCACGTCGTCGCCATCGACTACGGTGCGAAGCGCAACATCCTGCGCCAGCTCGCCGACCAGGGCGCACGGGTAACCGTCGTGCCGGCCACCGCCACCGCCAAGGATGTGATGTCGCACAACCCCGACGCGATCTTCCTCTCGAATGGCCCGGGCGATCCGGCGGCGACCGGCAAGTACGCTGTGCCGACGATCAAGACGCTGATGGAAACCGGCAAGCCGATGTTCGGCATCTGCCTCGGCCACCAGCTGCTCGGCCTCGCGGTCGGCGGCAAGACCCAGAAGATGCATCAGGGCCACCACGGCGCCAATCACCCGGTCAAGGACCTGACCACCGGCAAGGTCGAGATCACCTCGATGAACCACGGCTTCGCGGTGGACACAGAGAGCCTCCCCGGCAACGTCAAGCAGACCCACATCTCACTGTTTGATGGCTCCAATGCCGGGCTCGAGGTCGAGGGCAAGCCGATCTTCTCGGTGCAGTACCATCCCGAAGCCAGCCCCGGCCCGCACGACAGCCACTACCTGTTCACCCGGTTCCTGAACCTGGTGCGTGCCCAGAAGGGCATGGCGCTGGAGGCCGAGCAGGTGAAGGCCGGCGAGTAAGTCTCGCCCAAAGAAAAGGGGCCGCCGGTGGCCAGGCGACCCCTCTCAGCCATGGCTGGCCGAAAGTTACTGCGCGGCGGGAGCCGGCAGCGTAGCCGCATAAGCGTCAAACTCAGCCTGGTCGAGCGAACCATCCTTGTTCGCATCGGCGGCGTCGAACGCCTCCTGGGTCAGATCGGGCCAGGCAACCTGTGCCTCGGCAATGCTCACCCCACCGCTGGTGTCCGCGTCGACGGACGTAAAGGTGACTGCCGCGGCCTGGGCGAAAGCCGCCGAGGAAAGGCCGATGGCTGCGATGGTGATCAGGAGCTTCTTCATGGAGTTTTGTCCTTCCATGTGAGGTTTAAAGCGGCACCGGTGGCCCGGGTCCGGCCAACAGCCTCAACGCTGTCGGCGAGGACAAAGACTAAGCCCGAATGTGATCGCAAACCGGCCGGATCACGGCTTGCTGGCGATCATTTGCTGGTCATTTCTAGGGCAGTTTGGAACAACCACGGAACGTGGAACCGATTGTCCCGCAGCGGCGTTACCCGGTGTTTTGCCAGCTACATCCAGTGCGTTATCAGAGGTCCGGCGACACCAGCGACGGGGTCGGAAGCCGGCTTCGGCACCCGCAGGATGTTCTGATCCGCCTTCGGCCGATCGCCCGATTCGCCCCTGAGCAGATCCCAGTCCTGCCCCGGCGGATAGCAACCGACCACCAGGAAATCGCTGCTCGAGTCGAGCCGCCGGTGCGCCACTCCCGCCGGGATCACGATCACATCGCCCGGCTCGGCATCGAACTCGCGTCCCTCCGGCCCGCCGAGCAACAGCCGGGCCGAACCGCGCGCGACCCCGAGCGTCTCGTGCGCCGTCGAGTGGTAGTGGTGGTAGGTGAACACCGGGGCCCGCCAGGCCGGCGGCCAGCCATTGGCGGCGAAAAGCGCCTCCATGGCCTCGGGATCGGCGTCGCCGCGCGGCAGGGCCTCTTCGTAGAACAACAGCGGTAGGCGGCTGTTGGGGTACGTGCCATCATCGAAGAACCGCTCTACTCGCAATCCGTCGAGACGTCCGCGCATGGTCACACCTGCCCTTCCTTGATGATCTTCTCGAGCTTGCAGCTACCTGGCGCCGGGATGGCGTAGCCCCGGTCGTACCAGGTCGCCCGCGCCTCTTTGCCGGCCGTGGCCAGCACCTCTGGCACCACCATGCCCAGCGGCAGGTTGATGATCGCGCGGTGGCGGTTTTCCTCGACGGCGTCGACAGCGGCCATCACCGCCGCGTTCCTGTCGAGCTCATCGATCCCCGCGGTGATCGTCCACATCGCTGCGTAGCAAGCGGCCTGCAGGTCGATGTGACGCTCCAGCGCCGCGGCCGCCTCGGTATCCTTCTGCGTCTGCCGCGTTACCAGGTCAGTGAACAACCCAAGTGCCCACTGCACGTGATGCCCGTAGGCCTCGGCGACGAGGTAGGCAATGGCGTAGTCGGCCCCCAGCGGGAACTTCGCGCGCAGCCGCTCGTACGCGCTGGTGTCGACATAGACCACGCGGTTCGCCGGGCAATACAGCACCGTCAGGTCCTTGCCCGCCATGCCGCAGCCGAACGAACTCGAACTCTCGACCACGCTGAGCGCGATCCGCGGATAGCGGATGGCCGTCTGATGAAAGAACCGCCTCCACATCAGCTCCGCCTCGCCGGCGACCACCGGCGGATAGGCGGCTATCTGCTCGAGCGTCGCCGAGCTGGCCGGCACCCCAGTGATCGAAGTCGGCGGCGGCGGTGGTGAAACCTTGCCGGTGATCAGCGTGATCGGGTTGATTCCCGCCAGCATGGCGATCACCACACCCAACGCCAGCGCGCCCGACCAGCCGAACCGCTTCACATGCGGCATCATACTGGCGGGTATCACACCCATCGGCCGTTCCCCCGCGTTAGCGCGGCATCATAGCTTGCATTGGCTGACATCGCCGGTATCCATGCCCTTCTTCAGCGAGGCCATGCGCTGCGCCGAAGTGCCATGCGTGAAGTTGCGCTCCGACACCTGGCCGCGGGTCAGCGTGTCGTCACCGATGGCGTTGGCGGCGTTGATCGCCTCCTCGACATCGCCCTGCTCCAGGTAGTTTTGCCGGTTTGCGTAGTTCGCCCAAACGCCGGCATAGCAGTCGGCCTGCAGCTCGACCCGCACCGAATAGGCGTTCTGCTCTTCCTGGCTCATCGCACCGCGCCGCTGGTTGAACTCGGGCAGCACGCCCGTCTGGTCCTGCACCGCGTGGCCGATTTCATGGGCGATCACGTAGGCCTGGGCGAAATCGCCCGGCGCGCCGAACTGCCGGCGCAGCTGATCGTAGAACGCCAGGTCGATATAAACCTTCTTGTCGTTCGGACAGTAGAACGGCCCCGATGCCGACTGCGCCACGCCGCATGCCGATTGCGTCGCGTCGCTGAACAGCACCACCTTGGGTGGCTGATAGGTCATGTTGTTCTGCTGGAACACCTCGCCCCAGAGGTTCTCGGTGTCCTTGACCACCACGCCGACGAAATCGGCCAGCTCGTCCTGCCCGGCGGTCGACGCCGGCGGTGACCATTGGCTCGATGACGTCGTCGTACCGGCGCCACCGCCCGTCAGGATGTCGATCGGGTTCTGCCCCGTGGCGAACCAGATGATGCCCAGCACGACAATGATACCGATGAGCCCCAGCCCGCCGCCACCAGCTCGCCCCATCGGGATGCGGGAGCCGCCGAGCGGCCCGAAACCGCCGCCCGATCCGCCGAGACCGCCGCCGCCCTGGCCGCGCCGGTCCTCGATGTTCGAACTGCGCTCACGTCCTTGCCACTTCATCCGTTTTCTCCCTGGGACCGGCTCACAATAGTACTGCCAATCACGGCGCGACAGCAAATTTGACCAGATGGTCCAGAAAGGTCACTGTCACAATCGCCGCCGTCATTGCAGCGTCACGTAGCGGCGGCATCTGAGGCCATCATCGCCATGCGGGATAACCGGCCAGCAGAGCCGACGTTCCGCCGGGTCACGCATTCTTCAAATGTTGTGGGAGACGTCCATGAACTACAATTACTCGATTTCCCGTCGCGCCTTCCTCGCCGGCTCGGCGACGCTCGGCGCCGCCGTGGTGCTGCACCCCTTCGCGGTGCAGGCAGCCGCCGGCCAGGCCCATCTTCGCCTTATGGAAACCACCGACCTGCATGTCGCGGTGTTCCCCTACGATTATTACGCCGACGCGCCGAACGACACGCTGGGCCTCGCCCGCACTGCCGCGATCATCGATTCGATCCGCGCCGAAGCCGGCAACTCGATCCTCATCGACAATGGCGACGTCATCCAGGGCAACCCGATGGGCGACTACATCGCCTATGAGAAGGGCCTGACCAACGAGCCGCACCCGATCATCGCGGCCATGAACACCCTCGGCTACGAAGTCGGCACGCTCGGCAACCACGAGTTCAACTATGGCCTCGAGTTCCTCGACGCCGCCATCGCCGCCGCCAATTTCCCAATCGTCTCGGCCAATCTGGCGAAGGGTGAACTGGGCGCCGATCCGCTGTCGGACACGACCTATGTCGCGCCCTACAAGATCGTCGAAAAGGAACTGACCGACGGCGCCGGCGCCAAGCAGGCCATCAAGATCGGCTTCATCGGCTTCCTGCCGCCGCAGATCATGACCTGGGACAACACCCACCTCGCCGGTAAGGTGGATACCCGCGACATCGTCGAGACCGCCAAAGCCTACATCCCCAAGATGCGCGCCGAGGGTGCCGACCTCGTCGTCGCGCTGGCCCACACCGGCATCGCTGCCGACACCGGCCAGCCCAAGGCCGAGAACGCCGCGCTGCAACTCGCGGCCGTTGAAGGCCTCGACGTCATCGTCACCGGCCACCAGCACCTGGTGTTTCCGAACTCCAAGGACTTCGAGGGCCTCGAAGGCGCCGACCTGACCGCCGGCACGCTCGCCGGCAAGCCCGCCGTTATGGCCGGTTTCTGGGGCTCGCACATGGGCCTCATCGACCTGCTGCTGGAGAAGGCCGCCGACGGCAAGTGGAGCGTCGTCTCCCACACTGCCGAAGCCCGTCCGATCTTCGAGCGCGTCGAAGGCAAACCGAAGGCGCTGGTCGAGAGCGTCGCGTCCATTCTCGCTGCCGCTCAGGATGACCACGACGAGACCCTCGCCTACATCCGCCGCCCGGTCGGCGAGACCGCTGCACCGCTCCACTCCTACTTCGCTCTCGTTGCCGACGATCCGTCCGTCCAGATCGTCAACATTGCCCAGAAGTGGTACCTCGAGCAGATGATGAAGGGCACCGAGAACGAGGCCCTGCCGATCCTCTCCGCCGCCGCACCGTTCAAGGCTGGTGGCCGCGGCGGCCCGGACTACTACACGGACGTGCCGGTGGGTCCGGTGGCGATCAAGAACGTCGCCGATCTCTACCTCTACCCCAACACCATCCAGGCAGTGGTGATCACCGGCCAGGACGTGCAGAACTGGCTCGACCGCTCGGCCGGCATCTTCAACCAGGTCGCTGCCGGCGGCGCCGACCAGCCGCTGATCAACCTCGATTTCCCGGCCTACAACTTCGACGTGATCGACGGCGTCACCTACAAGATCGACGTCACCAAGCCCTCGAAATACGGTCCCAAGGGCGAGGACCTCGGCAATACCGAGAGCCGTATCGTCGACCTGCAATTCGACGGCAAGCCGATCGATCCGGCGCAGAGGTTCGTCGTCGCCACCAATAACTACCGCGCCGGCGGCGGCGGCACCTTCCCGGGCATCGGGCCCGACAAGATCGTTTTCAAGGGTCCCGACACCAACCGCGACATCATCGTGCGCTACATCATCGAGCAGAAGACCATCGAGCCCAAGGCCGACAGCAACTGGGCCCTCGCCCCGATCGGCGGCACCGTGCTGTTCGAAACCGGGCCAAAGGCAGCCGAACACCTCGCCGACGTCACCGCGGTGAAGATCGAGGCGACGGGCAAGACCAGCGATGCCGGCTTCGGCATCTACCGCATCACGCTCTGATCGACCCAAGGGCGGCAGCTAGGCTGCCGCCCTTGACTCGCCCGTCCGACGGGCATTGGCTTCCCGCGTTTTGTCTATTTGAACGAGCAGGGATTCGATGGGAGCCACCCCACAAATGGAAGTCCTCCTCAAGGAGGCAGATATCACCCTGAACGGGCCCAATCCGTGGGACCCTCAGATCCACTCAGACGAATTCTGGAGACGACTTTACGGCCAGGGCACCCTCGGCCTCGGCGAGGCCTACATGGACGGCATCTGGGACGTCGCCGACATGGCGGAGTTCTTCAACCGCGTGCTCCGCTCGCGAGTCCCCGACGGCGTGCGCGTCACCACCAACCTCGTCTGGCAGGTGGTGCAGGCGCGCATCATGAACATGCAGAACGTCGCGCGCTCGAAGCGCGTTGCCGCGATGCACTACAGCGAAACCGAGGCGTACAAAGCCTCGCTCGACAAGCGCATGACCGGCTCCTGCGGTTACTGGCCGGAAGGCGTCACCAATGTGGATCAGGCGCAGGAAGCCAAGCTCGACATGGTCTGCCGCAAGATTGGCTTGCAACCGGGCCAGACCGTCTGGGACATCGGCTGCGGCTGGGGCGCCTTCATGGGCTTTGCCGCCGAGAAATACGGCGCCAACTGCGTCGGCGTCACCGTTTCCCCCGATCAAGCCGCCTATGGCCGCGAGCGCTACAAGCACCTCCCCGTCGAGTTCCAGGTCAAGGATTACCGGCTGTTCGAGGGCAAGACCGACCATGTCGTCTCGATGGGCATGTTCGAGCATGTGGGGCACAAGAACTACCGGACCTACTTCGAGAAGGCGCACAGCGTCATCAAGGACGATGGCCTGTTCATGATGCACACTATCGGCTCGCAATGGTCGACCGAAACCATCGAGGCGTGGCTCGAGAAGTACATCTTCCCCGGCGGCGTCATCCCCTCGATGGCCCAAATCGGCAAGGCCATTGACGGGCTGTTCAGCGTCATCGATCTCCACAATATCGGCCCGCACTACGACAAGACGCTGGTCGCCTGGTACGAGAACTTCGACCGCAACTGGAAGAAGGACCGTAACCCCGAGGAGGAACGCTTCTACCGCTTGTGGAAGTACTACCTGCTCTGCTGCGCCGGCGGCTTCCGCGCCAAGGTGCTGCAGGTCTGGCAGTTCGTATTGTCGACGCGCGGTGTTCCGGACGGCTATGTGACGCAGCGCTGACACACTGTCATTGACGTGACTTACTCAATCGTTACTCTCCCGGCTTCATATTTCGCTGGGAGGGTGAAGATGAAGTTCGTATCGATACTTTCCGCCTTGGCTGTCGCGGCGGTTTCATCTCCGGCCGTGGCAGTACCGATCGATGGTTTTTTTATCGCACAACAGGCCTGCCCGGCCTTTCAGTCATTCCGCAACCAGACCAATCCTGGCGGCATTCTCGTCGAACCGGGCCGTGCCTATGAACTCATCGAGATCAACCGGCCGGATGGTCCGTCCCACTATCGAATGATCATTCCGGGCGTCGCGCCGCAGGAACGCTGGGTTGCCGTTGGCTGTGGCGTCAGGACCGTCGAAGCGCCGGACCAACCGACCCCGACCCCAGACGATGACGGCAATGTCGACGTCGGCGACGCCGGTCTGCCGGCCGGTTCGGACATCTACATGCTGGCCGCCAGCTGGCAGCCGGGCTTCTGCGAGACGCAGCCCGACAAGGTCGAATGCCTCAACCAGGGTGAGGATCGGTTCGACGCGAGCCATTTCGCGCTGCACGGCCTCTGGCCGCAGCCGCAAGGCCGCGAATATTGCGTCGGTGTCACCCCGGAGATGAAGGCCAACGACAAGCCGGCAACCTGGCGCCTCCTGCCGGCCGTGGTGATCCCGGCCGAACTGATGGATCGGCTGAAGGTCGTCATGCCGGGCACGGCGTCCTTCCTCGAACGCCACGAGTGGCTGGTCCACGGCACCTGCTACAAGGAGCCGATGGAGAGCTATTTCGCCGAAACCCTGGCGCTGATGGAAGATCTCAACGCATCTTCGCTCGTCGGCTTCATGGTCGACAACATCGACAATTCGGTTACCCCGGCGCAGATCCGGGCTGCGGTGGATGCCGCCTTCGGGCCCGGTGCTGGCGACCGTGTCGAGATCAACTGCAAGAAGGAGCAGGCGGGCAACCGCATGGTGCTCACCGAACTGCAGATCTCACTTGCCGGCGTGATCACTCCCGACAGCGACCTCGGGAGCCTCATTCACGACGGTGCGTCGCAAGGCGCCGGCAACTGCCCCGGCGTCATCATCGATCGCGCCGGACTCTGACGGAGGTGGGCGGCCTCAGCGCTGCCCATCCTCTTCGTGGGACCGCCATATCTTCCGCGCTCCGATCAATTGTTCTTAACCGAATCAGTTCACCTCGCCGCAAGGCGGCCGCACTAAGGTTCCGGCATCACGACCGGAGCCTCACGCATGCCAGCCGACCTTGCCCTCGACATTTCCGGGCTCAAGAAGAGCTTTGACCGGCCGGTCGTCATCGACCTGGAGCTCAAGGTGAAGGCCGGCGAGTTCTACGCCCTGCTCGGCCCCAACGGTGCCGGCAAGACCACCATCCTCCGCATGGTCGCCGGGCTACTGAAGCCGGAAGCAGGCTCCATCTCGGTCTATGGCATCGACGCTGCCAAGGACCCGATCGCCGCCAAATCGATCGTCGCCTGGGTCTCCGACGAGCCGATGGTGTACGACCGCCTCACCCCGCTCGAATATCTCGAGTTCGTCGCTGGCCTCTGGCGCATCGATGCCCGCGAGGCCGAGCGTCATTCCAACGCGTTGATCGACTGGCTCGGCCTTCGCCCGCACGCCAATGAGCGCTGCGGCGGCTTCAGCAAGGGCATGCTGCAGAAGGTCGCCCTCGCCGGCGCACTGGTCCACGACCCGCGCCTGATCATCCTCGACGAGCCGCTCACCGGCCTCGACGCCGGCTCCGCCCGGCAGGTCAAGGACGTGCTGAAGCAGAAGGTGGCGTCCGGCGTAACCGTCATCATGACCACTCACATCCTCGAAGTCGCCGAGCGCATGGCCGAGCGGATCGGCGTCATCAATCACGGCCGCCTCGTCGCCGAAGGCACGCTCGCAGAACTGCGCGCCCGCATCGGCCGTGAGACCACGCTCGAAGAAATCTTCCTCGATCTGGTCGCCCAGAAGGAAGCCGACATGGCGGATGTCGCCGCCTGATGAGCACACCGGCCACGCTTTCCTGGTTCGCCGCCCACGAGTTCCGCCTCGCCTGGCGCGACTGGCTCGCCATGACCACCGGAGGCCGCAAAGTCCGCGGCGTCGTGCTGTTCGTCACGCTCGCCATGTTCTACCTCGGCCTGCACTGGCTCGCCTATGCGCTGCTCGCCCCCTGGATCGCCAAGGGCATCGTCGTCGACAAATCGACGCTGGTGCTGGTCACCGGCAGCGGCTTCCTGTTCTGGACCGTGATGCTGAGCCAGGCGCTGGAATCGGTGACCCGCGCCTATTACTCGCGCTCCGATCTCGACCTGATCCTCAGCTCCCCCGCATCCTCGGCCCGCGTCTTCGCCGTCCGCACCGGCGCCACCGCCTTCGGCACCGTGCTGCTGGCGTGCCTGCTCGCCAGCCCGATCATCAACGTGCTGGTCATCTACGGCGGTCCGAAGTGGCTCGCCGCCTATGGCGTACTGGCCGGCTTCGGCGCGATCTCGGCCGCCATCTCGGTGCTGGTCACCGTGGGCCTGTTCCGCAGCATCGGCCCCGCCCGCACCCGGCTGATCGCGCAGATCATTGCCGGTATCGTCGGCGCCGGCTTCGTCATCGGCATCCAGGCGGTCGCCATCCTCAGCTTCGGCAACATGAACCGCTTCTCGGTGCTGCAATCGCCCGAGTTCGTCGCCGGCACGCCGGAGCCGTCCAACCTCGTCTGGCTCCCCGCCAAAGCGGCGATGGGCGATCTCGGCGCCATGCTGCTGGTGTTGCTGCTCGGCCTAGGCGTCCTCGCCCTGGTCATCCGCATGACCTCCGGTGGCTTCGCCCAGCACGCCATCGCCGCCGCTGGTGTCTCCGCTACCCGCGTGCAGCAGACCGCCTCCACGCGACCATTCCGCAAGGCCTCGCAACGCCACGCCCTGCGTGTCAAGGAGTGGCGCCTGCTGCTGCGCGATCCGTGGCTGCTCAGCCAGACGCTGATGCAGATCCTCTATCTGTTCCCGCCGGCACTGTTCCTCTGGGTCTCCTACGGCCAGAGCGCCGGCACCTATGTCGTCGTCATCCCGGTGATCGTGATGGCCGCCGGCCAGCTCGCGGGCGGCCTCTCCTGGCTCGCCATCTCCGGCGAGGACGCGCACGACCTCGTCGTCACGGCACCGATCCATCCGCGCGCCGTGCTCGTCGCCAAGATCGAGGCGGTGCTCTGCTCCATCGCCGTGGTCTTTGCGCCCATCCTGCTGCTGGTCTGCATCGCCTCGCTGGAGCTCGCCTGGATCACTGCGATCTTCGTTGCCATCTCGGCCGGTTCCGCCACCGCCATCCAGCTGTGGTTCCGCGTGCCGATGCGCCGCGCCATGTTCCGCCGGCGCCAGGTCGCCTCGCGCACCGCCACCATCTCCGAGGCATTGAGCTCAATCATGTGGGCCGGCGCCGCCGTCCTCGCGGCGGGCAACCAGCTGCTGGCTATTCTGCCGGCCGGGCTTGCCGTCATCGTGCTGTTCGCCGCCTGGGGCCTCAGCCCCAAGGGTAAGCGGGTGGTCTAGATCGCTTCGCGATGGTCCGGCGCCAGGTAGGCAATCACCAGCGCCACCACCGCGGCGACAGCACCGATCGGCCCGAGATAGGCGATGCCGAAGCCCTCGAGCACCAGCCCGCCGACAAGTGCCGACAGCGCCCCGCCGACATTCATTGCCGTGAGGTTCAGCGACGCCGAAAGCGGCACCGCCGCCGGTGCCAGAGTGGCGAGCCGGTGCAGCTGCGGCGGGAAGAACCCCCACGAGACGACGCCATAGAGCACCATGTGGGCGAAGAACGCCGGCAACACCATCGCCCGTGGCAGCGTTGCCAGCACCGGAAGCGCAGCCAACAGCACGATCATCAGGCCGAGGATCACCAGCGTCGTCTGCTTGCCGCCGATCCGGTCAGCCATGCGCCCGCCGAAGTAGTTGCCGAGCATCGCGCCGATCCCGAACGCGAACATCACCAAGGGCAGCAGCACCCGGTCGAGGCCAAGCAAGTCGGTGGTCACCGGCGCCAGGTAGTTGAAGAAGGTGAAGCTCGCCAGCACCGTTACGCCTGAGGTGAGCAGCGTCAGCGGCACCCCCGGCACCTTCAGCACGCTCAGCCGCTCGCGGATGGTCCGCCGGTCACCGTGAATGTCGTCCGGCAGCTTCAGCCACATCGTCGCCGAGGCGATGATCGCGAGCATCCCGAGCCCGATATAGGCAGCTCGCCAGCCCAGGAACTGCGCCACCAGCGCCGAGGCCGGAGCGCCGATTGCCACCGCGATCGAGCCGCCCATCACCACCGTGGATATCGCCGTGCCACGCTTGCCCGGCGCTGCCAGCGCCACGGCCGTAGCTTGCGCCGTGGAAGTGAACAGCCCCGCCCCGAGCGCCAGGAGCGTACGCGCCAGCACCAGCAGCAGGAACCCCGGCAGTACCCCGAGCAACAGCGCCATCAGCCCGAACAGCAACTCCGCGCCGGCCACCACCGACCGCCGGTCGACATGCCCGAACACTGTCGAGAGCACCGGCGTGCCGATGCCGTAGGCGATGGAATAGCCGAAGATTAGATAGCCGGCTTGCGAGAGGCTGACGCCCGTCTCGGACGCGATGGCCGGCAACACGCTGACGATGAGCGAACTCTCGACGCTGCCGGCGAATGCGCCCAGCGCCAACCACAGCAGTCGCACGTCCATCGCCGAAGCCCCTCGCCCGACGATGGTTAGGAGAGCCCCCGGCACCGGTCAAGGCGCGGGGGCTAAGCCTTTCAGCCGAGCCGGGCCATCGGCTTCAGCCGAGCCGGGGCATCGGTACGACGCGTGGACGGCTCGCGACCAGGATGCCCAACGCAAGGGCCGGGAAGATCGCCGCTACCAACCCCAGGTCGCCGATCGGCAGGTGCTCGAGCACCACGCCGCCAACCAGCGCACCCAGCGCGGTCCCGAGATAGAGGAACGATGCATTGAGCGACAGCGCCAGCGGCGCCGATGTCGGCGACAGGGCAACCACTCGGCTCACCTGTCCCGGAACGAACATCCAGCCAGCGATGCCCCAGGCCACCATGAAGGCGAAGTAGGCCGGCATGACCACCGGCTGCGGCAACAGCGGAATGGCGCCGAGCAGCACCAGGAACACGATGTTCAGCACCGCGGCGATGGTCACCGTCGCCTGCGCCCCGATCCGGTCAGACAACTGCCCGCCCAGTGGGTTGCCGAGCGCCGCGCCGAGGCCATAGGCCAGCATCACGAAGGGCAGCAGCCCGGCGTCGAGCCCCATCAGCTTGGTGGTCACCGGCCCGAGGTAGATGAATGCGGCAAACGGGCCGGCCATGTAGAGCAGGATCGTCAGCAGCGCAGGCAGCAGGCCGGGCACGCTGAGCACCCCCAGCCGCTCGCCAAGCCCGCGCCGGTCGCCCTGTATGCCCTTGGGCAACATCATCCAGATCGCTGCCGCAGTCAGCACACCCACACCGGCAATGGCGAAATAGGTGCCGCGCCAGCCGGCAAAGCCTGAGAGGAACGCTCCGATCGGCGCGCCCAGCGCCACCGCCATCGTCGTGCCCGCAACCACCGTCGCCACCGCCCGCGCCCGCCGCTCGGGCGGAGCCAGTGTCACCGCCGCTGCTTGAGCCGTAGCGGCATAAAGGCCGGCCGATGCCGCGATGATCAATCGCGCGATCAACAGCATCGCATAGCCCTGCGAGATCGCCGCCAGCAGCGCGCCTGTCGCGAACACCAGCGCCACCACAGCGAGCAGCGGCCGCCGGTCGAACTTGCCGGTGAACGCCGAAAGCACCGGCGCTCCCACCGCGTAGGCAATGGCATAGGCGAAGACCAGATAACCCGCTTGCGTGATCGTCACGCCGCTATCGGCTGCGATGGCCGGCAGGAGCGTAGCGATGACGAAACCCTCGACGCCGACGGCAAAGGTGCCGAGCGCGAGCCAGATAAGCCGCGTGTCCATGTGACTTCCCTTAGTTCAATGATTGTTGAACAAATGAACCTCGGCCGGCCCCACGTCAACCCCTAGTTCAACGATCATTGAACTTTGACAGGAAATGGCATAGTTAAACGGCATGAGCACACAGCCGACTTTGCCGCATCCCGATGCCGATCAGATCACCCTTCCCAACGTGCTCACCGCACTGGGCGATGAGACGCGGCTCGCCATCATCGGCCATTTGTCGCGCTGCGAAGGCATCGGCATGACCTGCGGTCAGTTTACCGATCTCGCCAGCAAGACGTCGATTACCTACCACGTAGGCAAGCTGCGCGAGGCCGGAGTGGTCAATGTCACCCCCGAGGGTACGCGCCGCCGCGTCACCCTGCGCCGCACTGATCTCGACGCGCGCTTCCCCGGCTTCCTCGACTCGATCATCACCAGTACCCGTGATCTGCACATCGATGGATTCGAGGACGAACCGAATGAGCCGGCTGAGCTTTCGCGACGCGACCCCTGACGATCTCGGCTTCATCGTCCGGCTGATTGTCGACGACAATGTCGCGCCCAGTGCTGACCTACCCGACCAGCCACACCACCCACGCTACATCGCCGCGTTCGATGCCATCGCAACCGACCCCAACCAGCAGTTGGTGATCGCCGAGTTCGAGGGACAAGTAGTCGGCACCATGCAGCTGACCTACATCCCTGGCATCAACCGCCTCGGCGAGCTCCGCAGCCTCATCGAGGCCGTGCACATCGCCCCGACACATCGCAACCTGGGGCTGGGTGGCGAGATGATCGGTTGGGCCATCGAACAGGCGCGGGCTCGCGGTTGCGGTCTCGTCCAGCTCACCTCGAACAAGAAGCGGCTCGATGCCCACCGCTTCTACGAGCGGCTGGGTTTTTCCAAGAGCCACGAAGGTTTCAAGCTAGCGCTTTAGCGCTCGGTCGACCGCAGCACAACGGCGACGAGGTCGGGCTGCGCCCCGTCATCAGGCACGTCGTGCGGTCCGAAGCCCTCGGCCGAATTGACGTTCAGCGCCACGCCGGTGGTGCGGAAGCCCAGTACTTCCTCAAAGCCACCGCTCTCGCCATGTACCATCACCGGCGCCGAAGGGTCGAACGTCTCCAGCATGGCGATGACGTCGCCGACAGTCAGTCCCGTGAGCTGCGGCGCTTTGGGTTTGGCGCGTTTTTCCAACAGGTCGAGCACGGCAACCATCCATTTCGCAGCATCCAGGCAAAGGATGCACATCACGCGCGACCCGCCGCACCCCACAAATGCGGGGGGCAGCCATCTATGGACAGCATTGCTTCTACAGATACTGCAGGCGCGCCACGAGGTGGCCGAGCTCCGACTGCTTCCTGATTCCGAGCTTGTCGTAGACGGTTTTGAGTGTCGACCGCGCCGTGTGCTCGGAGATGCTCAGTTCAGCGGCAGCGCCACGCGGCGGGTGGCCGACGCCTACCAAAGCGGCAAGCTTGGCCTCGGCGCCGGTCAGGCCAAACAATTGCAGCATCTGCACCGCATCGCGCCGCTCCGGTTCACGCGTGTCGGCCAATAGCACCAGCGCACAATCCTTGCCGTGCTCACCATGCTCGAGCGGCAACACATAGGCCAGCAGGCGTCCGCCCCCAGCCCTCGTCAGCGCGATCGGCTCCGACACCCGCGGCCCTTTGCGCGCACAGCTCATCTTCAACGCATGGCCCAGTGCCTGCCGCTCCGCTGCCAGACCACTGAGCAGCGGCTCACCCGGCCGCGAACCATCCGGTCCGAGCAGGGCCCGTCCGCTGGCATTGGCCTCGATCAGCGTCCCATCCTGCCGCACCACTGCGGCGGCGCGGCCGGTATCCTCGATCAACCCCAGGAACACCGATGCCGCGTTGCCCGAGGTCGTGAGCCCCACCACCCGCGGCTCGCTCCAGATCGAGTTCACCCGCGATGCATCCAGCGCGAACACGTACTCAACCGGCCGCAGCGCCCGCATGTAGTCGGGCGCCGCATCGGTGATCTCCAGTGTCACGATCTCGGCATCCGCCAGATCCGCCACGGTCGAGTCGGCATGCTTGATCAAGCCGGCCTGCGTGATGCCTAGGAAGTTGTCGACACCCGACAGCCCCGCGCGAATCTCACCTGGCCGGATCGTCGCCCGCAGCCAGTCGACACCGCCGACCGAGGCGACGCCGTGCAGCAGGTCACCCTCCCGCCAGGTGTGCGCAGTGCCCTCCACCGTCGCGCCCGAATAGAACCGCCGCATCGTCGCGGCGCCCGGCTCATCCATGATGTTGCCCATCACGAACATGCCCTCGCCCACGTCGGAGCCGGCCAGCCCCTCGACCGACACGCCCACCAGCCCGCGCGTGTACGGCGCGATGCCATAGCCGGACGGCGCCTGGTAGATGCCGAGCACGCCGATACTGGCCGGCGATAGCACCAGCCCTTCGGGCAGGAACGGCCGCAGCGCCTCCGGATCGATCCGGAACCCCGCCCAGATCACGTCGACGGCAAGCTTGTGGAAGGGCGGGACGATGTCGGCAGCCGGACGCAAGGCTGCGGATGGCGTATCCATGTCCCTGAGGGACTTGCGTACCTTATCGCCGAGCATCGGCGTTCCCGGGCCGTATCAAGACAACTCGATCCACGTGATCCAATCCGTACTTAACGTCCCGCGCCGGCTTGGCATGTAATCGATCTCATAGATTCTAGTGAGATCGAAGTGCCGGATCAATCCGGTTCATTTCTCCACCGCGCCGAGCCGAACCAGCACCTCTTGCGGGATGCCGTAGTGACGGATGGCGTCCCTTTGGTCGCGCATGCCGCAGGCTTCGCGCTGCACGAAGAACTTCCACACGTCTCGCGCCGCGGCCTTGACCAGAACCATGCGCTCATCCGCAGTGCCGGGAGCGGCGTCGAACGCCCTCAGCGCCGCCATGGCCTTCTCCACCTGCCGCCCATAGTGGCCCAGCGACGATGCCTTCTCGGCCAACACCTCGCTCTCGATTGGACCAAATCCGCTGGTAAGGCGTTGGCGGAGTTCAAGAAGATCGGCTGCGCTGAGGCTCATCCCGCAAAGCTAGGAAACGCGACCGGCGGCTGCAACCCCCGCCCTTCCCCAAACCCGTTCGGCCACGCTAGAAGCAACGGATGACCAGCCATCTCTCGCGCTCCACCGCCACCTTCATCGGCTTCGCCGCCGTCATGCTCTGGTCGCTGCTGGCCTTTTTCACCGCCGCCAGCGGCGCCATGCCGGCCTTCCAACTCACTGCGGTCACCTTCGCTATCGGCGGGCTGTCGCTGCTGGTGCTGCGCCCCGGCGCCATCAAAGCGATGCGCCAGCCGCTGCCGGTCTGGCTGCTCGGGGTGGTCGGCCTCTTCGGCTACCACTTCTGCTATTTCTTCGCGCTCAGGAACGCGCCGCCGGTCGAGGCCGGGCTGATCAACTACCTCTGGCCGCTGCTGATCGTGGTGTTCTCCGCCCTCCTCCCCGGTGAACGGCTGAAGTGGCAGCACGTCGCCGGCTGCGCCCTGGCGCTCAGCGGCGCGGTCCTCGTCGTCACCCGCGGCCAGGGCTTTGGCTTCGATCCGCAATATGCCGTCGGCTATGCCGCTGCGCTCTGCGCCGCCCTCATCTGGTCGGCCTATTCGGTGCTGTCGCGCCGCTTCGCCGCCGTCAGCAGCGATGCCATCGCCGGCTTCTGCCTCGTCACTGCCGTCCTCGCCGCCGTCTGCCACCTGCTCCTCGAGCAGACCATCTGGCCCACCGACCTCTGGCAATGGGCTGCGCTGATCGGGCTCGGCCTCGGCCCGGTCGGGCTCGCCTTCTATGTCTGGGACATCGGGGTGAAGCGCGGCGACATCCAGGTGCTCGGCGCCGCCTCCTACTCCGCGCCCCTGCTCTCCACCCTGATCCTGATCCTCACTGGCTACGCGACCTACAGCCACATGATCCTGATCGCCTGCTTGCTGATCACCGCTGGCGCCGTCCTCGCCGCCAAGGACCTGCTGTTCCGCCGCCGCATCGCGGTTGCCGAATAGAAAAGGCCGGGATCGCTCCCGGCCTTCATGCTTCACACCAGCGCAGACTTCAGAACAGGAACGCCGCCGTCGCCGGGTCCGACCCGACGCGGCCGCTGCCCTTGTTCAGGCCATTGATCTTCGCCATGTCGTCGGCATCGAGCTCGAAGCCGAACACGTCGAAATTCTCGGCGATGCGCTCCTTGTGCGTCGACTTCGGGATGACGATCAGCCCCTCCTGCAGGTGCCAGCGGATGATCGTCTGCGCGATCGACTTGCCGTGCTTCTTGGCGATCGTGCCCACCGTCGCATCGTCGAGCATGCGGCCCGAGCCCAGCGGGCTCCAGCTCTCGATGATGATGTTGTTGGCCTTGTGAAAGTCGCGCTTGTCGCGCTGCTGGAACCGCGGATGCAGCTCAATCTGGTTGACCACAGGGGTCTCGCCGGTTTCGGCGATGATGCGCTCGAGGTGATCCTGGTTGAAGTTCGACACGCCGATCGAGCGGATCCGCCCCTGCGTCTTCAGCTCCACCAGCGTCTTCCACGCCTCGACATACTTGTCCTGGCTGGGCACCGGCCAGTGGATCAGGAACAGGTCGAGCTGGTCGATCCCCAGCGCCTTCATGGTGGCATCGAAGCTCTTCAGCGCCAGGTCGCGCGCATGCCCGCCATTGCGGAGCTTCGAGGTGATGAACAGCTGATCGCGAGGCACGCTGGAGCGCTTGATCGCCTCGCCCACGCCCTCTTCGTTGTTGTAGCCCTCGGCCGTGTCGATGGACCGGTAGCCGGCATCGATAGCGTCCGTGACGACGCGCGCGGTGATCGCCGGATCGACCTGCCACACACCCAGCCCCAGTTGCGGGATGGAATTGCCGTCGCGAAGTTTGATGGATGGAACCGATGCCATTTACTGCCTCCGAGTATTATCGATGAGACAAGCCGGCCGCAGGACGTGACGCTTAGGGCGGACGGCGATGTCTGGTGTGCGGCGGTACAATGCCGCCGGTGGGGAAAGGTTCAGGCGCCGCGGATCCAAGCCCGAGCAGACGCCTTCATCGTTCATAGACGATATCGCCTCCAGCGTCATCTGCCGGTGCTTCCGGAAAGCTAAGAACGGGTCGTTTCGCCCGTTCGATCAAATGCGCTGTATCGCAGTTGACTCCCCGCCCGCCTTCAACGGTTAATTGCTCACGAGGGCAACCGTGATGGACGACGGAATTCGGAGCTTGCACACGTCTGACCAACCCGGCTCGGAGGGGTTAGGCCAGCGCCTGAACAGCTGGAAGGAGATCGCCGCCTTCTTCGGCAAGGACGAGCGCACGGTGAAGCGCTGGGAAACCATCCGCGGCCTGCCGGTGCGCCGAGTGCCTGGCGGCACCAGAACCTCGGTCTTTGCCTATGTGAACGAACTCGAGGCCTGGCTGAGCGCCCCGCGTCCGATGGCCATCGTGGCAGGTCCCATCGAGGCGACGTCGGCGCCAACCCGCCGGCGGTTGTTCCTGCCCATCGCCGCAGTGATGGCGATCCTCGGCCTCATCATTATCGGCTTGGTCGCCACCACCCCATCCCGGCCTGATGCAGCGCCGCCCATCCCGGCCGAGGCTCGCGCCCTCTATGACGAGGGCGTCATCGCCTGGACCAGCCGCACCGCTTCCGGCTTTGCCATCGCCATTGAGAAGTTCGATGCAGCGTTGGCGATCGCACCCGGCTATGCCCGCGCCGAGGTCGGCCTCGCCAACGTTTACAACCTCATCAGTCAGTACACCTCGGCGCCCGCGCCGGAGGCCTACGCCAAGGCCAAGGCCGCCGCCGAGCGTGCCATCGCGCTCGATCCCGCTTTGGCCGAGGCCTATGCCGCCCTCGGCTTCAACGCCTTTTACGGTGAGCACCAATTCGCCCGTTCTGCCGAACTGTTCGAAAAGTCGCTTGCGCTCATGCCGGACAACGCCCAGGCGCTGCACTGGTACGCGCTGACCTCGATGCACATGGGCAAGTTCGAGCGCCCGCGCGAACTGATCGACCGCGCCCTTGCCCTGCAGCCGGACTCGCGCTCCGTCCGCGCCAATGCCGCGCTGATCCACTACTACGCCGGCGACACCCAGGCGGCGATCGCCATGCTCGAGCAACTGCGCCAGGCCAATCCCGACTACCTCGCAGTGCCCGCCTATCTCGCGACCATCTATCTCGACCAGCATCGCTACGCGGAGTTCCTCGACAACTACGAGATCGCTGCCCAGGTCGAAGGCAGTGCCGCCCGGCAGTTGATCGCCAAAACCGCGCGCCAGGCCCTGCCGTCCGGCCGCGAAGCCATGCTCACCGCGATGCTCGTCGAGCAGAAGCGCCAGTTCCAGGCCGAGCGCGAGCAGGCCTACAAGGTCGCCGCCACAGCCGCGCTGCTCGGCGACAAGGACGAGGCACTCAGCTACCTCGAGACCTCTGTCGAGCGCGGCGAAACTATTGGCCTGCTGGTCGAGCCGGAATTCCGCAGCCTGCGCAACGAGCCACGTTTTGCCGCCCTGCTCGCCCGCCTTGGCCTGCCGCTCCCCTAGATCTTCACCAACGCCCCGGTGACATACATCACGGCGCCGCCGGCGATCAGGCCGCCAATCACCGCCGGGGTGAACCAGGTCCCCGCCTTGCCCGCATTGCTGCGCACCAGGTATGCGCCGACCTCGATGATCACCTGCAGGATCGCGCCCGCTCCCACACCAAGCGCCAGTGCCGTCCATTGCGGCGCCGTGGCCAGGCTGCCGATCCAGAGGCCGACCACCGCAGGCCCGCCCGCCAGCACCGCCAGCGCCGCGAACGACCACAGCGGCACCTTCTCCTTCAGGATCGGCGCTGCGATGCCGATGCCTTCTGTGACGTTGTGCAAGGTGAACCCGGCGATCAGGAACAGGCCCAGCCCGGCCGCGCCGGACGCGAATGCCGCCCCGATTGCAAGGCCTTCGCCAAAGTTGTGCAGCCCGATGCCGAGCGCGATGAAGAACGCCAGTTGCACCCCGCTCGGTGCCCCGCGCCAGCGCCCTGCGGCCATCAGCACCAGGAAGCTCGCTGCTCCGGCCAGCACCACCAGCGCCGGCCCCTGGAACATCGCGGCGGCCTCGCCGGCCACCTCGAGCGCCTCACTGCTCATGTCGACCAGCAGGAACCCCAGCAACCCAACCGTCAGCGCCAGGAGGAAGTTCATGCCCTCACGGCCGATGCCGCGCAGGGCGGGATAGAACATCAGCCCCACACTTACCGGCAGCAGCCCGACGATGAGACCGATGATCGCCTGTGCGCCCAGTGCCGTAGCAGTAGGCTGCGGCGTCGGCACCGCCACCGCGATCTCATGATCGAACGTCGCCCCGGTATCGGTGACGAACCGCACTGCGTGCGCCTCGCCCAGCACCCACGGATAGGCGAGCGATACCCAGGCGGTGGTGCCGCGCGGCAGCGGTCCGGGCGGGTCCTGCGCGAATACCCAATAGGCGTCGTCCACCTGCACCTGCGCGATCCGCATGTCAGTCGAGCCGCCGGCCCGCACCTGCAGCTTGACCCCGCTGCTGTCCAGCACCGTCCGCTCCACGGTCAGCCCCTCGACCGGCGGCGCGCCGTTGTCGAAGCTCCTCAGTGGGTCGGCAACGAACACCCAGGCCAGCGCTGCCGTCAGCGCCAGCATTGGCAGCAACACCCACAGCAGCCGCGTCCAGCCGGACGGCTTCGGCACAACATCGACGGTCTGGGCAGCATCGCTCATCTCAGGCCTCCACCACGTCGAACATGCCCATCCAGCCGAGCTCCGTGAACTCGGTCTGGTGCGCGTGGAACATGTATTGGCCGGGCTCGTGCCTGGCATAGCTGAACTCCAGAATGCCGCGCTGCGCCTGGCACTGCGTGATCAGGTCCACGGTCCTGAGCGTCGGCGAAAGGTTCGTGCCCGTATCGTAGTAGTCGAAGAAGTTCGCGTGCAGGTGGAACGAATTGATCGGGTCGAACTCGGTCACGTTGACCAGATAGATCCGCACCGGCCGGCTCTTCTCGATCCGGATCGGCACCTTGGCGTAGGCATGGGCGATCGAGTTGACGGCGTAGAACTCGTTCTCGCTATCGAAATTGGTGTCGAAGGCGTTCATCACCATCACCAGTTCCTGCCAGCGTGCGTTCTCCGGCGTCCCCAGCAGACGCGACTTCGCCACCTCGGCCGCCTCCGGATGCACCGCCGGATCGGGGTCGATGACGAACGCGCCGTACATGCCCTTGTGCATGTGCCGCCGCAGCGGCAAGGCGTGACAGTGATAGAGGTGGCAGCCAAATGGAAAGGCGTCGAACTCGTAGACGAACGTCTCGCCGGGATTGATCAGCCCAGCCCCGGGCACCCCGTCCATCCTCGCCGAATGGATGCCGTGGAAATGCATCGAGTGCGGGTGCGAGCCGAAATTCTTGAAGGTGATCTGAAGCCGATCCCCCTCCTTGGCCCGGATCGCCGGCCCCGGCACACGGCCGTTATAGGTCCAGGCCGGGAACTTCACGCCCGGCGCAATCTCGATCTCCCTGTCGATCGCCTCGATCACGAAGCTGCGCAGCGTCCGCCCGTCGGAGAGACTCGAAACCGTGCCCGTGTCCCACTCGGTCAGCAGTTGCGTCGCGGTAAAGCCATTGGCGGCTTCATCGACGTCGCCCACCGTCATCATGTCGCCATGCGCCGAGTGCGCCCCGCCATAGGCGGCGTCGCTAGGCTCGGGCGCCACATCGGGGGTCGCCATGCCGGCGTGCCCCGTATGGCTCTCCTGCCCGAGCGCTCCCTTCAGCGCGACAGCCGTACCGCCGGCCGCCGCAAGGCTTGCCCACAACAAATCTCTGCGCCGCAGGGATGATTCCGACGCCAAGCCAGCCTCCAATTGCGAATGGTTCGCATTTGCGATGCTAACAGAACGCCAGAGCGCTGCAAGTGCATATCATTTGCAGGACTGCGAGCCGTAATCGGTGGGGTCTCAGCCCGCCCCTCAGCTATCGGTCCGAAGAGCTAGCTCGTGAGCGCCAAGCGTCAGATCACTCGTCCGGCGGGATCACCGTCACGTCGGTAATGCCGATCGTCTCCAACTGCGGCAGGATGGACTGCGGATCGCCCGCGATGACCACCACCGCACGCTCCAGCGACGCCATCGACTGCGCTGCCGCCTGCACCGCCGGCAGCTTCAGCGCCACGATCTCATCGAGCTTGCCGTTCAGTTCCTCCGCCGTCAGCCCCATGCCGGCGGCACTCATCACGAGCCCGAACAGCCCGCCCGACGTCTCAACCGAACCGGCTGTGCCTGCCGCCGTCGCCATCACCGTCCGCGCCAACTCCGCATCGGCCACCGGCACCGACGCCAGGCTGCCGAATCCCGCGATGATATCAGCCAGCGCCGGCCCCACCTTGTCCGCCTGCACCGCCGACGAGACCGTCAGCATGCCGCCCGTCGGGATGTTCGACCACACCGACGCATCGACGCCGTACGAATAGCCATGCGTCTCGCGCAGCACCTGGTTCAGCCGGCTGGTGAAATCCCCACCCAGCAACCGCGCCACCGCAATGGTCTCCACCAGTCCCGGATCGTTGAACGCTGGCGCCGGCCGCGCCAGGTAGATGATCGCCTGGCTGTCGCCGACGCTCGGCGCGATATAGACCTTGAGCCCCTCAGCGAACGCCGCCGACGGATGCGGCACTGGCTTCAGCCCGGCACTGTCATTGCTCCACGCGCCGAACGCCCGCTCGAGCTCTGGCTTCACCGCATCGAGCCCGATCGCGCCGACGCTGTAGATCGTCATCGTCTTGGGCGTGAAGAGCCTGAGGTGCATCGCCAGGGCTTCGTCGACCGTAAGCGCATCCACCGTCGCCGGCGTGGTCTCCAGCGCCGCCCGCCCTTCCGGGATCGGGAACGCCAGTTCCTCCATCGCGTAATAGGCAAGGCTGCCCGGATCCATCTTGCGATAGGCCAGCCCTTGCTGCACCTCGGCGCGCAGCGCCCCCCACTCGCTCGGCTCGAACCGCGGCCGCAACACCGCATCTGCCAACAGGTCGACGCCCGCCCCGAAATCCTCCGGCGGCACCGCCAGCACCACCGCGGTCTGCTGCATGTCTGCCTGGCCCGACAGGTCAGCGCCGATATCCTTGGCCGCCTTGCTGAACGCCTCGAAGCCGCGCTCGCCCGCCCCACGCGACATCATCATCGCAGTCAGTTCGACCAGCCCTTCCGTGCCCGGCTCGTCGCTGCCGCTGCCGCCAGTCACCGATGCCGCGACCAATACGCGCGGCGAGCCGGCAGTCTTGTAGTGCACCAGCCGGATGCCGTTCGACAGCGTCGCCGTCTCGATCGGCGGCAGTTCGGCCCGCCCAGGCTTACCCGCCGCCAGCATCGGCACATTGACCACGGGCCGCGGCGCCGCGGCAATCGGCTCAGCGGTGCCCGAACTCGCCTTCAGCACTGCCGGATAATCGCTGCGTGCACCTGGCGTGATGGTCAAGACGCTCAGCGCCTCCGGCACCACCAGCGCCCGAAACGCTGCTTCCACCTCCGCCGCCGTCAGCGTCAGCAGCTTCGGATCATCGCCCAGCCCAGGCGAATCCGCGCCATAAAGGTCGAAGCGCGTGGCCAGCGCCCGCGCCCGATCCAGCATCGACTCTGCGCTGAGCTGCCGGCCAAGCCGCAGCGACCGCCGCGCCCGCTCGATATCCGCCGCATCGAGTGTCGAGGCTGCAAACCCGGCCACGGACTTGCGCAGCGCCGCCTCCAGCACATCCGGCGCGACGCCCGGCGCCGCCGTTGCCGAAATCAGCAGCCGCCCGCCGAGGCGCCCGGGATCCCAGCCGGCACTCGCATTAATCGCGATCCCAGTGTTCACCAGTTCGCGCCGCAGCACGCCGTACTCGTAATTGCCCAACAGGTCCGTCGCTACGGTCAGCGCCACGCTCTGCGGTGCATCCACCCCCGGCCCCGCTACCGCCAGCACGACGATCGGCGATGGCAGCCTGTCGGTGAAATCCAGCCGCAACGCCACTGGCTTCGGCGCGCTCGCCGTCGGTACCGCCACGTCGGCGCCTCGCGGCACCAGCCCGAACGTCTCGGCGATCATCGCCTTCACAGCCTCGACGTCGAAATCTCCAGCCAGCGACAGCACCGCATTGTTGGGCACGTAATACGCATCGAAGAATGCCTTCACGTCCTCGAGCTTGGCCGCATCGACGTCGGCGATCGAGCCAATCACAGATTCCGCGTAGGGGTGCGGCTTGGGGAACAGCGCCGCCCGCAGCGCTTCCATTCCCGGCTGGCCGGCGCTGTCGAGCACGGTCTGCCGCATCTCGTTCTTCACCACGTCGCGCTGCAGGTCGAGCTCTCGCTGATCGACTGCGCGCCCGAGATTGGCCATCCGGTCGGCTTCCACCGACAGCAGCACCGGCAATGTCGAGGCCAGCGCATCATCGACATAGATCGTCCGGTCTTCCTCGGTGAAGGCGTTGTTCTGCACCCCGAGTGCCGAGTAGGTGTCGTCGATCCGCGGGTACTCCTCGGTGCCGCTGAACATCAGGTGCTCGAACAGATGCGCGAAGCCCGAGCGGCCCGTCGGCTCGTTCATGCCGCCGACCCCGTAGACCAGCGCCAGCCCCACCTTGGGCACCTTATGGTCCGGTGCCAGCAGGACTTCCAGCCCGTTGTCGAGCCGGTACTGCACCACCGGCGGCTGATCCTCGGCAGTCGAAGCTGCAGTCCCGGCCAGCACGAAACCGACAACAACGAGTAGCGAACCAATAAGGCGCATGCAGTAGATCCTGATGAAAAGCGCGCCATTCATGGCATCGCCGGCGGCCCCAGTCCACGCATACGTCTCGCATCGACGGGATGCGGCGCCCCCGAACGTGCACTATATTACCCCGACCATGGCCAACGACACCGACACCAAGCCGCGCACCAAGACCGTGCCCAAAGTGGCGCGTCCGCCGCTCTACAAGGTGATCCTGCTCAACGACGACTTCACCCCGCGCGACTTCGTCGTGCGCGTGCTGAAGGCCGAGTTCCGCATCACTGAAGACCAGGCCCACCGCATCATGATCACCGCTCACACCAAGGGGTCCTGCGTCGTCGCGGTGTTCACCCAGGAGATCGCCGAGACCAAGGCGAACCGCGCCACCGAAATGGCGCGCAACGAGGGCTACCCACTGCTTTTCACCACCGAACCCGAAGAATAGCGCCGGTTGACCGACAGCCGCCCACCGACGGCAAGGCGGGCTGAACCAACAAGGCCGGCGGCAGTCGCCACCGGCCTTGCTTTCGATCTGGCGAGCTGCGGTCAGTTGGCCTTCAGCACTTCCTCGAGCTGGTCGGTGACCATGCCCCAGCCTTCGTGGAAGCCCATCTGCTCGTGCGCCGCCTTGTCCTCGGCGTTCCAGTGCTGGCAGCGCGCGATGTAGCGCGTCTTGCCGCCGATATCCTCGAACGTCAGCGTCACCGTCATGAACGGCTTCTCGCTCGCCTGCCAGTCGCCGGTATAGGCATCCGTGAACACCAGCTTCCGGTTCGGCACCACTTCCAGGTACTGGCCGGCATTGGGGTACTCGGTGCCATTCTCATCGACCATCGTGACGACGTTCCCGCCTCCGGGCCGCAGGTCGAGGCTCGCCTCCGATGTCGTCCACGGCCGCGGCGCGAACCACCGCTTCATCAGTTTGGGGTCGGTCCAGCCGCGGTACACCTGCTCCACCGGCGCATCGATGATCCGGGCCAGCACCAGCTGGTTGTCGTTCTCGGGGGCGATATCGAGCTTCGTTGTCATGTCGGTTTCCTCTGCTTTGAACTGCCTGTTCGACTTCACGACGAAGCACGCGCGCTGGAATCGACAGCTCCACCGAAAAAATCTCGGAAAAAACGAAGGGCCCGGAGAATGCTCCGGGCCCCTTGCATTAGCTGGTCAGGCGCTCAGTTCGCCCAGGTGGTGTACCCGAGCTTCATCGTCGTCCCGACAAAGCCGTTGACGCGGAACTGCGAGATGCGGCCCTGGTTGGTCTTGGCGCACACATAGGTGCCCGGCGGGACATCGGCGAGCGGGATGCTGTCGGACGAGAAGCTCTCTTCCGAGCACCCTTCATAGCCACGGTTCGAGCCGTCGCCGAGTGCGAGGCCGGCACCGGCCTGCGGCGTGATGTACTTCTCCACCGCGGTCACCGCCTGGTACCAGATGTCGGTCCCGCCACCGCCCACGTTGCCGTTGTCGAGGTTGGCCGTGTAGGTCTGCTGCAGATCGATCGGACCGGTCGAGAACGTATCCGGCACTTCCGGCGGCTCGGGCGGTTCCGGCATCGGCGGTGCACCGACATAGACCGTCAGCGACGACGCCTTGTTGTTGATCTGCGGCACCAGCGGCCCGGTGTCGGTGGTCACGATCTTGCAGACGCCACCAAGGTTGGTGTCCTCGCAGAGCTTGGCCTTGGCACCGCCGAACAGCTGCACCGACGAGATCTTGTTGTTGAACGTGGCGTTCAGCGCATTGCGCGTCCCCAACCCGACGCAAAGGTCGTCGCCGTTGAAATTGCTGCCGACATAGAAGCAGGCGCTCGGCTCTTCTTCCGGCTCAGGCGCTGGTCCGGGCCCGGGCGCCGGCCCGTCGCCGCAGTTGATCGACATGGTCGGGCCGCTCGGCGTCATGCTGAAACCGAAGCTGCAGTCCGGATTGGAACCGGAGCCTTCTTCGATTGCCTCCTCGTCGTCGTCGCCGGCCGTGGTCAGGTAGTTGGCGCTCACCCAACCGTCCGGGCCGGAATGCTCGACGAAACAGAAATTCGATGGCGCACACTCGGTGACGTTCACCACCTCGCCGGCCGTCAGTTGGTCGACGATACCGAATGTCTTTCCGGGTCCGGTGCGCACATTCACTGCCGATTTGGCTGCGGCTTCCACCGCAAACGCGGCGGCGGTACTTATCAGCATGCCGGCCGCGACCAGCGCGGCGGTCATGACGAGCCGATTGATGCTCATTTCCCTCATCCCTCTCCTCTGCAGGGAATGCATTTCCCCGCATACGATACGCAGACAACCACTTCCGCTGTGAACCGGCCGTGAATACTGGCGTTTCGCTCCGTTCATCCCCCCTTCATCCAGTTCTCGCGAAACTCTTATAGCCCTTCCCGCAACCAAGGCCCTCGCGCTACCGTTGCTCCACCCAACCCGCCCGATTCCGGAGATGCCCATGTTGCGCTTGCCGTCGAGCCTCAAGGTCCTGGCTCTAGCAACCGTCCTCGCCCTTCCCGTGGCGATGCCCGCCGTCGCCGGCCCGGCCGAGAGCGCGCTGCTTGCCAAATATGACGGCAACTGGCGCGGCACCGGCAAGGTCGTAGGCCCCGATCCCGGCACCGTTGTCTGTCGGCTGACCTTCAAGGCGTCGACCGCCGGCAAGCTCACCTATTCTGGCCGCTGCTCGTTCGGCGGCTCCGGCGCTGCCAGCTTCCGCGGCACCATGGTCTACAACGACGCCAAGAAGCGCTACGAGGCCTCGTCGTCAGCCCAGGGCGCCTCGACCACGACCGTCGGCAAGAAGGTCGGCAGCACCATCGTCTTCGCCTCCGCCGGCATCAAGACCAGCTACGGCACTGCTTCCTCGGTGATGACGCTGAGCGGCAGCAGCATCAAGCTGGCCTTCACGCTGGTCGACAAGAAGGGCCAAACGACCGCCTCGGCCATCAGCTTCAAGAAGGGCTGATCCGTCAGGACTGTCGATCTGCGCAAAGCGCCGGCATCGCGGCAAGCATCCGCTAACCGCAACGGACGATCCTTCTCGTGGCCCGCGCAAAACGGCCGCTGCGCGGTCTTCTGGCGACGCTAGCCCGACAGCGTCTTCTCGCAACGGCGTAAGCAGCCGCGCGTTGTTCCTCCTCCTGAACCCAGGAGGAGCCAATGAGTGACGTGAAGGTTGGGTATTTCGTCGGCAGTCTGGCCAAGGCCTCCATCAATCGCAAACTGGCCAAGGCGCTGGTCCGCCTTGCGCCGGCCGAGATGAAGATGACCGAGATCGGCTTCGCCGACCTGCCGCTCTACAGTTACGACTACGACGCCGATTTTCCGCCGGTCGCCCGTGCCTTCAAGTCAGCCCTGGCCGCGGCGGAGGCGGTGCTGTTCGTCACCCCCGAGTACAATCGCTCGATTCCTGGCGGGTTGAAGAACGCCATCGACTGGGCGAGCCGCCCATGGGGACAGAACTCCTTCGCGCGAAAACCCACGGCCATCATCGGCACGTCACCGGGCGCCATCGGCACCGCCGTAGCGCAGCAGAACCTCCGCAGCGTCATGGCCTTCTGCAACTCGCCGCTGATGAACTCGATCGAGGCCTATATCCAGTTCAAGCCGGGCCTCATCACCGACGACGGCGACGTCACCAACGAAGGCACCGCCGAGTTCCTGCGCAACTACATGGTGGAGTTCTACGGCTTTATCGAGCGCGTATATACCGCGATCCCGCGCCCTGCTTTGCAGTAGCGTCTGACCGGTTCCTAGGCCTCGACCCGGGCGTAGCGCAGCTTCGCCCGCTCCTTGGCCCTTGCCGCCAGCACCTCTCGGTCCCGCTTCGGCGCGTCGGTTTCGAGTTCCTTCAGCAGGCGCTTGATTACCCTCTCGATGTCGTCGACGGCATCGTTGAAGGCGGCCTCATTGGCCTTCGATGGGTGCGTGTAGCCCGAGATCTTGCGCACGAACTGCAGCGACGCATCATGCACCTCGTTGCGTGTCGCCGGCGGCTCGAAGTTGAACAGGGGGCGGATGTTGCGGCACATGGCATGATCTCCGGATGCTCTGACAGATCGAAAACTCGCACCTCAGGCGAGCCCGGACAAGGCTTTGCCTCGCCTGGTCACTTAAGTATCTGGTTCAGCACTGACAAGTTTCGCCCTCCGTTGCGACCTCACGTCCCCGGAACTTCTGCAGCCTCGATGTCGATCCACCGCTCGACCTGCTCGAGCTGGACGCCCACCGCCTCGACGACCTCGGCATCACGCTTGCAGCCGTACGTGACGCGATCGACGCCCGCTGATGAGGTAACATCCACCCGAGAATCACGCCGATCGGACCCGCTCTGGAAACCACCCTCTATCCACCCGTGAAGAGCTTCCTTGAAGCTGCAGGCTACTCCGTCAAGGGCGAGGTCGGTGGCTGCGATCTCGTTGGCCTCCTCGAGGGCGAGCCGCCGCTGGTCGTGATCTGCGAGCTCAAGCAGAGCTTCAATCTCGAGCTGGTGCTGCAGGCCGTCGACCGGCAGGCCCAAAGCGACGAGGTCTGGATCGCCGCGCGCACCTCGGCGACCGGGAAGGGCCGCGAGCGCGACCGCCGCTTCCGCGATCTGTGCCGCCGGCTCGGCCTCGGCATGCTCGGCGTCAGCGCCAGCGACCACGTCGAGATCATCGTCAGCCCCATCGCACCGATGCCGAAGAAAAACACCCGCAAGCGCATCCGGCTGGTCGAGGAGCATCGGCGCCGGAAGGGCGATCCAACCGCCGGCGGCAGCACCGGCCAACCCATCATGACGGCGTACCGCCAGCAGGCTCTCGCCTGCGCGGCCGCGCTCCAGCAGGGCCCGCTCCGCCCCCGCGACCTCAAGGCCACAACGCCGATCGCCGCCAAGATCCTGCTCCACAATGTCTACGGCTGGTTCGACCGCATCGATCGCGGCCTCTACGGACTGACCGATGCCGGACAGCAAGCGCTGCAGCGCTGGCCGCTCGACGCATAGGGCCCGCACTCCGCGACAACTTGCACCGGCTTCATTCGCGCCGGGGGTTCCCTTCCCCACCTGCTTCGGTTACAGGACCCGCTTAGCCCACAGAGTCTGCCGCCCAAGCCCGCGCCACCGCGCGTCTTTCCGCGCGCCCGAACATACGAGCCCCAGATGCCAAAACGCACCGACATCAAATCGATCCTCATCATCGGTGCGGGGCCGATCATCATCGGGCAGGCCTGCGAGTTCGATTACTCCGGCACCCAGGCGTGCAAGGCGCTGAAGGACGAGGGGTACCGGATCATCCTGGTGAACTCGAACCCGGCGACGATCATGACCGATCCGGATCTCGCCGACGCCACCTATGTCGAGCCGATCACCCCGGAAGTCGTCGCCAAGATCATCGAGAAGGAGCGTCCGGACGCCCTGCTCCCCACCATGGGCGGCCAGACGGCGCTGAACTGCGCACTCAGCCTCAAGAAGATGGGCATCCTCGACAAGTTCAACGTCGAGATGATCGGCGCCGACGCCGAGGCCATCGACAAGGCCGAGGACCGCGAGCTGTTCCGCGACGCCATGAAGAAGATCGGGCTAGAAACCCCGCGCTCCATGCTCGCCCATAACACCATCGAGGCGCTGCAGGCGCTCGAGGTTATTGGTCTGCCCTGCATCATCCGCCCCAGCTTCACCCTCGGCGGCACCGGCGGCGGCATCGCCTATAACAAGGAGGAATACCTCGCCATCGTCGAGACCGGCGTCGACGCCTCGCCGACCGACGAAGTGCTGATCGAAGAATCCGTGCTCGGCTGGAAAGAGTACGAGATGGAAGTCGTCCGCGACCGGAACGACAACTGCATCATCATCTGCTCGATCGAGAACGTCGATCCGATGGGCGTCCACACCGGCGATTCCATCACCGTCGCGCCGGCCCTGACGCTGACCGACAAGGAATACCAGATCATGCGCGACGCCTCGATCGCGGTGCTCCGCGAGATCGGCGTCGAGACCGGTGGTTCGAACGTCCAGTTCGCCATCAACCCGGCCGATGGCCGGATGATCGTCATCGAGATGAACCCGCGCGTCTCGCGCTCCTCGGCGCTCGCGTCGAAGGCCACCGGCTTCCCGATCGCCAAGGTCGCCGCCCGCCTCGCCGTCGGCTACACCCTCGACGAACTCGAGAACGACATCACCGGCGGCGCCACTCCGGCATCGTTCGAGCCGACGATCGACTACGTCGTCACCAAGATCCCGCGTTTCGCTTTCGAGAAGTTCCCCGGCGCCGACAAGCGCCTCACGACCTCGATGAAGTCGGTCGGCGAAGCCATGGCGATCGGCCGCACCTTCCAGGAATCGCTGCAGAAGGCCTTGCGCTCGCTCGAAACCGGCCTCACCGGGCTCAACGAGATCGGCATTCCCGGCTTCGCCTCCGGCGCCCCCGAGGACGACAACGAGAACGCGGTCTTTGCCGCCATCTCCACTCCGACGCCGGAGCGCCTCCTGCACGTCGCCGAGGCCATGCGACTGGGCTACAGCCTCGAAGACATCCACGATGCATCCAAGATCGACCCGTGGTTCCTCGAGCAGATCCACGGCCTGATCGAGACCGAAAAGAAGGTCCGTGAACTGGGCCTGCCCGACACCGCCGGCGCGCTCCGCGGCCTCAAGGCCATGGGCTTCTCCGATCGCCGCCTCGCTGATCTCGCCGGCAAGCAGGCCAAGGACGTGCGCGCGCTCCGCAAGTCGCTCGGCGTCCGCCCGGTCTACAAGCGCATCGATACCTCAGCGGCCGAATTCGCGTCGCCCACCGCCTATATGTATTCGACCTACGAGGCGCCGTTCAACGGCGCTCCCGAGGACGAGGCGCGCCCCTCCGATAGGAAGAAGGTCGTCATCCTCGGTGGCGGCCCCAACCGCATCGGCCAGGGCATCGAGTTCGACTATTGCTGCTGCCACGCGGCCTTCGCGTTGGCTGACGCTGGCTACGAGACCATCATGGTCAATTGCAACCCGGAAACCGTCTCGACCGACTACGACACGTCCGATCGCCTCTATTTCGAGCCGCTGACCGAGGAAGACGTCATCGAGATCCTCGAGACCGAAAAGCAGAACGGCACGCTGCACGGCGTCATCGTGCAGTTCGGCGGCCAGACCCCGCTGAACCTCGCTGATGCGGTCGAAAAGGCCGGCGTGCCGATCCTCGGTACCCAGCCGTCCTCGATCGACCTCGCCGAGGATCGCGACCTGTTCTCGAAACTGATCAGCCGCCTCGAGCTGACCCAGCCCAAGAACGGCATCGCTTACTCGCTCGAGCAGGCCCGCCTCGTCGCCGAGCGCCTCGGTTACCCGCTAGTGATCCGCCCGTCCTACGTGCTGGGCGGCCGCGCCATGGCGATCGTCCACTCGCCCAGCGAATTCGAGCGCTACGTGCAGGATACCCTCACCGGCCTCGTGCCGCCCGATATCCTGATCCGCTACCCCAACGACAAGACCGGCCAGATCAACTCGGTCCTATCCGACAACCCGCTGCTGTTCGACGGCTACCTCAGCCGCGCCATCGAGATCGACGTCGATTGCCTCTCGGACGGCCAGGACGTGTTCGTCTGCGGCATCATGGAGCACATCGAGGAAGCCGGCATTCACTCCGGCGACAGCGCCTGCTCGCTCCCGCCGCAGCACCTTTCGGACGAAATCATCGCCGAATTGAAGCGCCAGACCACCGAGCTCGCGCTCAGCCTCAAGGTTGGTGGCCTGATGAACGTCCAATACGCGCTGAAGGACGGCGTCATCCACATCCTCGAGGTGAACCCGCGCGCCTCGCGTACCGTGCCCTTCGTCGCCAAGGTCATCGGCCAGCCGATCGCCAAGATCGCCTCGCGCATCATGGCCGGCGAGAGCCTCGCGAGCTTCAACCTCGTTGAGAGGAAGCTCGACCATGTCGCGGTCAAGGAAGCCGTTTTCCCGTTCAACCGCTTCCCCGGCGTCGACACCGTGCTCGGCCCCGAGATGAAGTCGACCGGCGAAGTCATCGGCCTCGACTACAACTACCCGATGGCCTTCGCCAAGTCGCAGCTCGGCGCCGGCTCTAAGGTACCGCGCGAGGGCACGGTGTTCGTCTCCGTCCGCGACGACGACAAGCCGCTGATCCTCGACTTCTGCCGTCACCTCGAGCACGCCGGCTTCAAGCTCGTCGCCACCTCCGGCACCCACAAGTACCTGGTGGAGAACGGGATCCCCGCCACCAAGGTCAACAAGGTGCTCGAAGGCCGCCCGCACGTCGTCGACTCGATGAAGAACGGCGGCGTGCAACTGGTGATCAACACCACGGATGGCGCCAAGTCGATCTCCGACAGCCGCGACATCCGCCGCACCGCGCTGATGGGCAAGATCCCCTACTACACGACGATCCCCGGCGCTGTCGCGGCGGTGGAGGGCATCATCGCCTACCGTGAGGGCAACCTGACCGTACGGCCTCTGCAGGATTACTTCGCGGCCTGATCCGGCTACTCTCCGGGGTGAACCGCGCAGTGAACAGGCGAATAGAATGGGGGCGCCAGGATCGTCCCCATTCCCGTCATGGGATCAAAGGCGAGAACCGCATCGTTCGGCTTGCCCGCAATCTGCACTACGGCGTTAGCAAACTGTCAGTCTCGATCCAATAAAACCGCCCCTCATGCAGTGGTGGATCGATCTCTTGGCCCCGTTCGTCGCGGGACTGGCCGGCGCGCTGGCGAGCGGGCTGCTGGTACGCGCCCTGTTTCGCCCGCTGCCCGAGCGCCAGGGCTGGCGCAGTCTCCGCCCAAGCGGCGTGCACTGGATCGGCATCATGGTGGGTACCGGCTTCGTCTGCCTGATGCTCTACGTCCGGCTCTTCGTCGGCTCGGCGCGGGCCGATGCGGCCTCCCAGATGCAGATCCTGACGCTTCTCATGCTGGTGTTCGCCCTGTGCGTACTGATCGCAGTCGCGCAGGTCCGCGCCATCGTGCGCGCCGATGTTCGCTGGCGCGGCACCAGCCTCGACTATGCCGCGCCGGATGGCACGCGCATCACCAAGAACCTTTCGCAGGTGGTGGGGATGGAGCGGCGCTGGACCGGTCATGTCCTGATTGCCTTTGCCGACGGCGACGTGCTCAAGCTCGACGGCAACGTCGCCGGCGTGGATGACCTTTGCAGCCGGATCATCGAGATCGACGAACGGCTCGCCGCGGACATGCCGCTATAGCGACCCCTGCTGCGAAGCTGTTCCTTCCGGGCGCAAAATCGACCGGCGTTGCCGACATCCAGCCGCATCGCGGATCTTCAGGTATATTGGCGGACTGAAGTACTGACAAGATAAACGGAAGTCTGCTGGACCACCCAGCCCGATGCCGCCACTACTGGAGAAAACTAGAGGGAGCGGAAATATGGACCAGCAAACCGTCATCGCACGGGTCGTCGAAGCACTCGGGCCCGATCCGCGCATAAAGGCCCTGTTCCTCTCCGGCAGCTTTGGCACCGGAACCGCCGACCAGTTCAGCGACGTCGACCTCCTCGCCATAGCCGACCCCACAGACCACGAAGCCCTTGCCACCGATTGGCGCGCGACGCTCGAAGCCATCGCCCCCATCGTCCACTACAACCGCCTGCCGCACGCGCTGGTGCTCAACGCCGTCACCGACAACTGGCTGCGCGTCGACCTCCACATCGCCAATCGCGATCACCTCGATCACACCGCGCAGGACAGCCTGAAACCGCTCGTCGATCCTGCCGACCTCTACGCCACGCTCCGCCCCGAAACACCTGTCCCGGCACGCAACCCCGGCCGTCTCGGCTGGATGGTCGGCGAGTTCATCCGCATCCTCGGCCTGACCCCGGTGGCGCTCGGCCGCGGCGAGGTCGAGTTGATGACCGTCGGCAACACCTTCCTCCGCCGCTTCCTCACCGACCTCTTGACCATCGAGGCCAACCCGCGCATCCCTGGCGGCATGCTGCATCTGAGCCGCGTCCTCGATCCCACCCGCATGGCGGTGCTTGCCGCAGTGCCCCTGCCCCAGCTCACCGTCGAGTCCGCCATCGAGTCCAATCTCGCCCTCGCCCGCGCCTTCATCCCGCGCGCCAAAACCCTCTGTGCATCTTTGGGCGTAGACTGGCCCCACGCCTTCGAAACCGCCACCCGCAAGAACCTGCAATGGGCGCTCCCAACCCGCAGCATCGACTGGTAACCCCGACAGGCGCATAGTGGCGCCACCGCCCCGCGGAACCATCTCCGTGAAGATTGCCGTCCTCACCGCTGTTGCGATGCTGGCTTTCGCCGCCAACTCGGTGCTGGCCCGCTTGGCCTTCGCCACCGCCAATGCCGAGCCGCTGAGCTACACCGGCATCCGCCTCGCCTCGGGCGCCGTCGTGCTGGGCGGATTGCTGGCGCTGCGCCGAACACCGGGTGCGCCGTTCACTGTCGGCGGCAGCTGGGCTGGTGCCGCCGCCCTCTTCGGCTACGCCTTTGCCTTCTCGATCGCCTACATCCTGCTTGGCGCCGGCACCGGCGCGCTGATCCTCTTCGCCAGCGTGCAGATCGGCATCCTCGGCTGGGCAGTCTACCGGGGCGATCGGCCGGGCACGCTCGAGTGGCTCGGCCTCGCCGTCGCCCTTGCCGCTTTCGCCTACCTCGTCTCCCCCGGCCTGGTCGCCCCGCATCCGCTCGGCGCGCTGCTGATGATCGGCTCAGGCCTCTGCTGGGCCGCCTATACCTTGCTCGGCCGCGCCTCCAAAGCGCCGCTCGTCGATACCGCCGGCAACTTCATCCGCTGCCTCCCCGTTGCCGTGGCAATCATCATCGCCGGCCTGGTGCTCCACCCGGTCGATCCTGCCGCAGCGGCCTATGCCGCCGCCTCGGGGGCAGTGGCGTCCGGCCTCGGCTATGCCATCTGGTACGCGGTCCTCCCCAGCCTCGCCCGAACCCAGGCGGCCATCGTCCAGCTCACCGTCCCGGCCATTGCCGCCGCCGGCGGCGTGCTGCTGATTGCAGAGCCGCTGACCGTCCGCCTCGTCGTCGCCTCCATCGGAATTCTCGGGGGCGTCGCGCTCGCCCTCGTCGCGGCCGATCGCAGGCGCCGGGCCAAGCCGGCAACCTGAGCCACCAACGGGTTGACCTCGCCGCCCCGTCCGCTATGTTCCCGCGCATCATGATGATGATCCGTAATTTCGCATCGGTGTTCCTCCTCGCCTAAGCGAGCCATAAGGCAACACCGCCGCGCCCCAGGGCGCCTTGCCAGCTCGTCCCGAGCAAATGCTCGTCGACTCCGTCGCGACACATTGTTCGTCCCGCTGGCCCATGCGAATTCGGAAACAACCATGCCTGCTAACATTGCCGCGCTCACCGCAGCGCAGATCGACGCCTTCATCACCGATGGCTTCGTCCGCATCGACCATGCCTTTCCCGAGGACGTAGCCGCAAAAGGCCGCGATATCCTCTGGATGCTCACCGGCCTCGATCGGAACAACCCCGCCACCTGGACCCAGCCGGTCATTCGCCTCGGCGACAATCCAGCCGCACCGTTCCGCGAGGCGGCCAACACCCCCGTGCTGCACTCTGCCTTCGATCAGTTGGTAGGTCCGGGGCGCTGGCTGCCGCGCGGCAGCCTCGGCACCTTCCCGATCCGCTTCCCCTCGCCCGACGATCCCGGCGATGCCGGCTGGCATATCGATGTCAGCTTCGGTTGGGACGAACACCCGACCGACTTCATGGCCTGGCGCGCCAATGTCAGCTCGAAGGGCCGGGCCCTGCTGATGCTGTTCCTCTTCTCCGAAGTCAGCGAAGAGGATGCCCCGACCCGCATCCGCGTCGGCTCGCATCTCGACATCGCCCGCCMGCTCGCGCCGGCGGGCGACGCGGGCCTGTCGCTGCGTGAGCTGGCCGCCAACGGCTTCGCGGAGACGGCACACCTTCCCGAGGTACTCGCCACCGGAGGTCCGGGCACGGTCTACCTCTGTCATCCGTTCCTCGTGCATGCCGCCCAGCCGCACCACGGCACGGTACCGCGTTTCATGGCCCAGCCCCCGCTGATGCCACGCGAGCCACTGAGCCTCGACCGCGCCGACGGCGACTATTCCCCGGTGGAACGCGCCATCCGCCAGGCCATCGCCTGACCATCGCAGGGGCCGGCCGCCMCGCCGGCCCCTGCACTCGACAAACCAAACCGATGCGCCGCCGCCCGATTTGTTAGTCGGATTTTGCCGCCGCGCCCGTCGTCACGCCAAATCCTGCTCCCCACAACGGTGGTCGCCGCTGTGACGCCCCGTTAGTTTGCGCCACCATTGGCGCGGGGGCGTGCATTTGATCTGGGGCATTGATCCGCTCTATTCGCTGTCGGGCTTCTTCGTGGGGCTCATCGTCGGGTTCACCGGCGTCGGCGGCGGCTCCCTGATGACCCCGCTGCTCATCCTGCTCTTCAACGTTCACCCGGCTACCGCCGTCGGCACCGACCTGCTGTTCGCAGCCGCCACCAAGACCGCCGGCACCGCCGTCCATGGTTTCAACCGCCATGTCGACTGGCTGATCGTCGGCAAGCTCGCCCTCGGTAGCGTCACCTCCGCCGCAATCACGCTCTACGTGCTGTCGCAGCTCGGCGGCTCCGATCCCGCCGTCGCTCGCGTCCTCGCCGTCGTGCTCGGCGTGATGCTGGTGCTGACCGCGCTGTCACTGATCTTCCGCAACCGCCTGTTCGGCTTCGCCCGCCGCCACCGCGAACTCTCCCCGCGTCTGCAAACCGCCGTCACCATCGGCTTCGGCGCGCTGCTCGGCGTGCTGGTATCCATCTCGTCGGTCGGGGCCGGCGCCATCGGCGTCACCGTGCTGATGCTGCTCTATCCGCGGCTCTCGCTCGTCCGCATCGTTGCCAGCGACATCGCCCATGCCGTGCCGCTCACTCTCGTGGCCGGCCTTGGCCACTGGGCCATCGGCAATGTCGAGTGGGGCATGCTGATCTCGCTGCTGGTCGGCTCGATCCCCGGCATCCTGATCGCCAGCTTCTTTGCCGCAAAAATCCCGGAAAGCGTGGTGCGCTTGCTGCTCGCCGCCGTGCTCAGCGTCGTCGGCGTTCGCCTGCTGCTGGCCTAGGGCCGAACTGCCACGACGATTAGCCCCTCGACCGGCGCGCCCCGGTCCATGCGGATGGTAACCGCCTCGGCCATCGCGATCTCGAGCCCCAGTGACCGGCATAGCGCCAGCGTCGGCTCCGCCCCATGCTGGAACCGCAGCGATGTACCTAGCCGCACAGCGTCCTCGCCGCCATGGGTCTCCAGCGAAAAGGCCAGCAGCCCACCCGGCGTCAACGCCCGGCTGGCCGCTGCCAGCGCCGGGTCCAGCGCCCCCACATAGTTGAACACATCGGCGGCGACGATCAATCCGACGCTCGCCTCCTCGGCGGCGAGGAACGTCACCAGGTCAAGCTTCTCCAGCCGGTCGTAGACGCCCTTCCGCCGGGCCTCGGCCAGCATCTTGGCCGACAGGTCGACGCCCTCCAGCCGCCCAACCCACGGCCTGAGCTGCGCTCCCATCAACCCCGTGCCGCAACCGAGATCCAGCGCCCGCGCCACGCTCGGAACGCCGCGCGCCGTCAAGACGGCGCCGATCGCCGCCGCAAGCGCCTCCGGAATGCGGTACCCCAGCTTCGCCACCAGCGACTCTTCGAAGCGCGGCGCATAGTCGTCGAACAGCGCCTCGACATAAGCTGGAGCCGGCCCGCTCGTCCCAGCTCCGTGCGCCGCGAGCTTCAGCCCTGCCCCGAACAGCCCCTTGGCATCGAGCTGCAGCAACTGCGTCCACGCGACCATTGCTCCGGCAATGTCGCCTGCCGCCTCGCGATATCCGCCAAGCAGGTTCCAGCCCGCCACCCATTGCGGCACCATCTCGAGCGCCTGTGCCATGAGGTCGGCGGCTTCAGCAAAAGCGCGGTCGGCGGCGAGCGCCGCGGCATAGCTCGCACGGCGATCGGCAACCAGGTCGCCGGACGAATACTGTATTTCGCGCAAGTTGTTTGATACCGGGTGGGACGGCCATGCGTTTAGCGCGTCGCCTTGCCGCGGGGAAGATGGGCAAGCGCCGGAATTTCCACTTTGCTGTCACATTGGCAGGGCATAGAATGCGCTATGGGCATCCGGCGCGAGCTGGGCCCCGCCTTCCGGGCTGAGTCGCCTGGTATCTCTACGCCTTAGTGTCCCACTCCCTGGGCGCGAGGACTGCTAGTCAGATCGAATTTCAACCCGTTGCGCCACCTGCGCGCCGGGCAAAAGTCGTTTTGCCGCCCGTATTGATAGGCGGAAAATTTCGGTCTACAAGTTAATGGTCGAATATTGCGGCCGACACTTCGTGCCTGGCGTCTCAAACGCGCCTGCTGAGGTCATACCAAGAATTCGATTGGCGGAGTTTCCATTGGGGTGGGAACTGCCACGGCAGACTGCGAAAGGGACTTATATATGGCTACCGGCACTGTGAAATGGTTCAACGGCCAGAAGGGCTACGGCTTCATTCAGCCCGACGAGGGTGGGGCTGATGTGTTCGTGCATATCTCTGCTGTCCAGCGTTCGGGGCTTTCGGGCCTCGATGAAGGCCAGAAGGTGACGTACGAGATCGTCAAGGACAAGCGTACCGGCAAGAACGCCGCCGACAATCTCCAGGCGTCCTGATCCCGGATGCCGTCAGGCATCCAGGATCGGATGCTCTTTGCATGATCCAGGCGTCGACGTAGATCGCAGAGGCGCAGTCTCCGGGCTGCGCCTTCTGTTTTCGGCGGAGGTTCATACCCCGCCTGAGAAATCCTCGTAGCAGTCGTAGTTGACCTGGCGGATGATCCGCCCGTCCTTCAATGTGATGACCATGCAGATATGCGCCACCATGGCATCGCCCGGCTGCAGCGACCCGAGCGGCACATTCAGGATCCCCTCCCACCGAGTCTCCACCGTCACCGTGTCGCCCGCCTCGAAGATCGCGCCGATCGGATAGCTCTGCTGCCGCAGCACCTTCGCTCCGCGCGGCAGATCGCGGGTCATCTCGGAGTAACCGCGAGTCTGCCCTTTGGCGTAGAGCTTATTGGGCCGCTCGATCTGCACTACGTCCGGATCCAGCAGCCGCCCCACCGCCTCCACGTCGAACCGCTCGATGGCCGCAATGTACTCCCGCACCACCCCGACGTTGCCCGCTTCCAGGCTCATCCGACACCTCCTAGAACATCGTTCTAATCACCTCTAGAACATCGTTCTAGTTTCGTCTATAGCAACCGCATGGCCAGTTCAGCGCAACCCATCGACCGCCGCACCGAGATACTCGATGCCGCCCTCGCCTGCTTCCTTGAGCAGGGTTACGCCGCGACCAGCATTGCCGATATCCGCAAGCGGAGCGGCGCCACCACAGGTAGCATCTACCACTTCTTCGAAAACAAGGGCGCTCTCGCCCTCGCGCTGGTCCAGCGTGCCGTCATCGGCTGGTCCGGCGCATCTCCGAAAGCACGCGATCCCGCCGCGACGGCCGAGCAGTCGATCAAGGCCTCGGTCTCCGGACTGGTCGCCTGGGGCCTCGCAAATCCGGACGCATCGCGTTTTCTCGATGAAGTCCGGACACTCGCAACGAGCGACCCGACATTTGGGGCTGTAGCCGCTGTTCTGGCCGCCGGGCAGGATGCCGCAATGGCCCGCTATGCCGCCTTCGTCGCGGAAGGCGCAGTGCGCGACCTACCCTGGCCCATCGCACATGCCCTCATGCTCGGCCCGGCCTATGATTTCCTGCGCCTCAAGTCAGGGCACGCCAAGCCGACCGATGCCCCCGCCGTTCTCGCCGAGGCGGCCTGGGCCGCCGTCCGCATCAGCCCTTGACCAGCGCCCAATCCGCAACGATATGCACCGCTCGCGCAGGGCGGACACCACCCCGCTTGACCGAAGCCTTCGCCGAAGGCAGTTTACGCACACGCTCCCCCTCAGGTCAGCATGCTGACGACGCCGAATGACTTTGGCAGGGGAGCCTTTCTTTGAGTTGGAGACGGCTATGGACAAGATTCCGATGACACCCAGCGGTCACCAGACCCTGTCGGAGGAATATCGTCGCCGCACAGCCGAGGACCGGCCGAGCATCATCGCCGCGATTTCGGAAGCGCGCGCCCACGGCGACCTCAGCGAAAACGCCGAGTACCATGCCGCCAAGGAGCAGCAGAGCCTGAACGAGGGCCGTATCAAGGAACTGGAGTCGTTGCTGGCGCTCGCCGACATCATCGACGTCACCAAGCTGAGCGGCTCGACCATCAAGTTCGGCGCCACGGTCAAGCTCGTCGACGAGGATACCGAGGCCGAGAAGTCCTACCAGATCGTCGGCGACGCCGAGGCCGATCTCTCCAAGGGTCGCATCTCGATCTCGTCGCCCATCGCCCGGGCGATGATCGGCAAGGAAGCCGGCGATTCGGTCGAAGTCACCGCCCCCGGCGGCGCCAAGACCTATGAAATCCTCGACGTGAAGTTCATCTGACGCGATTTCGGCTTGCCGCCCGCCACCTAAGCTGTGACTTTTCGGTGGTTCCGCGCGCTCCATCCTCCCAGGACGATGGCAGTGCCCTTGAAAGGTGCGCGCCGAACCTCCTATTTTGGTCTAGGGCTTAAGTCTCAGAGTAAGTGGAGCGTAAGGTGCACGCCAAAGTCGTCATCATCGGATCGGGTCCGGCCGGCTATACGGCCGCCATCTATGCGGCGCGCGCCATGCTCGAGCCCGTCATGATCGCCGGCATCCAGCCGGGCGGTCAGCTCACCATCACCACCGATGTCGAGAACTATCCCGGCTTCGCCGACGTCATCCAGGGCCCCTGGCTCATGGACCAGATGAAGGCCCAGGCCGAGCATGTCGGCACGAAGATGATCAACGACATCATCGTCGAGGTCGATTTCGACAAGCGCCCCTTCGTCCTCATCGGCGACGGCGGCACGCGCTACACCGCCGACTCGGTCATCATCGCCACCGGCGCCCAGGCCCGCTGGCTCGGCCTCGAGTCCGAGGAGAAGTTCCAGGGCTTTGGCGTCTCCGCTTGCGCCACCTGCGATGGCTTCTTCTACCGCGGCAAGGAAGTGATCGTGGTCGGCGGCGGCAACACCGCTGTCGAGGAAGCGCTGTTCCTCACCAATTTCGCCAGCAAGGTCACGGTCGTGCATCGCCGCGGCGAGTTCCGCGCCGAGCGCATCCTGCAGCAACGGCTGTTCAAGAACCCCAAGGTCGAAGTGATCTGGAACGCCGAGATCGAGGAGGTCTATGGCGACCAGATGCCCCGCTCGGTCAAGGGCGTGAAGATCCGCGACACCAAGACCGGCCACGTGACCGAGAAGAACGTCGACGGCGTGTTCATCGCCATCGGTCACTCCCCGGCCACCTCGATCTTCGCCGGCAAGCTCGACATGAAGCCCGGCGGCTACCTCGAGGTTCAGCCCGGCAGCACTGCCACCAACATCCGCGGCGTCTTCGCCGCCGGCGACGTCACCGACGACGTCTACCGGCAGGCTGTGACAGCTGCGGGCATGGGCTGCATGGCGGCCCTCGACGCGGAAGAATATCTGGCATCGCTCGAGCTCGCAGAAGCGGCGGAATAGCCGATGCTGGATTGGGACAAGCTCCGCATCTTCCACACCGCTGCTGAATCCGGGTCTTTCACCCACGCCGCCGAAAAGCTCAACATGAGCCAGTCTGCCGTCTCGCGGCAGATTTCGGCGCTCGAGGAAGATCTCGGCCTCAAGCTCTTCATCCGCCACGCCCGCGGCCTCGTGCTGACCGAAGTCGGCGAGCAGTTGTTCCGCACTGCGCACCGCATGCACTGGGAACTACAGCAGGTCGAAACCCAGATGTCCGAGAGCCAGGAGGTCCCCACCGGGCCCCTGCTCGTCACCACGACCGTCGGTATCGGCTCGACCTGGCTGTCGTCGCGCATCCACGAGTTCCTGATCCTTTATCCGGAAATCCAGATCGAGATTAAGCTCAACGACGCCGAGCTCGATCTCGCCATGCGCGAGGCCGACGTCGCCATCCGCCTGCACCGGCCGAACCAGTCCGAGATGATCCAGCGCAAGCTGTTCACCGTGCACAACCACTTCTACGCCTCGCAGAGCTATCTCGAAGAGTTCGGCGAGCCGCAGGCCGTGGAAGACCTCGACCGCCACCGCATCATTTCTTTCGGCGAGCCGGTCCCCTCCTACCTCGGCGACATCAACTATCTCGAGCGCCTCGGCCGCCCCGATTCGTCGCCGCGCCGCGCCTCGATGAAGGTCAACGCCATCTACGGCATGATGCAGGCGGCCCGCGCCGGCATCGGCATTGCCATGCTGCCGGCTTATGTCACCGAAAACGAGAACACGCTGGTGCGCGTCCTCGCCGGCATCGAACTGCCGGCCTACGAAGCCTACTTCGTCTACCCCCCCGCGCTGAAGAACTCCAAGCGCGTCGGCGTCTTCCGCGATTTCCTTGTCGGCAAGGCCCGGGAGTGGTCGTTCTAGAGGACATCGCCGGCATCGTCTGAGCCGGCGGAACCATCAGCCTCCACCTTGGTTGAGTGCGCGAACGCGATCCTGCGTCGCACACCCCCTCCGGAGGAAGCAAATGGCTACCGAAAAGACCCTCGACGACCTGTTCCTTGATACCCTCAAGGACATCTACTACGCCGAAAAACAGATCGTGAAGACGCTCCCGAAGATGGCCAAGGCAGCCACTGCCCCCGACCTCAAGGCCGGCTTCGAAAAGCACCTCGAGGAGAGCGAAGGCCACGTCGAACGCCTGGAACAGGTCTTCGAACTGATCGGCAAACCGGCCCGCGGCAAGACCTGCGAAGCCATCCTCGGCATCATCGAGGAAGGCAAGTCCATCATGGACGAGTTCAAGGGCACGTCCGCCCTCGACGCCGGCCTGGTCTCTGCGGCGCAGGCCGTCGAGCACTATGAGATCGCCCGCTACGGCACCCTCAAGACCTGGGCCCAGCAGCTCGGCCTCAACGAGGCGGTCAGCCTGCTCGATGCGACCCTCAAGGAAGAAGTCGCAACCGACAAGAAGCTCACCCAGGTCGCCGAAAGCAACGTCAACCGCATGGCGGCCTGACCACAGCTCGAGTGGGGCCCAGCGCCCCACTCACCATTCTCGGCGCGGCCCGGCAAGTCCCAACTCCTTCCCGTTCATCGGCAATTCAGCGGCCTCGGCTAGAACGGGCCAATCTTGGGGACCACCATGAACCGCTTCGCCACCGCTGCCGCGCTCTGCCTCGTCGCCACGCCGTCATTCTCGCAGATGATCACCATCACACCGACGCAGATCGGTGAGATCTTCTGCATCTCTCGTACCGGCAACGACATGGCGCCGGTCGAGGGACTCCTCACCGTCGAGCTGAAGGCCGCCATCGCCGAAGCCGAAGCCAAGAACGACGCCATCCAGAAAGCTCACCCCGACGAGAAGCCGCCGCTCGGCGACGGCATCCCGTGGCAGGCCTTCCCCGACTATGCCGCCGAGTGCAAGGTCGGCAAAGTCACCCTGGAGGCAGATCAGGCCACGGTCGATATCGCCTATGGCTTCCCCGAATACCCCGACGCCAACTTCACCGATCACCTGCAGCTGAGGCTGGTCTCATTCCCGATGGTCTCCGAGCCGCTCTGGCGTATTGACGACCTGACCTATGCCACGGAAGGCGATCTTCGCACCGTCCTCGTCAGCGTCTTCGAGAACTGATCGACACGGGGTACCTCCCCCTTGACGCCCCACCGCCAAAGGCGCATTGCGGCTCAGTTCCGGGCGCTTGCACCCGGACCTTCATCAAGGACTGAAAATGAACCCCGACAGTCGAAGTCGATCTTCGATCTTGCCGGCGCTCTAGGCTCCTCCCGGGCCGGCGCGCCGGTGCGGCTATCTCTTGGAGCCCCGCTATGCTGCGTGCCTATATCCGCGAAGGCGACCGCCTCGTTCCCACCGATTTCGATCCCGTCACCGGCACCCAGCTCGCCGGCGCCGTCTGGTACAGCCTGACCGATCCGACGCGCGAAGAGGACAAGTTCGTCGAGTCCTGCCTCGGCATCGATATCCCGACCCGCCGCGAAATGCAGGACATCGAGCCCTCCGCCCGCCTCTACAGCGAGGACGGCGCCGAGTTCATGACCATCACCGCCCTGATCGACAGCGAAACCGATCAACCGGTAAAGACCCCCATCACCTTCGTGCTGCGCAACGACCAGTTGGTCACCGTGCGCTATGCCGACCCAAAACCCTTTCGCCTCTACGAGCGCCTCGTCTCCCGCCCCGCCACCGGCGAGATCGGCGGCGAGCGCGTGATGATCGGCCTGCTCGAATCCTTCATCGATCGCCTGGCGCAACTGCTCGAGAACACCGGCGACGGCATCGACCAGATCTCGCGCGAGGTGTTCGGCAACAAGTCCACCAAGCCCACCCGCAAAACCCGGGATCTGCAATCGCTGATCGAGCGCATCGGCAAGAAGGGCGACGTCCTCACCCTCGCCCGCGAGAGTCTCGTCTCGATCAGCCGCCTCGTCAGCTTCCACCAGTCGAGCGGCTCGGAAGACCAGAAGGCCGCCCGCGACCGGAAGCAGGATCTGAAGGTGCTGCTGCGCGACGCCGCGGCACTCAGCGACCACGCCGCCTTCCTCTCCGACAAGATCACCTTCCTGCTCGACGCCACCCTCGGGCTGATCAATCTTGAGCAGAACCAGATCATCAAGATCTTCTCGGTCGCCGCCGTGGTGTTCCTGCCGCCCACCCTCGTCGCCTCGATCTACGGCATGAACTTCGAGTTCATGCCCGAGCTGCACTGGGCCGTGGGCTATCCGTTCGCGCTGGGGCTCATGGTCCTCTCCGCTGCGGTGCCTTACCTGTTCTTCAAGCGCAGCGGCTGGCTCTGACGCACAAGATTCGCGCGTCGAGACTGACAAAAAACTGTCACAATCAAGCACTTGGCGCCGCATTCACATCCGCGTGCGACGCCGTGGCGCACCTCGGAAACCGCAATACACGAGCAAACTCATCGACTTAACAGCCATGCAAAAATCGCATGCCCCTCATTCAGCACTCTTCGGTTGATGGGTCAGCAATCACGCCATATATCCCCGCCCGACAGCAGCTGAGCGCATCTCCCTCCTCCTCCTCGCGCTCGTTGTTTGTTCCTCCCTGTAGCCAGAAATGGCTGCTACTCGGCCCCGCTCTCCCCTCGAGCGGGGCCTTGTTTTTTCCGCATTCCGTTTCGCGCGGGCTATCCGTAGTTGACGCATACGTCACGGCAGCATGGCTGACCTTTACCTGCGCAAACTGCATAGCTGGCATGTAAAGCTCTGCATTGTGGACCAAACGGTCAAAGTGCATATTGTGAGTGTCGATGTGAGCCGCACCGTATCCTCCTCCCTCGGTCCTGCTCTGCGACACCGGTTTCAAGTCGTATCCTCCTCCCTCGACTTGGGGCCATCGGCAAATGGCGTATCCTCCTCCCTCGTCCATTTGCCACCACTTTAGATTTGGACTTCGGTCCTTTTCATTGGGCCCCATCTTCGGATGGGGCCTCTTTTTTTGCTTGCGCTGATCTATGCCCACCTGCGGCAGCCTGCCGCACCCGATCGCCTCGCGCCCAGTGCATGGCTGACGTTCCGACTTGGCGATTGTTCCGACTCCGCCCCCGACCGATAGTTGTTCCGACGAATTGCAGCCGCTCCTCCTCCCTGGCTGCGTTCTGATGGGTCGCCCGCTTCGGCGAGCCGGCCTTTGAAGGCCCCGCTCATCCCCTCGAGCGGGGCCTTTTTTCATCCAGCGCATTGTCTAGGATGAAATCCGGCCCATCCGAGACATCCCAATGGCATCACCAGTCCCCACCATCGACCTGCCCTCGGGCACCAGCCTGCCGATCCTCGGCCAGGGCACCTGGCGCATGGGCGAGGACCGGCGCAAATACGCCGACGAGGTTGCCGCCCTGCAGCGCGGCATCGATCTGGGGATGACACTGCTCGATACCGCCGAGATGTATGGCGATGCCGAGCTGGTCGTCGCCGAGGCGATCAAGGGCCGCCGCGGCGAAGTCCAGGTCGTCAGCAAGGTGCTCCCTTCCAACGCCAGCCGCACTGGCACCATTGCCGCCTGCGAGCGCAGCCTGAAGCGCCTCGGCACCGACCACCTCGATCTCTATCTCCTCCACTGGCGCGGCCGGCACCCGCTCGCCGAAACCGTTGCCGCCTTCGAGGAACTGAGACAGGCCGGCGCCATCCGGGAATGGGGCGTCTCCAATTTCGATGTCGACGACATGGAGGAGGTCTTCGGCGTCCCCGGCGGCAACCGCTGCGCCACCAACCAGGTGCTCTACCACCTCGACGCGCGCGGTATCGAGTTCGACCTCCTCCCCTGGTCCATCTCCCACCGCATGCCGATCATGGCCTACTCGCCGCTCGGTAACGACGGCCGCCTGTTGCGGCATCCGGAGTTGCAGCGCATCGCCCGCGCCCACGACGCTACCCCCGGCCAGATCGCGCTGGCCTTCGTCCTCGCCCGGCATGGCGTCATCGCCATTCCCAAAGCCACCCAGCAGGCGCATGTGGTCGAGAACCGCGAGGCGCTGGATATCAAGCTCACCGAAGCCGATCGCGCCGCGCTCGACGCCGCCTTCCCGCCGCCGCGCCGCAAGCAATCGCTGGATATGATCTAAGTCGGGCTCTTGGGAGGAACCACCACCGGCCTCGCGGTGATCCTCCCCCGCGTGGCGGGGGAGGGGCGACCAGCGAAGCCAGTGGAGTGGGCGGCTCTGAACCCCGGCGCCTCCCGCCACGCAGTCCTTGCCCGGCATTTCCTGCCGCCTGCCCCATCCTACCCCGCCCGAACGCCCGGAATCCCAGCCCTCCACGCTGGCACGCCACCTGCATGGTGGTGCGCGTACGCCCGGAGGCAATCATGACCAGCGTCGGCACGTCGACCAGCACCAGTTCCCTGACCTACGCGCAGATCATCGCCAACGCGCAGAAGACCCAGCAGCAGGCGCTGACCAACCCGCCTGCCACCACGTCGACCGAAACCGGCGCCACCAACGTCACCCTGTCCGACGCCGCCAAGGCCGCCCTCACCACCATCAAGGATTTCGCCACCGTCACCACCGACGCGCGCGCCACCCTCGACAAGCTCCTCGCCGACGCCAAGCTCACCACCCCGCTCAAGGATGGCAAGCTCGCCCTCGACCTCAGCAAGGTCGATCGCCGCGAGCTCTATGCCATGAGCACCAATTCCAACCAGCTGTTCACCCCCGACGAGCAGAAGGCCGCCGCCATCGAGCTGCAGAGCCGCTTCGACCAGGCAATGGCCGGCCCCACCGCCGTCGGTCGCGTCACCGGCAGCGTCAAGGGCCTCTACGTCGCCGCCCTCGCCTACTTCGACGCCATGGGCCCCGAGGAGAAAGCCTCCGCCGCCTATGTCGACCAGCGCGCCGCGCTCGAGGATATGCTGAAGCAGCTCGCAGCCGACCCATCCACCCTGCCCGGCACCGTCGCAAACGATCCGGTCAACGCCTACATGGAGCGCCTCGCCGGCGGCGAAACCGGCAAGCCGCGCGATATCGCCAACGTCGCCGCCGATGCCCGCACCACGCTCGACGCGCAATACAAGGCCAGCGGCAACAACAAGCCCGACTACTCCGAGTTCGACAGCCGCTCGTTGGCCTCCGTCGCGCTGAACTCGAACGGCAAGTTCAGCCCCACCGAAGTCCGCACCGCCTCGATGGAAATGCGCTCCCGCTCCGGTGCCGCACTGCTGCAGAGCCTCAAGTCCGCAGGCAACAGCGACCCTGCCGCCTTCGCGCAGAACGTCATCTCGCTATACGGCGCCATGAGCAGCGAAGAACGCGCAGCGGCCGGCTGGTCCGAAAACCTCTACGCCGCCGCCGTCTCCAACTACCAGACCGCCAGCAAGCTGGGCTCGATCCTCGGCCAGGTCACGGGGTCATCGTCATTCGGCGCGAGTGGTGGCAGCTCGATGAGCCTGATGGACTACCTGTAGGCGATACCACCAAAAGCGCAGTCAGTGCCTTCTCCCCTTGTGGGAGAAGGCACTCGCCTGCCCTCGGTGGCAGCTAGCCACCTCGCCGTGCAAACCCGTCCAGCGCCGCGACCAGCGCCTCACCCATCCCGGCATCGCCGCTGGAGTGGCCGGCCCGGTCGATTACCACCAGCTCGCTGCCGGGCCAGGCCTTGGAGAGCTCCCACGCGGTCAGCAGCGGCCCCTGCAGGTCCACCCGGCCCTGCACCAGCACGCCCGGTATCCCCTTCAGCGCCCCGGCACCGCGCAGCAGCTGGCCCTCTTCCAGCCAGGCCAAATGCCGGAAGTAGTGCGTGACGATGCGACCGCGCGCCAGCATGCGGGCAGGATCCACGCCGTCCGACGCCCGCCCCGCCTGCACATTGGCCGACACCGTCACGTTGTCCCAATCATGAAAATCTCGCGCCGCCTTGGCCCGCACGTCCGGGTCGGCGTCGAACATCAGGTCGTTGTACGCGTGGACCATCCGGTCGACCGGCGTGTCCGGCGGCACGCCCGCACGGAACCGCTCCCACTGCTCGGGAAACAGCGGCGCCACGTCGCGATACATCCAGTCGATCTCCCGCTGCCGGGTCGACGTCACCCCGGCGAAAACCATCGCGGCAACCCGGTCCGGATGCAGCTGCGCGTAGGCGAGGCCCAGCGTCACGCCCCACGACATGCCGTAGATCACCCACCTGTCGACGCCGAAATACAGCCGCAGCCGCTCGATGTCGCGCAGCAGGTGCGCCGTCGTGTTCACCGAGAAATCGACGCCCTCGCCCGACGCATGCGGCGTACTCCGCCCACACCCCCGCTGGTCGAAACCGATGATCCGATATCGCGCCGGATCGAAGAACCGCCGCATCGATGGCGAAAACCCCGACCCCGGCCCACCATGCAGGATCAGCGCCGGCACCCCATCCGGATGGCCGGCCTCCTCCCAGTAGACCGCGTTGCCCTCCCCCACCTCGAGCCAGCCGCTCGCGACGGGCTCGGTGATGGGGTAGAGCGCAGCCATCAGCTCACCTTGGCGCAGAAGTCCTGGATGCGCGCCACCGCATCCTCTAGCTGAGCATTCGACGCCGCGTAGCTCAGCCGCATATGCCCGGCGAGCCCGAACGCCGTGCCATGCACCAGCGCGACGCCGGTCTCTTCGAGCAGTGCCAAGACGAAATCCGCATCCGTCGCCAGCGCCCGGCCACCGCCGGAGGTCCTCCCGAGCAGCCGCTTCACCGAAGGGAACACATAGAACGCCCCTTCCGGCGTCAGGCAATCAAGCCCGGTATTGGCGTTGAGCCCGCGCACCACCAGGTCGCGCCGGCTCTGGAACACCTCGCGCCAGCCCTTCAAGAACCCCTGCGGACCGTTCAGTGCTTCCACGGCCGCCCATTGCGAAATCGACGACGGGTTGGTGGTCGATTGGCTCTGCAGCTTGTTCATCGCCCCGAGCAGCGGCCGCGGCCCGGTGCAGTAGCCGATGCGCCAGCCGGTCATGGCGTGCGACTTCGACACGCCGTTCATCGTCAACGTCCGCTCCCGTAGCTGCGGCTCCACCCCGGCGATCGTCGCGAACGTGCCGCCGTCATAGACCAGCACTTCATAGATATCGTCGGTAAGAATGTGCACATGCGGATGCCGCAGCAGCACATCCGCCAACCCGCGCAGTTCATCCCTCGTGTAGGCAGCCCCAGTCGGGTTCGACGGCGTGTTGAGGATCAGCCACTTGGTCTTGGGCGTGATCGCCGCTTCCAGCACCTCGGGCTTCAGCTTGAAGCCGGTCGAGGCGTCGGCCACCGCGAACACCGGATCGGCGTCGCACAGCCGCACGATCTCCGGATAGCTCACCCAGTACGGCACCGGGATCACCACCTCGTCGCCGGGGTTCAGCGTGGCCATCAGCGCGTTGAAGATGATCTGCTTGCCGCCCGACGAGACGAAACAGTCCGCCGCCGTGACGTCCAGCCCGTTGTCGCGCTTGAACTTCGCGGCAACCGCTTCCTTCAGCTCGGGGATACCATCCACCGCCGTATAGCGCGTCTTGCCCGAGTTGATCGCCCGGATCGCCGCCTCGCGCACGTGCTCGGGCGTATCGAAATCCGGCTCGCCCGCTGCCAGCGAGATCACGTCCTCGCCCTGCCGCTTCATCTCCACGGCTTTGGAGTTGATCGCGACGGTGGCGGACGGCTGGATACGGCTGAGCGCTTCAGACAGGAAAGCCAAGATCATCTCCCGGAAAAATGGCCGGAAATCTCTACGGCCTCAAACCGCGGCACACAACCGGGACGTTGGTCACAAGGCTTGGGTCACAAGGCTTGGGTCACAAGGCTTGGGTCACAAGGCTTGGGGTCAAACGGCGCGCGCCGGGACCGGTACGCGAACCGGCACCGCGACAGCACCGCCGTCGGCTCGGGCCGTGCTGCTGCCGATCTCCATCGCCTGCTCGCCATCGGGCATCAGGCTGACAAGAATGGCGGCAAGTACGGCGGAAACGATCAGAGCCTTCAACGGAAGCATCCTGCACAAGAACGAACGGAAACGACGGCGCCCTTGTCGCGCCGGAGCTTTGAACGCCGACTGATACGGCCGTTCATCTGCCGCTCAGAATCGTTCAGATGCCCATCCCCGCCTGCTTCAGCAGCTGCACCCCCTGGACCCGCCAGCCGTCCTTTTCCTCGGCCAGCTGGTAGAACGCCTCGTAGAGGCTCTGGTCGTTGCCCACCAGCTTCACCTCCTGCACCACCACCTTGTCGCCCATCTTCTCGAATTTGCCGAAGCTGTGCGAGCGCGACTCCATGATCGGCGCATAGCCCGCCCCGACAATGGCGCTGAAGAATGCCTCGGCAGACGGAAACGCCACCTGGAACCCCGCCCCGGCATATTGAAACGCCCCCGGCGCATCCTTGGCCCGGAACGCCTCGATCTGGCTGGTGATGACGCTCTGCCACGGTTCGAGCGCCGTGCTCGGCGCCGTCGTCTCCTGCGCGTTCACCGCCGCCACGAGCAGCACAAAAGCGGCCAGCACGCCCGCCAGACTGGTCACGAAACGCTTCATCATCGCCTCCCTCCATCAGGTGCGCCGCGATCCCGCCACAGGATCGCCTTCAAATCGTACCCTCTTCACCGCGTTAGCAACGAAACATCCTCGCATTCGGGGGGCCTTTTCACCCCGTTGTGATCTGCCGAGTTAGCGAGTCCTCATGTCTCCCACCAAGCTCCCCCAGCCCCGCAAGACGAGGTTCAAGCAGCGCCGTCCGCTGTTCCGCAACGCGCTGAGCGCCGCGACCGCCATTTCGTTCTCCCTCACCTTCGTGGGCGCCGGCCTCGCACTGCTCTTCGGCCTCATCCCCCCGCGCACCATCACCGGGGCCGGCGAGATCGATACCGCCGTCGTTCTGCTGTTCGTGCCGCTTTGCGCGCTGCTCTTCGCCATCCTCGTCGAGGTGGTGCGCGCGATCCTCCGCGAAGGGCTGCAGCCGGCCAAGCCACGCCAGCCCAATCCCCTCTCCGCCTGGAAACCGGGACACGGCGAGAGCTGATACGGGCCACGTCGGAAAAGCATTGATTCAGCGCGTTTAGCGCCACGCCGTTCATCTTCCCGTTAGCTACGGTAATCTAGAACCGCGGTGGCGCTCGCTTCGGGCCGTACCCCGCGCTGTGTCCCCCTCGCCCCAAGGCGAGCGCGGGACGCGGCGTCAAATCATTTTGCGACTGAGGAAACCGACATGATCCGTACCGCTCCCGCTCCGCTTGGCCGCCTGCGCCCGGTGCGCACCCTCCTGCTCGGCACCATCTTTGCCGGCTTCGCCATCACCGGCGCCTCCGCCGATACGCTGAGCGTCACCGGCATCACGTCGGCCGGCGCTGCCGGGATGTACCAGGTCTCGGTCCCCACGGTCGAAGTGATCGACGGCAACATCAATGAAGGCGCAGTACGTGGCCTGTTCAGTGGCGCCCCCGGCGCGCTCGACGCATTGGCCACCCTCGACGCCAAGTCGGTCACCATCCCCGAAATCAAGATGACCTACCCCGGCTATGGCGATGGCGGCGCCCCGATGGTCGTCACCTATCGCGACGTCACCCTCACCGACGTCACCGACGGCGTCGCCGCTGCCGCCCATGTCGGCGGGGCCGATTTCACCGGCGCCGAAAAGACCACCGGCACCTTCGGCGAAATGTCGATCGGCCGCTTCGACCTTGCGGGCCTGCTCTCCTTCTACGGCCTCACCACCACCGTCACTGCCGGCACCGAGATGAAGGAGGTCTATTCCGACTTCAAGTTCTCCGGCGGCACGCTGTCGGGTGGCGACGTGTTCAAGTGCGAGTTCGGCACCGCCGCACTCGGCAGCTTCAGCGCCCGCCCGCTCAAGCAGAACTTCGCCGAGATCAATACCCTCATAATGGAAGCCGAGGCCGCGCAGAAAGCCGGCACCGAGGTCGCGCCGGCGACCGTCGACAAGCTCGTCCGCTTCTATGCCGATATATTCACCGCGTTCTCCTCGACGCCGATGACCTTCGATGGCTTCAGCTGCTCGGGCAAGGACGAGAAGGGCAACCCGCTCACCGTCGCCTCCGGCCCGATCACCGTCGGCGGCTTCCAGCCCGCCATCTACCCCGAGATATCGCTCAGCGATTTCAACATGACCGTCGAGAACGACGGCTTCCTGAACTTCGGCAACTTCACCTGGAAGAAGATGGACTTCACCGCCGCCATCGCGGCGATCGAAGCGGCCACCACGCTCGATGAAGCCTATTTCGCCGCCAATTGGCGCAAGCTCGTCCCCTATCTCGACGGCCTGAGCCTCGCCAACCTCAACATCGACGTGCCCGATCCGGAATCCTCGGGCAAGCGCATCACCGGCACGATCGGCGCCTTCGACGCGACGCTCGGCAATTATGTCAACGGCATCCCGGCCGATATCGCACTCAGCCTCGGCAACTTCATACTGCCGATCACTGCCGAAATGACTGACCTCCCGGTCGCCGACCTGCTCGCCCGCGGCATCGACAAGCTCGATATTTCGCTCGGCACCAAGCTGGCCTGGGACAAGGACACCTCGACCATCAAGGTCAATGACGTGCTGATCGACCTGGGCACGCTCGGCCGCATCAACCTCTCGGGCACCTTCGGCAACGCCACCGAGGCGCTGTTCGCCGATAACACCGACCAGGCCACCATGGCGGCTATGCTGCTCACGCTGCTCGACGTCACCGTCGAGGTCGAGGACCGCGGCATCGGCTCCATCGCCTTCGCCGCAGGCGCCAAGGATGCCGGCCAGCCTGAAGCCGCGTTCCGCACCGCGGTCGCCGGCATGGCCCAGGGCATGACCCTCGCCTTCCTCGGCAACACTGCCGAAGCCCTGACTGCGGCCCAGCAGCTCGGCACCTTCCTCAGCGGTGCTTCGCACCTCAAGCTGACGATCACCGCCAAGGATACTGCCGGCATCGGTCTCGCCGATCTCGCCGCCGCGGAAAAGGATCCGACCGCCCTCGCCGGCAAGCTCAACGTAGTCGCCGAAGCCAGCGGCGAGCCGGTCGCGCTCCCCCTCATCGAGACTCCCACCGAGTCCGTCCAGGACCAGAAGCGCGACCTCAAGGCCCCGGCTACGGCGCAGTAAGCCTGGTCTCTCCACACCCACCGAACGGCACCTCCCCCCTTGTGGGGGAGGCTGGGAGGGGGCGCCGCAAGCACCGGCCCACATCTTCTGCACCTGCAACATAGGACTCTTGTCCCCTCCTCCCCTTAGGCGCACTATGGTGGCCTGAAAGGAGGACTGCCGATGCAAGTCGAGAATATCCTTCAATCCAAGGGCCACACCGTCCACACGGTGGAAGCTGGCGCGCCGCTCTCCGAGGCCCTGCGCATTCTCAATTCCAAGAAGATCGGTGCCGTGGTCGTCGTCGACGCCAAGGGCAAGGTCGCGGGCATCCTCAGCGAGCGTGACATCGTCCGTCACCTCGAAAAGGATCCCGTCGCGGTTCTCGCCGGTCCGGTGCGAAACGTCATGACCACCAAGGTCATCACCTGCACATCTGCCGGCTCGATCTCGGACCTCATGGAAACCATGACCCGCAACCGCATCCGCCACATCCCCATCGTCGAAAACGGCAAGCTCACGGGCATCGTCTCGATCGGCGACGTGGTGAAGCGCAAGATCGAAGAAGCCGAGCAGGAAGCCAACGCGCTGAAAGAATACATCGCGTCGTAGCGATCGGCGTCACCCAGCCGGATTCAGCCACAACCTCGATGCCCACCTCCCCCTTGACGGGGGAGGCAAGCGAAGCTTGGGAGCGAAGCGACCTAGCGCAGCTCTGAGGGGGGTGCCAAGGCCACGATGTTTGCCCACCCCACCTTTCCAACCTTTCCGCGATTTCACCTTGCCGCAACGCCCCGGCAAGCCGACGCACCGCATCCTCCCCTCATTGCCGCTCACCCGATGGGAGACCACGATGACCTCGACCCGTGCCACCGTCCTCGCCGCCCTTGTCGCCGCCCTCGGCCTCACCGCCATGAGTCCCGCTTTCGCCGCCGGCCCAGATCGCCACCGTGACGAAGGCCGCACCCTCGAGTTCCGCCGCGACGCCGGCGGCAACGCCTTCCGCTTCGCCGAGTTCTCCTGCAACGACCGGGCCGCCGATCGGCTGGAGCACCGCCTCGATCGCATGGCCGGCAAGCTCGAGCTGAGCAAGGACCAGGAGAAGTTGTTCGAGGACTTCCGCACCACCGCGCTCACCGCGCAGACCGATTTCGCCGACGTGTGCGACACCATTCGTCCCGCCGCCACCGCCAGCAAGAACGAGCGCCCGGACTTGATCCAGCGCCTCGAGCAGCGCCTCAAGTTCGACGAAGCCCGCCTCGCCGCGATGAGCGAACTGCTGCCGCAGTTCAAGAGCTTCTATGCCAGCCTCACCGACCAGCAGAAGCGCGAGTTCGCCCCACGCGGCCGCGTGATCATGCAGGGCATGGAGTTCCAGCACCCGGGCAAGCACCTGCCCCATCCCCCCGCCCCGCCCGCCGGCGCCGATTTGGACGGCTGACCCCAGTCCCCGCCGGTCCCAGCCCCAACAAGACCGGCCGCGACGCCGTCCCCTGAGAAGCCCCGGTGTCCCCTCCCGCCGGGGCTTCTTTTTGCCTTGCCGACATCGGCGCGTACTGACCCCAGCCTATCTTTCGCGCCGCACCGCCCCCTTTTTCCACACGCCGTGTTGCCGCCGTCATCGCCCTCCGCTAACCATCGATCTCCCTCCTGCGAGCGCCCCGATGACCGCCCTGCCCCTCGATACCGCCCTGATCCGTGCCGAGTTCCCCGCCTTCCGCGAACCGAGCCTCGAAGGCTGGGCCTTCTTCGAGAACGCCGGCGGCTCCTACACCAGCCAGCAGGTGCTCACCCGCCTCGATCACTATTATCGCGCCACCAAGGTGCAGCCCTACGGCTTCTATCCCGCCTCGCGCGAAGCCGGTGCCGCCATGGACCTCGCGCATCGCCGCATCGCGCAGGCGCTCAATGTCGGTATGGACTGGATCCATTTCGGCCCTTCGACTTCAGGCAACACCTACACGCTCGGCCACGCCTTCGCGGGCTGGCTGAAGCCCGGCGACGCCATCGTCGTCACCAACCAGGATCACGAGGCCAATGGCGGCGCCTGGCGGCGTCTGGCTGATCGCGGCATCGTCATCCGCGAGTGGCAGGTCGACCCCGAGACCGGCCACCTCGATCCCGCCGCGCTCGACAAGCTGCTCGATTCGAAGGTCCGCGCCGTCTGCTTCCCGCACGCCTCCAACATCGTCGGCGAAATCAACCCGGTCCACGAGATCGTCCAGAAGGCCAAGAGCTTCGGCGCCGTCACCGTCGTCGACGGCGTCTCCTACGCCCCGCACGGCCTGCCCGATCTGCTCGAGCTCGGGTGCGACATCTACCTGTTCTCCGCCTACAAGGTGTACGGGCCGCACCAGGGCGTCATGGCCATCCGCCCCTCGCTGGCCTCCGAACTCCCCAACCAGGGCCATTTCTTCAACGACACCCAGCCGCGCAAGCGCCTCGTCCCCGCCGGCCCCGACCACGCCCAGATCGCCGCCTCCGCCGGTGTCGCCGACTATCTCGAGCGCGTCGGTGAACTCGCCGGCGACAGCGTCGAGGGCGCCAATCCGTTCCGCAAGGCCCACGCCGCCATGCGCCGCCAGGAGGAAATCCTCCTCGCCCCGCTGATGGAGTTCATCCGCACCCGCAACAACGTCCGCCTCATCGGCCCAAGCGATCCAGCCAAGCGCGCGCCCACCATCTCGCTGGCGCTGAACGAGCTCGCCGTCGAAGCCGCTGATCGCCTGTCGCGCCACAAGGTCATGGCCTCGGGCGGCCATTTCTACGCCTACCGCCTGCTCGAAGCCCTCGGCCTCAACCCCGGCCACGGCGTCCTCCGCGTCTCCTTCACCCACTACACCTCCGAGGCCGAAGTGCAGCAATTGATCGAAGCGCTGGATGCGGAGCTGAAGTAGGCTGTCACGTTACTTCAGGTAATGAAGATGCGAGGGCCTGGAAGATGACTGACAAACCATCGACGCAGGGAGAACCTACCCTCACCGAAGTCCTGCTCGAGGCCCTGAAGGGCGCGGCGAAGGCACACGGCGCATACGAGGCAAAGGAACTGGCCGGCGTCTACGACGACAACTGGCCCCAATGGTACGCCGAACACATGACGCACGCCCTGGAGGAGGCCGGCTACCGCCTCACCAGAGCCGAGACGACCGGCAGGTAAGCTAACCGGCCGCGAACGCTGTTTGATACCCGCTGGAGACTGCATTGGCTAAGTCGGTTTCCTACGCCAAACAAACGACCGCCAACCCCAACCCGCTGGCCCGTTTCGCGCACCGCTCGCGGCACCAGCTCTCGCTGTCATTGATCGAAAGCCACTCGCCGCCCGGCGGGTTGATCGTGGATTTCGGCGCCGGCACCGGCGAGATGTTGCACCAGCTCGGCGAACGTCGGCCGGATCTGCGGCGCGTTGCGATCGAGCCGTACATGCAAGTGCACCACGCCGGCTTCGCGCACCTGGCGAACCTCGCCCAGGTCGAGCCCGGGACCGTCGATGTCCTCACGGCGTTCGAAGTCCTGGAGCACCTCTCGGATCAGGATGTCGCCGGCTTCATCGCCGACGCAGTTCGCGCCTGCAAACCGGGCGCCACCCTCATCCTCTCCGTGCCGATCATGCAGGGGCTCGCACTGCCCTTGAAGGAACTGAACCGGATCCTGCTGTTCCGCCGTCCCTCGGACCATTCGGTGCAGGAACTACTCCAGGGCCTCATCGGGAATCCGGTGCAACGGACCTCCGATATCCGACGCTCACACAAGGGCTTCGAGCATCGCGCGCTGCGGGCCCTGATGCAGCGAACCTTCGACCTGCAATCGCATTTCAGCGCCCCCTTCACCGCGCTGCCGTGGTGGCTGAACTCCCAGTCGTTCCTGGTTTTCTCCGTCCACGACCCGAGACCGGCTACCCTGCCCTGATCGTCCTCATCGCCAAAATCCGTTCGACGCGCCCCCGCCGCACCGGCTACACAGCGCCGATGTCTCGCCCGCTCGCCGTCCTGCTTTTGCTCATCGCCACTGCCATCTGGGGCTTCGCCTTCGTCGCGCAGAAGTCCGCGATGGATTATATGGGCCCGATGACCTTTGCCGGCATCCGCTTCCTGCTCGGCGGCGTAGCGCTCCTACCCTTCGCCATCTTCGAATTCCGCGCCAAGCGTGCCAATGTCGCCGCCCTCACCCGCCAGCAATGGCTGCTGATCGGCGCACTATCGCTGACCTTCTTCCTCGCCTCCGCCATCCAGCAATACGGGCTGATCTACACCAGCGTCACCAATTCCGGGTTCCTGACTGCGCTCTACGTGCTGTTCGTGCCGCTGATCGCTTGGCTCGCCATCCGTATCCGACCGCACCCGGTGATCTATCTCGGTGCGCCGCTGGCCCTCATCGGCATCTTCTATCTCAACGGCGGCCACCTCGCGGCCTTCAACGCCGGTGACGGGCTGATGGTGCTGAGCGCGGCGTTCTGGGGCGGGCAGGTGTTCCTCATCGGCTACCTGAGCCGCCAGACCGGCCTGCCGGTGGTGCTCTCCGCCCTCAGTTTCCTCGTGGTCGGCGTGCTGTCGCTGCTCGTCGCCTTCGGCTTCGAGGCGCCCGATTTCAGCACCATCGGCAATGGCTGGCTCGAAATCCTCTATGCCGGCATCATGTCCACGGCCATCGCCTACACCCTGCAGGCCATCGGCCAGCAGCACGTGCCCGCCGCCAACGCGGCCATCATCCTCTCGGCCGAAAGCCTGTTCGCCGCGCTCGGCGGCGCGTTGCTACTGGGCGAACGCTTGCCCCCCGTCGGCTATGCCGGCGCGGCGCTCATCTTCTTTGCCATCATCATCGTGGAAGCTGTCCCGGCGCTGCAGCAGCGCCGGGTACCCGCCTAGCACTACTTCTGTCGCGTCATCGGGTACTCCTTGCAGAGCACCACGTAGATGCAGACCTTGACGTCGAGGTTGTTGGCGCTGCGCAGCGCTATGAACGCGTCGCCGGTCTGCCCGAACAGATGCAGCTTGCCCTTCCAGCGGTTCTTGCCGTTCAGCTTGGCGTGATCGAGGATCACCTTGTTGAGATACGGCCGGTTCTTGTCGGTGTCCATGTGGTCGCGCAGGCCCACCACCGTGATGCACAGCTGTGTATTGTCGTCCCCGCACAGGCTCGCCAGCCAGTCTGAACTCTTGTCCGGATGCCACATCCCAGTCACGTCGGCGCTCTGCGCCAGGCTCGGCGTCGCCATCGCCGCCGCCATCAACAAACCCAGTCCGGCTTTCAGAAACCCAGTCATGTAGCTCTCCAGCAGCCCTGCCCGCAGACTATCCGCTATGGGCTGAAAATGTCGCCATTATGAAAGTCTGTCGTCATCTGCTTGTCACGTCGCCTCAATAGCTTGCGGGTGTCCGGGGCGTCCCCGATTGCCCCGGCCTCTACCCAGTTGCACCCGCCACAATGGCAACTGGACGGTCTTTATGAGCAGGACATCGCCGCCAACTCGTATGTCCTGTGCCGAGCCCCAATTCGGCATTTTATCGGCCGCCCCCGCCAGGCGGCCGATTTTTTGTTGAGAGCTTCCGATTGGCCTCGCCGCCGCCGCCAGCCTGCGGCATGAACACCCGCATGGCCAAGCTCTACTTCTCCTACTCCACGATGAACGCCGGCAAGTCGACGCTGCTGCTCCAGGCGTCCTATAACTATGTCGAGCGCGGCATGCGCACGCTCCTCTTCACCTCTTCGCTCTATGCCGAGGGCGATGTCGGCCGCATCACCTCGCGCCTCGGCATCTCCGCCGACGCCGAGATGTTCGGCGGCGAGGACGATCTGTTCCAGCGCGTCAACGATCACCTGCAGGAATCGAAGGTCGATTGCGTCTTCGTCGACGAGGCGCAGTTCCTCACCTCAGATCAGGTCTGGCAGCTCGCCCGCGTCGCCGACCGGCTCGATGTCCCGGTGATGTGCTATGGCCTGCGCACCGATTTCCAGGGCAAGCTATTCGCCGGCTCCGCCGAACTCCTCGCTGTCGCTGACGAGCTGCGCGAAGTCCGCACCATCTGCTTCTGCGGCCGTAAGGCCACCATGGTGGTGCGCCGCGATGCCGAAGGCGGCGCCCTTCGCGAAGGCAATCAGGTCTCGATCGAGAAATCCGTCTATGTTTCCCTCTGCCGCCGCCACTGGGAAGAAGAAATCGGCCGCTGGCCCCCGAAAGGACCTCGCGCATGACCACCGAAGGCCCCGACCATAACGAGCCGCACGGCGGGCTCACTATCCGCACCCTCGCCATGCCGGCCGACACCAATCCGGCCGGCGACATCTTCGGCGGCTGGGTGATGAGCCAGATGGACATCGCCGGCGCCATCGCTGCTGTCGAGGTGGCGCGTGGCCGTGTCGTCACCGTGGCGGTCGAGGCGATGACCTTCATCGCGCCGGTCAAGGTCGGCGACATCCTTTGCGTCTACACCACCGTCGAACGCGTCGGGAACACCTCGATCACCATCGACGTCGAGTCCTGGGCCCGCCGCAATCGCCTCGCCGACCGGGTCAAGGTCACCGAGGGCCGCTTTGTCTACGTGGCGCTCGACGAAAACGGACAAAAGCGCGTCATCCCACGCTGATCCGACGCCAGTCTGAGCGCCCGGTTCAGCCCCCGTTCAGCCGCGAAGCGGCAATCTGCCCACCATCACGTCCCGGGATGGGTGGCCTCTACCCGGTGATGATGGGGGAGGCGCTGCGCGAGGGATTCCGCGCGGCGCCCTTCCTCCCCGCGGTGAGGGCCCTCCGGCCCTCATCCGCCCTGCCCCCAAACTTTCCTCCACCCTGTTGCTGCTCCACCCTTCCAACCGTCATGCGCGGGCGCTACGCTCACCTGAGTTGATCTTTCGGTTCGGGGCATTTCGATGAAGCAATTCTTGGCGAGCCTGACTGCACTGGCCGTTCTTGTTCTCGGCACTTTCGCCGCCACCGCGGCCCCGGTCGGCAGCCCGGCCTGGTCGGTCCGTCCCCTGGTGCTGTTCGAAGGGCCCGGCACTGCTTACGACGTCACCGGCGAGATCGACGGCAAGGTCCGCATCTATGTCGATCGCTGCTCCAGGCAGTGGTGCCGCGTCCATTCCGGCCGCGTCGCGGGCTGGACCAGCCTCTACGACATCGCCTTCGGCAAGGTCATCCGCCACCCGTGGCAACTCGCCCCTATCCCCTACAAGTCGGGCGGCCCGGGCCTCGTCTGCCTCTATGAAGGCCACAACTTCACCGGCGACGCGTTCTGCGCCAAGTCGGGCGCCCGCGTCCGCGATTTCCTGCTGCTGCATGCCGACAATCGCTATTCCTCCGTTTTCATCGAAGGCGATGTCTCGGTCGACCTTTGCCGCGATCGCGACTTCCACAGCTACTGCGAGCGCATCAACGACAGCGAAGGCGCCCTGCACGGCTTCCTCGACAACAACGTGAGCTCGATGCGGGTCTACTGACCGCTCGCCTCGCGCTACAGTACAAACGGTCCGCAGCCCCCGGCGCGGGCCGTTTCTTCGTTGTAATTCAGTCGATTTCCTTTCGAATCGCGAATAATCCTGTGCTCGGCCGCATTGGCGTGCAGCACACCTGCCTGCACCGATCTGCGCCCGCGGAACCGGACCCGGCCCGCCAATCAGGGAACACATCATGAAGCGTCTCCACCTCGTCGCCGCCGCAGCGCTTGCCGCGCTCGCCGGCTTAGCCGTCGCGCCTGCCTTCGCCGCCCCCAACGCCCACGTGCTGCAGGACTCCAACGTCCGCAAGACCGCCAACCCCAACTCACCGGTGGTCAACTCGGTCGATGCCGGCCAGCTGGTCACCGTCGTCGATTGCCAGGGCACCGTCTGCCTGATCCAGATCCCGGGCCCCGACGGCTGGGTGCGCCAGAACCGCCTCGGCGGCCTCAACAAGGGCAAGCCCGCCTCCAACGTGCCGTTCAGCTTCAGCTTCGGCGTCGGCGGTGACGGCAAGCCGTCCATCTCCATCGGCGTCGGCAACCAGCCCAAGCCCCAACCGCTCCCCGAGCCGGTCGAGGAAGACCAGGTCTGCTTCTACAAGAACGCCAACTTCAACGGTCAGAGCTTCTGCGTCGAGCCCGGCGACAGCGATGACGCCCTCGGCGGCAGCTGGAACGACTCGATTTCGTCGATCGAGGTGTTCGGCGATGCCGACGTGTTGGTCTGCCGCGATTTCGATCTCGAAGGCATCTGCGCCGACATCAGCTCGTCGAAGTCTTCGCTGCCTAACCAGCTCAACAACAACATCTCGTCCTTCGAAGTTAACTAACGCTCTGAGCCTGAACGCCGCCCCCGGGACGACGCCTCGTCCCTCCGGGGCGGCGTTTGCATTTTGGACGCATTCCCCACCAAGGATTGGAACTCCCTTGCCGGCCGGCCGTTCTCGCCACGCGGCGACAACACTCGAAGCCTGCCCCCAAGGAACGCCCCAGAGCGTCACAAAGAGAGGACTCCCCCCATGTACCCCATCAAATTGGCAGGAGCAGCAGCGCTGCTCCTCGGCTCCCTGTTTTTCGCCGGCGCAGCCAATGCCGCCGTCGCCACCAGCACCGTCAACGTCCGCAGCGCACCAGTGAGTGGCGCCGTCGTCGACGTGCTCCGCCCCGGCCAGGAGGTCGAGATCGACCGCTGTTCCGGCGGGTGGTGCTACGTGCTCAAGTCCGGCCCCGATGGCTGGGTCTCCGCCAGCTATCTCAGCGACGATGATTCCGGCTATGACGACGGCTCCGGTTACGACGACGGTTCGGGCTACGGTGACGAAGACGACATCGATACCCGCGTCATCGTTCCTGATCGCCCGGGCCCGGGCCGCCCCGACGTCGACGTCAGCATCGGCTTTGACGTCCCCGGCTTCAGCTTCCAGGTCGGCTCCGGCGGCTTCGACATCCGTCCCGGCCGTCCGGGCGGCACCCGTGATCGCGTCTGCTTCTACGAGCGCACAAACCTGCGCGGCGACAGCTTCTGCGCCCGCCCGGGCGAGCGTCTCGCTCGCCTCGGCCGCTGGGACGACACGATCTCGTCCATCGAAGTCCGCGGCGATGCCCAGGCTCTCATCTGCGAACGCCCCAACTTCAACGGCCGCTGCATCGTCATCTCGCGCACCGTCGGCAACCTCCGTGGCGCCACCGGCGAAATCAGCTCTATCCGCGTCCGCTAACCCGGCTCGCTTCGCCCCCCCCGAACGCCGCCCCTCACAGGGCGGCGTTTTTCATCGTGCTAGCGCCGGAAGATCGCGTCGAGCAGCTGCCGCTCGATCCGCGCCAGGTCCTCGGCGCCACGCAGGCGCGGGCGCTCGTGTTCGACCAAGACGTCGAGCACGATATGCCCCTCGTCCAGCACGATCACCCGGTCCGCCAGCGCCACCGCCTCGCCGACATCGTGCGTGACGAACAGCGCGGTAAACCCCTGCTCCCGCCACACCCGCTCGACCAGTCCCTGCATGGTGATGCGCGTCAGCGCATCCAGTGCCCCTAGCGGTTCGTCGAGAGCCAGGAAGTCCGGCCGGCTGACCAGCGCCCGAGCCAGCGCCACGCGCTGCCGCTGCCCGCCCGATAGTTGCGACGGCCAATCGTCTGCCTTCTCGTCGAGCTGCACCTCGCGCAGCGCCGCCAGCGACTTGTCCCGCGCCGTGCGGCCGGTCTGACCCGGTCCCAGTCCCACCGCCACATTGCCGGCGACGCGTTCCCACGGCAGCAGCCGCGGCTCCTGGAACACGATCCGGGCATTCGGCGTCACCGTCTCGCCGGCCGAACCAATGAAACTGATCCGTCCAGCGGTAGGCTCGTCGAGCCCAGATAGCAGCCGCAGCAACGTGCTCTTGCCGCACCCACTCTTGCCGACGATGGCGAGAAACTGCCCGGCCGGCACCTCGAGATCGAGGCCGCGCAACACCGAGACATTGCCGAACGACTTATCCAGCCCCTCGATGCGGATGCCGACCGCGCCGCTGCGCTCTACCGCAGGGGACGGCGCCCGCGGGCCATACTCGGGCTCGATCGTCTTGCCCCACGCGTTGAACTTGCGTGCTGGTTCGATGTGGCTCATTGGATCACCCTTTCGCCGGAGTCAGGTATGCGGGATGCCATTGCAGCGTCCGCCGTTCGAGGAAGCGCGCCGTGGCGTCGGCCAGCTTGCCGAGCAGCGCGTAGATCACCAGCGCCAGCACCACCACGTCGGTCATCATGAATTCGCGCGCCGAGTTCGCCATGTGCCCGATGCCCGACGATGCATTCATCGTCTCGGCCACGATCAACGTCAGCCACATGATGCCGAGCGAGAACCGAAGCCCCACAAAGATCGAGGGCAGCGCGCCCGGGAAGATCACCTTGCGGAACAGCGTCCAGCCGCTCATCCCGTACACCCGCCCCATCTCGATCAGCTGCGGATCAACCGTCCGCACCCCGTGCAGCGTGTTGAGATAGATCGGGAAGAACACCCCGAGCGAGGTGAGGAACAGCTTCGCCTCCTCGCCGATCCCGAACCACAGGATCACCAGCGGAATCAGCGCCAGGTTGGGAATGGTGCGGATCATCTGCAGCGTCGTATCGGTGAGCCGGTGCGACAGGCTCGAGACACCATTGGCGAGCCCGAGCAGAAAGCCGATCGAGCCGCCCACGAAGAGCCCCGACAGCGCCCGCTGCGCGCTCACCGCGATATTGACCCCAAGCTCGCCCGAGATCGTCTTGTCCCAGAAGGCACGGAGAACATCGAGCGGCGCCGGCATTAGCCGGTTGCCGATCAATCCCAGGCTCGACGCAACCTGCCATGCGACGACGATGGCCGTCGGCAGAAGCAGGGGCAGCGCACCGCCCAGCCGGGACGAAATCCAGCGGCCGGTCTGGCGGAGGTTTGGCCCGCCCGGCAGGGCGGCCTGTTTGGGAAGATCGGCAACCAGGGTCATTTGGCCTCTCCTCAGAGCTCGGGCGCGTACCAGAAGACGTCGGCGATCGAGAGCTTCTTGGGAATGATCCCGAGACCGAAGAACTCGTCGGCGAGCGCCTGCTGGTAGGCGAGGATGGTTTCGTCGAGCGGCTGGATGGCGCCGAGGTCGGCGCCCTTGCGGGTGAGGGCGATCTTCTGGATCGGCTCGGGCACGCCGGTCACCGCGGAGATCTTGCCCACGGTGGCTTCGATATCGGCCTGTGCAGCCTTGCCCACCTTGGCGAGCTCGTCGATCACCTCGGCGACGATCGTCGGGTTGGCCTTGGCGTAGCCGCCATTGGCCAGGTAATAGCCCCAGGAGTCGACGATGCCTTCGGTCGTCACCAGCACGCGCGTGTCCGGCGCCTGTTCGGCGATCGCATAGTAGGGATCCCAGATGATCCAGGCGTCTAGCTGGTTGCTGGCAAAGGCCGGCGCCGCATCGGGCGGGCCCAGGTCCAGCGCGTCGATGTCGGCCAGCGTCAGCCCGGCGGTGCGCAGCGCCTTCACCGCAAAGTTATGCGCGCTGGAGCCGCGCTTGAACGCCACCTTCTTGCCCTTGAGGTCGGCGATCGACTGGATCGGCGAGTCCTTTTTGACGAGGATGGCCGAGCCGGCAACGCTGCTCTTGCTGGCCGCGACATAGACCAGGTCACCACCCGCCGCCTGTGCGAAAAGCGGGGGAATGTCGCCGGTCGAACCGAAGTCGATGGCGTTCGCGCCGAGCGCTTCGAGCAACGGCGGGCCCGAGGTGAACTCCGCCCAGGTCACCGTGATGCCGAGCGGCGCCAGGCGCTTTTCGATATCGCCCGAGGCCTTGGCGAGGGCGAACACGCCCCCCTTCTGCCAGCCGATGCGGAATTCCTTGGCCGTGTCCTGGGCTCGTGCCACGCCCGGCAGGATGCTCAGCGCCGACGCGGCGGCAAATAGCTTCAGTGTCGATCTGCGATCGATCATGGTCGTCTCCATCAGAATTGTTAAAAGTCAGGCGATGGCGCGCAGCGGCTCGGCCGCCTCGACGCGCTTGCTTTGCAGCCGCCAGGTGAGTTCTTCGGCCACCCGTTCGATCCGCCCCAGCAGCAGCGGGTTGTGCGGCTGGTAATCGACGAAATCCGGCTCGGTGGCATAGATGCCGGTAGCGATGATGTCGGCCGAAAAGAACGCAAACAGCGGCCTCAGCCCGTGGTCGATCACCAACGCATGCCGCTCGCTGCCGCCGGTCGCCGACAACACGATAGGCTTGTCCTTCAGCGCCTTGGGTTCGATCAGGTCGAACAGGTGCTTGAACAGGCCCGTATACGTCCCCTTGTATACCGGCGAGCCGACGATCAGCGCATCCGCGGTGGTGATCTCCGCGATCAGCTCCTGCAGATCCTGCGGCGCCTGCCGCGGGTCCAGCGTCGAGCCCAGCGAGGGGTGGATCTCCGTCAGGTCATAGATCGACACCGCTGCGCCCGAACGCTTCGCCGCGGCGTCGGCTATGGCCTCGACGAGGTTGCGGGTACGCGAGGGTTGCGACGACGAGCCGGCAAAGCCGACGATCTTGAGGTTGTTGGTCATCACGCGCTCCGCTCTTCCAGGGTTTCGGCACGCTCGACAAACCGATTGACCGGCCGCTTGAGGCCAAGGTTCTCCCTGAGCGTCGTGCCTTCGTATTCGGTCCGGAACCAGCCGCGCTTCTGCAGCACCGGCACCACCTGGTCGACGAAGTCGGTGAGCCCAGTCGGCAGCACCGGCGGCATGATGTTGAACCCGTCCGCCGCCCCACCGTGGAACCACTCACCGATCGCATCGGCCACCTGCTCGGGCGTCCCGACCACTGTCCGGTGCCCACGAGCCGTGGCGAGCGACAGATACAGCTCACGCAGCGTCAGCCCGCGCGCCGCGAGGTCCGACACCAGCTTCAGCCGGCTCTTGTTGAGCTCGGTATCGGTTGGCAGCGGCGGCGCCTTGTCGTCGAGCGAATAGCCCGAGAGATCGACCCCGACATAATATTGCTTGAGGATCGACCAGGCGATCGTCGGGTGCACCAGCGACTGGATGAACTCGTAGTTCTCCTGCGCTTCCTTCTCCGTCCCGCCCAGCACCGGGAAGATCCCGGGCATGATCAGCAGTTGCTCCGGCCGCCGGCCGAACTTGGCGAGCCGCCCCTTCACGTCGGAATAGAACTCCTGCGCATCGGCCAGCGTCTGGTTGGCGGTGAAAATCACCTCCGCCGTCCGCGCCGCCAGTTCACGGCCCGGCTCAGAAGCGCCGGCCTGCACCACCACCGGCCGGCCCTGCGGCGAGCGCGCCACGTTGAGCGGCCCGGCGACATCGAAGAACTTGCCGTGGTGGTTGACCTTGTGGACCTTGCTGGGGTCGAGAAAGATGCCGCTCTCTTTGTCGCGGATCAGCGCATCGTCCTCGTAGCTGTCCCAGAGGTCGAGGACGAGATCGACGACTTCCTCGGCGCGCTCGTAGCGATTGGCATGCGCCGGGTGGCCGGCAATGGAGAAGTTCTTCGACACATCGGCGCCAGTCGTCACCACGTTCCAGGCACCGCGGCCCTTCGAGACATGGTCCAGCGAGGCGAACTTGCGCGCCAGGAGGTACGGGTCCTCGTACGTCGTCGAAGCCGTCGCCACGAACCCGATGTGACTGGTCACCTGCGACAGCGCCGACCACAGCGTCACCGGCTCGAAATGCGCCGAATGGCTGACCCGGCTGCGTGTCTCGGGGTCCTTGTCGCCATCCCAACCCGCCGGGCTGTCGGCCACGAACACCAGGTCGAACTTGCCGGCTTCCGCCGTCTCGGCCAGCCCGCGATAGTGGTCGATGCTGTGCCCGGCGTCGGCGTCCGCATCCGGATGGCGCCAGGCCGCGATATGGTGCCCAGTCGCCATGATGAAGGCGCCGAGCTTGAGCTGTCTGTTCTCGGTGGTCATTTCGGCATCTGTCCCCGGTGCCGTGCTCCATGCCCGGCTTCGATGCCTATTAAACTACTAAATCACTATACATTGTCGACTGATGGCTTTGCGCCGATCTCGCGCTTCAGGAGCTTTTTTTGCCCTGTGGAACCGAATTCCCGGGAACGGCGAGCCCCGCGACTCAAAACTGAGTGGTTTCCGCAACCGACGTTCAGCGCCTTATCAACGCCATATGCTGCTCTGTCGCCGGCCGCACCACCCAGCACTTCCACCAGCCCCCTTCCCCACCCCCGAATGCCGCGACGGCCACGCCCGCACGGCATCCGCGTCGTCTGCCTCCGCTCCGAGGCCATGCCCGAGACCTGGCCCGGGGCCCCCGAGCACGCCGAAATGTTCAAGGAGTTCAAAGCCTGCATGACCTCGGGCACCATCCTCGGCCACATGACCACCCTCGCCGAGCTCGCTAACGCCGCCGCCTTCGCCGCCTCCGACCGCGCCACGGCCATCAGCGGCGCTATCCTCAACGTCACCTGCGGCTCGGTCATGGACGCGGATTGACCGCCAACAAACCGTCGTTCTGCACGCGATTTCCACTGCAACGATAAATACACACTACCCTGTTGCTTGTGACAATATCTGCTGACATCATCCGCCCCCAGTTATTCTGTTGGTATCTGAATATTCGACACGGGGCGAATGCGATGAACGACAGTTGGCAGAATGTTGTGCTGCGGAACATGCATCCGAAGCTGCGGATGTTCTCTAATTGCGACCCGGACGTCAGTTCCGCCAAATCTGAGGTACAGCCGGCACTACGAGTAAAGACCCAGCAACTGGCCGCGGTCACGCCGCCCGTTGCCACGGCCATAGCGCCCGCCGACGCGCCGCGTCGCGGCACCGCAAAGAAGAGCGGCGTCGATGTGCAGGCGCAGCGCGAGGCCGTCGAAGTCAGCGTCTTCGTGCGTGCGACCGACACGCTGCCGCCGGTCGCCGGCCAGCAGACCCTGCGCGGCATGGGCACTCGGCGCATGTCGCTCGACGAGGCATATGATCTCGCCCGCGACGGCAGCACCATCTTCATCGAGCCGGCCGACGCGCTGAAGCTGCCGCGCCCGTTCAAGGGCAGCGCTGGCGCCACTGCTCCCGCTGCCCGCGCACCCGATGCCACCGCGGCTCAACTCGGCGACGGCAAGGGCATGATGATTGGCATCATCGATGTCGAGGGCTTCGACTGGGCCCATCCGGACTTCATCTCCGACGGCAAGTCCCGCTTCGTCAGCATCTGGGACCAGGGCGCCAAGGAAGGGCGCGACCGCAAGGGCCTCAAGCGCGGCCGGGTCATCACCGCTGCGGCGATGGAGGCGGCGCTCGCCGACGCCGAGGCCATCCACGTCTCGCCACACGATCTCGAGCCGCAATCCCAGATGGTCGTCGGATCGCACGGCACCCATGTCGCCTCGATCGCCGCCGGCAACAGCGGCATCTGCAGCGGCGCCGAGATCGCGGCGGTGCTGATCGCGGTGCCCGAGGACGAGATGGAACGCCGCACCTCGTTCTACGATTCTACCACCCTGCTCGATGCCATCTATTACCTGCTCGATCTCGCCGGCGAGCGCCCTATCTCGATCAACATCAGCCTGGGCACTAACGGCCACGCCCATGACGGATCCAGCATCCTCGATCGCTGGATCGATGCATTGCTCACGGAACCGGGCCGCTCCATCTGCATCGCCGCCGGCAATGCCGGCCAGGAACGACCCGAGGCACCCGACGATCTCGGCTACATGATGGGCCGCATCCACGCGAGCGGCAGGATCGACGCCCAGGGCCTCGACCATATCCTCGAGTGGCAGGTGGTCGGCGACAAGATCAAGGACGCCTCGGAAAACGAACTCGAAATCTGGTACGAGCCGCAGGACCGTTTCGCCATCAGCATCCGCCCGCCCGATGGCGACTGGATCGGCCCGGTGCAGCCCGGCGAGTTCATCGAGAACCATCAGCTGCCCGACCGCACCCTGATCAGCGTCTATAACGAGCTGCACCACCCCACCAACGGCGCCAACTACATCGCCGTTTATCTCAGCCCATTCTTCGGCACTGACGTGATCGTCGGCATCCCCTCAGGCACCTGGGAGGTGAGGCTGCATGGCCGGGTCATCCGCGACGGCGCCTTTCACGCCTGGATAGAGCGCGACGATCCGGCCGATCTTGGCGACGGCAACTACTTCTGGCCCTCGTTCTTCACTGAAGCCTCGCATGTCGACACTTCGTCGGTCAGCGCCCTCGCCTGCGGCCAGCGCGTCGTCTCCGTCGCAAATCTCGATGAACTGAAGCGTCGCGCCCACATCACCTCGAGCCAGGGCCCTACCCGCGACGGCCGCCTGAAACCTGACATCACTGCCCCCGGCACCCGGATCGTCGCCGCCAACGGCTTTGGCGACCCGGACAACCTGTGGATCGAGATGACCGGCACCAGCATGGCCAGTCCCTATGTCGCGGGCGTCGTCGGCCTGATGCTCGCCGCCGAGCCGACGCTCACCGCCGCGCAGATCCTCGGCATCATCAAGGCCACGTCCCGCCCGCTGCCCGGCGCCACCTACAAATGGGCCAACGATCTCGGCTTCGGCGTCATCTCGCCGGCCGCCTGTGTCGCCGAGGCCTCACGCGCACTGGATCGCATCGAGCTCAAGAAGTCGGCTCCGGCAAAGCCGGCCATCGCCGCCGGCGCTGCCGCCGCCGGCCCGGCGCGTCGGCGCAACGCCCCTCCAAAAGCCGTTCCAACCCGCCGCCCCCCGACCGCCGAGGACAAGTCATGAAGATCACTCTCCTGCCCTCCGGCAAGGGCGATTGCCTGTTGCTCGAAGCCGGCGCCGTCAGCATCCTCGCCGACGGCGGCATGCCCGACGCCTATGCCGCCGAAGCACGGGGCTTCCTCGGCAAATGGGCCGAGGACACCGGCAAGCATTTGGATCTGGTCTACGTCTCGCATGTCGACCAGGACCATATCGCGGGCGTCCTGCAACTGCTTGAGGACACCGTGCTCTGGCGCGTCTACGACCACAAGCATGGCCACGGCCTGCCGGCCACCAAGCCGTCCTTCCGGAAGCCGCCCGAGGTCAAGCGCATCTGGCACAACGCCTTCAAGACCATGGTCGATGAGTCCGAGGCCATCGGCAGCGTGCTCGCCTCCCGCGCCAACAGCCTCTCCAGTTCTTCCACCCCGACCCTGCTTCGCCTCGCCGACGCCTTCCGCTCCGTCGCCAACTCCATCCCCGAAGCCATCAAGGTGTCGCGCCGCATCGCCGCCGACCAGTTGAACATCCCACTAAACGGCGAATTTGGTCACTTGCTCGCCATGGTGCGCGGCCAGGAGGTGATCAGCCTCGCCCCCGGCAGCACCCTCGAAGTCCGTATTATCGGCCCATTCAAGAAGGATCTCGAAATCCTCCGCAAATACTGGAAGAACTGGCTCGCCGATGCCGGCAACGCCGGCAGCGTCGCCAAGCTCGAAGCCTGGCTCGAGGACAACGAAGGCCCGGTCCCGCCCGGCTTCGGCGTCTCGATCGACGACGAACTGGGCCACCGCCAGAGCGTCACCGAGCCCAACCTCGCCTCACTGATGCTGCTGCTCGAGGAACCCAAGGCCGGCGGCGGCGTCACCCGCGTCATCATGACCGGCGACGGCCATTCCGAGGATATCCTCTCCGGCCTCACCCATCACGGCCGCCTCGCCGATGGCGGGGGCCTGCATGTCGACGTGCTGAAGCTCCAGCACCACGGTTCCGAGAACAATCTCGACCGCGCATTCGTCAAGCGCATCACCGCCGACAACTACCTGATCTGCGCCAATGGCGAGCACGAGAACCCCGACCTGCGCGTCCTCGAAGTTCTGCTCGACTCGCGCCTCGGCCCGGCCGACAAGCTCTCGCCCAATCCGGAGGCTGGCCAGCCGTTCACTATCTGGCTCAACTGCAGCACGGCCTACCTGGAAAAGCAGCAGACCGCGTTCATGGCCAAGAACAACAACAAGCCGTCCGACAAGCTGACCAAGTGCCTCGCCCAGTTCGCCGCTATCGAGCAGAAACTCGCCACGGCCAAGCAACAGAGCCACGGCCGCCTCAAGCTGAAATACCTGAAGAACAAACCGCTGGAGCTAGAGGTCTGAGCCGGGGCTGAAAATCCCCGGCGCCGCATGCTAGTCTCCGCCAATCCAGCGGAGCCCCTCCTCATTCCTGACTCCATCCATATCGGCGGCGCCGTGCATCTCCCGCTTACGGAGATCGGCATCGACTACATTCGCAGTCCCGGCCCCGGTGGCCAGAACGTCAACAAGGTGGCCAGCGCCGCCCAGCTCCGCTTTGACCTCATGGGCTCGCCATCGCTCCCCGAGCCGCTGAAGCACCGTGCCGCCGCCCTCGCCGGCAGCCGCCTCACCACCGACGGCGTCATCGTCATCACCGCCAATCGCTTCCGCAACCAGCCGCAGAACCGCGACGACGCCATCGACCGCCTGACGCAGATGCTTCGCGCCGCCCTCGTCCCGCCAAGACCGCGGCGCCCCACCAAGCCGACCTTCGGCTCGAAGCAGCGCCGCCTCGAAGGCAAGACCCAGCGGGGGGCTGTCAAGAAGCTGCGAAGTTCGAGGAACTTCGACTGAGCTTTTGGCTACGCCGAGAGGCTGGCCCGCGCCGCCGCGCCCACTTCCGCCTCGCCAATGAACACCGGCGGGGGCATCTCATCGCGATGCTCCGCGTAGTCCGCCTCGATATGTGCCTTGAACTCATCAATATCGTGCTGGAATTCCTTGGCCGACGACTTCAACCCAGCGTCCGCCATCATCCGCCCCACCAGCGGCCCGCTCGATTTGCTGAAGATCTGCCTCAGCCGAGTCCCCGTCGCCGTCTCCTCGAGCCGCAACTCCGTCAGCCCCGTCACCCCCTTGATGGGGATCGGCGGAATGTACTCCACCACCATCTGCTCGAACGGCTCCCACTCCAGCACCGTCAGCGGAATGATCGCATCCCCGTGGTAGCACTGGAACACGCTGCCGACCGCCACCCGGCCGCCGCTCTTTCGGTTCACGTCCAGGCGAGTCGCCGCCAGCAGCACCATGTAGTGCTCGGGCTGCACCAGATAGTCCCACACCCGCTCGCGCGGCAGGTCGATCTCGGCGCTCACCTGCATCAGCGTGCGATCCGGCGGAATCGTCACCCGCGTCAGCCGGCGCTTCTCTTCCCAAACCCGGTGCATGTCCTCGATCCAGACCTGCACGGTGCCGAAATTCTCGTAGCTCTCCTCATGCACCACCAGCCCCTCGGTCCCAAGCCCGAGCTTGTTGAGCGCCGCATCGGTGAACAGCGTATAGGCCCGGAACCCAGTCACCTCGGTCACATGGTTCTTCAGCAGCCGATGGATCAGGATCACGTCCGAGCCCACCAGCTCGTCATGCGCATCGAGCTTCTGCACCCCGAATTCGCCGTGATGGACGAAGAACTTCAGGTCCAGCGACCCAATATTCCGGCACGCGTTGCACGGACACGTCGTGTTGTGCACCATCCGCTCGATCGCCCGGCGGAAATCCACGTAGGTGTCCTCGATCGTCTCGGCGAATGTCTGCCCGGTAAGGAAGTTGTCGCTGAGCCCATAACTGATCACCGCATCCCCCGCGAGCCGCGAGATCACCAGCGGCGGCCGCGTATCCCGGATCAGCAAATTCAGCAGCGCCGTCAGCGTCTGCTGCGCATGCTCCAACTCCGACGCCCCCAGGTACTGGGTATAGCCGGTGATGTCGGCGATCAGGAAATAGCCAAGCCGGGTGGCCACCATAACCCCTCCCCCGCCGCGAGGGCAGTTTGTCACGAAACGGGGCCGGGGTGGTAGAGGGGCGATCGGATCAGCGCTTCGCCGATCTCATCGCCTCGGTGATCGCCACCGTCTCGACGCTCACCCGCGTCACCCGCCCGATCAGGTCGATCACCCTCTCCTTGTAATCGGCGAAGCGATAGGTGTTGAACCTCTCGCGGATGGTCGGGTCCTTCGGCGTCTTTTCCTTGTACTGGTCGAGCACCCATTCAACGCCCGAGCGGTTGCCGAGCTTACCCCTGCGCACGCTACCCCGCCTTCAAGCCAACTACCACCCCGTCACCCGCCACAAATCCTCCCCAATTTGCACTGCACTCTACTTTGCATCGCAAACCGAGCGCCCGCCCCATGCCCGATCTCGACAAAGCCCTGGCCGATATCGTCGAGATCAAGTCCCGCCTCGCCCAATCGAGCGAGTTCCTCGGCCTCGGTCCCGCTGCCCTCGCCACCTCCGGCGCCCTCGCCTTCGCGGTTGCTGCGCTACAGTCGATCCTCCCCGGCGGCGCCGAACCCGCCGCCTACTTCGCCGCCTGGGTGCTCACCGCTATCCTCGCCGTCGCCCTCATCGGCGCCGAGATGCTGCGCCGCTCGCGCCGCCATCATGCCGGCCTCGCCGACCAGATGATCCGCGAAGCCGTGCTCAACTTCGTGCCTTCAGGCGTCGCTGGCGCCGCGCTCCTCGCCTTCTTCGCCCGTTTCGCGCCCGAACAACTGTGGCTGGTGCCCGGCCTGTGGCTGATCCTCGTCAGCCTCGGCATCTTCGCCGCCGCCCGCTCCCTGCCCCGCGCCATCGCCCTGGCCGGCGCCTGGTATCTGCTCGCCGGCTTCACCGTGTTGCTGCTCGCCGCCGCCGACCACACGCTGTCGCCCTGGCACATGGGCCTGCCTTTCGCCGTCGGCCAGCTGCTCGTCGCCGGCATCGTCCACCGCGCCCCGGAGGCCGCCAATGTCCGCTGAGCCCGACGCCCCTTTCGCCTATGACGGGCTCGATCGCGTCATCCACGAAAAAGCCCGCCTCGGGATCCTCACCTCGCTCATCAGCCGCCCCGACGGCCTCGCCTTCAACGACCTGCTGCGCCTCTGCGGCCTGACCCAGGGCAACCTCAGCCGCCACCTCGCCGTACTGCAGGAAGCCGGCCTCGTCGACATCCACAAGGGCTACACCGGTAACCGCCCGCTCACCGAAATCCGCCTCACCCCCGCCGGCCGCCAGCGCTTCCTCGATTACCTCGGTGTCCTCGAACGCGTCGTCCGCGACGCCTCGGCGCGAGCCAGCACTCCGAATGCTCAACCAAAGCTCCGCCCAACCTGACGGCTCCCTCTGATCCTCCCCCGCGTGACGGGGAGGGGACCGGCGAAGCCGGTGGAGGGGGCGACCCAACCATCAGTCCCCGTCACCGAGCACAAATCATGCCTACCCCCCCAACGCTCACTCATGAGGTTTACAATGCAAACCACTCCCCACCACAAACTCCACGTCGCCATCATCATGGACGGCAATGGCCGCTGGGCCGAAGCGCGCGGCCTTCCCCGCCCCGCCGGCCATGAGGTCGGCGCCGATGCAGTCCGCGCCGCCGTCCGCACCGCCATCGCCAACGATGTCGGCGCCCTCACCCTCTACGCCTTCTCCACCTACAACTGGCGCCGCCCCGAGCCCGAAGTTGCCGGCCTCATGGCCCTGCTCCGCCACTTCCTCCTCGTCGAGGCTCGCCAGCTGCGCGACAACAACGTCCGCATTTCCATCCTCGGCCGCCGCGACCGCCTGCCGCTCGGCCTCGTGAAAGCCATCGCGGTCGCCGAACGCACCACCGCCGCCTGCACCGGCCTCCATCTACGCATCGCCATCGACTACTCCGCCCGCGACGCCATCCTCGCCGCCGCAGGCCAGGGCCTCACGCCCGAAGCGGTTGCCGCGCAGCTCGGCACCGAGGACGTCGACTTCCTCATCCGTACCGGCGGCGACCAGCGCCTTTCCGATTTCCTGCTGTGGGAATGCGCCCAGGCCGAGCTCTATTTCACCAAGACCCGCTGGCCCGATTTCGGCCCCGCCGAGTTCGACTCTGCCCTCGCCGACTATACCAGCCGCACCCGCAGCTTCGGCGCCATCCCGGCATGAAGACAGCGGCGCGTTCGGATGGAACGCGCCTCCACGCTTACCTCTTCCCCAACCCTTCCTCGACACCTCCCGATCGGCGTAATGCCGGTCACATCTTCGGGACCCGCCGTGATTGCGGCGACTTTGCAGCGCACTATTCTTCCAGCAAGCAGGGCCAGGGCACGAGCCGTTGGGCGCCTCGCGGGCCTAGCATCGGGCACACGGACACCAGCGGGGCAATTCGGCCAGCGGCCCCGCCTGTGCAAGCCCCGAGGAGGCCCCCATGAAGCACCAAACCCCCGAACAATTGCGCGAAGCTGCCGCCATCGTCGCGGCAAATCCCATCACTAGGATGACCCGTCGCGAGCGCCTCAGCCGTTGGGCCGATCTGCTCGATCGGCACGGCGGTCCGCTGGAAGCGCTGTATCGCATTGAGTATCTGCCCGAGGACGAGCGCCGCGCCTATCGTGGCGGCGATACCACCCCGCTCGCCCTCGCCTACCGCGACCCTGTCCTGCTCGGCGACGGCCTCACCGGCAACACGCTCGGCGACGCGATGGACTACTTCGAGATGACTGACGAGGACGCCCATCACCTGCTCTGCGATTGCCACTACATGGGCTCGCTCACCGGCCACAACCTGGCAGCACGGCTCCGCCGCTATGCCGGAGGCGGCGGCGTCATGGCGTGGGCCGGCAGCATCTTCGGCGCCCACTCCGGCTGAATAGCCGCCCACGCGCGAGTAGATGAGGCGGCTCTGGTGTACGGCCGCCTCTTCTTGCCCACCACGAAGCGCCGCCGGCCGGCCCCCGCAGCGGATGCCCTGGTCGGCCCCTAGGACATCCACGCCCTCTCGATCGGCGCAATGCCGGCCACCAGGTCCCGCGCGAAGAAGGCCTGCGTGTGCGGCGTCTGCATGTGCAGGTCCAGCGCCGCCTGGTCGGCGAAATCCTCTATCAGCAGGAACGAGTGCGCCCGGTCCAGCGCCTGGAAGAAGCCGAACTCATCGCAGCCCGCCTCAGCCGCCGTCGCCTGCTGCAGCGCCAGCAGCGCCTCGCGCATTTGCTCCGCCACTCCGGGCTTGGCCTCGATCCGCACCACGCGCCTGATCTTCGTCATTCTGCAGTCTCCGTTTTGTTGATGCGCGCAGTTTGCATCGCGCCGCGGATGTGCAAAATCTGGCAATTACGTGCACCGGCTGTGAGAAATTTCCCAATGCTCGACTGGCAGGATCTCCGCCATTTCGTCGCCCTGGCCGATGCCGGCACCCTGTTGGGGGCGGCGCGCGTCCTGCGCGTCGAGCACGGCACCGTGGCCCGCCGCGTTGCGGCGCTGGAATCGGGGCTCAACCAGAAGCTCGTCGACCGCAGGTCCGGTCGCTACATCCTCACGGGGGCCGGCGAGCGCGTCGCGGCGTCGGCGCGGCGCATGCTGACGGAAGCGCTCACGCTCGAGCGCTCGCTCTTCGCCGAAAGCGGGACCGCTGCAGTGGAGGTGGCCGTCAGTTTGCCACCGGTGATCGCCTCCCACCTCGTCGCGCCACGCCTCGACCGTTTCCGCGCCACGCATCCCGGTCTCCACCTGCAGCTGCTCGGCGAAACCCATGCCGCTTCGCTCACGCGGCGTGAGGCAGATGTCGTCCTGCGCCTGTCCCGCCCCGACGATCACTCGCTTGTGGTGCGCCGCGTCGGCGAGGTGACGTACCGCGCCTATGCCGCGCCGGATTACCTCGCCACGCACCCCCTCGCCGAACGTGGCTTCATCGGCCTCAGCCATGAGCTCGACGAAGCGCCCAACCAGCAATGGCTGAAGCAACTCGCCGGCGATCGCCCGCTGCTGCTTCGCAGCAACGACCTCGTGACTCAATGCGCCGCGGCGCGAGCCGGTGTCGGCATCGCCGCCCTCCCCGCCTTCCTTGCCCGGAGCATCGGGCCCGAGCTGGTCGAAGCGGATCCAGGATCGTTCCGCCGCGACGCCTGGATCGCCTTCCACCGCGACCTCCGCGGCGCTCCCCACGTCAGTGCCGTCGTGGCATTTCTTGCCGAGTGCATGCGCGGCGCGTAGCCTATGGCCGTTGGAAGGTCTGATATTCCGCCTCGCCCGCCCGCTCGAACACCTGGATATTGAGCCCACCCGGCGTCGTGTCGTTCCGCAACGCCCGCATCGCCGTGGCGACCCCGCCGTCGGCGAACAGCTTGTGGCCCGCACCAACGATCACCGGCGCCACGACCAACCGCAGCTCATCGACGATCCCGGCCGCCAGCAGCGACCCAGCAAGGCTTCCGCTACCGTGGACTTGCAGCTCGCCACCTTCACGGTCCTTCAGCTTTCCGACCTCATTGAGGATGTCGCCCCGCAAGATGGTCGCCGGCCCCCACGCGGTGGTCCCGAGCGTCGAGGACGCCACGTATTTCGGCAGGCTGTTCATCATCAAGCCGATCGCATCGTCCGGCTTGTTCATCTCCGGCCAGTCCCGCGAGAAACTCTCGTATGTCCGGCGGCCAAGCAGCAGGCCTCCCGCCTTCTGCAGCCACTCCCTCGCCTGGTCGAGAAACACCTGGTCGAGATACGGCACGAACCAGCCACCGCGAGAAAAGCCGTCGCTGCGATCCTCCTCCGGGCTCCCCGGCCCCTGATATACACCGTCCAGCGACACGAACGTCATTACGACCAGTCTCATTTCGATCTCCAACACTTTGCCCTTCGGCTAACTATCAACGCAAGACAGTTAGCGCAACGGCTAAGTGATGCAGGCTCTAAAATACTTAGCCATTGCGCTAAGCATGCCCCGGTGCTAGGCGTCGGAAATGCACGCAGGCACCGAGCAACTGAACGGCATCTTCCAGGCCCTCGCCGATCCGACGCGGCGAGCCATCCTGCGACGCCTGGGCTCTGGCTCAGCCGGCGTGGGCGAACTGGCGCAACCATTCGATATGGCCTTGCCCTCGTTCATGAAGCACATCACCGCCCTCGAGCAGAGCGGTCTGATCCGCACCTCCAAGTCCGGCCGGGTCCGCACCTGCACCATCGAGAAGGCAACCTTCGACGCAATCGAGGACTGGCTGAGCGACCAGCGCAAGCTGTGGAGCGAGCGCACCGATCGCCTTGAGGTCTTCGTCACCAGGGAACAGCAGCCGTGACTGAACCGATCGACCCGGAACGCGACCTCATCATCGAGCGCTTCATCCGCGCGCCAAAATCCGCGATCTGGGAGGCCTGGACCCAGCCCCGCAAGTTCGAGCAATGGTGGGTTCCGGAGCCTGCCAAATGCCGCGCCGTCCGCTTCGAGGTGGTCCCCGGCGGCCCGCTGGTCACTGAAATCAGCGAAGCCGGCCAGCCCTTCGCGCCGCACATGAACGGCTGCTTCCTCCTAGTCGAGCCGGAGCAGCGCCTCATCTTCACCGACGCCCTGCTCGGCGGCTGGCGCCCCGCCCCCAGCAGCTTCATCACGGCGGAAATCGCGCTGCACGCCGTCGACGGCGGCACCCAGTACAGCGCCCGTGCCATGCACAGCGACCGCGCCCATCGCGACAAGCACGCCGAACTCGGCTTCTACGACGGCTGGGGCACCGTCATCGGGCAGTTGGCAAAGTTCGTCGAAACGCCACTCAGCTGACCCGCCCCTGTTCCCATTCCGTTCCTCTCGTGCTAGCGTCTCCCCACGCCGCTACTGACAGAGTCTGACAGCGCACCTATCTATGGTGCTCGCTGCCGACGCCAGCTGTACGAGATCGCCATGCCCTCGCAGAAAAAGCCCGCCACCACCGAGTTTTCCATCGACGACTTCCTCGGCGAGATCGAGAAGGCGGAGGATGAGCGCCTCAACAAGCGCCTCCCCCAGGAGCGGCTGAAGAACAAGCGCGCCCTGGACAACGCCGCCCGCCGCGCCGCCGAAGCCGCCGGCACCGGCATCCAGCCGCTAACGCCCCAGCCTGTCGAAAAGCCGAAGAAAACCGCCCGCAGCGCCGCCACTGGCATGCAGCTCAAGGCGCCAAAATCCAAGGCCAACTCAGTCGATCGCCCGGATTTCGGCGGCATGGGCGAATCCGACCAGGCCGGCTTCGGCCACCTGCCCTCCGGCCGCGTCACCGCTCGCGACATCTCCCGCCAGGCCGCCAAAGACCCCGAGGTCATGGAGCAGCTGCGCGAGGCGCTGGAGACCTCCAAGAAGAAGGTCAAAGCCAAGAACATGCCCGGCCAGTCGCTGGCCGGCGCCCAGACCGTCGGCATCTCCGCCACCGTGAAGGCCCTCGAGGACATCATCCTCCACGGCCGCAAGGAGGTCGAAGGCAACAAGGAGTGGAAGCCCCACCGCCCCGCCCCGCGCGACAAATCCGAAGGCGGCGTGCCGTTCAAGCTCGTCACCAGCTACGAGCCCCGCGGCGACCAGCCCACCGCCATCGCCGACCTCGTCGAAGGCGTCGAGAACGGCGAGACCGACCAGGTGCTGCTCGGTGTCACCGGCTCCGGCAAGACTTTTACCGCCGCGCAGACCATCATGCGCACCCAACGCCCGGCCCTCATCCTCGCGCCCAACAAGACGCTGGCCGCCCAGCTCTACGGCGAGATGAAGTCGTTCTTCCCCGATAATGCCGTCGAGTACTTCGTCTCCTACTACGACTACTACCAGCCCGAGGCGTATGTCCCGCGCACCGACACCTATATCGAGAAGGAATCGACCATCAACGAGCAGATCGACCGCATGCGCCACTCGGCGACGCGCGCCCTGCTCGAACGCGACGACGTCATCATCGTCGCCTCGGTCTCCTGCATCTACGGTATCGGCTCGGTCGAAGACTACACCGCCATGACCTTCGACCTGCGCAAGGGCCAGAAGGTCGACCACCAGGAACTGCTCCGCTCCCTCACCCAGCTGCAATACAAGCGCGGCGACACCGGCTTCGTCCGCGGCACCTTCCGCGTCCGGGGCGACACGGTGGAGCTATTTCCGGCGCACTATGAAGACGCAGCCTGGCGTATCACCCTGTTCGGCAACGAGATCGAGTCGATCGCCGAGTTCGATCCGCTCACCGGCAAGAAGAGCTCCGACCTGCTCTCCGTCCGCATCTTCGCCAACAGCCACTACGTCACGCCACGCGCCACCCTCACCGGCGCCATCAAGGAGATCCGCAAGGAGCTCGCGGCGCGCCTGCAGGAGCTCAACGGCGCCGGCCGCTTCCTCGAGGCCCAGCGCCTCGAGCAGCGCACCCTGTTCGATCTCGAGATGATGGAAGCCACCGGCTCCTGCGCCGGTATCGAGAACTATTCGCGCTACTTCTCCGGCCGCAAGCCCGGCGAGCCGCCTCCGACCCTGTTCGAATATCTCCCCGACAACGCCCTCGTCTTCATCGACGAAAGCCACGTCACGGTCGGCCAGCTCGGCGCCATGTATCGCGGCGACCTGCGCCGCAAGGCCACCCTCGCCGAATACGGCTTCCGCCTGCCCTCCGCCATGGACAACCGCCCGCTCCGCTTCGAGGAGTGGAACGCCATGCGCCCGCAGACCGTCTACGTCTCCGCCACCCCCGGCGCCTGGGAAATGGAGCAGGCCGGCGGCGTCTTCGCCGAGCAGGTCATCCGCCCCACTGGCCTCATCGATCCGCCGGTCGAGATCCGCCCCGCCAAGACCCAGGTCGACGACGTCGTCGACGAGATCCGCCAGGTCAGCAAGGCCGGCTACCGCACCCTCGTCACCGTGCTCACCAAGCGCATGGCCGAGGATCTCACCGAGTACATGCACGAGCAGGGCATCCGCGTCCGCTACATGCACTCCGACATCGACACCATCGAGCGCATCGAGATCATCCGCGACCTCCGCCTCGGCGCTTTCGACGTCCTCGTCGGCATCAACCTGCTGCGCGAAGGCCTCGACATCCCCGAATGCGCCCTCGTCGCCATCCTCGATGCCGACAAGGAAGGGTTCCTCCGCTCCGAGACCTCGCTGATCCAGACCATCGGCCGCGCCGCGCGTAACGTCGACGGCAAGGTCATCCTCTACGCCGACAACATCACCGGCTCCATGGAACGTGCCATGGCCGAAACCAGCCGCCGCCGCGAAAAGCAGACCGCCTACAACGTCGCCAACGGCATCACCCCGCAGTCGGTCAAGTCGAACATCAAGGAGATCGTCGACTCGATCTACGAGCAGGACCACGTCACCGTCTCGATCGGCAAGGGCAAGGACGGCAAGGAAAAGATCCAGGTCGGGGCAAACCTCGCCGCGGTCATCAAGGACCTCGAGCGCGAGATGCGCGAAGCCGCCACCAACCTCGAATTCGAAAAAGCCGCCCGCCTCCGCGACGAAGTCAAACGCCTCCGCGAAATGGAACTCGACGCCCTCGACGCCAACCCCGCGGACTAGCGCCGGCCCCCTTCCTTCACCCCCCCTAGTGGGGAGGGTAGCGCAGCTAGGCGCCAGCCGTAGCGAAGCTAGGGTGGGGGGAGCCCCTCGCGCCGCCCCCTCACCGACCCCCTCGCCGCCCTCGCAACCTCATACGCCCGTCCGGCCCAGCGCACGCGCTCATCCGCGTCATCAGCGATCTCCTCCGGCAGCGCATAGTAACTCGCGACCGTCACAGTCCCCGATCGCCCACCATAGGTAAACGCCATCGCGTCCAGCGCCTCAAACGCCGGGCGCGTGTCGTCGTCCACCCGCAGATACAGCGTCCCCTTCATCACGAACCCGAACTGCACCCCCTCGCATTTGAGCCCGGCGCCGCCGAAGAACCGGCCGACCTCGACCGGCCCGATGCCAACCATCTGCGCGGCCAGCTCAAGCGCCCGCTCCCGCGCTGATGTCGTGCTCACCGCAACTCGTCTCCGCCGGATGCGTGGAAGAACCCGCTGATCGCCTGGAACTTGCCGTCCTCCGCCAGCGTGCTGAAGCTGGTGCCGGTCTGCAGCGCCGCGCCATCCGGCCCCTGCAGCGTCCAGTGCGAGATGCTGCGGCCGTGATGGTGCAGCACGGTGCGGATGTGGAACGCCCCGCCCGGCGCGCTCTGCTGGAACCCGCCCATATAGGCCGAAAGCGCCGCCTGCCCCTCGATCAGCCCGTTCGGGTCGCAATAGGTCACGTCCTCGGCAAGGCATGCGGCCAGCTCGCTCCCCCGGGCCACGGCGTCGAGCGACCAGATCGCGGCGTAGCGCCTCCAGAGAGTTTCAGGCGTCATGTTGCTTACCTTCCAGGTTGTCGAATTCATCATTGATCATGGCGGTCAGCGCCGCCTTGTCCGAGCCGGCCCGGACCAGGACGAGAACGCCCTGATAGAGCGCCAGCAGTTTCGTGCTCGCGCTTGCCGGCTTCACGCCGCTGCGCAGCAACCCGGCGCGATGCGCGGTGGCCAGTCGATCGGCGAATGTGTCCGAGAGAATGCGCAGCCCTTCGGCGACGCCGGGATGCGCCATGCCGCTCCCGCCGAACTCGATGGCCGCATTGGTGATCAGGCAGCCGAACGCTTCGCCATTGACCTCCTGCAGCAGCGTCAGGAACAGCTGCCTAACCCCGCCGAGCCCCGCGGCTTCCGGCGCATATTGCGCGATGCGGCCGCCGAGGACCGCCCGGTTGTAATGGGCAAACGCCGCGTCAAACAGCCCGGCCTTGTCGCCATAGCCGTGGTAGATGCTGCCGCCCTTCAGCCCGGTCGCCTGTTCCAGCTCCTTGATCGAAACCGCGCCATAGCCGCGGCGCCGGAACGCCCCCATCGCGCCGGCCAGCACCGCATCCTCGTCATACTCCCGGGACCGCCCCATGCTCGCATCCGCCATTCTTGATTGATCGTTTTAAAATGACCGATCAAGAATCGCCTGTCAAGCTAGCCTGCATGCAGTGGCCCCTTGCGGGGGCTTCGAGCCGTGCCGAGGGCAAAATCGCTCCAGTGGAGCGATTTTAGGTGAGAAGGCCATGAGAGCTACGCTCGAATGGCTGGTAGCACAGCTAGGCGACAGCCATAGCGAAGCCAGGGTCGGGGGAGAGCCTCGCTCCGACGCCTCAGCTCTTGCCCCCTACCCAACCGCCGCCGCCGCGCTACTATCCGCCGACATTTGGGGGATCACTCATGCTTCGCTTCCTTGGCACCATTGCCGTCGCCACCACGCTTTTGCTTTCGCCCGCCCACGCCGAAACCGATTGGGCCAAGTACGGCAGCTTCGCCAAAACCCGCTGCGAAGACCCAAAAACCATCGCCGACATCAAGGAATCGACCAAAGGCCTCGAGTTCAACGACGGCGGCGGCCGCGCCTTCGCGCTGGCCAGCAACGTGAAGATCACCAAGTCCCGCACCATCAAGACCACCGCCACCATGCTGGTCTGCCAGCTCACGATGCGCACCATCGAAGCCGGCGAGCCCAACACGTACAACGCCCGGCATACGGTGTGGCTGGAGCCGAAGGGGCAGTGGCGGACGCTGTTTCAGCCGAATTACTAGACGACCGGTGTCATCCAACGACCTCCCGAGCGCAGACGCTGGATCGCAATCGATGCCCAATCAACCTGATTGTCTGAATCCATCTGCAAGGGTACAGCCAGACGGCAAAAGCACCAAAATAAGGACGGTTGAATAGGCTATGATCTCTTCAATGTCTTGGGCTCAAAACTTGGACTTTGTCGCACTGGTGGCGAGTGATTTCTTCGAGATGGACGTCCGGTGTGATCGGCCGCATCTCTACAAATATCTATCGTTCCAGGACTTAGCGTTCCGCAGAAGTTTCCTGGCAAATCCGACGTTTAAGTTCGCAACAAAGGCGCAGTTGAACGACCCGTTTGATCTATCTCGCCGCTTTGATCAGTTCGGCGGCGACCTTCTCCGCAAGTTCATGAAAAAGTATGTCGCGGCTCAGTTGGAACTGCGACTTGAAGATGGCTCGTATCTCGTCGACGAGATCGCGAAGATTCCAAACTTCAAAGCGAGCGGGTTGAGCAAGCTACAGCTTCGCCAACTACTAGAAATGCCAGTCGGGAAAGCAGCCGTCGCCACTGTGAGAGAGCAGATGCGAGCCTCTTTGCCCTTGATAATCGATACCGTTTTCGATGATGCCGATAGCCGTTTGGACGAACTCGTGGACGGGCCCGTAGCGCGGACGGGAGTCCTCTCCCTTAGCGAAATTCCGGATAACAGAGCACTCTGGAGCGTATATGCCGACGGGGGCAATGGATTTGCGCTAGAGGTGGCTGCCCAGCACCCGTTCTTCCTCGCCCTGCAGAAGAATGGCACCGAACGCAATCGGTTGATCAAAGTGTCCTATAGGGACGATCGGATCCCCGATATTTGGACCAACCCCTTCTACCTATTCGCAGTAAAACACACCGAGTACTCATTTGAGCGTGAGTGGCGGCTGATCCGTTCAGTAGATGACTGCGACAACAAAACCATCTCTCCAGGCAATTCGATCTATACTCTCCCTGTCCCCAAAGGGGTGATCACCTCGATCATTTTTGGTCACCGGTGGTCGATCGCTGATATTCGAACCGAGGGAGACATCTTGCGTACCTTCGACGAGCGAATCGCGATCAAACAAGCGGTGCCCAACGCCGCCATAGGGAGCTACAGCACCGACCTCGTGTATTGACGGCTCCAGCACACAGAGCCCGAAGTGTAGCAGGACGTGCGGTGGGAGATTGTCCCCGTGTCACGCGCCGCCGCCGTATGGTGCGCAGACAATAACGATACACGCGAAGCCAGTTTGTCGTGGCGGTTATGGAGCCGAGCTTGGACCGGGATAAACGACAGGCCGACCTTCTAAAGTATATAATGCTTTTGGAGGCCGCATTTGACGAGCTTCACGCTGCAGTTCTTGCCAAGTTGGCTGATCCAAAACAGTATGTCGGCGTACACTCCGACCACCCCGTCATGACCGTTCTAGACAGCGGATTTCCATCTATCCACAAAGTGGGGCTCTACAACGACCGTGCCCCAAAAGATTATGTGGGGACCGTCCGCCGAGCCGGGATAATCGGGCTGCTCATGTTCGAGCGGCCGAAGGAGAATTTCCCCGCCGGCGAGGCCCTGGTGGAGTACCTTCGCACTACCTGGTTGGGCAAGAAACTCGACATGAAACCGGGATCGCCCGGCTATTTCGTCGATGGGCTTTTGGCCGAGGCCGTCGAATGCTACCTGCACCGGCATGGCACGGGCCCAATCAACACTCGCCTCCGCGAGCCGATAGTCCGACGGATATTCCTCGGCACCGTCTTGAAGACCTTAGGCCTCCGCGTCGTTGTCCCGATCGCCCTGACGCACTTTGCCGTCGACCATTTCCGATTCAGTGAGAACGCTTACCTCACCCGATTAACTAAGCCGCTGCAACTCGCCCGCTCCCGGATCAAGGACTTTGGGTCAGGGGCGGCCGATATGGTCGTTGGCGCCGCCACCCACGCATTCGTCGCCACTGGTTGGACCATCGAGAACGAAAGCGTCTCGCAAGTGCGCCACTCTCTGGAGCATCCCTCCACAAACGTTCTGGATTTGGTGGACCGGTTCTTTGCGGCCTTGCGGACGGCAACGGGGGCATCGACCGGATTCGCGCAGGTGCTATTCCTGCCACGTGGGTGGGCCACGAGTTTCTATTGCGATTTGCCGCCCGTTTTTGGGGCGACCTATCGTCGATACCCCAACACCTTCGATGACTATGCATGGGCCCGAGGTCGCTCGGAGACGGTGACAAGGGAGCAACTTCAGCGGGCCAAGCAAGTCTTTGAACGCATCGTGTTGCGGGACGAAGAACGCGTACTCATCGCCATCAAGCGACTAAACGCCTGCCTCACGCGAGATGATCCGGTCGATGCCATTCTGGACGCGACGATTGGCCTTGAAGTTCTGCTAGGCGATGGGGACAGCCAGGCTCTCTCATACAAGTTGCGCATGAGGGCCGGCGCGCTCGGCGGTTTGAAGGGTGATCGCGATCCCGCTGCGGTGGCCAAGGACATCAAGACTATCTACGGGATCAGGTCGAAAATCGTCCACGGCGTGACCGGCGCGTCAAAGCGCGTCGAGGCCGATTTAGAGCAACGGTACGAGAAGGAACGGGCGCTTGCCGCTGACCTTCTCAGGTACGTGCTATCGGTGCTGATCGAGTTCCCGCGATATCTAGAGCCAGACCGCATCGATGTGGAGCTCATGCTGGGCGTACTCCCGCTCGAACCGCCTCCGCCGAAGAAGCCGAGGAAACCGATGAAGCCGAGATCGGCAAAACGGCCTCACTAGGCCTCCGAGAGGCCGCTCACCGCCGCAAGCTCCAGCACGCCCTTTATCCCCGCCCCCTCCCCCTCGCGCATACTCCGCTGTCCCCACTCAGCAGGAGCCCCGATGCGCCTTCCTCCCATCGATCCGCCGCACCACGACACCGGCCCCGTACCCCACCTCCAGCGCCCGGCGCGCGAACACATTCCGCACACCACGCACGACAAGGCCGCGCTTTATCTCGTCATCGCGCCCCATATCAGCGCGCTCGCCGATGAACTCTGGGCCCTCACGATGAAATCCTCGGGCCTTGCCGCTGATCCCCAGGTGATCGCGCTCGCCGCCCGGCTGCTGCGCGAGGCCCAGCGGCTGCTGCGCGGCGAGCCCGGCGCCGGTCACATCGGGCTGAGCTTCGCCCCGCCCATGCTGCTCCACGCCCTGGCGCTGGGCATGCGCCAGCTGGCCCGCGCCGTCGCCGGCTTCCGCACCCGTTACTACGGCTACAACCCGCTCACCGGCGGCGATGCCTGGGCCGTGTGCGACGCCTTCGGCAACCCCGACGCCCGCTGGCTCGGCCCCCGCGCCCTCACCAGCCTCGATGGCGAGATCAGCGAGCTCAACCTGATGACCGCAGAAATCATCCGCACCCACCTCCTCCGCCTCGCCGGCCACAGCAAAACCCCGCTCCCACCCAACCTGCAGCGCCCCAACCCCGAGGACGACCCGGAAGCCGCCGCCGCCAAGCCACCCGAACCGCCTCCGACGCCCACCAGCACCACCCGCTACGACAACCGCCGCCGCCAGGTCCGCCTCGTCCGCCAAACCGTCCGCCGCACCCTCCCGGCAGCCCCGCGGACCTGAGCCGGCACCGACGGCCGGAGCGGTTGGCTTAATCGCGTCCACTAACGGCACTCGATGCAGGTGTGAGCGTCTCCTCCCCCCTTGCGGGGCTTCGAGCCGCGCCGAAGGCAAAATCGCTCCAGTGGAGCGATTTTAGGGGAGAAGGCCTTGAGAGCTATGCTCGAATGGCCGGGACAGGGCGGGGGGGTACGTTTCCCGCACCAGCCCATCCCCAGCTCGGTTCAGTAGCCACAAACAAAACTTATCCCCGCTCCCGCCACCCCCATTACCCTCCCCCTCACCTGCTCGCGCTGGACGGAATCGCGAACGAACGATGCGCGGGTGGGGATCGGGTGGAGGGCGGGTCGCCGCGCTCCAGGCCCAAATCCGGCCGGCCGGGCTGCACCACAGCCAAGCCGCCAGCAAACGCCGGGCGGGTCCTGTGACGGACCTGCCGATGGCCAGGCGCCCGGTCACACGGGAGCCCGGACCGGTCTGTCTGGAAACGTCCGGGGCTTGCCCCGAGGATCTGGATCGGCAGGCTCGGAGCCGAGGTCAGGCGATGCGGCATCGGGAAGTCCCGAAGCCCGCCGGAGATAAGCCCAAAACCCCGGTCGGCCGGCGAGGCGATGCCTCGCACTATCATTGCGGACTACCGCTCGAGGCAAAGCCTCGCCGGCCCCGTCCCCCTGCCCGCATCCCCCGAGGCCCACGGCCGTCGGGCGCTCCGGCACGTCTGTCATCCACGCCCCGCGAGCGGCCCTTTGCTTCCGCCGCCCGCCCCCGGCGACCCAAGCCCCTATCGTAACCCCCCTGCAGCGCTGCTAAAATACCCGCGAGGGCGAGGGGCGCTGGATGGGAGGAAACCATGGAGCGCATCCGTACGATCTTTCTCGCCGTGATCACGTTGGCCCTGGCCGCCGCATTCGTCACCGACGCCACCGCAGCGCCGAGGAAACCGGGCCGGCCGATCGGCACCTACGAGCAGCGGATGAAGGTCTGCGACCAGAACAACTTCAGTTGCGATCAGACCTGCGACCAGCTCATCGACATCGACAACAACGTGGCCGAGTGCCGCAAGCAGTGCGACGCCCGCTATGCCCGCTGCCAGAAGTGGGCCAAGACCAACGCCATGATCGTGCTGCCCCCCGACGACACCGGAGGCACAAAGCTCAACTCGGCCTGCGCCAAGGTGGGCGGCGTGTTCGACGACGGCGGCGGGTTGCTTGCCACCTGCACCAATGACAATTGCGACGGCGACGGCGGTGCGTGCTTCGTGGTCTGCCCCAGTCAGTCCGCCTGCACGGGCCACACACCCAGCCCGCTCACCGGCAACCAGACCCTGCTCTCCATCCTGCAGAACGGCGACAAGGTGTTCCGCCAGCTCGACAAGGCTCCCGCCGGCAGCCTGGTGGAAAGCGGCGACTCATCCCCGGGCACGCCCCCGGTGATCCTCTACTAGCGCCCGAGCGCCGGCCCCGGCCGGCGCTTCCCCTCCCCCACCTATCCCCGCCCCCTCAGCCGACCCGCATACTCCTCCGTTTCCTCGACAACGGAGACCTCCATGCCCTTCCTTCCCCCCATCGATCCACCGCACCACGACACCCGCCCCGTGCCCCATCTGCAGCGCCCGGCGCGCGAACACATCCCCCACATCACGCACGAAAAGGCCGCGCTCTATCTCGTCATCGCGCCCCACATCAGCGCGCTTGCCGCGGCCTTCACCGCTCCGTGACCCCGCATTGCGTCGCCGCCCGCCGGCTCCTAGCCTTCGGCGCTCATCCAGAGAGGAGGCCCGCATGCGCAATCCGTTCGTCGTCGCCGCCCTGTCCCTGTCCCTGGTGTTGGGCGGGCTCGCCCTCGGCGCCCTGCCCGCCGAAGCGGCCGGGCACACCGTCACCATAGCGGGACACAAGTTCTCCCCCGCCAAGCTCACCGTCGCCGCGGGCGACACCATCACCTTCGTCAACAACGACAGCGCCCCGCACACCGCCACGGCCAAGGATGGCGCCTTCGACACCGGCCGCCTATCGACCGGCGAGAGCGCCACCGTCACGGTCGCCGCGGCCGGGGCACACGCCTACATCTGCAAGATCCACCCCTCGATGAAGGGAACCGTGACCGCGAAGTAACCGGCTCGTCGCCGCACCGCGCAACCATTCGAAATCTTCATCCCAGCCATCAACTCCACTCCGTTGACTGCCCGGGCGCCGCCGCCGATCATCGCTCAATGCTTGACGACGAACGCCCCGCACCCGATCCGCGCTCGAACGGCGGCCCGCCGCTCGACGACTCTCCGCGTCCCTGGGGCGCAAATGGCATCGGCAACTATTTTGAGTGGAAGACCGCCACCGAAAAAGCCTTCAACGACGTGCCCTACGACATCGCCGTGATGCGCGCGCGCCGCGCCGACGCCCTCGGCCTCACCTACCGCGAATACACGCTCGAAATCCTCGAGCGCGGCCGCTACCTCAGCGCCGAGGCCGACGCCGACCGCATCGCCGAAATCAAGCGCAAGCGCCCCATCCCCTACTGAGGCTCGGCGACAACCTTCAGCGGCGCACGCCTCCGGCCGCCCCGCAGCAACCTCTTATCCCCGTCGCGCCGCCGTCGGATAACTCTCCCGACCTTCGACCATCCCGAGATCATCCATGCCTTCACCGCCCTACCCCTGGCCCCCGGCAGTCTTGGCTCCTACACGCAGCAGTTCTATGAGTGTGCCGCGATTTAGCCCGCTTTCCGGCGTTGCTGATCCTCAACAAGAACAACAAGGCCATCCGGAGCCCGCCATGATGCGCACCGCCCTTTTCGCTCTCAGCCTGCTCGCCGCCAGCCTTGCGGCCATGCCCGCCGAGGCCGCCTCGCGCGGCACGGCCCGCGCCTCGGCCGATATTCCGGTGCGCAGCGGCCCCGGCGCCGGCTACCGCACCATCGGCACGCTCGAAAAGGGCGCCCGGGTCCAGCTGCTGCGCTGCACCCGTGAGTCCAACTGGTGCCTGTTCCTCGATGCCGACGGCGAACCCGGCGGCTGGGTCCGCGGCTCCTACCTCGTCGGCTCCGGCGCCAAGCTCGAGGTCACCCCGCACAGGTTCCTCGGCTTCGATCCGCTCGATCCGCTCGATCGCTGTGAGGGCAGCTTGTTCTGCCGGTGAGGCGATTGCAGCCCGCCACAAAGATGAACGAATTGCGCTGACGGCGCCAAATAATTCTACCTAAACAAGGGTTTCAGCTTCGGTTCAGGCACTTCCTTCTAACTTCACGGTCAAGGCAGTGATGCCAACCCTGAAAAACGAAGGAAACCGAAGATGTCTTTCCGCGCTCTGAAGACCGCCGCCCTCGCCACCCTCGTCGTCGTCGCCACCGCCGGCGTTTCGATGGCTGCCCAGTACGCCTGGGTCGACAACAACGCCAAGGTGAAGAAGCATCACCAGCTGGCTTCCCAGACCGTCAACTGGGTCCAGGAAGGCCAGAAGGTCAAGATCATCGGCCAGTGGAACAACTGGTACAAGATCCAGATCCCGGGCCAGGATGGCTGGGTGAAGTCCGGCGTGCTCGATTTCAACCCCGGTCCGTTCCCGGGCCCGTTCCCCGGCTACGGCTATGGCTACGGCAGCTCGTTCTGCATCAACGGCCAGAACGCCTCGTTCTGCCTGAGCGGCGGCTACTAAGCCCCACGGACCATCGGGTCCATGCAGCGCGCCCCCGGTTTCCGGGGGCGCGTTTCTGTCAGGGGGTTTCAGGCTGCGTTCAGCTTGGCACTGTTAAACCTCATGACAAGGCAGCGATGCCGCAACAGACTCCAAAGGATCCCATCATGTTCATCAAGAGCATCAAGACTGCAGCCCTCGCCACCGCCATCGTGATTGCAACCGCCGGCGCCTCCATGGCCGCCACCTGGGCCTATGTCGATCACGACGCCAACGTCCGCAAGAACCACAGCAACGGCTCCATCGTGGTCAATAACGTCGATGAAGGCGATAAGGTCAAGGTCATCGGCCAGTGGAACAACTGGTACAAGCTGCAGATCCCGGGCCCGGACGGTTGGGTCCGCGCCAACGTGATCGATTTCGACTACTACGATGATGATGACTACTACCCGGCCAAGCCCGGCTACGGCTTCGGCAGCAACTTCTGCGTCGAGGGCAAGAACGCCCAGTTCTGCCTCGGCACCAGCTACTGATCTTCATCCGACGCAAGTCGGGCCGATCCGAAGCGCTCCCGGGACCTCCCCCGGGGGCGCTTTCGTTTACCGGCCGTTAGCATACACGAAGCTGGCGCCGCAGCTTTCCGCCGGATCGCGAGTTTCTACCCAAGGGAGGAACCCGAAATGTCCCTGCTTCGAGCCGCTCTGTGCCTTTCCGCGACGTTTGCCGCCCTCGCCTTCGCCGTCGTTCCCGCCGCTGCCGGTGGAGTCGTCGCGTCCGCTGCCGTCAACGTTCGCGCCGGCCCCGGCGGTGGCTATCCGGTCGTCGATGTGCTGGGCGCCGGTCAGCCGGTCCGCATCAACTACTGCCAGGGCCCGTGGTGCCTGATCCGGCAACCCGGTCCGGACGGCTGGGTCGATGCCAACTATCTCACCACCCCGCGCCACTACGCCAAGCACGGCTACGTGGAGAACGTCGATCACAAGAGCCCCTCCTATGCCGGTGGCTACTATGGCGGCGAACGCTTCTACGACGACTATTCCTTCCTCGAGCGGCCGCATCAGCGCTACCGCAGCTACGATTTCTACGGCGGCATCATCTGCATCCATGGTGACTACGCGAAAGTCTGCCCCCGTCGCTGATCGTCGCAGCGCCGCACACAGCTCGTCGATGCCAGCTCCCGCCGCCTCGACCTCGGGATCGCCGTTCATTTTCAGTTCAGGAAACCCGGCGCAGGTTCGCCGCGTTTGGGGAGAGTTACGACAAAGATTTCTCCTGAAAGGAGCCCCCTCATGCCCCTCAATCGTCTGGCCCTCGGCGTCACCAGCGCCCTCTTTGCCGTGGCCGGTGGCATCACCGCTGCCAGCGCCGCCAGCGCCTATGCCTCAAGCACCGTCAACGTCCGCTCAGGCCCGGGCACGGGGTACTCGGTGGTGGACGTGCTGCGTCGCGGCCAGCGGGTCGAGGTCGACTACTGCAGGGGCTCCTGGTGCAGCATCGAGCAGCGCGGCGCCGATGGCTGGGTCAACGCCAATTTCCTCAACGCCGACCGCTACGACGACGACGATCGCTACTACGACGATTACGACGATGACTACTTCGATGATGGCTTCTATCTGGAGCGGCCGCGCTATCGCTACCGCTACCCGTTCTATCGCAGCCAGGCCTGTTTCGGCGGCTCCAACGCGTCGTTCTGCTTCAGCAACTGACCCGCTTGTCGGGCGTCGTGGCGCGGCCTATCTAGGTCGCACCACACAGCGCCCGGTGCCCCATGGTTACGCAGCAGATGAAGCCTTACGTGAAGCTCGCCTCGACCCTCGCCAGCGTGGGCCTCGGCATCTTCTTCATCGAGCGCTTCGGCCTCTCCGAGCTGCAGAAGAACGGCACCATCCACATCGACGGCACGATCCTGTCGCTCATGGTGCTGGCGCCGATCGTGCTGGTCATCGCCGGCGCGATCGTCTTCATGGTCGGAAAAATGCGCCGCCTCTGATCCTCCCCCGCGTGGCGGGGGAAGAAGACCACCCGAAGTGTGGTGGAGGGGGCGACTGCAGATGCCGTCCTCCTGCCCTACTCGACCCTTAGCCGCTCAACGTCGATGCCACGCGCCAGCAGCGGCTCCCGCATGCGCCGCCCCAGGAACTCGTTGATTCCGTAGAGCGCCACGGCAGCCACCAACAGCACGATGCCGAAGCCGCGCGTGCCTTCCTCGGTGCCGATCGCAATAGCCGCCAGCACCGCCGCGGCGCCTCCACCCAACAGGATGTACCACTTGCGCTCCGCCTGCACCCTGAGGTTTCGGGCGCTCGACAGCAGCAGGTCCTTGAGCTCCAGGTCACCCATCGCCGCCAGTTCCGAGCCGCCGCCCTCGCGCCGGATCGTCTGCATATAGGCCTCGACCCGCCGCTCGATCACCTCCTGCCGCTCGGCATCGCGCCGCCCACGGAAGAAGTAGCTGCCGACAATGCCGATCAGCCCCAGAACCAGCGCGATTTCCAGCAGCACAACCATAGCCAATCCCCTTCCCGGAGCGTCAGCGCCCATCGCTCATCAGATGTCCCCGGGGGTTCGCCGATTCAAGAAGTTGCCCGGAAACTTGTCCCGACAATCGCCACATCCACAGAGCGGCACCTCCCCCTCTGACGGGGGAGGATGGGTGGGGGTGAGCGGAGCCACGATACCGGATCAAGCCGCCGCCCTCGCGCCCCTCGGCAGCAGGTGCCCGCTCAATGCGGCGGCGTCTCCTCCTCTACCGCCGTCGCTGCAGTCTTCCTCCCCACCTGGCTCAGGTGTCGCTCCCGCGCCATCACCACCAGCCCAGCGCCGACGATCACCGCCGCGCCGACCAGAGAGATCGGGTCGATCAGGTGCCCGAACACCTGGTAGCTGAGGAAAATGCCCCATGGCAGCGAGAAGTAGCTGAACGGCTGCAGCGTGCTGGCCGGCGCCCGCGACAGCGCCACCATCATCAGCCCATGCGAGGCCGTCGAAGTCACCATCACCAACGCCATCTGCAGCGTCGCCGTCAGGTCCATCGGCTGCCAGAAGAACACGCCGGTCGCGGTCGTCAGCGCCAGTCCGATCACCCCGACATAGACCATGCTGGTCGCCGTCGTATCGACGCTCGATACCTTCCGGGTCAGCGCGATGTAGACCGCGTAACTCGTCGCCGACACCAGCGCGAACAATACCCCGCCGTCGATCGGCAACCCACCCGGCCGGATGATCACCAGCGCCCCGCAGAACCCGGCAAACACCGCAACGATCCGGAACACTCCAACCCGCTCACCGAGGATCGGGATCGCCACCAGCGTCGCCAGCAGCGGGTAAACCAGCGTGATCGCCTGCAGCTCCGCCAGCGGTACGGTTCGCAACGCCACTGCGAACGTCCAGATATCGACCACCAGCAGCAGCGCCCGCAGCCCTTGCAGCCATGGATATTTCGAGCGGAACGCCTGCTTCAGCGGCCCCTGCCGGCTCACCAGTACCAGGGAAAACGCCGCGAACGCCCAGAAGCGGAGCATGGCGATCTGAAACGGCGAATGCGTCTGCACCAGCGTCTTGGACACTGCGTCCTGCACGCCGAAGATCACGATGGCGAGGAGAGTAAGGCCGATAGCGAGCGCGACATTGTCGGCTCGGCGGCGGGGTTGCCCGGTTGTGGGCTCAGTCATGGAACGAACTCTGCAGAAGTCAAATGCCCCGGGCCTGCGGCTCGGGGCAAGAGGCGGGAACTAAGTGAGCAATCAGCTGCTGCTCTTCATCGTGGCGTTCTTGATCAGCCCGGCGATCGTGGTCAAGAGACCACCACCGACCAGACCCGTCAGGCCCTGCCCGGCGAGTGCGCCGATGTCCATCCCGCCCGTACCGGCGGCCGCCGCAGCCGTACCGACGAGACCGGATAGCCCGGGGATCATGCCCGCCAGCCAGGTGCCGAGCCAGCCGCCGATCGCCCCCGCGATCGTATTGCCCACCGGCCCGAGATTAACCTGCTTCAGCACGGCCGCGATGCCGTTACCCCCCACGCCGCCGCCAATCAGTTGAACGAGAATCGGAATAATTGCTTCCATTTGGACGCTCCTCAGATCCAGCTTTTGGAAGCCGAGTGGCCCCCAACTCGCAATTGCGACGATACGCCCGATTGTGGAGAGTCGGTAGTCACCAGCGCGCACCTACTTGAATGAATGGGGGAAATCTCGCCGGCCCAAAGTTCTCGCGGTTCAAACCTGCGGTTTTTGCTTGCCGTACGTCACTCATCGATGCCCACAACTTGCCGATGCGGCACCGCAGCGCCATCAATTGAAGCGGGCCACGCGAAGCCCTATCTTTCGCCTCGACTCATGACATCCGCACCCGAACATTCCCCGGCCGATCTCAGCCGCGTCGCCCCAAAGATTGCGCTCGTCACCGGAGCTGCCGACCGGGTCGGCGCTGCCATCGCGCGCCGCCTCGCCCGCGACGGCTGGGCCGTGATCATCCACTACCGCTCATCGGCCGAAAAAGCCGAAGCCGTGGCCGCGGACATCCGGGCCGCCGACATTCGCGCCGGCGGCGGCAAAGCAGCGACCATCGGCGCCGACCTCGCCGACCGCGACCGCCGTGCTACACTCATCGCCGATGCTGCCAAACACTTCGGGCCGCTCACCCTGCTGGTCAACAACGCCTCGAGCTTCGAGCGCGATTCGGTCGCCGATCTCGACGAGGCCCTTTGGGACGCGCACTTCGCCGTCCACGCCGAGGCACCGGCCTTCCTTTCGCGTGATTTCGCCGCCCAGCTACCCGAGGGCGCCTCCGGCAACATCATCAACATCATCGACGAGCGCGTCCTCGACCTGTCGCCGGCCTTCTTCAGCTACACCTTGTCAAAGTCCGTGCTCTGGACCATGACCCGCACCCTGGCCCAGTCGCTCGCCCCCCGCATTCGCGTCAACGCCATCGGCCCCGGCCCCACCGTGCCGCCGCCGCACGTCTCGTCCGAAGCCCACCTTCGCCGTCTCACCGAACTGCCGCTCGGCCGCGCCGCCGGTCCCGATGGCATCGCCGACGGCGTCGCGGCCATCCTCAGCCTCGATTCGATGACCGGCCAGATGATCGTCCTCGATGGCGGTGAGCACATCGAGTGGCCGGCCCGCCGCGGACCGACCCCGAGGCGCAAATGACCGACACGTCTCCTCCGCTGCACGGCGCCGAAGTCATCAAGAGCTTCGTCAAAACCCTGCCCGCGTCGCCCGGGGTCTACCGGATGTTCGATGTGGCCGGCGAGGTCGTCTATGTCGGCAAGGCGCGTAACCTCAAGGCCCGCGTCACCAACTACACGCGCCCTGAAGGCCTCGATATCCGCATCCGCCGGATGATCGAAGCCACCGTCAACATGGAGTTCGTGCGCACCGAGACCGAGGCCGAAGCGCTCCTCCTCGAAGCCAACCTGATCAAGCGCCTGAAGCCGCGCTTCAACGTGCTGCTGCGCGACGACAAGAGCTTCCCCTACATCCTCATCGCCACCGAGCACGAAGCCGCCGAGCTAAAGAAGCATCGCGGCTCCCGCCGCATCAAGGGCCACTATTTCGGTCCCTTCGCCTCGGCGCTGGCGGTCAAGCGCACCATTACCGCGCTGCAACGCGCCTTCCTGCTCCGCACCTGTTCGGACAGCTTCTACAAGGCCCGCACCCGCCCCTGCATGCTCCACCAGATCAAACGCTGCTCGGCCCCCTGCACCGGCGAAATCTCGATCACCGACTACAACGAGCTGGTCGAGGAAGCCCGCCAGTTCCTCTCCGGCAAGTCGAAGTCCGTGCAGGATCACCTCGCGGCCGACATGAACGTCGCCGCCGAAGCTCTTGATTTCGAGCGCGCCGCCCTGCTCCGCGATCGCCTAAGCGCCCTGGCTCTCGTCCAGTCGCAGGGCGATGTCGCCTCCAAGTCCGTCGAGGAAGCCGACGTCTTCGCCATCGGCCATGAGGCCGGGCAGTTCTGCGTCCAGGTGTTCTTCTTCCGCGCCTTCCAGAACTGGGGCAACCACGCTTTTCGCCCGCGCGCCGACGCCTCGCTCTCCGATGCCGAAGTGCTCGAGGCCTTCATCAGCCAGTTCTATGAAGACCGCACCCCGCCCAAGCAGATCCTGCTCTCGCACGAACTCAGCGAGAAGGATCTGATGGAAGAGGCTCTCTCCGCCCGCGCCGGCTCAAAAGTCTCGATCCAGACCCCGCAGCGCGGCGAGAAAAAGGACCTGGTCCAGCACGCCCTCAACAATGCCCGCGAGGCACTCGGCCGTCAGTTGGCGGAAGGCGCGACACAGAAGACCCTGCTCGAAGGCGTCGCCACCCTCTTCGGCCTCGACGAGCCGCCGCGCCGCATCGAGGTCTACGACAACTCCCACATCTCCGGCACCAACGCGGTTGGCGCCATGATCGTCGCTGGCGAAGAGGGGCTGAACAAGAAGTACTATCGCACCTTCAACATCCGCTCGACCGACATCACCCCCGGCGACGATTTCGGCATGATGCGCGAGGTGCTGACCCGCCGCTTCACCCGCCTCGCCAACGAGAGTGAGCCCGAAGCCGAGGACGAAAACACCGGCATGCCGGATTGGCCCGACGTCGTCTTCATCGACGGCGGCGCCGGCCAGCTCAATGCAGTGCGCGAAGTGATCGCCGAGTTGAACCTCCAGAAGGAGGTTATCTTCATCGGCATCGCCAAGGGCGAGGAGCGCGACGCCGGCCGCGAAAAGTTCTTCATGGAAGGCCGCGACGCCTTCATGCTCCCCCACCGTGATCCTGTCCTCTACTACGTCCAGCGCCTCCGCGACGAAGCCCACCGCTTCGCCATCGGCACCCACCGCGCCAAGCGCAAGAAGGACATCATCAAGAACCCGCTCGACGAAATCGAAGGCATCGGCCCGACGAGAAAGCGCGCCCTGCTCCAGCGCTTCGGCAGCGCCAAAGCCGTCGGTCGCGCCGCCCTCGCCGACCTCGCCTCCGTGCCGGGCGTCTCCACCCAGCTCGCCCAACAGATCTACGACCATTTCAACGGCTCTTAGGGCCACAGCCACCGGCCCCATCTCCCCCCAAGCGGGGGAGAATGGAATTGCTTAGGCTTAGCCCTTCGCCAAGTCCTGGAAATTCCAAGAGGGGGACTTCTTGGGGCACGATGCAAGTAATCTGCGTACCCCCAAAAACAAAAGGCGCCCGAGGGCGCCTTCGTTCATCTCATCGCTGAGAGCGCTGCTTAGTTGACCGCAGTACGGGCAACGACCTTGATGTCGTCGCGGGTGATGCCGAGGTCGCGGAGCTGGGTGTTGCTCAGCTGCGAGAGCTCACGGACGGTGCGGTTGTAGGCGGCGAACTGCGAAAGCTTCTGACGGATGTTCATTTGGTTTCCCCTTCTGTTTGGTGACGCTGATATATGCCCGCCAACCCGACCCAACCAGTAGGGTATTTCGCACCCGAGCTATGCACGTTGCGCATGGTCGATTAACTGCTGTTAAGTTTCCGTTCAGACTCGTCCATCCAGCCCGCGCGCCGGGCATCTCCGGGTGCAAACCTGTTCAGACACCATTCACCATCATGGCGTTAGCAGGGCGCCAACAAGGCCCAAGGATCGAACCTGCCATGCGTCTGACGCTCATCGCATTGCTCGCCGCTACCACCGCGACCTCCGCCCTGGCCGACGCCATCACCTACAAAGGCACGCTCGGCACCCTCCCCATCATCGTCGAGTTCTCGTCCAATCCGGCCGAACCCGACGAGCTGTTCGTCGGCCGCTATGCCTACATGAACAAGGGCATCGACATCCCCCTCGATGTGGTCGACTTCGAGCCCGGCCGGTTTAGTCTCGCCGAGGAACTGCCCTGCGACGAGACCAGTTGCAACAACACCGCCGACGACACGCCGCCCGCCCCGCGGCTCGGCGCCAAATGGCACCTCGAAACCGCCGGCACCCGCCTCACCGGTACCTGGGCCGGCAACGGCAAGACCCTCCCGATCAGCCTCGAAGCCGTCGGCTCCCGCTCGTTCGAGTACGACCCGCCGCTGACTGCCGACAGCCTCGCCAGTGTCTACTACGGCTTCTTCGCGTCCGACGCCCGCCTGACCGCGGAGACCGACCCCTATGACTGGGCCAAGCTCGAGGTACCACTCGAATACTCGGCCAAAACCACCTGGGGCGACTCGGCTTTCCACTACGCCACCGACCCGCGCACCAAGTTCCCCTATCCCCGCGTCATCAGGGCCGGCGATACCGACGTCAGCCTCACTAACGCGCACCTCCGGTCGAACCACTTCGCCATGAGCGCCGACGCGCTGAACTGCCCGGCCCATGCCTATCTCGGCCTCGGCTGGGACCCAATAAGCGCCCACTCGATCGACACCCTTGCCGGCTACGAAGACGAGACCGTCACGGTCTCTTACCTCTCGCCCCGCGTCATGACCTGGGTCGAAGCCGGCAGCCTGTGGTGTGGCGGCGCCTACCCGGAGAACCACGCGCGCTACTACAACCTCGACGTCGCAACCGGTGAGTTCCTCGACCTGAGCCGCATCTTCAAGGGCTGGGTCTTCAATCAGGGCGCAGAGATCACCGCCGATCAGGAAGAGGCCAGCCACGATCCGCTCGACTACCGCTGGGGACCCGATGCGGCTCTCGCCGCGTTCATCCGCACCCATCGCACCACGACTGAAGCTGACGCCGAGTGGGAAAAGGAATGCGGCATCGACGACGTAATCGCCACCAACCTCCGCATCAGCTTCGAGCAAGGCGACATCGTCCAGTTCCGGGTAGGCGACCTCCCCCATGTCGCCGGGGCCTGCGAAGGCACCGTCTACACCGCCCCGATCACCGAACTCCGCGAATTGCTGGCACCCCAGGCGGCCGACTACTTTCCGGTCCTCAGGAACTAGACCGCCACGGCACACCGTCAGTAGCCCACAGGCGTTTCGTCACGGCGGGCACGCGCAACCCGGTGTTGCCCATCACCACTCATTTGTGCTTGTTCCTCCGCCAAGTCGCCCCGCCGACGTGAGACGAGGATACGATCTGATGCCTACGGAGGACCGCAAACTCCTGCTGCGCGACCTGACGCGGGACCTGCTGCTTGCCGGCCGCCTATGGCGCAAGATGGCGCGCGCCGCCGCCGCCAAGCACGGCGTCTCCGAAGCCGCCTCCGCGCCCCTGATCTGGATCGACCGCCTCGGCGAGAATGTCCGCCAGAACGCCCTAGCCGACGCCATCGGCATCGAGGGCGCCTCGCTAGTTCGCCTGATCGACGAGCTGCAGGCCTCCGGCCTCGTCACCCGCGAGCCCGACCCCAACGACCGCCGCGCCAACGCCGTCTCGCTCACCGCCCGCGGCCGCGAGGTCGTCGCCAAGGTCAACGAGGACGTCATGACCCTCCGCCGCCAGGTGTTTGCCGACCTCGACCAATCCGACTTCGAAGCCACCCTCCGCGTCTTCGCCGCCATCAAGGCGGCCGCAAAGGACGGCTCAGAGCAATAGTATTCGACGAACGGACCAACGCTCCCTCGTGACAAGTCGGAAAAGCTCGGCTACAAACCCGCCCATGAACCTTCGCGCCGCCTATTCGTATTGGTATTTTACCACCGGAAGCCGCTGGCAGCCGAAGGGGCGCGTTTGACGTAAAACACCAAACCGAGATTTCCCAAAAAGCCGCCAGATCACCTGGCGGCTTTTTTGTCGCCGGTGCCCAGAACCCCGAGGAGCCGACGAAATGCTGAAATCCACCGACGACCTGCGCATCAAACAGATCCGCGAACTCCGATCGCCCGAAGAGGTGATCCGCGAGTTCCCGCGTACAGATGCGGCCACCCGCACCGTGCTGAGCTCTCGCCACGCGCTCCACAACATCCTCCACGGCACCGACGATCGCCTCGCTGTCGTCGTCGGCCCCTGCTCGATCCATGATCCGAAGGCCGCGCTCGAATACGCCCGCCGCCTCGCCCCGGTCCGTGAGCGCCTCGCTGGCAGCCTCGAGATCGTCATGCGCGTCTATTTCGAGAAGCCCCGCACCACCGTCGGGTGGAAGGGCCTCATCAACGACCCCAATCTCGATGGCAGCTTCGACATCGACAACGGCCTGCGCCTCGCCCGCTCCGTACTGCTCGATATCAACAATCTCGGCCTGCCCGCCGGCTCCGAATTCCTCGATATGACCACCCCGCAATACTTCGCCGACCTCGTCTCCTGGGGCGCCATTGGGGCGCGCACCACCGAGAGCCAGGTGCACCGCGAGCTCGCCTCGGGGCTGAGCTGCCCGGTCGGCTTCAAGAACGGCACCGACGGCAATGTGCGCATAGCGCTCGACGCGGTGAAATCCGCAAGCCAGCCGCACCATTTCCTGGCAGTGACCAAGTCCGGCCACTCCGCCATCGCGGCGACCACCGGCAATGACGACTGCCACATCATCCTGCGCGGCGGCAAAGTGCCGAACTTCGGCGCCGAAAGCGTCAGTGCGGCTTGCCTCGAGGCCGAGAAGGCCGGCATCCGCCCCGCCGTGATGATCGACGCCAGCCACGCCAACTCGTCGAAGAACCCGGAGAACCAGCCCTTGGTTCTGGCCGACGTCGGCGCGCAGATCGCCGCCGGCGACAAGCGCATCGTCGGTGTCATGGCTGAGTCGAACCTGGTCGCCGGCCGCCAGGACCTCGTCCCCGGCAAGGAACTGGTCTACGGCCAATCGATCACCGACGGCTGTATCGACTGGGACTCGACGGTCACGGTACTCGAAAAGCTCGCTGAAGCGGTGGAAACCCGCCGCCGCGTCACCGGCCAGTTGGTAGCGTAGCCCACTGAGACAGACGGCCCCCTCCCATCCTCCCCACAAGGGGGAGGCGCGGCATCCCGTGTTTGGCAGCCGCCTCGACCCTTCACCTCCCCCTTCATGGGGGAGGCCGGGAGGGGCCGTCTCTATCCGTAGCGCTCAATCGTCCCCTCAACCCTCACCTTGACCCCGCCACGACGATAGCGTCTTCTTCCGACATGCAAATTCCGCCGCAACTGATGACGCTTCCCAACCAGCTGACTATCGGCCGCATCCTGGCGATTCCGGTGATCTGCCTGTTCCTCGTCGCCGGCTGGGATTGGCTGCGCTGGATCGCCCTGCTGCTCTACATCGCCGCCGCCGTGACCGACTGGCTCGACGGCTTCCTCGCCCGGCAGATGAACCTCAACTCGGCGCTCGGCAAGATGCTCGACCCGATCGCCGACAAGCTGCTGGTCGGCGCGCTGCTCATCACCTTCGCCTGGACCCGCGATCTCAACGGCTGGGACCTGATCCCGGCCATCGCCATCATGCTGCGCGAGATCTTCGTCTCCGGCCTCCGCGAGTACCTGGGCAACCGCTCCATCTCGGTCCCAGTCACCTTCCTCGCCAAGTGGAAGACCACGGTCCAACTCGTTGCGCTCGGCCTGATCATTGCCGCCCCGATGCTGCTCGGACTGGGCTTCATCAGCCATCTGTTCCTGTGGATCGCCGGCGGACTCACGGTCTGGACCGGATGGGAGTATCTTCGCTCCACTTGGCCGCATCTCTCGGGACCCGAGCTATGAAGATCCGCTATTTCGCCTGGCTCCGCGAACGGCTGAATCGCGGCGAGGAAGATGTCTCGCCGCCGCCTGAGATCCTCACCGTCGGCGACCTGATTCAGTGGCTGAGAAGCCGGGACGAAGCCGCTGACCTGGCGATGCAAAAGCCGAACCTGATCAAGGCCGCTCTCGACACCGAAATCGTCCCGCATACCGCCCTGATCGCCAACGCCAAGGTCATTGCGCTCTTTCCCCCGATGACCGGCGGCTGATCATGTCGGTCCGGCTGCAGGAAGCGCTCTTCGATCCCGGCGCCGAAACCAACGCGTTCCTTGAAGCCGCAGCCGGTGCGGGCGCTGCCGTCACTTTCACCGGCCTCGTCCGTTCTCGCCCCGATGATCCCGTCAGCACCCTGACGCTCGAAAGCTACCCCGAACTGGCCGAAGCCCAGATCGGCAAGGCTATCGCCGAGGCCGTCACCCGCTTCGGCCTGATCAAGGTCTCGGTCATCCATCGCTACGGCCGCCTCGTCGTCGGCGAGCCGATCGTCCAGGTCATGACCCTCGCCCCGCACCGGCAGGCCGCCTTCGACGGCGCCTCGTTCCTGATGGACTACCTGAAAACCGACGCCCCCTTCTGGAAGAAGGAGGCGACACCCGACGGCGACCGCTGGGTCGAAGCAAAACAAGAAGACGACGCGGCACGCGATCGTTGGAGGAAGAATGACTGAAGCCCGCCCGCCCTTCTCGCTCGTCGGGATCGACCACGTTGTTTTCATCGTCGACGACCTCGCCAAGGCGACCAAATGGTACGCCGACGTGCTCGGCTGCCAGCCCGGCTATTCCTACCCCACGCTCGGCATGGAGCAGGTCTGGTGCGGCGCGGCGCTAATCGTCCTGTGGGACATCACCCACCCCGGCGCCGCTTCGGCAGTTCCGCCGATCAAGGGCGGCCGCAACGTCGACCATGTCTGCATCGCGCTCAGCCCCTTCGACGAGCACGAGATGCGCGCCCATCTGAGCAGCCACGGCGTCAAAATCGAGCGCGAGGCCCTGCACGGCGGCGCCCGCGGCATGGGCAACTCATTCTACGTGCTCGATCCATGGAGCAACAAGCTCGAGCTCAAGGGACCGGCGGTCTACCCGGATGGCCGCGATTGGGGAAAAGAGGCGAAATGATCAGCGATAGCGACCTGAAACACCTCGTCCGAGCCGTCGATCTTGCCGAAGCGGCGCTCGCAACCGACAACGATCCGTTCGGCTCGGTGCTGGTCTCCGCCGATGGACGTGTGCTGTTCGAGGACCACAATTGGGAATCGACAGGCGACGGCACCCGGCATCCCGAGATCGACATCGCCAAATGGGCAGCGGCCAACATGACCCCCGAGGATCGGGCCGCCGCGACCGTCTACACGTCCGGGGAGCACTGCCCGATGTGCGCGGCGGCCCATGCCTGGGTGGGGTTGGGCCGCATCGTCTACGCCGGCTCATCCGAGCAGCTCGGCCACTGGCGAGCGGAAGTCGGAGCATCTGCCTCCCCGGTCGCGGCCCTGCCGATCAACGCCGTGGCGCCGGGCCTGCCTGTCGAAGGACCGGAACCGAGCCTGAGCGCGCGCTTGCGTGAACTGCACCACCGCCGGGCGGCCGCGAAGGCCGGCCGGGTGGGCTAGTCACGGGCCCAAACAAAAAGGCCCGCTCAGCGAGCGGGCCTTTGAAAATCACCTGAGTCGCGCCCTTATTCGGCTGCGACCTTCTTCGGCGTCACCGCTTCGGTGTACGCATTAATCAGCGTCGTGCAGGCCTTGGCCGGCTTGAACTTGAACTCGCCGACTTCCGAAACTGGGGTCAGTTCGGCTGCGGTACCGGTCAGGAAGCACTCGTCGTAGTTCGCGAGCTCTTCCGGCTTCATGTGCCGCTCGATGACCTTGTAGCCGTTCTCCTTGGCCAGCCCGATCACCGTCTGCCGGGTGATGCCGTTGAGGAAGCAATCCGGGGTCGGCGTGTGGATTTCGTCGCCCTTGACGAAGAACACGTTGGCGCCGGTCGCCTCGGCCACATAGCCGCGATAGTCGAGCATCAGCGCATCGGCATAGCCGTTGGCCATCGCCGCGTCCTTGGACAGCGTGCAGATCATATAGAGGCCGGCAGCCTTGGCCGAGGACGGGATCGTCTCCGGGCTCGGGCGCTTCCAGCGGCTCCATTCGAGGCGGATGCCTTTCAGCTTCTCTTCTACCGAGAAGTAGCTCGGCCACACCCATGAAGCGATCGCCAGGTGCACCTTGTTGTTGCGGCCGGGAACCGACAGTTCCTCGGAGCCACGCCAGGCCACCGGGCGAACATAAGCGTCAACCAGGCCGTTCTTCTCGAGCACCAGGCGCTTGGCCGCTTCGATCTCATCGACCGAATAGGGAATGGTGAAATCGAGCGTCTTGCCGCTCTGGATCAGCCGCTCGGTGTGCAGGCGCGACTTGAATATCTCGCCGCCATAGGCCCGCTCGCCTTCGAACACCGAGCTCGCATAGTGCAGCCCGTGCGTCAGCACGTGGATCTTGGCGTCCTTCCAGGGAACCATCTGACCATCGAACCAGATCCAGCCTTCGCGCTGGTCCATCGGCAAGCCTGCCATCTTCATCTCCCACTCGTCTGGTGCGGCCCTTGGGGTCCGCCGTGTTATTGCCTGTGATCCTGCCCCACCGGCTTGCTATTGGCAAACCGGAACGGCTTTGGGATAAGGCAAAGAGCTGTGTTTTCGATGGGGTGATGATGGCATCGGGCAAAATAAATGTCAACAAGGCTGACATAAATTTGGCGCAGGCCGACGATCCGGCCATGCCGCTCGACGTCATGGGTTTGTTTTTCTTTGCTTATCGGGACTTCGTTGGCGATGCTGATGCATTGCTTGAGCGACAGGGTTTCGGTCGCGCGCACCACCGGGTGCTCTATTTCGTCAATTTGAAGCCCGGCATGCCCGTCGCCGACCTGCTCGATATCCTCAAGATCACCAAGCAGAGTCTCGCCCGCGTGCTGCGCCAACTGGTCGACAACGGCTATGTCGAACAAAAAACCGGTGAAAGCGACCGCCGCCAGCGCCTGCTCTACGCCACCGAAAAAGGCCGCGCCTTGTTCGAAACCCTCTCCGCCACCCAAACCAGCCGCATCGAAGCCGCCATCGCCGCCCTCCCCCCGGAAGGCAAGCGCACCGTGCTCCGGTTCTTCGTCGGCATGGTGGAGCCGGATGACCGTGGATTGCTGGATCGGCTGAAGCTGACGGAAGAGCTTTAGCCCCCGACTAAGCTCCCGGCTGCCGGTACCCGACCGCTTGGGCACGTCCAAGGGCCGCCAAGGTCTCCTCGACCGTCAGCAACGGCGTCGTCTCGAACTCCGAACACGCACCGCCGCCCCCGATGGCGATGGCCACCGCCGCCATGGCGACGTTGTCGGGGGCTTCCCACAGGTTGTAGCCGTCATGTGGGCCGAACGCGTACCAGAATCCATGCAGCTTGCCGCCGACGGACTCGATGTACTTGCGCGCGGCCTCGCGGCGATCCTCGGGATTCTTGGTCAGCCGCGCCCAAGTTTCAGGCGTGTAGCTGAAGCGTGTCAGATAGAGTGCCATGGCTGAGCTCCTCCGCTCTTCCCCAAAACACCCCACCCTACAACCGTTGGCAGGCCGCGGGTATTGGCGAACTCAGCAGAGCCGCCGACCGTTCGGCACGCCACGCTCGACGGCCGCCAGCACGATCGCGCCGTTCTCGTCCTCGAACCCCAGCGTCAGCACTTCGCTGCGCACCGGGCCGATCTGGCGCGGCGGGAAGTTGACAACGGCCATGACCTGGCGGCCGACCAGCGTCTCCGGCGTGTAGTGCACCGTGATCTGCGCTGAGCTTTTCTTCACCCCTATCTCCTGACCGAAATCGATCAGCAGAATATAGGCGGGCTTCCTGGCCTCGGGGAAAACTCGGGCTTCGATAATCGTGCCGACGCGGATGTCGACCTGCTCGAACTCCGCATAGGTGATCTCAGCCATCAGTTCGCACCGACCTTATTGGGAGCCGAGGCGGCCGTCAGGCCCGCCCGAGCTCTTCTGATCGCTGGCGCGCCGCACGAACGGCGCGATCGAGCAGCGGCTCGAGCCCATCCGGCGCCATCAGCACCTGCAGCGCTGCGTAGGTAGTACCCTTGGGCGAGGTGACATTCTCGCGCAGCGTTCCGGCCGGTGTCGGATCGGCGTCCATGAGCGCTGCAGCGCCAGTCACGGTCGCCCGCGCCAGCTGCATCGCCTGCTCGTCGTCAAAACCCTGCCGGCGCGCCGCCGCGGCCAGGGCCTCAACCATATAGAATACGTAGGCCGGGCCCGACCCGGAGACGGCCGTAACGCCGTCGATCTTGGCTTCGTCGTCGAACCACATCACCTGCCCCGCCGCGCTCAGCAGCGCATCGGCGGTCAGCCGGTCCTCGTCGCTTATGGCGAGGCCAACTGCGCCGGTGATGCCGCGGCCGACCTGCGCCGGCGTATTCGGCATGGTGCGGATCACCCGGTCGGTCTGCAGTCCCTCGGACAGGCCGACCAGCGAAATCCCGGCCGCGATCGACAGCACCAGCGTATAGCTGCCCACCACCGGCTGGATCTCGGCCATCACCTCATAGATCACCTGCGGCTTGACCGCGATGACCAGCACATGGGTCAGGACGCCGATCGGGCTCGCCTGCAGGCGAACGCCGTGCTGCGCGGCAAACTGCGCTGCGTGCTCGGACGGCTGCGGATCGCACAATACCAACCGATCCGGCGGCAGCCCGCCGGCAATCCAGCCGCGGGCCAGCGCCAGGCCCATCTTGCCGGCCCCGACCAGAACGACGGGGCCGATATCTGATAAATTCAAGCTTCGCCTACCGTTTCGAACATGACCTGGCTGAGTGCCTCGGAGGCGCCCTTGCCAGCCCATATCACGAACTGGAACGCCTGATAGTAGAGATCGCAGCTGTCGGTAGCCGAGCGCAGCAGCGCCTCGCACTGCGCCGCGCTGACTTCCGCCCCGCCGGTCAACAGGTGCGAATTGCGGAACAGCACCACGCCTTCGTGGTTCCACATGTCGAAATGCCCAATCCACAGCTGCTCGTTGATCAGCGAGATCAGCTGCTTCACTTCCGTCCGGCGCGTATCCGGCACCTTCAGGTCGAACGCCGCCGCAATGTGCAGCGACTCGAGGTCTTCCATCCAGTTGAAGGAGACGTGGTAGTCGGCCCAGTTCCCGCGCACCGAAATCGAGATCTCATCGGCGTCCTGCCGCTCGAAGTTCCAATCGTTGATCGAAGCAATATGTTCGATAATGTCGACCGGATGCACCGTGCGGTCCGGTTCCAGTTCCAGAAGATGTGCCATTGGCTGAGCGTCCCATTGGGCGAAACGTATGAAGGCCGGCCGGTCATTCCCGGTCCTACGCGTTACTTGCAAAGAACTCGCACGCAGAAGGCCTACGAATCGTCCCTATGGAGGAACGCTACACTGGCGCCCCGATTCCGGGGATTGTGCCGCCAGAGCCATCCAAGGCTTTCTTCTGTGGATGATCCGGCTCGAAGGGTTAACAGGGTCTTAACTGCCCGAGTCTGTCCCCACCCGATTTGGCTGATTTTGGGACATCGCTGCTGGCGCGACTCGCGCTAGAATGCGCGGCCCGCATGACGAAGCTGTCATGTGCCGGAGTAGGCTCCGAAGCCTCAGAACAACCCGTCAGCTCCAGCCCATCCCGTCCGGATCGGCTCAGCCCATCTCGGGAACCCGTTGGCAATCGCCTGCTGGGCCGCTGCCTCGAAGTCATAGGCAACTGCGCGCAGCGCCGCCGACCACTTGCCGCCGTGCCGCTCGAGCACCGCATAGCGCGCGTCCGGCGCTCCGTAGTTGATCTGCAGCCCGACCGAACCCGGATTGACCACCATCCGCCCGTCTCGCAGCCGCACGACCCGCGACACGTGTGTGTGGCCGCACAGCAGCACGGGGAAATCGAGCCCGTTGGCCTTCGCCGTGACCTCGGCCTCGCCGGGCATGGTCACGGTGCGGTCGGTCCACCATGCGTCGAGCCACGGCTCTTCATCGCTCCGTGCCGTGCCGTGGCACATGAAAACCTCGCCCTCGATGTCCATCGTTGCCGGTAGGCTCTTTAGGTATTCGCGGTGGACAGGCTTCATCAGCTCGTCCGCGTAGACATCGACGGGCGCCCTCTTCCTGGAGCCGGGATCGACCATCCAGCGGTCGTGGTTGCCGACTACGGTCGGGTAGTTTCGCTCGATCAGCATGTCGCCGGTGCCGACCGGGTCCACCGGACCGGCCAGCAGGTCGCCGAGGTTGATGGTGACATCCACCCCGACCATGGCGATATCGGCTTCCACCGCCTCCAGCGCCGGACGGTTGCCGTGAATGTCGGAGATCACTGCGATTCTCATGCCACCACCGTCCCCAGCAATTGCGGCCTCGGAAAGACTAAAGCCCCAAAGACTACAGCCCCTTGGGGCTCGCCCACCCCCAGGTCAGCGCCTCGGCCCATTTGGGGTAGCCGCGATCCAGCGCCTGCTTTGCCGCCGCTGCGTGGTCATACGCAACCGCGCGCAACTCCGTATTCCACCCGCTGCGACGCTTCTCGACGATGGCGTAGCGCGCATCCGGCGAGCCGATCTCGAACGGCAGCCCGACACTCCCCGGGTTCACCACCAGCCGGCCATCGGCGAGGCGCAGGCTGCGCGGCACATGTGTATGCCCGCACAGCAGCACCTCGTGTTCGAAGCCATTGGCCTCGGCCTCGATGTAATCCTTCGTCAGCAGCGACGATATTCCGCCCACCATGCCGTCCATGAACGAGGCGTTGTCGTCGCGCGGCGTGCCGTGGCAAAGGAACACGTCCTGCTCGAACACCCGCGTCGCCGGCACGGCAGCGAGCCACGCGTGCTGCCGCTCGTCCAGCATGCCGCGCACCAGCGCGTCGATGTGCCAATCCTTCTCGCGACCGTCGGTGATGTAACGGTCGTGATTGCCGCGCACGGAGGGCATATCTAGCTCGATGAACCGATCGGCCACACCGGTCGGATCGCTAGGGCCGCTGAGGAAATCGCCCAGCGCCACGGTCGCCTCGACGTTCTGCCGGGCGATATCGTCCAGCACGGCATCCAGCGCTTCGAGGTTGCCGTGGACGTCGGAAAGAACCGCGATCCTCACTTCGACTTGAGGCTCTCGACTGCCGCCTTCAGATCCTTGATCTCGGTGCTCTGGGCCTGCACCAGTTCGCGCAGCGCGTCGTAATCCTCGCGCTTGACCAGGTCCATGTCGGCCACCAGCCGCTCGAGCTGCGATTTCACGGCCGTCTCGATCTCGCGGCGCACCCCGTCGGCGACGCCGGCGGCGTTGTTCATCAGCTTGCCCAGCTCGTCGAATATCTTGCCACCCTGGGTCATCGTGTATCCTCGCCTTCACGGTTTTCAGCTCGATATCTAGGCTGCCGCCCGCGCCTTGACCAGAGCATGGCGGAGGCTAAAAGGTCTCAGCCTGTCCACAGGAGCCGCGGCGCGTGCCCTTCCCCAATATCGATCCCATCGCCTTCGCCATCGGACCAGTCGTCGTCCGCTGGTATGCGCTGGCCTATCTCGTCGGCGTCCTAGGTGGCGCGGCCTACGCCACTACGCTGCTGCGCCGGCATGGCCTGTGGAAGGACAACCGCCCGCCCTTCGAGCCGGCCGCGATCTGGGATTTCGCCTTCTGGGCCGTCATCGGCATCATCATCGGCGGCCGCATCGGCTACGTGCTGTTCTACAACCTGAGCTTTTACGCCGCGAACCCGGGCGAGATCATCGCGCTATGGGACGGAGGCATGAGCTTCCACGGCGGCCTCGTCGGCATCATGCTGGCCATGGCGCTGTTCGTCCGTTCGAAGGGCGGCAACATCCTCTCCGGCATGGACCTGCTCGGCGCCATCGGCACCATCGGGCTGTTCCTCGGCCGCGTCGCCAACTTCATCAATGCCGAACTCTACGGCGCCCCGACCACCTTGCCCTGGGCCGTGGTGTTCCCCACCGATCCGGAGCAGCTGCCGCGCCACCCGAGCCAGCTCTACGAAGCCCTCCTCGAGGGCGTGCTGCTGTTCATCGTCATCCGCGTCGCCACCAACCATCTCGGCGCACTGAAGAAACCCGGCCTCGTCGCCGGCATCTTCGGCATCGGCTATGCGCTCAGCCGCATCTTCGTCGAATTCTTCCGCCTGCCCGACGCGCAGATCGGCTACCTCTATGGCGGCTGGCTCACCATGGGCATGGTGCTAAGCCTCCCTATCCTCGTCGCCGGCATCGCCCTCATCATCTACGCCATGAGGCCCGCCCGTGGCTGATACCCGCTCCCTCGGCAAAATCATCGACATGCAGCTGAGCCAGACCGGCCCGATGTCGCTCGCCACCTACATGAGCCTGGCGCTGACCCATCCGCGCTCCGGCTACTACACCGGCACCGATCCGCTGGGCGCCAAAGGCGACTTCATCACCGCTCCCGAGATCAGCCAGATGTTCGGCGAGCTGGTCGGCTTCTTCATCGTCAATCTCTGGCAGCAGCTCGACCAGCCGCGCAGCTTCACCCTGCTCGAACTCGGCCCCGGCCGCGGCACCCTGATGCAGGACGCGCTGCGCGTTGCCGCTAAGGCCGAGGGCTTCCTCGATGCCTGCCACCTGCAGCTGTTCGAAACTAACCCCGCGCTGAAGGCCCAGCAGGCCGAACGGCTGGGGCAATACAACCCGTACTGGGCCGATGAGGTCGATGCGGTGGCGGACGACCCGATCTTCGTCGTCGCCAACGAGTTCTTCGATGCCCTGCCGATCCGCCAGTTCGTCAAGGCGCCCGATGGCTGGCACGAACGCCAGATCGGCCTCCGCGACGGCAAGCGCGCTTTCGGCCTCAACCCTACGCCGATTCCGGATTCCGCCATGCCGCCCGAGCTTGCCTCGGCCCAGCTCGGCGAAACCTACGAAGTCAGCCTCGCCGCCGCCGACATTATGCAAAAGCTCGGCAAGCGCATCGGCGCACAGAAGGGCGCCCTGCTCGCCATCGACTACGGCTACGCGGCGACGCAGACCGGCGAGACCCTGCAGGCCGTCCGCAACCACGCCTTCGCCGATCCGCTCGATGCACCGGGCGAGATCGACCTCAGTGCCCATGTCGATTTCGGCGCCCTCGGCAAGGTCGCGACCGATCTCGGCCTCACTGTTGAAAAGCTGTCCACCCAGCGCGATTTCCTCGGCGGCCTAGGCATCGTCGAACGCGCCACAGCGCTGGTGAAATCCAATCCCAATCAGGTCGACGCCATCGCCGCGGCCCTGCGCCGCCTTGTCGACAGCACCGAGATGGGCACCCTGTTCAAGGTGTTCTGCGCCCATTCCGGCAACATCGAGCCTATCGGTTTTCCGCAATGAGCATGCCCTTCGAAACCAGCCGCGCCCTCGAGCGCATCCCCGGCATCCGTCACGGCTTCTTCGGCCGCCGCGGCGGCCTCTCGACCGGCGAGTTCTCCTCGCTCAACGTGTCGCTCTCGGCAGGCGACAAGTTGAATCACGTGATGGAGAACCGCGCCCAGATCGCTGGTATCCTTGGCTTTTCACTGAGCCAGCTGGTGACACTGAAGCAGGTCCACTCGGTCACCGTGCTAGAAGTCACCCGCCAGCCCAACCCTGACGACATCCCCGAGGCCGACGCCTTCGTCACCCGCGTCCACGGCCTGGCGCTCGGCATCCTCACCGCCGACTGCACGCCGATCCTGTTCGCGGATCCCGAGGCCCGCGTCATCGGCGCGGCGCATGCCGGGTGGAAGGGCGCCACCGGCGGCATCGCCGAGGCTACGGTCGCTGCCATGGTCGATCTCGGCGCCCGCCCCGATCGTATCGTCGCCGCCATCGGCCCCACCATCTCGGCCAAGAACTACGAAGTCGGCCCCGACTTCACCGCCGACCTGCTGCGCGATCACCGCGACGCCGAGAACCGCATCACCAAGCCGAACGGCGGCCGCGAGCATTTCGACCTCCCCGGCTTCGTCTTTGACCACCTGATTGCCGCCGGCGTAGGCCTTGTCGACGACCTCGGCATCTGCACCTACGCGGAGCCCAAGAAGTACTTCTCTCACCGCTATGCGACGCACAAGGCGATCACCACCGGCCGCCAGCTCAGCGTCATCGGCCTGGGCGGGCTCTGAGCAAGATTCCTTCACCGATCCGTCACAAGGCGCATTGCGCCCCGCCGCGACCCAAGCTAAAGACCCGCGCATCAGGAGCCGGCAACTCCCCGGACCGGCCCGATCCCGGAGCGCGCTCGTGAAACTTGTCACCGGCAATTCCAACCGCGCGCTTGCCGAAGCCGTCGCGAGCTATCTTGAAGTCCCGCTGACCGATTGCACGGTCAAGCGCTTCAACGACAAAGAGATCTTCGTCGAAATCCACGAGAACGTCCGCGGCGAGGATGTCTTCATCCTGCAGTCGACCTCGTATCCGGCCAACGACAACCTGATGGAGCTGCTGATCCTGTCGGACGCGCTCCGCCGCTCCTCGGCCCGCCGCATCACCGCAGTGATTCCCTATTTCGGCTATGCCCGGCAGGACCGTAAGTCCGCCTCGCGCACCCCGATCTCCGCCAAGCTGGTCGCCAACCTGATCACCGAAGCGGGCGTCAACCGCGTGGTGACGCTTGACCTCCACGCCGCGCAGATCCAGGGCTTCTTCGATATCCCGACCGACAACCTCTATGGCGCGCCCGTCATGGTCCGCGACATCCAGGAGCGCTACACCAACGGCAACGTCATGATCGTCTCGCCCGACGTCGGCGGCGTGGCCCGCGCCCGCGCTACCGCGCAGCGCATCGGCGCCGACCTCGCCATCGTCGACAAGCGCCGCCCCAAGGCCGGCGTCTCGGAAGTCATGAACATCATCGGTGACGTCGCCGGCCACGCCTGCATCCTCATCGACGACATCGTCGATTCCGGCGGCACCCTGGTGAACGCCGCCGAGGCCCTGCTGAAAGCAGGCGCCACCGAAGTTTCGGCCTACATCACCCACGGCGTACTATCGGATGGCGCCGCCGAGCGCATCGCCAAGAGCAAGCTGAAGGAGCTGGTTATCACCGACTCGATCATCGCCACCGACGCCGCCAAGGCCGCCAAGAACATCCGCATCATCTCCATCGCCCCGCTGATGGGCGAGGCGATCGCCCGCACCGCCAGCGAGCAGAGCGTCTCGAGCTTGCTGGACTGACGTGTCGAAGCGCCCGACGGCCGTGGGCCTCGGGGTTTCCTGTCAATCTTGCCGCTTCTGGATGAGCGGCATGGGCGGGACTTCGTCCCTGTGCCGGTCGTCCGGCAAACTGTACAAAGGTTGGGACTCTCGTCCCGCCCATTGCGAACGGTCTTTTGGCCCGATGGTGCGCAAAGCGGACGCTTCCACCAAACCCTGGCCAGGACGCCTCCCAACCAGCCCGAACCCTCCCCGCGACGCCGCGTAGCGCCTCGCATCGGTGAGGTGGATGCAGATTACCACCGGAGATTCGCGCGGGGATAAGTCGGGGCAAGCGCCATATCGTCCACGCGCCAGCATCCAGTTCGCGACAGGTTCGTTCCAATCACGAACTTAATGTCGCCGCCGGGGAAATATTTCGGCTCCCCCGGTGTTAGTCAGCTGAGGGCTTTTCGGAGGAGATGCAAAATGAAGCTCACTCTGTTGCTCGTGGTTGGAGCCGCGCTCTGTCTGGGACCGGCTCTCGCCGATGACCACCTCGTTCAGGCCACCAGGTCCGGCGGATTGGTGTTCGACGCAGCCAACGACGTGATCATGAACAAGAAGGGCCACGTCATCCCGGATACGGCGCCCGGCCAGGGCAGCCCCTTCATCGGCGAGCACCAATGCACCCCGGCCACCGCCACTTCGGCCGCGCAGGACCACGCCCACGTCAAGGCAAAGGGTGCCGACGACGTAGCGGACTGCGCCGAAGAGGAGTAGCCGCCACCTTCCTGGAGCTCTCCCCACCGGGAGACGGCTCTGTGAGACAACGTCCCACCGCCCATCTCCCTTGGCCAAGGGAGATGGGCGCCAAGCGTGCTGTTTCTCCCCTTGGTTGCCCTCTACATGTCGAAATCGGCCCCCCTCGTCCGACATTGCCCTGAAGGGCTATGCTGCCGACCGAGGAGACACCGATGCGCTACATGCTGATGCTCTACGCCGACGAGAAAGCCGGCGCCCAGATCCCGCCCGACCAGATGCAGAAGGCAATGGAGACGCTCTACGCCTATCAGGAGGCGCTGACCAAGGCCGGCGCCTTCGTCATGACCGCCCCCCTCGCCCGCACCCACGACGCCAAGACCCTGCGCATGGAGGGCGGCGATGCTACCTTCCACGAGGACGCCAAGGGCGCCGCCTTCGTCAACGACACCGGCGAACTGAAGGTTCATGACGGCCCCTATGCAGAGACCCGCGAACAGTTCGGCGGCTTCTACATCATCGAGGCGGCAAACATGGACGAAGCCCTCGCCTGGGCCAGGAAGTGCCCCGCAGCGCAGTGGGGGCCGGTCGAAGTCCGCGCCATGATTCCGGGCTTCTGAAAGCCATCGCCTTTTTTCGTCCGCGATTTGTAGAAGTTTTGTCGCCCCCTCCGTCATTGTCGTGCCGGGCGCGGTGTCCGGCACGAAACAGGAGACGAAAATGAAGTACATGCTGCTCATCCACGGCGACGAAACGCAGATGAATGCGGCCACGCCCGTCGACGACACCGGCATGAGCGCCGACTACGCTGCGTTCAACGAGGCGATGATCAAGGCCGGCGTCATGGTCGGTGGCGAGCGCCTGCGGCCAACCAGCGCCACCACCTCGATCCGCGTCCGCGACAAGAAGGCGGTTGTCCTCGCCGGGCCCTATGCCGAGACGCAGGAGCAGCTGGGCGGCTACTACCTGATCGATGTCCCCGACCTGGACCAGGCGATCGAGTGGGCCCAGAAATGTCCGGCCGCGCAGTTCGGCACCATCGAGGTCCGCCCGATCTGGCCGACGCGAGGCGCATGATCTGACAAAATCGGCTCGTCCCTGAAGTTTTTTCGGGGACGAGTCGAAATGGCCGGACCAGGCCCGTCATTGTTGCATCGGGGCACGGTGTCCCGACGTGACAAACGGAGAAAACCGATGAAGATCAAGCTGACCACCGTGTATGTCGACGACCAGGAGAAGGCGCTGCGCTTCTACACCGACGTGCTGGGCTTCACCCCCAAGGCCGACTTCGGCAACAGCGGCTTCCGCTGGCTGACCGTTGTTTCGCCCGATGACAAGGACGGCACCGAACTGCAGCTGGCGCTCAACAGCAACCCCGCCGCCAAGGCCTTCCAGCAGGCAATGTTCGAGCAGAGCCAGCCTGCCGTGATGTTCTACACCAGCGACGTGAAGGCCGATTACGAGCGGATCAAGGCCAAGGGCGGCAACTTCGCCATGCCCCCGACCGATGTCACCGCATCGACCATCGCCCAGATCAAGGACACTTGCGGCAACCTGCTGCAGATCACCCAGTTGAAGTGGTAAGCGGTCCGACAAGAAGGAGAACCACCATGGCAACCAAGCAGAGCACCGCCAAGCGCACCGACGCCGCCGCCGACAGTTTCACCGCCGAAGAAAAGGCCGCCATGAAGGAGCGCGCCAAGGAGCTGAAGCGCAACGCCAGCGCAGCCGAAGACGAGCAGGCCGTGGTGGAGAAGATTGCCGCGATGCCGGACGCCGATCGGGTCATGGCCGAGCGCATCCACGCCCTCGTCAAGGCCACCGCGCCGCATCTCACGGCCAAGCTCTGGTACGGCATGCCGGCCTACTACAAGGACGGCAAGAGCATCTGCTTCTTCCAGGATGCCAACAAGTTCAAGGCACGCTACGCCACCTTCGGCTTCAACGAGGCGGCGAAACTCGACGACGGCAGCATGTGGCCCACCAGCTACGCGCTGCTGAAGCTCACCGCGGCCGACGAAAAGCGGATCGCCGATCTCGTGAAACAGGCGGCAAGCTGAGGAACCCGGCCATGCGCTACATGATGCTGATCCACCACGACGAGGTCGCGCTCGCCAACGCTCCGCAGAAGGAGCTCTGGGCCGACTACGCCGCCTTCAACGAGGCGCTCGCCAAGGCGGGCGGCGGCATGAGCGCCGGGGAGCGGCTGCAGCCGGCCTCGGCGGCGACCACCGTGCGCTCGTCCGACGAAAAGACCGACGTGCTCGACGGCCCCTATGCCGATACCAAGGAGCAGTTGGCCGGCTACTTCATGATCGACGTCGCGGACCTCGATGAAGCCATCCGCTGGGCCAAGCGCTGCCCGAGTTCCCGGTACGGCTCGATCGAGATCCGTCCCCTCGCCCCGGAATACCCGAGGCCCGACCTGAGCCTGCGGCGCCAGGACTCGTAGCATGCGACATGAGGGTAACGAGGCGGCCCGCGCAGCCGAGCGGGTCGCCCGCGAAAGCTACGGCCGCCTCGTCGCCTTCCTCGCGGCCCGCACCCGCGACGTAGCGGGTGCCGAAGACGCGCTGGCCGAGGCCTTTGCCGCCGCGCTGCGCATGTGGCCCGCCGAGGGCGTGCCGCTCAATCCCGATGCCTGGCTGCTGACGGTCGCCCGCCGGCGCCAGACCGATGCGCTGCGCCGCCGCACCACGCGGCACGCGGGCGAGGAGCATCTGAAAATGATGGCCGATGAAATCGAAGCCGCCGCAGAAACCCCCGACGAGATCCCGGACCGCCGCCTCGCGCTGATGTTCGCCTGCGCCCATCCGGCGATCGAGCGGGGTATGCGGGCCCCGCTGATCCTGCAGACCATTCTCGGCCTCACCGCCATCGACATCGCCGCGGCCTTCCTGATCCCGCCCGCCACCATGGGCCAGCGCCTGGTGCGCGCCAAAACCCGCATCAAGGACGCCGGCATCCCGTTCGGCATTCCCGACAAGGAGGAACTGCCCGAGCGCCTCGATGCGGTGCTCGACGCCATCTACGCCGCCTACTCGAAGGGCTGGGCCGAGATCGGCGACAGTGCGTCCGCCCAACTCGCCGACGAGGCGATCTGGCTCGGCCGGCTGGTCGTGTCGCTGTTGCCCGAACAGCCCGAGGCCAAGGGTATGCTTGCGCTGATGCTCTACACCGAGGCCCGCCGCGCCGCCCGGCGCTCGCCCGGCGGCGCTTACGTGCCGCTCGAGGAACAGGACACAAGCCTCTGGGACGACTCGCTGATCGGCCTCGCCGAAGCGCTATTGCGGTCTGCAAATGCCGGTGGCCCCTCCGGACGCTACCAGATCGAGGCCGCCATCCAGTCCGCCCATGTCGCCCGCCGTAACCTGGGCGCTAACACATGGCCCGCCATCCTCGCGCTCTACGATCACTTGCTCGCGCTCAGCGCCTCGCCGGTCGTGGCGCTCAACCGAGCCATGGCCATCGCCGAACTCGAAGGTCCCGACGCCGCGCTGGCCGCCATCGAGCCGCTCGGCACCGACAAGCGCATGGCCGACTACCAGCCCTACTGGGCCGCCCGCGGCCACCTCATGTCCAGTGCCGGCCGCAAACCCGAGGCCCGCGAGGCGCTCACCCTCGCCCTGGGCCTCACCACCGACACAGCCGTGAGGCATTACCTGCAGGGCCGGCTGGCGGCGCTAGCGGACGGCTGATCGACCTATCGGTGACCGCCTTCTTCCCTTGTGGGAGAAGGTAACCGGCTTCCGCGACGGCGCTACTTGCCCGAAACCCGCATTTCCCCTATACGCACCGCCCATGAAGCACCCGTCACCCCTGGAGGACGGGTGCGTGAGCTTTGACTTCTCAGAGTTCACACCAACCCATGAATGGATCATTCAATGGCTACTGCTGCTACGGAGCTCAAGGCTCAGGCGCGGAGCGGGGTGGGCAAGGGGGCCGCTCGTGCACTGCGTCGTGAGGGGCTCATCCCTGCTGTCATCTATGGCGACAAGAAGCCCCCGCTTCCGATCACCATCTCCTACAACGAAGCCATGAAGCGCATTTACGCCGGTGGTTTCCTCTCCCACATCGTCACCCTCGACGTTGATGGCGAGAAGCACCGCGTCATTCCGCGCGACTACCAGCTCGATCCCGTCAAGGACAAGGCGCTGCACGTCGACTTCCTGCGCGTCGGCAAGGGCACCAAGCTCAATGTCCAGGTGCACGTGAAGTTCATCAACGATGAACTGTCGCCCGGCATCAAGCGCGGTGGTGTGCTGAACATCGTCCACCACACGCTCGACCTGACCGTCGACGCCGACCACATCCCCGAGGAGATCGTCGTCGATCTCACCGGCATGGATGTCGGCGACAGCGTCCACATCTCGTCGATCAAGCTGCCGGCCGGCGCCACCGACCACAGCCATGAAGACGACCTGACGATCGCCACCATCGTCGCTCCGTCGGGCCTCAAGGCCGAGGAAGCCGAGGAAGGTGCCGCCGAGGGCGAAGCCGCTCCGGCCGCCAATGGCGAAGCCAAAGAGTAAGCACTTCGGGAGCGGGCTTGATGTCCGCTCCCACCCTGCCCTGCTGCCTGGAAGTTAGCCGATGCATCTCATCGTCGGCCTCGGCAATCCCGGGGACAAATACCGCAACAATCGCCACAATATCGGTTTCCTCGCGGTCGACGCCATCGCGCGCCGCCACGGCTTCCCGGGCTTCCGCGAGAAGTTCCAGGGATTGATCTCCGAAGGCACCATCGATGGCGAAAAGGTGCTGCTGCTGAAGCCGCAGACCTACATGAATTCCTCCGGCGACAGCGTCCAGAAGGCTGCCACCTTCTACAAGCTCGGGCCATCAGACATCTCTGTCCTCTACGACGAGATCGACCTCGCCCCGGGCAAGACCCGCATCAAGATCGGCGGCGGCAATGGCGGCCACAATGGCCTGCGCTCGATCGACCCGCAGATCGGGCTGGGCTACCGCCGCATCCGCCTCGGCGTCGGCCACCCGGGCCACAAGGATCTGGTGATGCCGCACGTGCTCGGCGACTTCTCCAAGGCCGAGCAGCAGGCTTGGCTGATCCCCCTTCTCGACGCCGTGGCCGACAACGCGGCGATGATCGTCAAGGGCGACGATAACGGCCTGATGAACAAGCTTGCCATCGCCACCCAGGGCGACGGCGCCGACCGCGCCCAGCGCCCCGAAACCGCCGACCCGACCCGCAAGAAGGCCCCGGCCCAGAGCCACATCCGAGCCGCCCGGCCGAGTGAGCCGCAGGCCAAGGTACCGGAGACCGGACCGATGGCCGACATGCTGAAGAAGCTGTTCGGGAAGGACTAGTGCGTGGAGCTCCCACGCACACCAAACCAATTGACTTCCGCGCCTCTTCAACCGATGTGAAGCGCAACAATTGGCGCGGTCGCTTTCGCGCCTCCAATGACGAATTCCGGAGACTGTCATGGGTTTCAAGATGGGCATCGTCGGCCTGCCCAATGTGGGCAAGTCGACGCTCTTCAATGCGCTGACCCGCACCGCCAACGCCCAGGCCGCGAACTTCCCGTTCTGCACCATCGAGCCGAACACCGGCGAGGTGGCAGTGCCTGACGCGCGCCTCGACAAGCTCGCGACGATCGGCAAGTCGATCAACATCCTGCCGGCCAAGATGAGCTTCGTCGACATCGCCGGGCTGGTGAAGGGCGCATCGAAGGGCGAAGGCCTCGGCAACCAGTTCCTCGCCAATATCCGCGAGTGCGACGCCATCGCCTATGTGCTGCGCTGCTTCGAGGATGGCAACATCATCCACGTCGCCAACAAGGTTGACCCGCTCGCCGACGCCGAAGTGGTCGAGACCGAGCTGATGCTCGCCGACCTCGAAAGCCTCGAGAAGCGCCGCGCCGGCGTCGAGAAGAAGGCCAAGGGCGGCGACAAGGAAGCCAAGGCGACGCTCGATCTGATCGACCGCTCGCTGGTGCTGCTGCGCGACGGCAAGTCGGCGCGCCTGGTGCAGCGTTCCGCCGAGGAAGAGAAGGCCTTCACCGAGCTGCAACTCCTCACGTCCAAGCCTGCGCTCTACGTCTGCAACGTCGATGAGGCCTCGGCTGCCACCGGCAACGCCATGACCAAGCAGGTCGAGGAATACGCCAAGCAGCATAACGCCGCCGTCATCGTCATCTCCGCCGAGATCGAGAGCCAGCTCGCGCAGCTTCCCGATGCCGAGCAGGCCGAGTATCTCGAGAGCCTCGGACTGCACGAGCCCGGCCTCAATCGCCTGATCAGGGAAGCCTACCAACTGCTTGGTTTGCAGACCTATTTCACCGTTGGCCCGAAAGAGACGCGCGCCTGGACCATCCACAAGGGCGACCGCGCCCCGCAGGCCGCCGGCGTCATCCACACCGATTTCGAGCGCGGCTTTATCCGCGCCCAGACCATCGGCTACGAAGACTTCGTCACGCTGGGCGGTGAAGTCGCCGCCAAGGAAGCCGGCAAGGCGCGGGACGAAGGCAAGGAATATGTCGTCAAGGACGGCGACGTGATGTTGTTCAAGTTCAATACCTAAGCGATTTCAGCACTTTAACTCATAACCCCTGAGCTGTGTCATGCTCGAACAGATCTTCGGCTCCTGGTGGCCGATGGTGTCGTCCTATTTCGCGGGCCCGCTGGCGCTTGCCGCCGGCACCGTCAGCCCCTTCACCATCGTCCCGACGGTCGGCTTCGCGCTTCTGGTGCTTGGGGTGATCGTCGCCGTTCTCTGGCGCGAGAAGCAGGCCGTGTGGGTGATCGGGCCGGTCATCGCTTCTGCGCTGACCCCGGTGATCCTCGCCATCGCCAACATCCTCGGCGGCTGGTTCGTGGTGATCTTCGCGCTGGTCATCGGCGCCGTAGGCCTGCTGCTCTGGATCGGCGTGATTTCCGCCGACGCCACCCGACGCCTTCCGGTCTGGCTGCTCGGCCTGTTCGCGGTGAACTTCGTCATCTATTGCACCGTCGTCAGCGTGGCGATCATCTGGGGCCTGGCGTAAGGGAGCACCCGAGATCTCAGATCGCTACAAGAGCTTTGCCGAACTGGCAGCCTCCGAGACGGAGGGCGTCAGCTACGCCATCCGTCTGATCGATCGCGACTCGCCAGTCACCGTCATCGCTCCACCATCCGCCGCGCCGGGGTCCAGCTCGAACTGCCACGCGAACTGCGTGACCGCCTGAGCGCCGACAGTGCTGCGCTCGCGTCATTTTCGGCCGCCGTGGGCCGCGCGATCGAGGCACACCTCCCCGCCATCGGGTGATCGGTCTTCGATCCTATGCCGCCGCAGCCGCCCTCGCCTCGAGCTTGCACCCCGGCTGACGATTGACGTATACGTCAACCCGCGATGAACCCAGTCACGATCGACCGCCGCCATTTCGAGGATCTCGTCGTCGGCGAGACCATCAATCTCGGCTCGACCCTCGTGACCAAGGAGATGATCATCTCCTTTGCCCGCGAGTTCGATCCGTTTCCGTTCCACCTCGATGAAGAAGCCGCCAAGCGGTCGCTGCTCGGCGGGCTCGCCTCCTCCGGGTGGCAGACCGCGGCACTGACCCTGCGCCTGCTCGGTGACAATTTCCTCAGCAAGATCGCCTCGGCCGGCGGACTCGGTTTCTCCGACCTCAAGTGGAAGAAGCCGGTGATGAAGGGCGACACCATCTGGGCCACGGCCACCGTCGCCGAGCTCCGCCGCTCCCGCCACCACCCGCAATGGGGCATCGTCGCCATCGACCTCGACGTGAAGAACCAGAAGGGGCAGCCGGTGATGACCATGCGCCTCGCCAACCTGGTCGAGTCGCGCGACCCCGAGGAAGGCACCCAGGCCCAGCCCGAGCAGCCTTATGACGTCGAACACGGTGGACCTGCATGACCCGCTGGTTCGAAGACATCACCATCGACGAGCCGTTCCCGCTCGGCAGCCACACCTTCACCGAAGCCGAGATCCTGAGCTTCGGCCGCGAGTACGATCCGCAGTACTTCCATCTCGATCCGGCCGCCGCCGCGCATAGCCATTTCGGTGGCGTCATCGCCTCGGGCTGGCACACGGTCCTTGTGGGGCACCGCAAGATGGTCGATGCGCTCGATGCCGAGGAAGTCCGCCTGCGCGATCTCGGCCAGGAACCGGGCGTTTCCGGCCCCTCCCCCGGCGTCAACAAGATGGAATTCAAGTCGCCCGTTCGCCCTGGCGACACCGTCACCTACACGCTCACCGTCACCGGCAAGCGGGCGTCCAACTCGATTCCGGGCTGGGGCCTGTTGTTCAACAGCCTCGATGCGGTGAACCAGCGCGGCGAAAAAGTCTACCATGCCGAACTGGTCGGCTTCTCCAAGCTCCGCGACTACAAAATGCCGCCACACTTACGGGTTCTTGAGGCGTTGACCAAAATCCCCGGATTGGGGAAGTTGCTGACCCAACGGAGTTGAGTCACCTAATGCGCCTCACCATCGCTTTTGCCGCCCTCGCGTTCCTCGCCGCGCCCGCCGCTGCGCAGTCGCTGACCGGCGTCGGCGTCGAAGGCAACTGGGGTTGCCGCGCCATTATCGACGGCACCCGCGCCGGGCTGCTCACCATTTACGCCGGCTCCTACGGCTACGCCTCGGCCAATTACGGCAGCACGGCCTCGGGCAGCGGCACTGCAGAGATGGCTTCGAACGGCGTCACCTTCCTCGATGGCAATCTCGTCGCCGGCGCCGGCATCACCAGCGCGATCCTCGGCTTCGACGATGCCGGCCGGGACGTCCTGCAGCTCTTCACCGCAGAAAAGAACGTCCTCACCTGCACACCGCGCGGTTGATGCCCAAGGCCACCGGCGTCTCGGAGATCGCCTTCTCCCCTTGTGGGAGAAGGTGCCCGAAGGGCGGATGAGGGGTTCTGTCCGCGCACTCTGTCACTCGTCGCTTCGCTCCGATCGCGCAACCTTGGGGTTGCGGGTCCCCTCATCCGGCGCTGCGCGCCACCTTCTCCCACAAGGGGAGAAGGTGGCGCCCGGCCCACGACCCTCCAGCTTGACCTCCCGGCCCTCCAGCGCTAAACAACGCGCCTTCCAGAGGAAGTACTGCCCGAAAATGATCTGAGCACTGTTGCGGACGCCCGAGCTATCCCCTCCCTCGCATCGCGAGCGGCGGATGATACGCGGATGCCGGTCTCAACAACGCTCCAGATGACGGGCTGACTCTGTCCGACGTCCCTGGCGTCCAATCTCCCACTGAACTTCATCGCTAACCTGTGGACGGTCCGGAGCATTGCTTCGTTGCGCGCCACAACTTGAGCCCGTTCGCGCGTAACTGTCGCGGCGGGCAAGGAGATTGTCCATGCCCAAGTTCATGACCTACCAGCGCCCTACCCCAGTCAACAAGGCCGCCTGGAGCGGCAGGCCGGCGGCCAATCCGTACCAGCCGGAGCGCAAGCCCGGGGCGGCGCACGCCTGCGGATTTCCTGGTCATCGTCGACGACCAGTACGTGCGGGGGAGCAGACATAACGGCACAATCCCTTCCGCAAACGCATCTGACAAGCGCGCCTGGAGCACAGATTTGCGGCTGAGTTTTTCCCGACGGGATCGCGGAAACATTGGGCAATTCGCCGGAATCCAATCAGCGATGCAGCTGCCGCCAGCAGCGCCGGCCAGGCCGGATACACCCCATTAACCGAAACAATCGAACAGCGCCCGACCTGCGGGCACGAATTCCCGCGTCCCGGCAGATAACGCGTGGGTAACGCGTATGAGCCGCTAGGCTTTCTATTCAACCCTTTAGTGCTTCGTTATGCGCCCAGGCGCACAATTCGCCTACGACATCTGTTGCCTCACCCGCTCAGCGAGGTCTGCCCGGTATGGAGTCGCCTTGGTATAGCCTGATGACCAATGTGGCCGTGGTCGCATTTTTCGTCAGCGCCTGGACACAACTTCGCGACGTCTTCGAGCGCCTTGGGCCACGTGCCGTCGAAGCCGCTTTCGGCGTCACCATGGGCCTGGGCGCCGTCACGACCATGCTGTTCCCGGTGCATTTTGCACCAGGCATCTTCTTCGATCTGCGCACCTGCCTGCTCGCCCTTGCCGCCTTCTTCGGCGGCCCCATCTCCGCCGTGATCGCCACTACCTTTGCGATCACCTATCGCCTCTCGATCGGCGGCGCAGGCGTGCTGGTAGGCCTCACAGCGATGGGCTTGGTCACCATCACGGCCCTGCTCGCCCATTTGGTTCGCCGCCGGCGCGGTCTCCGCCTCGCTCGCTGGCACTCGCTTGCCCTTGCCCTGTCCACCGCCGCCATAGCCATTGCGGTCACGGTGCTGGCGCCGGCGAGCGTCCGGGCCGCCGACTGGCCGCTGATCGTCAGCACGCAGAGCCTGTTGCTTCTCCTGGCGGTGCTGTTCTCCGGCCTCGCCCTGACCCACGAGGAAGAACTGCGCGCCGCCAGGCGCGACAACCAGACCTATCGCCAGGTGATCGACGAGTTGCCCGACAGCATCAGCGTCAGCGATCTCGAGGGCCGTTTCGTCGTCGCCAATCCCGCCACTGCGCAGCTGCTGGGTGTTTCCGGACCGGCCGCTCTCATTGGCCATTTGAGCGATGAATTCGGCGCCCGGCCGCCGGCGGGACACTCCCCTGCCACCGGCGGACCCTCGGAGTACCAGCGGGCCGTGGAACACCCTGACGGCACCACCAGTTGGTTGCAGACACTCGAGGTACCGCTCAACGACAGCCGAGGACAGCCGTTCGGCCTCATCACCCACAACCGCGACATCACCAAGCAGAAGCAGCTCGAGATCGAGCTCGACGAGCGCCAACGCGTCCTCTCCTTCGCCATGGCGCAGATGTCCGATGGCGTGGCGATGTTCGATCGCAACGGGCGGCTGCTGTTCTGCAACGCGCAGTACCAGCAGCTCTTCCCCCTCACCTCCGATGTACGCGTCCCGGGCGCCCATATCCGCGACATCCTCGCCGCGGCTGTCGAGCGCCGCGAGCAGCAGGTGGGCGCTTCGACCGCCGACGTGGCCGCCTGGACCGATGAGATCGCCGCCTCGCTCTACCGCGACTCCGAAGAGGAGGTGCACCTGTTCGACGGCAGCTGGCTGCGCGTCTCCACCCGCCCGTCGCCGGATGGCGTATCGATGGTGGTCGTCTCCGATATCACGCGGCTGAAGCGCACCGAACTGGAGTTGCTCGATGCCACCGAGCGGCTCCGGCAGGAAGCCACCACCGACGCCCTCACCGGCCTGGTCAATCGCCGTGCCCTCGATCAGCGGCTCGAGATCGAGATTGCGCGGAGCCTCCGCGCCAATACCGCGATCAGCGTCATCCTGCTCGATATCGATCACTTCAAGGCCTACAACGACACTTACGGCCACCTGGCGGGCGATGCCTGCCTCAAGGCGGTCAGCGAGTGCCTCGGCCAGATGTTCCGCCGCCCGGCCGATCTCGTGGCCCGCTATGGTGGCGAAGAGTTCCTGGTCGTTTTGCCCGAAGTCGATTCAGACGGCGCCGATAGCCTCGCCAACGACTATCGCGATGTCCTCGCTGCGCTCGCCCTGCCGCACGAAGCCAGCAGCACCGGCAGGATTACCGTCAGCCTCGGTATCGCCAGCTATACACCAGGCGAAACCGAGCGCAGCGCCGCCGAACTGATTGGACGCGCCGACGAAGCCCTCTACGCCGCCAAGACCGCCGGGCGCGACCGCGTCAGCGCCTGGCGCCGCCGCTTCCGCGTCGTCCCGCGCAGCCTGCGCGTCGTGCACTGAGAGCTAGTGCCCCTCGAACGGGATCAGGGCCTCGACCTGGACCCCGGTGGCGCGGAGCTTGTCGGCGCCGCCCAGGTCGAACAGGTCGATGACGAAGCCCGAATGCGACACCTCGGCACCCGTCCGCCGCAGCAGCGACACCGCCGCCACCGCCGTGCCGCCGGTCGCGATCAGGTCGTCGACCAATAGCACCTTGTCGCCCGGACCGATCACGTCCGCATGAATCTCGATGGTGTCGACCCCATACTCCAGCGCGTAGTTCTGCCCGATGGTCTCGCCGGGTAGCTTGCCCTTCTTGCGCACCGGAATGAAGCCGACGCCGAGCGCAATCGCCACCCCCGCCCCGAAGATGAAGCCACGCGCCTCGATCCCCGCGACATGGGTGATCCCCAGGTCCTTGTGCAGGCCGGCCAGCCGGTCGACGCTCTCGCGGAACCCATCAGGGTCCTCGATCAAGGTGGTGATATCGCGGAACAATATCCCCTTCTTGGGATAGTCGGGGATCGAGCGGACGAGCGATTTGAGGTCGAGCATATGGGTGCTGCGGCTTGTTGGAAAACGAGGGAATGGATGGTCCGATGCGGACCGGGAACGATTAGCGCCTGGTGCTGTCGACGATCTTCCGAGCCAGCTGCCCGGCCCTGTAGGCCGTGCTGAGCGTCACGTCCTTGGCGGCGGCCTTGACCTTGGGCGTCAGCAGCAGCGGCGCCGCGGCGATGCCGGCGCGCACCATCGGATGGGCGATCACTGTGCGGGCAAGGGCGGCAGCCGTGGCGGCGCTGCGAATGATCGACATGTGGGGCCTCCTGCAAATACTGCACCGGCGAATATCAACGATGCGGCTGGTGATCGCAAGGGCTCCGCCGGCCGGAACGACAGAGGGCCCCGCGGGGCCCTCTGGAACTCAGATGACGCGTCGGATCAGTGCTCGATCCTGGACCACAGCTTGCGCTTGACCAGGTACATCAGCGTCGCAAACACCAGGAGGAACGCGATCACCTGGAAGCCCGCTTCCTTGCGCGCCACGAGGTGCGGCTCGGCCACCCACATCAGGAACGCCGCAACGTCGCGCGAATACTGGTCGACCGTCAGCGGCACACTGCCGCTCTCGCTTTCCTCGTAGGTCACGGAGCCGTCGCTGAGCGGCGGCGCCATGCCGAGGAAATGCCCCGGGAAGTAGGTGTTATAGTGCTTGCCCTCCGGCACCTCGATACCCTCGGGAGCCGGGTCCACGTAGCCGTTGAGCAGCGCATGGATATAGTCCGGCCCGCCTTCCGAGTACGCGGTGAAGTAGTTGAGGATCCACCACGGGAACGGCTGGGTCGTGCCGCGGGCCTTGGCCAGCACCGACATATCCGGCGGAAGCGCACCACCGTTGGCGTCGCGCGCGTCGCGGTCATTGGCGAACGGCGACGGCCAGCGATCCGCTGCGATGCCCGGGCGCTTGCCGCCCTCGGCGTCCGCATCGGCGATCTCGTATTCGGCCGCCAGAGCCTTCACCTGGCCCTCGGTGAACTCGGGACCACCCGGCTCGCTGAGGTTGCGGAACGCCAGCAGGCGGGCCGAATGGCAGCTCGAGCAGACTTCCTTGAAGATCTGGAAGCCGCGCTGCAGCTGGTTGCGGTCATAGGTGCCGAACGGCCCCGCAAAGCTCCAGGCTTCCTTGTGGATTTCCGGGGTGGCGTGCCCCTCCTGCGCAACGGCCGGAACCGCCGCGAAGAGGATGCTCACCAGCAGGGCGCCGATAATGGTTTTGGTCTTGATCATTGCCGTTGGGCCCCGGGTCAGTGCGTCGTCGACGCTGTTGCGGCGGTCGCCGCGACAGGCGCTGCGTGCTTGGCCAGAACCGACTCGGTGATCGACGTCGGCAGCGGCCGCGGCGTCTCGAAGCGTCCGAGCAGCGGAAGCACGATGATGAAGTAGGCGAAGTAGTACGCGGTGGCGAGCTTCGACAGCAGCACGTAGATGCCCTCGGCCGGCGCCGAACCGAGCCAGGTCAGGAACACGAAGTTCGCCACGAACAGCCAGTAGAACCACTTGAAGATCGGGCGGAACGTGCCAGAGCGAACCTTCGACGTATCGAGCCACGGCACGAAGAACAGCACCAGGATCGCGCCGGCGAAGAAGATCACGCCGCCGAGCTTGGAGTCGATGAACAGGATGTTGAAGTCGATAGCGCGCAGGATCGCGTAGAACGGCAGGAAGTACCATTCGGGCACGATGTGCGCCGGGGTCACCTGGCTGTTCGCCATGATGTAGTTGTCGGGGTGCCCCAGGATATCCGGCGCGAAGAAGGCGAACCACGCGAACGGGATGCAGAACACCACCACCGCGAACAGGTCCTTCATCGTGTAGTACGGATGGAACGGCACTGCCTCGCGGCTCGACTTCACCTCGACGCCGATCGGGTTGTTGTTGCCCGGCACGTGCAGCGCCCAGATGTGGAGCACCACCACCGCAGCGATGATGAACGGCAGCAGGTAGTGCAGCGAGAAGAAGCGGTTGAGCGTGGCGTTGTCGACGGCGAAACCGCCGCGCAGCAGCTCGAGGATCGGCGTGCCGAGCACCGGGATGGCGCCCAGGATGTTGGTGATCACCGTCGCGGCCCAGAAGCTCATCTGGCCCCAGGGCAGCACGTAGCCCATGAAGGCGGTGGTGACGACCAGCACGAACAGCACGACGCCGAGGATCCAGAGGATTTCGCGCGGTGCCTTGTACGAGCCGAAATACAGCCCGCGGAACATGTGGATGTAGATCGCCGCAAAGAACATCGAGGCGCCCGTGGCATGCACGGCCTGGATGATGCGGCCGCCGTTCACGTCGCGGCGGATGTGCTCCACCGAGTCGAAGGCGAGGCTGACATGCGGGGTGTAGTGCATGGCGAGGATGATCCCCGTCACGATCTGCACGCCGAGCATGAAGGCGAGGATGGCGCCGAACGTCCACCAGTAGTTGAGGTTCTTCGGCGTGGGGTAGTCCATCAGGTGTTCTTTGGACCACCGGATGATCGGCAGGCGATCGTCGATCCACTTTTCGACGACGTTACCGGGGACGTAGCTGGATTCGTGAGCCATCTGGTCGGGTCCCCTTAACCGATCTGCACAAGCGTGTCGGTGACGAATTCATAGGGCGGCAGCACCAGGTTCTTGGGTGCGGGGCCTTTGCGGATGCGGCCGGCAGTGTCGAACTGCGAACCGTGGCACGGGCAGGCCCAGCCGTCGTAGTCACCCGACTCGCCCACCGGGATGCAGCCCAGGTGCGTACAGTTGGCGATCATGATCAGCCACTGCTCGTGGCCCGGCTTGGTGCGCTGCTCGTCGGTCTCGGGATCCCTGAGATCCGACAGCGGCACCGCCTTGGCCTCGGCGATCTCGGCCTCGGTGCGGTTGCGCACGAACACCGGCAGCCCGCGCCACTTGATGGTGACCGACTGGCCGGTCTGGATGCTCGACAGGTCGAACTCGATGCTGGCAAGGGCCAGCACCGAGGCGTCGGGGTTCAGCTGGTTGATCAGCGGCCAGGTCACCCCGGCTACGCCAACCGCGCCCACGGCGCCTGCCGCGATATAGAGAAAATCGCGCCGTCCCGGATTAGGGGCGTCCTGATGTGCCAGATTGGATTGCGTCGCCAAGGTAAGCTTCCGTCTGTTGTGTCTTGATCAGCGCCTCGGTGCCTGTTGGCATCAGGCACATAGCCAAAGCCAACCCCCGCCCTCAACAGCGCGTGATTTGGGCGTTCTTTTGACACTATGAATGGGGCTTGTCCAGCCGGAGACAGGGTGACTTTCCCCCGATGCGACACTATAGCAACCGCCAAAAAGCTTACCATGGAGGTCAGGAATGATGACGGTCGATCTGGCCCTCTATCAGCCGGATATCGCGCAGAACACCGGCACCCTGCTCCGGCTCGGCGCCTGCCTCGGAGTGATGGTGCACATCATCCACCCGACGGGCTTCCAGTTCTCGCCCCGCTCGATCCGGCGCGGCGCCCTCGATTACCTCGAACACGCCCGCTTCACCGAACACGACAGCTACGCCCATTTCGACGCCTGGCGCCGGGCCGAGGGGCGCCGGCTGGCGCTCCTGACCACCAAGGCCGGCACCTCGGCCTATGAGGTGACCTACGAACTCAACGATGTCCTGCTCCTCGGCCGCGAGTCCGCCGGCGTCCCGGAGGAGGTCGCGGCGGACGCCGACCTCCGCGTCCGCATCCCCATGCGACAAGATATGCGCTCGCTCAACGTGGCCGTCGCCGGCAGCCTCGTGCTAGGGGAGGCGCTGCGACAGACCAATGGTTTTGCAGCCCTGACATGACATTACCCGCCGACATTGAATCAAAGCAGCAACTCGCCACCGCCTGGTTCAGGAGCTTCCGCGACCAGCTCTGCGCCAGCCTTGAGGCCGTCGAGGCCGATGTCACGGGCCCGCATGCCGATCGCCCGGCCGGCAAGTTCGAGATCGAACCCTGGACCCGCGAGGCCGGTGGTGGCGGCGAGATGGGAATGCTGCACGGCCGGGTGTTCGAGAAGGCCGGCGTCCACATCTCGACCGTCCACGGCCACTTCTCCGAGGATTTCGCCCGCCAGATGCCGCATACCGAGGCCGGTGCCGAGTTCTGGAGCGCCGGCGTCTCGGTGATCATCCATCCCTGGAACCCCAACGTTCCGGCCGCGCACATGAACACGCGCATGATCGTCACCGGCAAGTGGTGGTTCGGCGGCGGCGGCGACCTGACCCCCGTGCTCGATCGCCGGCGCACGCAAGACGATCCCGACAGCGTCGCCTTCCACGCCGCCTACAAGGCCGCCTGCGACGCCCACGGCGTCGACTACGCCGCTTACAAGAAGTGGTGCGACGAGTACTTCTACCTGCCCCACCGCAAAGAGCCGCGCGGTATCGGCGGCATCTTCTACGACAACCACAATACCGGGAACTGGGACGCCGACTTCGCCTTCACCCAGGATGTCGGCCGTGCCTTCCTCGACGTCTATCCTGCCCTCGCCCGCCGCAACTTCGAGACGCCCTGGACCGAGGCCGACCGCAACGAGCAGCTGATCCGCCGCGGCCGCTATGTCGAGTTCAACCTGCTCTACGATCGCGGCACCACCTTCGGCCTGAAGACGGGCGGCAACGTCACCTCGATCCTCTCCTCGATGCCCCCGGAAGTGCGCTGGCCCTGACTCGCGGCGGGCTCTTGCCCGTCTCCGCGCCTTACCAACCTTGCCGAAGCTTAAGCCGCCGGAAACTACCCCCGGCGCGGAGGCACGCCTAGATTTCAGGGGCCGGTGCAAATGCACCCCCGAACGGTTCCAGCCAGCGCAACGGAACCGCGCTTAGCCCCGCTGTCTGAGGAGTTCAAAATGAACAGAGTTCTCAAAGGCCTGGGAGCCACGGCCATCACCGCAGCCGTTATCTTGGCCGCCGTCCCGGCGTTCGCATCGACGCCCGCATTCAACACCGCCAAGGCGGGTAGCGGCATGTCCGTCGACAACTTTGACCCGCAGGTGCAGATCTTCAACCGCGCCGAAGTCGCCGACCTGCTGCACGCGAGGAACGTCTCGGTGGTGAAGTTCGACACGGCCTGGGCCGATGGCGGCGACGCTTCCAAGGCGTTCGACGCAGTCGATGCCAGCGACCAGTCGATCCACCTGCTGCGCGACGCCCTGAAGGCCGACCCGGCCGCTATGCGGCTGCTCGCCCAGAACCATATCTCCGTCGACCGGGTCATCGACATCACCCCGACCGGTAACGGCGCGGTCCAGCTCTACGTTTCATGAGGCCACAAGCGGTTCGCGAGACCTCTCGCGGACCGCTTCAATCCATCAGCCGGCCGCGCTACATCTGCCTAAGGGCACGAGGGAGCCGGCCGACCGATGACGCTGACCGATGTCGAGATCAAGGGCTTCCGCTCGGTCCGAAAACTCCGCTTCCCGCTCCGCCAGCTGACCGTCCTCATCGGCGGCAACGGCGTCGGCAAGACCAACCTCTACCGCTCGCTCGAACTGCTGCACTCCGCCGCACGTGGCACTCTCGCCGATGAAATCGCCCGCGAAGGTGGCCTCGGGTCGATCTTCTGGGCCGGTGGCAAGAACCTGACGGCCGATGGCAGCTTCCACCCGATGCATCGCACCGACGGCTACCGGGCCCACGAGGGCGGCAACCGGCTGACGCTCGAAGCCCGCCTCGAGCTTGACGACTTCGCCCCGACGTATCGGATCGAGCTCGGCTTCCCAGGGCCGGACTCCGCTGCCTTTTCCACCGAGGCGCAGATCAAGGAGGAAGCTATCGAGCTTCGGAAGGGCTCTCGGGGCGTCGGCTTGCTCGAGCGGCGCAACAACGCAGTCTTCGCCCGCGGCGCCGACGGTCAGCGAGAACTCATCGATGAGCAGGCGCTCGCTAGCGAAACCGCGCTGTTCACGGTTCGCGGCGGCTATCCCGAGATCGCCGTCGTCCGCCAGGAACTCAGCAACTGGCGCTTCTTCCACGGCTTCCGCACCGACGTCGACTCGTCGCTCCGCCGGCCATCCCGCGCCGTCACCTCTCCAATGCTGACCTCCAACGGCAGCAACCTCGCCGCAGTTTTCGCCACCCTGCGCCATATCCGGCAGGAGACTGTCGACCTCGACGCCGCCATCGAGCTCGCCTTCCCCGGCGCCGAACTGGTCGTGCCTCACCCGGAGGAATTCGCAAGCTTCGGCATGATATTCCCCGAAACCCCCAAGCGCACCTTCTGGGCACACGAGCTCTCGGACGGCACGCTGCAGTTCCTCACCCTGATGGGCGCCCTGCTCTCCTACCGCCTGCCGCCCTTCATCGCGCTCAACGAGCCCGAAACCAGCCTCCATCCCAGCCTGCTCCCTGCCCTCGCCCGCACCATCGTCAAAGCCGCCGAGCGTGCGCAGATCTGGGTGGTCACCCACTCACAGCCCCTGGCCGACGCGATCGCCGAGGAGAGCGGCATCATCCCGCGCGAAGTCATCCGCACCGAGGAGGGCACGGCCATCCGCGGGCTCAGCTCGCTGGGCGTGTTCGACGATGATTGACTAGAGCCGCGGCCGGGCGCCGGAGAATCCGCGCACCACTTCGCCGAACGCGGCCGGCAACCCGATGCCGAAGCTCCCGGCCAGCGTCCGCACAGCGGAGTAGTCGACCTTGCTGCTGATCGTCATGTCGACCAGCATGGTCACGGCCTCCTGCGGCGTCCGTGTCTCCTTGTACGGCCGCGTCTCGACTAGCGCCGCGAAGATGTCGCACACCGTGAGAATGCGCGTCAGCGGCGTGATCTGCTCGCCACGCAGCCCGTCCGGATAGCCGCTGCCATCCAGGGCCTCGTGATGGTGGCGCACCGCGTCGAGGATCATCGGCGATACGCCACCCTGCTTGCTCAGGTAGTCGAAGCCTGCTCCTGGGTGCAGCTTCACCGCCTCGAACTCTTCCGGCGTCAGCTTGCCCGGTTTGTCGAGGATGTGACGCGGGATCACCGCCTTGCCGACATCGTGCAACAGCGCCGCATTCATCAGCGCGCCCGCCTGCCCGCCGCCGAGCTTGCTGCCACTGGCGTATCCCGCGGCAACGCCGGTCACTAGTAGGCAGTGCTGGAACGTCCCCTCGTGATGCTTGCGCACCGAGGCCAGCCACGCGTCCGCCCCCACTGCCTTGACGGTCGCCAGAACGCCTGCCGCTACCTCGGAGACACCCTGCATCGACAGCGGCGCGTCATCCAGCATCCCCTCGAACAGCAATGCCAGTGAACGTTCCGCCTCGAGGATCGAAACGCCCCCGACATCGGCACGAACCGTTGCCTCCGCCGCCGAACTCCGCCGCGCTCGCCCGGTTATCGAATACTCGCGCCGCAACTCCGCCAGCGCGAACTTGCGCACCATGTGACGCGTCGCACCCAGCGCATTGGCCTGCACGCGCAGCAACCGCTCGCCGCGGCCTTCGTCGATCAGGAAGGTCCTGGATTTGATCGCCGGCACGCGGTCGAGTGCGTGCTTCAACTGGCCCACCGACGTCATGTCGCGGAGATCAGCATCGACGACGACCTGCTCGGCATCGGCCAGGTCATCGAGAGTAAGTTCCGAAATCAGGTGAACGGGCGCACCAAGTTGTCCGCCTAGTGCCTTGCCATGCTCCTCGCAGTGCGAGTCGCAAACGAACACGATCGTTCCCCGATCCGTTCGCTCCGACACTTGTGCGTTCTGGTCCATCAACTGGAGTGTAGACGTGATTTCGCTCAACACATCTACGCATCACATTCGTAGATGTTTCGTAAATCACCGAGTAAATTGAATCGATGGCAAGGCCTCGTTCTCGGCCCAGCCCTCGCCGCATTCCCGTGGCTTCATGTCCTGCCACCAACGATGGAGCAAAGACCATGAAGTCGTTCGAATGTGGCACCCTCGTTCCCGGCTGCACTTGGCACACTCAGGCTGAGGATACCGCGGAAGTCGTCCGCCGCGCCGCGGACCACCTGCGCACCACGCATGGCGAGGAAGTGATCCGGCCCAATATGGTCGATGAGATCAAAGCCCGCGTGCACGAAAAGGGCGAGGCGGTACACTAACGCCGCGGCACAGCCATCCCGAGTAGCGCCTGCCGATCGAGGGCGAAACCGCTCTCGATCCAGGCGCGTTCGAGCCGCTCCAGTTCCACCCCAAGCTCGCGCCCCGGCACCATGCCGAGGCCAACCAGGTCATTGCCGCGCAACGGGAACTGCGGCACGTCCATGCGCTGCAGCTGCTCGACTACGGCGAGCTTGCCGGCATCGCCCCAGTTCGATAGCGCCGCCGCCACGTCGATCCCATCTGCCAGCGCCCCGGGGTGGCGATACGCAGCCTCGTTCAAGTGGAACTCCGCAATCAACCGCGCCGCGGCCAGTATGGCTTCGGCCGTCCCGATGTCGTCATTGGAGAGCCGCCACATCTCCTGCAGCCGATCGGCGCCCAGCTCGGACACGAGGATCGCCAGCCGCGCGCTGTATTCGGGCTTCCGCACGCGCCGCTCATAGCCATGCAGCAGCCGCACCGCCGTCTCCGGCAACGGCAGGATCTCGGCCTCGCGCATCGCCTTGAGCGTATTGGCGACGCGCGGCAGCGCCAGCATCCGCCGCATCTCGGCCCCTACCCGCTCCGCTGCCAGTCGTCCCAGCGTGCCGGCAGCCGCGGTACAGGCCGCCAACCCATCCGCATCGAACTGCTCGCTCGCGTGGCTCGCCGAGAACCGGAAGAACCGGTAGACCCGCAGCCGGTCCTCGGCGATCCGCTCCGCCGCCTTGCCGATGAACCGCACCTTGCGCGCAAGACAATCCTCCACCCCGTGCAGGGGGTCGAACAGCGTGCCGTCCATCCCGGCATAGAGCGCATTGAGCGTGAAATCGCGCCGCATCGCGTCGCGCTTCCAGTCGGTCCCGAACTTGACCACCGCATGCCGCCCGTCGGTTTCGACGTCTTCGCGCAGCGTCGTCACCTCGGCAGTGAGCGTGTCGAGGCGCAGCGTCACCGTGCCGTGCTCGATGCCGGTCGGATAGACCGAAAGTCGCGCCCGCTCGGCCCTGAGCGTTACCTCCTCGGGCAGCAGTTCGGTCGCCATGTCGATGTCGGAGTTCTCGCGCGGCAGGTCCAGCAGCGTGTCGCGCACGATGCCGCCCACCACTCGCGTGCGGCCGTCGGCGCCATCGAGCAAAGCCAGGATGCGCTGCGTTTCCGGTCGCATCAGCCACTCGGCGCGCTTCAGGCGATCGTCGATTTCCCCCAGCTTGCTCAACCGGTCTCCGGGCTCCAATCCGTTTCTGGGCTCAACGCCAGATCGTGGAAGCGACGTGTAAGGTTCGCTGTTATCCCCCAGATGACAAGCCCGCTATGTTCGATTTGCCAGGTGCTGTGCTCCTGGCCGTTCCGCTTGATGTGGAAGGTTGAATAGCTGTCGGGCGTCATCAGGTAGTCGAGCGGCACCTCGAACACCGAGCGCACCTCGCCCGGATTGGGGATGAACGGCCGCGTCGGTTCCACCACCGCCACCACCGGGGTTATCAGGTAGTTCGTGCCGGTATAGTAGAGCGGCATGAAGCCCAGCACCCGTGCCTCGGCGCGGTCGAGCTGCACCTCTTCCCATGCCTCGCGCAGCGCCGCGTCCGCCGCATCCTTGTCGGTAGGGTCGACCTTGCCGCCCGGAAACGCGATCTGCCCCGAATGCGAGCGCAGGTCCGGCGAGCGCTCCGTGTAGAGAATCGACAGCCCCTCGGCCCGCCTGACGAGCGCAATCAGCACGGCGGCCGCAACCGGTGGCCGGCCTGGCGGAGTCTCGGGCACCCAATCCGGCCGCAACCCCGCCGCAGCCGTGATCGGCTCGGGTTCACGCAGCAGCCGGCTGGCGATTCTGGTGATAAGCGCGTCGTCGGCCAGGACCGGCACTCCAAAAAGACTCCCGCCGAAAAATCGCAGACTTTTCAGCCAAGGTCATGCGGCAAATCGGCAAGCGCGCCACGCAGGGCTACTTCGTGGATTGTAGAGAGGTCCCCGGCAATCGATCCCTCGGCGGACCCGCCGCGTCCGCCGCACGAAATCGAAAAGCTGGCTGAAGTTGGTCTGGCTGCGCGCCGCGCCTGCTACGAACGCTTGCGCGCGCCGAACGCCTTGATCGGTCCAGCAAGCCGCACAGCCATCGTCGGGTCGTTCGAGTAGACCAGCACGCGAGTCGGGTCGACCGGGCCGGGGAACTGGACGGCGCCAAGCTGCGTCGGCACCCAGCCCAGCGGGCAATAGTAATCCCGGTCGCCGACCAACAGCACGAAGCTGCCCTGGCCGCGCTCCAGCGCAATCCGCGCCACTTCCTTGGCGAGGAGCTTGCCGGCGCCGCGCTTGCGGAAATCCGGATGCGTCGCCAGCGGGCCAAGCATGTAGCCGTCGATGCCGCCGACGCTGATCGGGGTCATCCAGACCGAACCGCAGGCTGTGCCGTTCACTTCGGCAATGAGGCTCAGCGAGGGGTCGATGGGAAACTGCTCGCGCACGCGGAACGCCGTCCGGGCAAAGCGGCCTGGGCCGAAGGCAAGCGCCTGCAGGTCCTCAACGAACTGGTCGTCGGCGGCGGCTGCGAAACGAACGGTGGGCAGGCCGAGTTGCGGAGGCGCTGCTTCAGCAGCGACGGAGACGGAAGGCGCGATCATGTGACTGGTCCAGGAACAAAGAGACGAGGACAAACGTGCCGGCCAACGAAGCCGGCTGCCGACCGATTACGGTCGTCGGGTCACCTGAAAAGCCTTCTCCATCCTGGGCGCCTCCTGACGCCTGAAAAGCGCATTAGCATCACCGCGGCCAATGCGTCCACGCAAAATTATGGACCTGCAGTCGAATTTCAAGACCGCCTCCTCCGATTTTGCCCGCCCGGTCCTCAACGCGTTCTGTGCACAGGGCTATTGGCAACTCGTGGTGATTTCGAGGCGACCACGCTTGAGGAGGACGAACGCGGCCAGGTGGTGGGTCAGAACTGTCCGCCCACCCCTGCCCGCAAGGCGTGCGACTGGCCGGTCGTCGCGATGTCTCCGTCATAGCTGACTGACAGATCGAGGCCGTTGCCGAGGTCCAGGTCGAAGCCGGCCTCGAGCAGCAGGGAGTCGGCGGCGGCGGGGGTGGCCGCAACAGTAAATGGCGAGCCGCCGATAAACCCGAGTTGCGCGGTGGGCGCCTCGCCAAAGCCGCGACGCCAGCCGATGCCACCGCTGAATGTCGCAAGACCACCCTGGCCCACCACGAATTGATACGCGCCGCGCACACCGAGCGTGGCGAAGGACTGGTTCACGACGTCGGCCTCGCCCGAAAGTGCTGCGCCGCCGCCGTTGCCGGTTTCGGTGAATGCATCGGTCGCCTGGATGACATGGCCTGCCCGTGCAAAGGGCGTCAGGCTCGCAGCGCCGTAATCGAACTCGTGCTCGAGCTCGGCAACCACCTGGCCGGTGGTCGCACCGTAGTCGGCGGTCAGCGTCTCGTTGAGACCAAGGCCCACCTCGCGGGTGGTCGAGATGGCATGCTGCGTCACCGTGCCGGCGACCGAGAACCCCGTGTCGCCCCACTTCGTCCCGGCATAGAACCCAGCGCCGAGATCGGTGGTCGTCGCGTCAGTGTCGCGGTCGGCGATCGATACCTGGGTCTGCCCGGCCTGCGCGGCGAGACCAATCTGCCAGTCGCCCACTGCGGCGTCGGCGCCAAGCAGCAGCCCGCCCGACGACGAGGCGGCGTCCGCCGCGTTGCCGTCGCTGGCCCGATCGCCAAGGCCGCCGTAGAACCGACCCCAGATCGCGTTGCTGCCGCCGTCTTCCGGCAGCGTCGGCAGGGCGGCATACCCGCTGGCGACGCCCGAGGCGTCGAGCGTCCGTGCCGCATCCAGCCGCCCCAGCAGCGCGTCCGACACCAGCCCGGCATTATCCATCAGCACGCCCTTGAGCGTCGCATGCCCCTCGCCCGAGAGCGCGTCGAACATCGCCCGCGCCTCGGCCCCGTTGAGGCTGAGGATGGTGTTGTGGGCGGCGTTGTTCGTCCCCAGGGCCTCGATCGCCTCGGCGGCGCTCGCCTGGTTCGCCGTCTTCGCCACGTCGGCGAACGCTACGCCGTTGCGATTGAATTCGAGCGTCAACAGGTCGCTGAAGCCATCCGAGCTAAGGTCGAGCTCGGGCGTGACGAAGGCATAGTCCGAGATGACGTCGCCGAAGCTGCCGTAGAACCCGCCGCCGGCGCTGAGGATGATGTTGCCTGCGCCAAGCGCCAACGGGCCCGTGCCACGCTTCACCGCGATGTCGGCCCCGTCGACATAGGCGATCCCCAGCACCTGGATCAGATCGCTGGAGCCGGAGTCGATCTCGACCTCGTAGGCCGAGCCCGGGCCCATGTAGAGGTTGCCCTCCACTGCCAGGGTGCCGATGCCGTCGTGACCGGGTGCAATCACCCCGTCCCCGATGACACTGACGTTGCGCACGATGCCGGTGCCGCTCAGCCGGCCCTTCGAGGTCATGTCGCCACCGAGCCAGCCATCAACCACCAGCTCGCCGTCGAGCAGGTTGATCTCGCCGTAGAAGTCTCGGCTGCTGCCGGTCAGCACCGTCCTGCCGGGGCCGAGCAGCTCGATCCCACCGACGCCGGAAATGTCGGAATCAAGGATGTACTCGGCATCGATGTGATTGAAAATGAGACGGGCGCCAGCATCGCGCAGCTCGATGCTATCCGTGGCAAGCGTCCCAGCCGCAACCGCCTCCTCCTCCGGCGCTGCCCCGATAACCAGGGTGCCCATGTCGCCGATGGTCACGGCGTCGGCACTGACCGCCGCCCCGTTGGCGATCGTCAGGCCACCGCTGCCCTGAGCACCGATCGTCAGCATGTCGGCGATGGTCCAGCTCGAGCCGATCCCATCGACAAGCACTCTCCCCGACGACCCAGCAATGTGTCCAATAACGGCGGTCGTGCTGTTGACGGCGCCCCCGTTGGTGATCTCGACCGCGCCCTTGCCTTCCCGCCCTACGGTCAGCTCACCGGTGGACCAGCTCGACCCGGCGCCGTCCACCACGACTTTGCCGTCCCCGTCAGGCAGGAAACCGACATAGGACCATTCAGCGCTCAGGGTGCCCCCGTCGCTGACCTCGATCGTGCCTTTGCCGTTAAAGCCCACTGCGAGGGATACGGTATTCAGAACCGACCCCAGGCCGGTCACCGTCACGAGACCGGTGCCGCCCATGGCGCTGTCGTAATTCTGGCCGACAAAGGCGGTGTCGCCGATGCTCACCTCGCCGCCGCCGCTGATATCAAGCGTACCGAGGCCATAAACGCCCAGATAGATGTTGTTCAGGACCGTGAGGGTGGACCCGGGGCCGCTCACCTCGACGGCGCCGCTGCCGCCACCCGTGCCTATGATCACATGGTTGCTCACAGCGTCGTCGCCCCCCGTGACCTGCGCCGTGCCACCATTGTCGACGTACGGGGTATCGTCCGAGGCTGGAACACTGCCGTGGTCCCAGTTGGCCGGGTCCAGCCAGCTGCCTGAGCCGGGATTGACCCACCGCACGGCGCTCGGGTCCACGGCGCTCGCCGGTGAGGCGCTCAACGCCGCCGCCGCCAATAGCAGCGCCCGCAAGCCGTACACACGCCGCGAAGCGAGCGCCATCCCGGCGTTGCCGGGTGCGGGCCCGCGTGCCTTGTCAGAACGCACCAGTGAGGCCCACATGCGCGGCGGCCGATTGACCGAGTTGATCGTCCAACCGCAACTCGAGGTCACCGAACAGGCTGTCGCCACCGGCAAGCGCGTAGTCGAGATCGACCCCCGCGAAGCCGCGATAGAGGGTGCCGGCGGCAGCAGAGGTGAATGTGACGTCCTGCCCCAGCAACTCGGCGCTGACGTCGCCGCGGCGATCAATGGCGTCGGCACCGGCCCTGAGCGTCCACGAAGCTTCGCCGGCTTCTGTCGCCACGGGGGTCAACGCCAGCGCCGCCTGTGCCCTGATCTCCAGCTCGTGCACCGTGCGGGCGTCGACCACGAGCTCGTCGGAGGAACCGGTTTCGGCATAGCCGTCGAGCTTCAGCGCGGTATAGCGCAGCCTGAGGCTGGGCGTCAGGATGCCGCTCGCCGTATCGAGGTCGGCGCCGATGGTGACGGCGGGGTTGAAGAAGCTGCCACCCTCGGTGCCGCTCGCCGTGGACACCCCGAAATCGATCGAATTGTTGGCGACCGTCCGTTCGCTGTCGGTGTCGAGTACACCCATCGCGGCATAGAAATCGACGAAATAGCCATCACGCGCGAAGCCGGCATGGCCGCCGGCCACGCCGCCGGACAGCGCCGTCTCATCCGCCGTGCCGGCGCTGCCGCGCGCCGCGGCGCCACCGATGAACAGACCGCCGGTGAAGCCGTCTCCCGGCGAGAACTCCACCCCGGCCAACGCCCCACCGTGCCCATATGCGGATGCGACCGAGCTCTCGTCGCCCTCCCGTCCACCGAAACCGCCGAAACCAGCGAGCCAGGCCGTTGTCGAGCAGTCCTCGGCCTCGCCGGATGGCGTACCATCCGCCGCGAGGCAGGTGCTGGTGCCGCGACCAACGGCGCCGGCGATATCGCCGGCCAGCGACAGCGCCATGTCCTCCTTGAGGGCAAAGCCGGTCCGGTCGAGCACGGCGATGGTGTTGCCGTCTATGGCGAACGGGTTGCCGCTGGTCTCGATGGTTCCGGGGATCCCGGCGCCGGTAAAGGTCATCACCGCATTGAGGCCGGGGCCGAAACTCACCGTGTTGCCGGTGCCGGAGAAGAACAACGAGCCCTGTATCGCGCTTCCGCTCAGCAGCTTGAGCGTAGCGTTGCCCTGGCTAAATCGGATCGCCTCGTAGGCGATGATGCTGCCCGAGTTGATAACCGTGGCATCGGCGCCAGCGGCATTGATGCCGGTGCTGATCGACCCCGTTGCCGCGATGCTGCCGGAGTTGGTGATCGTTGCGTCGGCGCCAGCGGAGTAAATGCCGTCGCCCAAAGCCCCCGTTGTTGCGATGTCGCCGGAGTTGGTGATCGTGGCATCGGCGCCAGCGGAGAAGATGCCGTAACCGAAAGACTGCGTTGTCGCGATACTGCCGGAGCTGGTGATCGTGGCACCGGCGCCAGCGGAGAAGATGCCGTAGCCGAAGGCATCGGCAGTTGTGATGCTGCCGGAATTGTCGATCGTGGCGTCGACGCCGAGGGAGTAGATGCCGTAGCCGAACGCTCCCGTCGTCGCGATGCTGCCGGAGTTGTCGATCGTGGCATCGGCGTTTTGGGAGTAAACGCCGTAGCCGAAAGCGCCGGTGGTCGCGATGCTGCCGGCGTTGTCGAGCATCTGGTCGACGGCGCCCATGATGACGCCAGTCTGGCCTGCCGCCGGGCTTACGGTCCCGCCCAGTTCGATCACACCGCTGTCGCCGACATTGAGCATTACCTGCTGGCCGGTCGTCTGGCCGTCGACGACAGTGAAGCTCTGCGCCACGGCTGTGCCAGGCTGCAGTGCCAGGCCGACCACCAGCACAAGCGCAAGAGCCCCGAGACCAGCCAGTGACAATCCTCGGCTGCCAATCGGCAGCCCCATCCCATCAACAGTCACGACATCACCCCCAGAACCCATCGTCAGCCTTGCTGATGCCTGCCCCGCCGCGTCGCGGCTGCGGCGGCGAAGCACCGGCGTCACAGCTTCATCTCATTGCCCACGAGCCAAGTCCTGAAAGCGCCGGGGTGGCGTTCTGAAATTTTTCTGAAATTCGTGTCTTTCGCTCGGGGCGCTTGAATTCCGTAGGGCGCCGGGGCATCGAGAACGCCGGGGGGCCCAGGGGCATGACGGAGTTCCGGTTTGCCGGATTTGAGCTGGACGAAGAGCGCGCCGAACTGTGCGGTCGCGATGGCACGCCTATCCGGCTGCGCCCCAAGACCTTCGAGATGCTCCGCCTGTTCGCCGCCAATCCCGGCCGCGTGCTGAGCAAGCAGGAGCTGATGGAAGCGGTCTGGCCGAACATCCATGTCGGCGAGGACGGGCTGTTCCAGTGCATCCGCGAGATCCGCACCGCGCTCGGCGACGAACAGCGCCAGATGATCAAGCTGGTCTCCGGCCGCGGTTACCTGTTCGCCGCCGAGGTGTCGACCGCCGACGCCGGCCCAGCGGACCTCATGTCGAAAGGCGGCAGCTCGCCCGCCCCCACGCGGTCCGCCTCCCTGTTCGGTTCGCGCAAACCGGTTACCATCGCGGCCATTGCCGGCACCCTGGCGATCATCGGCCTCGCGGTCGCGGCCTCAGTCTTCGCGCCCGGCCAGACGCTGCAGCGAACACCGCGAATAGTCGCCGTCGTGCCCATCGTCGATGCGAGCGGCGTCCCCGGGGGCGGCGCGATGGCCGCCGGCATAACCGCCCGCCTGGTCGACGGACTGGCGAGGATCGACAATATCAGCGTCGTGGCACCCCGGCCCGCCGAAGCCGCAGCCGCAACGCCCTCGGACTACGTGGTACAGGGCGAGCTGCAGAAGGGGCCGCAATCCTGGACGCTCGAAACCCGCCTGCTCAAGACCGCCACCGGCGAAGTCCAGTCCGTCGCAACCGTCTCGGTCGAGGCCGCCCTGCCGGATGTGCAACTGCAGCGCTCGCGGCTCGCCGCCGGAACCGGCGACCCGCTGGCGCGCCAGCTCAACGCGGTGCTCGAGGCTGGCGAGGACCGGCTCGTCTCGGTCGACAACAAGATCGACGTGGTCGTCGAGCAGGCCCTGGCCTCGATCAGCCACACCACGCGCGAGCGATTTGCCACAGCGCAGACGATGCTCGAGGGTGCGCTCGCCGCCCGCCCGGACAACGTCGATGTGCAAGTCGCGCTCGCCGGCCTGCAGCTCCGCGGCATCCAGATGACCTGGTACAGCGAGGCAGAGCGCGCCGCGGCCGAAACCCGCGCGCGGTCGCTGCTGGAGCAGGCGCTCAAGGTAAAGCCCCGCTACATCCCGGTCCTCGAAGCCTATTGCCGGCTGCTCTCTGCCACCAACGACTTCGTCGGCAGCCTCGTGGCCTGTGCCAATGCCTTGAGCTTCGATCCATGGAACGGCTCGGCCCTCTACCTCACCGGGCTCGGTCAACTTCATCTGGGACGCTTCGAAGAGGCGCTGACGACCTTCGAGCAGGCGGATCAGTTCGATACGCCGCAGGTCTCGCGCTGGACCTGGCTGCTCGGCGCCGCCTGGGCGAACGAGCTGCTTGGCCGCTACGAGGCGGCGGTCCCCTGGCTGCAGCGGTCGATCGCCATAACGCCGGCTTCGGGGCGCAGCCACCTCCTCCTGGCCGCGGCCTACCAGCAACTGGGCCGGCACGACGAGGCAAAGGCCGCACTCGCCAAGGCGCTGGACCTGCGTCCGGGATCGACCGCCGTCAACATAAGGTCACCGGACCGCAACGCCAGCCCGGTCTACGTCGCGCGGAACAACCAGATCGTCCAGGCCATGGTCGACGCCGGCCTGCCGGCGCGCTGACCGGCGCTGCTAGACGCCCGGCATCGAATGGGCGCCGTTGCCCGAAAGGTTCGAGACGAAGCGCTTGGTGCGCTCCCGCGAGGGAGAACCGAACACCTGCCGCGCCGGGCCCGCTTCGACCACCTCGCCGTGATCGAGGAACACCACGTCGGTGGCGATCGTCGATGCCAGCCGCAGGTCATGGGTTGCCATCAGCATCGTCGTGCCTTCGGACGCCAGCTTGGCCAGCACCTCGACGACTTCCGTCGCGAGTTCAGGATCGAGTGCCGAAGTCGGCTCATCGCACAGGAGGACCTTTGGAGCCGGCGCCAGCGCGCGGGCAATGGCGACGCGCTGCTGTTGCCCGCCGGAGAGGTTGGCGGGCCAGGCGTCGGCCTTGGCCGACATTCCCACCTTGTCCAGCAGTTCCCTCGCCCGCTCCTCGGCCCTGCCCCGCGGCCATTTCAGCACGGTGACGAGGCTCTCCATCACGTTCTCCAGCGCCGTGAGGTGCGGAAAGAGCTGGAAGTTCTGGAACACCATGCCGGTCTTGCGGCGCAACTCCAGTACCGCGTGGCGGGTCGGCTTTGCCGCAGCCGAGAACTCGATCACTGCATCGTCGATCTCCACCCGGCCCGATTGCGGTCGCTCCAGCAGGTTGACGCAGCGCAGCAGCGTGCTCTTGCCGCTGCCCGATGGACCGATCAGCGCGGTGACATTGCCCTCGGGAACCTTGACGCTCACGCGCTTGAGGACCTGCAGCGCATCGAAGCTCTTCTCGATGTTCTCGAGCGCGATCATGACGCGGCCTCGATGTACCCGCCGTAGCGGGAAAGCCGCTTCTCGACCCGCGTCTGGAGGGCGGAGAGCACGGAGCTGACGACGAGGTAGATCAGCGCCACCTGCACGTAGAGGATCAGCGGCTCGTAGGTCGTGGCGACGATCCGCTGCCCTGCCCTGAACAGCTCGGGCACCGTGATTGCTGCGGCGAGCGAGGTGTCCTTGACCAGCGAAATGAAGGTGTTGGAGAGCGGCGGCACGGCGACGCGGCCGGCCTGCGGCAGGATGATGCGGCGCATCGCCTGCGCCCAGGTCATGCCGATCGAGTATGCGGCCTCCCACTGCCCCTTCTGCACCGACGAGAGCACCGCTCGAATGATCTCGGAGGTGTAGGCGCCGACATTGAGGGTGAAGCCGATGAGCGCCGCCGGGAATGCGTCGAGCACGATGCCGACGCTGGGCAACCCGTAAAAGATCAGGAAGAGCTGCACCAGCAGCGGCGTTCCCCGGATGATCCATACGTAGAACCGCACGAGCATGGCAACGGGAGCAGGAGCGAACAGGCGCGCGAGAGCCGCGACAAATCCGAGCCCCAGGCCGAGCGCGAAGGAAAGCACTGTCAGCGGCACCGTGAACAGCACGCACGCCCATAACAGCGAGGGCAGAGACTCGATCATCAGAGAAAGCCAGTGCGGCATGGGGCGGGGTTCCGTCGGCCATGAAAAAGGATCGGCCGAAGCTTCGGCCGATCCACGCGGTTAGTCCAGTGAGGCGGCGTTACTGCGAAACGTCGGCGCCGAAGTACTTCTGCGAAATCTCGGCGTAGGTGCCGTCGTCCTTGATCGCCTTGAGCGCCTCGTTGATCGCAGCGAGCAGCTCCGGCTTGCCTTTGGCGAGCAGCACGCCGGAGAAATCGGCCTCGGGCTGGGTGGCGGCGATCTTCACGTCGGCGTCCGGCTTCTGCTTCTTGAAGTCGAAGAACGACAGGCTGTCATTGATCGTCGCATCGGCCCGGCCCTGCAGCACCAGGGTGATCGACTGGTCGAATCCCTCGGTGGGGACGATCTCGGCGCCGTACTTCTGCGCGAGCTTGCCGAAATTGCTGGTCAGCGTCTGCGCGGAGCGCTTGCCGGAGAGATCCTCGAAGGCCTTGATGTCCGTATTGTCGCCCTTGACGAGGAGAGCAGCCTTGGAGGCGATGTACGGCTCGGAGAAATCGTATTTCGCCTTGCGCTCGTCGTTGATGCCGACCTGGTTGATCACCACGTCGTAGCGGTTCGCGTCGATCCCGGCGATCAGCCCGTCCCATGGCCCCTCGACGAACTCGGCCTTCACCCCGAGACGCTCGGCGATCTGCTGTCCGATCTCGACGTCGAAGCCGACCAGCGCGCCGGTGCTGTCATGGAAGGTGAAGGGTGCATAGGTGCCCTCGGTGCCGATCCGGAGCGCACCGGCCTGCTTGATCTGGTCGAGCGCCGACTGAGCGAGCACCGGTGTTGCCAGCGCCAGCTGCACGAGGCCGATCGCGGCCAGCCACTTTGAGATCTTCATTCTTGTTCTCCTTGTTGGCCAGCTTGTGCGGTAGGAGCAGCAAACCGGCGTTCGGGCCGCGAAAACTGCCCCTTCCGCCTAAGCGCATCAACTAGCTGGTAGAATCTTTTACTAGCCGGGTGTCGCCGCGATACGGACAACTCCACCTCTCCCCCGCAGTAGACGACAATTGCAGGAACGCCGGTCGGGATGGATACGATCCATTCCGTCGATCGTCGGAGATGAGCCAAGCCCCGCGCCGGCCGGCATCGATCACAATCGCGCCCATCGCGTGGCGCCCTCAGTTCATACCTGCTACCTTTGCCCCTTGTGACGAGCAGATCGTCCAGTAAATGTGGGCCCGGCCAGCCCAGTTCGCACCGGTTTGGAGCGGAACAACAGAATGGCGTGGCACATCTCCAGTGCACCTGCTTTCTCTCGTCGCCGAATTCTGGCGACCGTCGCGGTAATTTTTGCTGCCGTATTGTTCGTTGGAGCAGAGGCGTCGTCGAATACGCCCCCCGGCGTTCCGCCGCGACTGCTGTCCGAGACCGGGCTTTACGCCGACGCCAGCGATCTCGTGGTCGATCCGCGCAACCTGCCCTTCTCGCCCCAGTACCCGCTATGGACTGATGGCGCGACCAAGAACCGATGGGTCCGGCTGCCGCCGGGCACCACGATCGACGGATCCGACCCTGACGCCTGGAAGTTCGCGGCGGGCACGCGATTCTGGAAGGAATTCTCCTTCGGTGGCCGCCGGATCGAGACCCGCTATATGGAGCTGCTGTCGACCGGCCAATGGCTCTACGCGGCCTATGAATGGACGCCCGACGGGCGTGAGGCGATGCTCGCCGACGAGAGGGGCTATCGCAACGCCTTCGCCCTCGGCCACGGCCGCTTTCACGCCATTCCGGGCACCACCGATTGCAAGGTATGCCACCAGGGCGGACCAGCCGAGGTGCTCGGGTTCAGCACCTTGCAGCTGTCGCCGGCCCGCGATCCGCACGCCCTGCACGCCGGGACCAGCAGCGTGCCGGGCGTAACCCTCGATTACCTCATCGGCAACCGGCTGATCGACGGCTACGAGCGCTGGCCCTCACGCGCTCCGGTCATCAAGGCGGCTACCGAAACCGAGCGGTTGGTGCTGGGCTACCTCCACGGCAATTGCGGCCATTGCCACAACAGCCGGGCACAACTCGCCAACCTGGGCCTGTTCCTGCGCCAGGAGCTGCTGGTCGGGAAGCAGGCCGCCGTCGAAACCACGGTGCGGCAGCCGGTCAAGAAAAGCGCGCCGGGCCAATCGGCCGATGCGCTCTTGCGCATCGATCCCGGTCACCCGGAACGCAGCGCGCTGTTCGAGCGCGTGTCGTCTCGCTACCCGGCGCTGCAGATGCCGCCACTGGGCACTGCGCTGGTCGACGATGAAGCGGTGGCGGTGGTGAGAAAATGGATCATGGAGCTTGGGGCCGATGACGGCCGATAACCAGGGAGGACCAACGATGAAGTGCTTGTTCGGACTTGTAATCCTGTTGCCTATGATGGGAGCGGCTGTCGCCCAGGACGCCGCCAACCCGGACCTCGTGAAGCGCGGCGAGTATCTCGTGAACGCCATGGGGTGTCACGATTGCCACACGCCGTTCAAGATGGGGCCGAACGGCCCGGAACCCGATATGACCAGGGCCCTCTCCGGCCACCCGCAGGACATAGTGATAGCGGCGCCGGCGGCCTTGTCCGATCCCTGGATGGGCGCGAGTTCGGCAACGAACACCGCCCACTCCGGACCATGGGGCGTGAGCTTCACGGCCAACCTGACCTCCGACCCGGAAACCGGCGTCCTGCGCGATTACACCGAGGCCCAGTTCATCCAGATGATGCGCACGGGTCGCAAGCAGGGACAGGGACGGGCCATCCTGCCGCCAATGCCCTGGCCGCCCTTCGGCCACCTGAACGATGACGACCTCAAGGCGATCTTCGCCTATCTCCGGCAGGTCCCGCCGATCAACAACAAGGTGCCCGCTCCACTTCCGCCGACGCAGTAGCGCACAAGCGGCTCCGGTGGCGCGATGCGCGACATCGCGCGACCGGAGTGCCAGCGCCGGACCAGACCCACTGTAGCGACTCGAGCCTGCACGAACTCGCGCTCACCAAAGCGCGGGCATATCCTTCGTTCCGGCCGCGATCTCCGCAACGCGGCGCGCCGTTCCCGGCTGCGTCTCCTCGGGCAGCGCGTCGAAGGCGAACCAGCCGATCTCGGCTATCTCACCGTTGGGACTGAACGGCTTCACCTGCCGAAACGCCCGGCCCACATACACCGCCACATGATCGCGGTTTGTCGCCTCGTGCTTCTGCAGGTACAGGCCCAGCAGCGTCATCGGCCCTTCGACCCGAAGCCCGGTTTCTTCCTCGGCCTCGCGGCGCGCCGCTTCCTCCGCAGTCTCGCCCGGCTCAACCCCGCCCCCGGGGAAGTGCCAGCCCGGCATGTAGGTGTGCCGCAGCAGCAGCACCCTGTCGCCATCCAACAATGCGGCGCGGGCGCCGAGCACCATGCGCCTTCGCACGCCGACCACAAATAGGTGCGCGGACGTCCGTACCCGCTGCCAGCGGCTCATCTTCATGGTGGTCCTCCCGCTAACCTTCAATTGGCCACGGCGCCATTTAGGGCATTTTCTTGCCGCGCGCCGCATGGCATTACGCCCGGCAATGATTACTCTTGCCCACCTATCCGACGTTCACCTGGCCCCGCTCCCGCCCGTCCGGGCGCGCGACCTCATGAACAAGCGGATCACCGGCTTCCTCAACTGGAAGATCAAGCGCGAGCATACGCTCTCCGGCGACAATCTGACCAAGCTCGTCCGCCACATGCGGGAGCAGAACCCGGATTTCACCGCGGTCACCGGCGATCTGGTCAACCTCGCGCTCGATGCCGAGATCAACACTGCCTACAACTGGCTCGAGACAGTCGGCCCGCCCGAGCAGGTCTGCGTCTCTCCCGGCAACCACGACGCCTACCTCAAGGGCCAGTTGCAGAAGGCGATCGATCGCTGGGACGGGTACGTCATGGGCGAGACCGTCGACGACAATGCCTTCCCGTTCGTCCGCCGCGTCGGCGACGTTGCCGTCGTCTCCTGCAACAGCGCCGTGCCCACCGCTCCCTGGATGGCGTCGGGCCGCTTCGAGGAGGACCAGGCGGCACGCCTGGCCCGCTGCCTCAAGCTGCTCGGCGACGGCGGCTATTTCCGCGTCATCCTGATCCACCATCCGCCCAACCAGGAACAGGCCCACCCGCGTCTCGGGCTCTATGGCGCCAAGGCGTTCCGCCGCGTCATCGCCGAACAGGGCGCCGAACTGGTATTGCATGGCCACACCCATCAGTCCTCGATCTTTGCCATCCCTGGCCCGCACGGCGACGTCCCGGTGGTCGGGGTAGCAGCGGCCGGCGCGGCCCAGGGGGAAACCGGCGGGCACGACCCCGCCCGCTACAACCTGTTCTCGATCCAGCGCCTCGGCACCGCCTGGCAGTGCACCTTGCGCGAATTTGGCTTTCAGCGCCTCTCGACCGATATTGTGCTGAGATTGAGCCTCAGGATCTACTGATCGTGACCGAAGCCTTCACCATCGATCGCCCCGCCTTCGACGCGACGACGGGCGTCGCCACCTTCGGCTATACCGTTGGCGACCTGGCCTTTACCGAAATCTTGACGTTCCCCGCCATCAGCGACCCGACGGCGGCCGAAACCTCCTCGTTCGGCAAGCTCCTCGACCTCGCCGCCCTCGTGCTGGGCGTCAGTTACTACAAATTGCGCGCCCCCTACCTCATTCGCGTCGCCTTTCCGCTCACCACGCGCGAGCGAGGCTTCGCGCTGGATGTCTACGAGAACGGCCTCGGCGAGTTCTACGCGCGCAACGACCTCAAGCGCTTCGGCCTGATCCATATCGAGGCGGAAGAAGACACCCGCGCGAACTTCGTGCCGCCGGTGCTCGACGATCGCGCCCTGCTGCCGATCGGTGGCGGCAAGGATTCGCTGGTCAGCCTGCAGCTGCTGGAGGCCGCGGATGTCGATTTCACTCCGTTCGCCGTCAACCCCAAGGGCCCGATCATCGGCTCGGTGGACAAGATCGGCCGCCCACCCCTCTACGTCACGAGGACGCTCGATCCCGAAATGATCCGGCTCGGCAAGGAGCCCGGCTACTACAACGGGCACGTTCCCTCGACCGCCATCAACTCGATGATCGCGGCGCTGACCGCACTGCTCTTTTCCTACAATCGCATCGTGCTCTCCAACGAGCGCTCGGCGAGCGAAGGCAATGTCGAGTTCGACGGCCGCGAGGCCAACCACCAGCATTCCAAGTCGCTCGACTTCGAAAACCTCATCGCAAAGGTGCTGGAGCACGCTACGGGCGGAAGTTTGAGCTACTTCTCCCTGCTTCGCCCGTACTCCGAGGCACGGATCGCTGCACTTTTCAGCCGAGTCCAACGCTTCGACCACGTGTTCTCGAGCTGCAACGAGAACTTCAAGCTGGCCGGCCACACCGGCCCGCTCTGGTGCGGCAGATGCCCCAAATGCCACTTCGTGTTCCTCATCTTCGCCCCGGTGATGGACAAGCAGCGGCTCATCGGCATCTTTGGCCAGAACCTCCTCAGCCAGCCCTCGCACGAGCGCTCGTTCCGCGAACTCACCGGTCTCGCCGGGCAGAAGCCGTGGGAGTGCGTTGGCGAAATCGAGGAAGCAGCGGCCTGCCTCTGGGCCCTCACCAAGCTGCCGGAATGGGCAAATGAGCCAATCGTTTCAATGCTCAAGCCAGACCTGCTGACTCAGTATGGCAGCCAGCGGCTCGAAGATGCTCTTGCCGAACTGCTGATCGATAGCCCAGAACACCTCATCCCGAAGGACATCTTCGAGCGAGTCGCCCCGCATGCGCTTTGACGAACCCGTCCTGCTCTACGGCGCCGGCCGCGAGGCCCGCTCCACCCGTGCTTTCATCAAGGCCAGGTCCCCGCAAGCAAAGGTGTACGTGACGGTCGACAGCGGCGAGGCCGACATCGACGACGCGACCTTCATTGCCCCGGCCGATCTGACGCAAGCCATTGAATCCCGGCTGTTTTCGACCATCGTCAAAAGCCCCGGCGTGTCGCGTTACCGGCCGGTTTTCGCCATGGCGCGGGAGGCCGGGATCGTCGTCACCTCGAACCTCAACCTGTGGGGCGAGGCCTATCGCGAGGGTCGGAAAGTCATAGCAATTTCAGGCACTAAGGGTAAATCGACGACTGCCACCCTGGTGCACCTGATGCTGACCGAGTCCGGCCTCGATGCAGGACTTGCGGGCAATGTCGGGCTGGCGCCGCTTGAGATCGCCGACAAACACCAGATCGTGGTGTTCGAGCTCTCCAGCTACCAGACGGCCGACATGGCGTTCACGCCGGATATCGCAGCAATTACAAACCTTTCGCCCGAGCACACTGACTGGCACCGCAGCGTCGAGCGCTACTATTCCGACAAGCTCAACCTGATCGACCGCGACGCGCCGTTCCCGGTAGCACTGGGCGTCGGCGCCCTTGGGCATCCGCTGGTGATGGAGGCGCTGCGCGACCCCAAGCGGCTGATCCCGCCGCTCGCGCCGTTCATCCACGATCGCATAGCCTCGGCAGCGACGCGTTCCCGCCTCAAGGGCGAGCACAATCTGAACAACGCGCTGCTGGCGGCTGCCATTGCCATGAAGGCCGGCGCCGATCTCGAGGGCGTGGTGCGCGGCATCGCCAAGTTCGAGCCCCTGCCGCACCGGCTCGAAGAGCATCGGGTCGGTGACACCACCTTCGTCAACGACTCGATCTCGACGACGCCGGAAGCCACCAAGGCCGCCCTCGCCGCCTATGAGGGCACCCGCATCGCGCTGATCGCCGGCGGCCACGAGCGCCACCAGGATTACTCCGAGCTGTCACAGCTTCTGGGTCCGCGTGGAGTCACGGTGCTGGTCTGCCTGCCTGTGACAGGCGACCGGCTGGCGACGCTCACCTATGCCGCCGCGCCCGAGATCGAGGTCATTGAGGCCGGGACGCTCGAAGACGCGGTGAAGGCTCTCGCAGGGCGGCAGGCCAAGTTCGAGACGGTGATCCTCTCCCCCGGCGCCCCGAGCTACGGCCAGCTCGAAACCGCCGGCAAGGTGTTCAAGAATTTCGAGGAACGCGGCGCCGCCTTCGTCCGCCTCGCCGGCAGGTATTTCGGGGCAGCGGCGTGATCGCCTACCTCTACCTGGGCGTCGCCATTGTCGCTGAGGTCATCGCCACCACCGCGTTGCGGGCGTCCGGCGGCTTTACCCAGCTCTGGCCGTCGGTGATCTCGATCGCCGGCTACGTCGTGGCGTTCTACTTCCTGTCGTTGACGCTCAAAACCATGCCAGTCGGCGTGGCCTACGCCATCTGGTCCGGCGTCGGCATCGTGCTGATCTCGCTCGCCGGGTGGCTGATCTACAAGCAGTTGTTGGATCTGCCGGCGATCGTCGGCATGGGCCTGATCATGGCCGGCGTCGTCGTCATCAACCTGTTCTCGAAGTCGACCGTGCACTGACCCTCAGGTCGGCGGGTCGCGGGGATTGACGATCACCCGTCCGGCGATCTCGCCCTTCAGCATCTGGTCGGCCAGTGCCGGCAGGTCCTCTAGCCGCGCCTCGGTGAGCATCGGCTCGAACGCCGCTGGCACGAACAGCGTCGTCAGCCGGTCCCAGGCCGAGCGCCGCGCCTCGAACGGTTGCATCACCGTATCGATTCCGCAGAGCGAAATGTTGCGTAGGATGAAAGGGATGACGCTGGCATCCCAATTGCGCCCGCCGGCATTGCCGATCGCCGCCACGGTGCCACCGTAGCGCATCTTCTTCAGCAGTTCGCCAAGCAGCGGACCGCCGACGGTGTCGACGGCCCCCGACCAGACTTCCTTGTCGAGCACTTTGCCGGTCGGCTTCAGCACCTCGTCGCGCGACACGATCCGCGTCGCGCCCAGCCGCGTCAGCCGCTCGGCCAGCTCGGCCCGCCCTGTGAGCGCCGCAACATCATAGCCCAGCCGGCTGAGCAGCAGCACCGAGATGCTGCCGACACCCCCGCCGGCCCCGGTGACCAGCACCTCGCCCTCACCGGCTCTGATCCCCTCGGCCTGCAGCCGGTTGATCGCCAGCATCGCTGCGAGGCCGGCGGTGCCGATCATCATCGCGGTGCGGGTGGAAAACCGCTTCGGCAACGGCACCAGCCAGTCGGCGCTGACCCGGGCCCGCTGCGCGTAGCCGCCCCAGTGCAGTTCACCGACGCGCCAGCCGGTGAGGATCACCGCCTGCCCCGGGTGATAGCGCACGTCGCTGCTCTCGATCACTCGCCCGGCAAAGTCGATGCCGGCAACATGCGGATAGCTCCGCACGAGCCCCGCCTGTCCCGTGAGGCACAGCGCATCCTTGTAGTTCAGTCCGGCCCATTCCACCGCCACCAGCACCTCGCCTGGGGGCAGCTGTTCATCCGGCAGTGTATTGATGCTGTTGCGCAATTCACCGTCGGGGAGCCGTTCGGTGACAAGGGCGCGGAAAGTCATGAGAACTCCGAGACTACAAAATCTGGCCGGTTCAATAAGGCCCGTTAAGGGCAGTCGGATCAATTCCCGCTGCGGCAAGTGCATTGCCGATCTCGGCGCGCAGATCGGCATCGCCCAGCCGCTGGCGAAGCACCGGCAGGATACCGAAACGACGGAACCGCGTCACTTCCAGCAACTGCGCAATATAGCGGTTGAGCACATCCTCCGAGCCCAGCCGATAGGCAGCGACCGCCGCGATGGCCGAAGCCAGTTCGGCGTCCCCTACCGCCAGTACCTCCGACTGCAGCAGCGCTTCGGCATTGTCGCCGTTGCGCAGCGCGTTGACCGCCGGGGCCTCGTGATACCAATAGGGCGGCACCAGCGCGCGGCGCAGCGCTTCGGCTGCCATCGCTTCACCCTTCTGCGACTTGCCGCGCAACGACAGCAGCCGCGCGTATCCGGCATATGCATCGAGATTGGACGGATTGAGCTGCAGCGCCGAAATATAGGCGGCCTCGGCCTCCCCAAGCCGGCCAACCGCCTCGAGAAAGAACGCGTACTCCCGCCAAACCGGGCTCGACGTCGGCGCCAGCTTCAGCGCCTCGCCGATCTGCCGCCCTGCCTCGGCAATCGGTTCGGGGTCCTGTCCGCTGGGAGGCTGCGTCCTGAGGGCCCTGTCGAACAGCAGCGTGCCGTTCATCACGAGCGCTACCGCGGATTTCGGCTGCGCGCGCAGCAGGCCGGTCACGCAGAGCCGAGCCCGTTCCCCATCGTCGGCCCGACCGCTCTCGCGATAGCGCGTGAACAGCAGGCCACATAGGTACTCGGTCTCGTTACCAGCCAACTCGGTATTGGTGGCGAGCCATTGAATCGCATCGGCATGCAACGGCCCATCCGTCGCGCCGAGTTGATCCGCAAAGGCCTGGGACAGCCGATCGATGCTGGTGGGGAACTCGGCGGCCGGGATCTTCTGGGTCATGCTCCACACCGCAGCATCCGAACCAGCCCGCTTCAGGCTGGCGGTGATCTGCATCTCGCTGCCTTCCGTCCGAGCTATCCCCGAGAGCTCAAAGGTGGCTCCGTCCACCTGTTGGCCCGTCTCTTCGGTGCGTTGCAGGTAGACCGCATCGATGAAGGGGAACAGGCCCAGGTCGGTGGTCAGTTCTACCGCGAGGCCAGCGACACTCGCGCTTGGGTCCTGACCCGCTGCCACAGACGTGAACTCGCTGACCGACACCCTAGGCGGTTGCGGCACGACCACTCGCACTGGCCGAGGCAACAGAACCTGGGTCATCACTACCGCGATACCCAGCGCCACGAACACCAGCACGACCAGCAACACGATGTCGTCGAGGCGCGCCAGCCACGACCGTTCCCGCGTTCGGACGGTTGTCCCGGAAGGATCAACGGGCGCTACCGAGTCACGCGGCGCCCTTGCTGCTTCGTCTTCCGGCGGCCTGAATTCGGGGATGTAACGTCCTACGGGGAGGTAAAATCTGACGGTCTCCGCCGCCCCGTCGCCGGCATAATATTCTTCCAGCGCCGCCCGTAGACGGCGCGCCTGTACGCGCACGATCGGATCGCTCTGCGGATCGAAGCTCTGCGGCCGCCCCAGCACGTCCACGGCGATGGAATAGGCCTTGATTCCGGCCTCGTTCCCGTCGAGCCGCGCGGTCACTATGTAGTTGAGAAACCTAGCAAGTTGCGGCGAACGAGCCAGCCCAGGCCACTCCTGGATCCGCTCCAGGGCCGCCTCGATCTCCGCTCTGGGCGGCATCGTCTGTGACGATGGTTCCCCCACGCGGCACCTCCTGCCGTAACCTCTGCGATTTACATGTTAATCGCAAGGTGGGTTACGGCGTTGTTACATGCCTTTGCCTATCGCGAGTGTCATCGAACCATCATATGGCCGCTTGTCGCAGCACAGTGCAGTCAGCCTCGAGTGGTTTCGAGGTGGTGAGGGGAAGCAGCGTGGCTCCCCCCAGCGCTTCTAGGGCCGGCGACGAAATACCGTCTTCGTTTCGAGTTTTCGGCCATTGCCACGGCAACGCGGCAACAAGGAACCATCATGGACGCTCTTGGTACCGGCCAGCCCTTCATGGCACTGGTCGACGACGACTCACATTCCGCCCGGCTGATGATCCGGATGCTGCTCGCCCATGGCGCGCCCTCCGTGAGCTGGCTGAACGGCGAACCCTTGGCGGCCGCTGAGATTCACCGACTGCTCGAGGATGATCGGGCGGTTATCCCGGGTCTCGTCATTGTCGATCTCAAAGCCTCGTCCAATGCCACCCTGGACTTTATCGCCAAGCTCCGCGGCATGCGCGACGGGCGCTCGCTGCTGATTGCAGCCATTGCCCCGACGCTCGACCGCGAGCCGCGAGAGGCTCTCCTTTCTGCCGGCGCCGACGCCGTGTTCGAGCGGCACGCCGATGTCAATTCCTACCGTCGCGAAGCGGCGGCCATCGTCAGTTTCTGGGTGCGCAATCAGCACCTCGATGCGGTTGGCACGTAATCACTGCGTCCACAGGTTACGTGCCGGACGGGGAGCGCGTTGCATTGAGGCAGGCCACTGCCGATTGCATTCCCAAATGTGCTCCCCGTCTATCCTGACTGGTGGGACCCGACGGGTCCCATGACTGAGCTACCGTCCGGCCGCCGATATCCCTGCGGCGAACTGGGCGGTTCCGGGCCGGAGACCCCAAGCTCCGGCCCAACCGGCGGCTCGTCGCGTTCCCTCACGCGGCGGCCGCCATACGACGGAAAGACGGGGCGCGACCCTCCTGACGCTGCCCCGCCTTCCCGTTCGGTGTGTACCCCAGTTGCGGCGGGCCTCTGGGGCCAGCAGGCAGAGGCGCGGTTGCGGACACTTCTCCCACCGCAACCGCGCTTCGTCTGACCAGCGCGCGCTTGACCGCCAAGGGCGGATCACCGCACTGTCCCGCCTCCCCTGCAGGAGGCCCTCATGCTCAAGATGTCGATGTTCGCGGCCGCCGTGATCGGGCTGCTTGCCACCCCTGTGGTTGCGCAGGACGAGGAAGCCGTGGACAACTTCGTGCTGCCCGCCTTCAACGGCGTCGCCGTGTCGCAGGCGCCGGAAGCCGGGCTTGGCGTTTGCTTCGGTCCATTCGCCACCGACGCGATGGATTGCGCCGTCGCCCAATGTGTGCAGCAGAGCGGCCTCGGGCCGGAGGACTGTGCCCCCAACCTCTGGTGCTATCCGCACGGCTGGGTCGCCGATATCTTCATGCAGCACAATGAAGGCCCGCACTGGCACAAGTTCGTCTGCGACCAGCAGGATCAGGCGAGCCTGGAGGCGATCGTGAAGGCCGAGTGCGCCAAGGATTTTCTCATGAGCTGCGAAGTGGTCCGCATCTGGGACAATGAGGGCCAGCAAGTCTTCGGCGAGGGCGCCGATCCGCAGCTGCCGGCGCCCCCTACCGCTATCGAATAGCTAGTGCCTGGTTTCCTTCTTGTGTTCGGGCAGACCCTTGCGCTTGGTCTCGGCGAACTCCTCTAGCTGCTTCTCGCTCATCGATTTGTACATCGACTTCGAGGCGCCCTTGAGTTCGCCCACCTTGGTGTCGCCGCGCTTGGCCGACAGGGCGGCGCCGGCCGCCTTCTGTTGCGCCTTGGATGTTGAGGGCATCGCTTCCTCCTAGGGTTGGATGAGGAATCAACGATCCTTCGCAGGCTCCGTTCCCTAGTGAGGCGCCGGTACCGTCAGCTCACGTAGGTGTCCCTGCCCTTGCGCATCAGGCGCCGCGGTCCGGTGCCCTCCTTGCTCAGGTAGTCCTCGTGGTTCATCAGCGGGCAGCTGATCGTGGACAGGCACCCGCAGCCAATGCAGCCGTTGAGCTCGTCGCGCATGCGCGTCATCAGCACGATTCTCCTATCGAGCTTTTCGTGCCAGACCTCTGACATGGCTCGCCAATCATCCGCCGTAGGGATGTGGCCCACCGGCACATGCTCCAGCGCCTCTGCCACTTCGCTGAGCGGAATGCCGAGCTCCGTGCCCATGCGGATGATGGCCAGCCGCCGCAGTACGTCGCGGTCGTAGCGCCGCTGGTTACCCGAGGTGCGGTGGCTGCGGATCAGCCCCTTCTTCTCGTAGAAATGCAGCGCCGACACCGCAAGGCCGCTGCGCTCGGCCACCTGGCCGACCGTTAGTTCACGCAACATTCTGCAGAATACCTCTTTACCTCAACTAAACTTGAGGTTGTAAAGCCTCACCGACAATTTGAACAGCCCAGCAGGATTCGACATCATGACGACCACTCAAAACGGCTGGCGCGACCTGTTCGCGGATGGCCGGGCCCTCGCCGTGACCGTGTTTATCGGCGGCGTCGGCATGAACGCCATCGAAGTCTATATCGGCTCGACCCTGATGCCATCGGTGGTGGCCGAGATCGGCGGGCTCGACCTGTTCGCCTGGGTGACGACGGTGTTCATCGTCGCCTCGATCATCGCCTCGATCTTTGCCGCGGTGCGGCCGTTCGGGCTCGGCCCGAGGCAGAACTACCTGATCGCCACGGGCATGTTCGCCCTGGGCAGCCTGATCTGCGGACTGGCGCCATCCATGCCGGTGCTGCTGCTCGGCAGGGCGCTGCAGGGCTTTGGCGGCGGCCTCCTGGCGGCACTCACCTTCATGATGGTGCGGCTCGTGTTCCCGCAGCACCTGTGGGCCCGAGCCTTCGCGCTGGCCTCCGCCATCTGGGGCATCTCCACACTGGTCGGTCCGTCCATTGGCGGGATCTTTGCCGAGCTGGGCATCTGGCGTTGGGCCTTCTTCATCCTCGTCCCCTTTGCGGGGCTGGTCGGCCTGCTGGCGGTCAAGGTGGTGCCGGCGAGGAGCAGCGAGGCGGGCATGAGCAGCCTGCCGGTCCGCCAGATCGGCCTCATGGTGGTCGCGGTGCTGCTACTGTCGACCGCTGGCGCGGTGTCCGGCGACGTGATGCTGGCGGCCGGCCTGACGGTGGTCGCGATTCTCGCGCTGATTGCGCTTGCGATGATCGAGCGGAGCGCCACGCAGAAGCTCCTGCCGACCGGGACCTTCCGCTTCGGCACGCTGCTCGCCTCGCTGTTCGGCGTCATGGTGCTGCTGCAGATGGCGATCACCAGCGACATCTTCATTCCGCTGTTCCTGCAGACGCTACACGGCATGGGCCCGCTCGCTGCCGGCTACATGGTGGCGCTGGTCGCGGTTGGCTGGAGCTCGAGCTCGATGCTCACCGCCGGCTGGACGGAAGGCCGGGCGCGCCTCGTGATCTCCGGCGGGCCATTGCTGGTGCTTGTCGCAGCGGTTGGCCTGGCGCTGTCCGTTGGCCACGCGAACCCATCGGGAAGCCTCGCCTTTATCGTTCCGATCAGCCTGTCGCTGCTGGTCATGGGCGTCGGCATCGGCACCGCCTGGACCCAGCTCACGCCGCGCGTGATGCAGGCCGCGCCGGATGGCGAGCACGACGTCACCTCGGCGGCGCTGAGCACCATCCAGCTCTTCGCCTCGGGCCTTGGCGCAGCCCTGGGCGGCCTGATCGTCAACTTCGCCGGCCTCGCCGGCGCGAGCCCGACGCCCGTCGCGGCGGCCAACTGGCTCTACGGCCTGTTCATCATCGTCGCGATTGCGGCGGTGCCGATCGGCTTCAGTATCGCGAAGACGGAGGCACGGATCGCGGCCGTGCCACAACCGGCGGAATAGCCGGACTGACGGAATTTGCTGCCGACTGGCGCCCCGGCGCCTCCTCGGCGGCATCCATCCTGACCGGCGGAGCGATGCTGCCTGCTCCTCCGGTCGGACTCGCGGTGCCGGCGATCATCGCGCTGGGCGTGATCGACCGGCACCGCGAAAACCAATTGCTCCACCACCCGCGGAGCCTGCATGGCGGGTCACATCTTCTTGTAACTCAAAGCCTTTTGGAACCTGGCGGCGTCCATGACGTTCGATAGGGACTGGTCCCTGACGGGATCGCATCTCTTGGAGGCTCGAATGGAAGGACTTGGTTGGATTCTCAGCATCGTCATCGGTGCTTTGGCCGGTTGGATCGCCGAAAAGATCATGAAGACGAACCAGGGACTGCTGATGAACATCGTCCTCGGTATCGTGGGTGCAATCGTCGGTAACTTCATCCTGATGTTGATCTTCGGCGCCACCATGGGCGGCATCATTGGTCAGTTGATCGTCGCGGTAGTGGGCGCCTGCCTGCTCATCGCCATTGTCCGCGCGTTCCGCGGCCGGCGCACGGTCTGATACCTCCGCGAGGGGCGCCGATTGGCGCCCCTCGCGCTCAAACCGTCTTCAGCCAGCCGCCATCGACGAAATAGGTCGAGCCGGTCGAGTAGCTGGCCTTGTTCGAGCACAGGAAGACGAAGAAGTTCGCCATCTCCTCGGGGGTAGCGAAGCGCTTCATGCCCCCCGCTTCGTCGGCAACGCTCTGCAAATGGGCCTCGAACCCGTCTTCGCCCGCGAGCTGCTTGGCGGTTTTCACCCAGTCGGGCGTCCGCACCAGGCCGGGGTTCACGGTGTTCACCCGGATATTGTCGCCAACCACCTCGTTGGCGAGGGTCTTCGAAAACATCATCAGCGCCGCTTTGGTGGTGTTGTAGATCGGCTCGTACCACAGCGGCTGCACCGCGCAGATCGAAGCGTTGTGGAGGATGGCGCCACCGCCATGGGCCTTCATCTGGGGCACTAGCCCACGGCCGAGCCGCACCGCGGCCATGACGTGCAAATCCCAGTAGTACTGCCACTTGGCGTCGTCGGCTTCGGCGATCGTTTCGTTCGAGCCGGTACCGGCATTGTTGACGAGGATATCGGCGCCGCCGAGCTGCGCAGCCGCGGCGACCACCTTGGCACAGCCCTCGGCCGTCGCCACGTCGGCGGCCACGCCATGCGCCTCGACGCGGTACTTCATCCCGATCCGTGAAGCCTCAGCGTGTAGCCGCTCCGACCCACGCGCCGTGATCAGCACGTTGGCGCCCTCGGCGGCGAAGCCTTCCGCTACGGCGAGGCCTATGCCGACGCTACCGCCGGTGATGACGGCAAGCCTGCCCGTCAGCCCCAAATCCATGTCAGGCGTCTTCCATCAATATCTGCAGCTTCACATCCGTCGGCCGCCCCTCGACCGCGCGGTCGAACGCCTTGATCGAGTCCTCGAAGCTGAACGTCTCGGAGATCAGCGGCTTCAGGTCCACGCGGCCCGAGGCCATCAGCGCAATGGCGCGGTCGTATTGGTGGGCGTAGCGGAACACCGAGGCGATGGTGATTTCCTTCACCGACAGCGAGGCGATGTCGAAGTTCACTGGATCGACCGGCAGGCCGACCACCACGATAGTGCCACCCGGGCGGACCACGTCGACAATGCCCTGCCAGGCGCGCGGGCTGCCGGAGCACTCGAACACCACGTCAGCGCCCCAGTTCTCGGTGAGGCGGTTTACCTCGGCGAGGAGGTTCTGATCCCTGACGTTGACCGGGATGATGCCCTGGTACTGGCCGGCGATATCGAGCTTGGGCTGTGCCAGGTCGGTGATGATCACCCGCGAACAGCCGCCGGCCAGTGCCGCCAGCGCCACCATGGTGCCGATAGGCCCGGCGCCCATGACGATCGCCGTGTCGCCGGGAGTGATCTTGGCTTTGGTCGCCGCCTGCATGCCCACCGCAAACGGCTCGACCATCGCGCCTTCGGCGAAGCTCACATTGTCCGGCAGCTTGAACGTGTAATTGGCCGGATGCACCACGTAAGGCGTCAGTACGCCGTGGATCGGCGGTGTGGCCCAGAAGGTCACCGCTGGGTCGATATTGTACATGCCAAGCCGCGACGCCTTGCTGTTCGGATCCGGCACGCCCGGCTCCATGCAGACCCGATCGCCGACCTTGAGGTTGGTGACCCCTTCGCCGACTTCGACGATGGTTCCCGCAGCCTCATGCCCAAGCACCATCGGCGCGTTGACCACGAACGGGCCGATCCTGCCGTGGGTGTAGTAGTGCACATCGGAGCCGCAGACGCCCACCGTATGGAGCTTGATCTTCACCTGCCCGGGGCCGACGTCGGTCGGAAGATCGATGTCACGGAGTTTCAGTTCGTGCTGCTTCTCGAGCACGAGCGCGCGCATTTTAGTCATTGGACCTGAGAGACTTCCTCGCCGACTTTGTAGTGATGCGTCGGACCTGTGGCGCCTTCGACCGGCGGCTTCATCGCCCCGGTCATGATCGCCACGGCATCCGACATCGAAAATTCCTTGGGGTTGATTATCGCGATGCGTTTGCCGAGCCGGTGAATATGGATCCGGTCGGCCACCTCGAACACATGCGGCATGTTGTGCGAGATCAGCACGATCGGCAAGCCGCGGCGTTTGACATCGAGCATCAATTCCAGCACCCGCCGGCTCTCCTTGACGCCCAGCGCCGCCGTGGGCTCGTCCATGATCACCACGCGCGAGCCGAACGCCGCGGCGCGCGCCACCGCGACGCCCTGGCGTTGACCGCCGGACAGCGTTTCGACCGACTGGTGGATGTTCTGAATGGTGAGCAGACCCAGTTCGCTCAGCTTGTCGCGCGCGATCTTGGCCATGCCAGACCGATCGAGCCGCCGGAACCACTGCCCGCTCCAGCCAGGCTTCCGCAATTCGCGCCCGAGGAACATGTTGTCGGCGATCGACAAAGCCGGCGAAAGCGCGAGGTTCTGGTACACCGTCTCGATGCCGGCATTGCGCGCGTCCATCGGCGACTTGAAATGCACCGGCTGGCCATCGAGCAGGATCTCGCCGCTGTCGGGGATCACGGCACCGCAGAGCGCCTTGATCAGCGTCGACTTGCCCGCGCCGTTGTCGCCGATCACCGCGAGGATCTCGTTGCGGCGGAGGTTGAAGTCCGCGTTGTCGAGCGCCACGACGCGGCCATAGCGCTTGTTGAGGCCCCTGCCCTCGAGAACAATGTCCCCAGCGTTGCCGGACGGCACGCCACCCATACTGATCGTGTCGCTCATGCCGAAATCTTCCTGATCCACTGGTCGATGGTAACGGCGACGATGATCAGCACGCCGACCGCGAAGTCCTGCCACAGGAGGGCAAGGCCCGAGAGGGCCAGCCCGTTGCGGAACACGCCCACGATCAATGCACCGAACAGGGTGCCCACGATCGAGCCGCGTCCTCCGAAAAGGCTCGTGCCGCCGATCACCACGGCGGTGATCGAGTCGAGGTTGGCGGTCTGGCCGGCCTGCGGACTGACGCCGCCGATGCGGCCGATCAGGACCCACGCTGCGATGGAGCAGATGAGTCCGGCGAGCGCATAGACCGCCAGCAGCACACGGTTGGTATTGATACCCGACAGCCGCGCCGCATCAGGGTCGTCGCCGGTCGCATAGACATGCCGGCCAAAGGCGGTGCGCCCCAGAATGTAGCTGAGAATGATCGCAACAACGATCATCAGGATCGAGCCATAGGTCACCACCCAGCCCCGCAGCCAGGGCAGGTCGAGACCGAAGAACAGCCCGATATCGTATAGCTTGAAGAGCTTCCCCAGCCACAGGAGAAACGGCGCAGCCGCCTCCATGTCCTGGGAGCGGATGGTCTCGCTGTTGGAATAGAAGGTGTTGAGCGCGCCGAAAATGCTCCATGTGCCCAGCGTCACGATGAACGGCGGCAGCCGTAGCATGGTGACCAACAGGCCATTGAGGTAGCCGCAGGCGAGGCCAGCGACCAGGCCCAGCGGGAAGGCGAGCCAGACCGGCACACCGAACACCACGGCCGTACGGCCCATGACCACCGAACAGAGGATCATGATAAGGCCGACGCTCAGGTCGATGCCGGCGGTGAGGATCACCAGCGTCTGCGCCATGCCCAGGATCGCGACGATGGTCACCTGCTGCAACACCACCGAGAGGTTCAGGGGCGACAGGAACTTGCCCGGAGCCGCGATGGCGAAGATCACGCTGCTGACCACGAGCACGATCAGCGGAATCATGGTGGGGTACTCGTGCAATATCCCCTGGATGGTCCGGATGATCCCCTTGCGGTCTTCCTCGAAGCTCGCAACCTCCGTTGCGGCGCCCTTCAAGCCAGTTTCAGCCGTTGCCGAGCCGGTGGCGTCGTCACTCATCGTGTCCCCTCTCCCCTAGGACATGTCTACCAGAAGTCGGCCCCCGCGTGGAACGCGGGAGCCGGATGGTGTTAGGCTAGACGATCAGCCCCAGCAGAGCTCGGCACCCTTGGTGGTGTCGATAGACTCCACCCCGGCGACCGGCTTGTCGGTGACAAGCGTTGCACCCGTGTCGAGGAAGCCCATCGCCGGATCGATTGGCGGAATGGTGCCGCTAACGATCGCGTCGAGAGCCATCGAGGCCATCTTCAACGGGTACTGCTGGCTGGTGGCACCGATCACGCCCGACTTGACGTTGGCGACGCCTGGGCAGCCGCCGTCGACCGAGACGATCAGCACCGAGCCATCATCCTTGCCAACTGCCTTAAGCGCTTCGTAGGCGCCCGCCGCTGCCGGTTCGTTGATGGTGTAGACCACGTTGACGTTCGGGCACTTCTGCAGCGCGTTCTCCATCGCCGTGCGGCCCTTTTCCTGGTCGCCCTGGCTGATTTCGTGCGTGCAGATGCGCGCGTCGTCCTCGTCGCCGTACTTGTTGGGATCCTTCACGTCGATGCCGAAGCCGGCCATGAAGCCCTGGTCGCGCAGGTAGTCGACGGTCGGCTGGTTGGTCGCGAGGTCAAGCGCGACGATGACTGCGTCCTTAGCCTTATCGCCAAGCGTGCCCGCGGCCCACTGCCCGATCAGCATACCGGCCTTGCGGTTGTCTGTGGCGAAGGTCGCATCGGCCGCGTCCATCGGATCGAGCGGGGTATCGAGCACGATCACCTTGAGACCGGCGTCACGCGCCTTCTGGATCGTCGGCACGATGGCCTTCGAATCCGAAGGGACGATGGCGAAGCCCTTGGAGCCTGCCGAGATCTGGTTCTCGATGCAGGCAACCTGCCCATCATTGTCGCCGTCGAACTTGCCGGCGCAGGCGATAAGCTTCACCCCTAGTTCCTTGGCTTTCGCCTCGGCGCCTTCGCGCATTTTCACGAAGAACGGGTTGGTTTCGGTCTTGGTGATGAGACCGACCGTGACGTCCTGCGCATAGGCCGTGCCGGCCATTGCCGCGGCCATCACGGCACCGGCCAGCGTCAGCTTCAGAAAACCGAATTTTCCCATAAACTCCTCCCAATGTTGCGTTGCCTGCCTCGCCAACCGGTTGGCTCCGGAGGCTGGGCAGAAGGCAAGGGCGACGTGCTTTGGCACGCACTCCTCCCCGAGCCGAAGGCGATATTCAGCGCAACCGTTGCGGGCTGTCAATAAATTAATCCACTTGATTTATTAATTGACACGCGGGACGCGACGGATAATCCTTTCGTTCGGGAGGGGGTGCGAACCCCATGTAATCGATTGCACTTTCGTCTCCATCGTGGCTTCACTGCGCGCGACGGAGAACGGACGAATTGTCAACAAATGCAGTCGAAGAGAGGTCGGGAGCAGTGGTTAGCGGGCCCAGCACCAGAGAGGCCGGATTGAAGCCGGGAGCCGCCAGCCGCGGCACCAACCAGACCGGCGTGCGCCTCTACAACGAGCGACTGGTGCTGTCCCTGATCCGCCGGCACGGCGACCTGCCCAAGGCCGACATCGCCCGGATGACCGGCCTGTCGCCGCAGACCATCTCGATCATCACCAACGCGCTGGAGGCCGACGGGCTGCTGCTGCGGGGCAAGCCGTTGCGCGGCAAGGTGGGCCAGCCGCTGGTGCCCTATTCGCTCAACCCCGAGGGGGCACTGAGCTTCGGGCTGAAGATCGGGCGGCGCAGCGTCGATCTCTATCTCATCAATTTCACCGGTGAGATCCTGAAGCTCCTGCACAAGACCTACCCCTACCCCACGCCCGACGGCATCCGTGAGTTCGCCCGTGCCGGCATCGACGAACTGCTCGAAGGTATGCCGGCGCCACTGGTGGCGCGCATCGCCGGGCTCGGCATCGCGGCGCCCTACGAGATGTGGACCTGGCACGAGGAGATCGGTGCGCCCAAGGCCGAGATCGACGCCTGGCGGCAGGTCGATGTGCGCAAGATGATGGCTGCGATCTGCCCCTGGCCGGTGTATTTCGCCAACGACATCACCGCTGCATGCGCCGCCGAGCTGATGTTCGGTTCGGGTGCCGACCACATCGACTATCTCTACGTTTTCATCGGTTCGTTCATCGGCGGCGGGCTGGTGCTCAATGGTCACCTGTTCCCTGGCCGCACCCAGAACGCCGCCGCGCTCGGCTCGATGCCGGCGCGCGATCCCGGCCATGTCGTGCCCGCTGGCCGCAGCCCACAGCTGATGAATGTCGCCTCTATCTACGTGCTGGAGCGCGAACTGCTGGCCAGCGGACGCAACCCGGAGATTCTCTGGCAATCGCCCGATGACTGGGGCGATGACCTGGGCGACGTGCTCGAGCGATGGATCGACGAGGTGGCCGAAAGCCTCGCCTACTCGATCGTTGCGGCCATCGCGGTGATCGACGTCGAGACCGTGCTGATCGATGGCGCCTTCCCCAGCCATGTGCGCAGCCGCATCATCGAGCGCACCGACGCGGCGATCGCCCGGCTCAACCGGCAGGGGCTATCGCAATTCAAGCTGCTGCCCGGCAGCATCGGCAACGCCGCTCGCGCCATGGGCGGCGCTTCGCTGCCATTGCTGGCCAACTTCACGCAGGACCGCGAAGTCCTCTTCAAGGATAATGCTTAGTTTCCAGGCGTAGCGGGGAAGCGCGCCACGCAGTAACGACTTCCAAAGCTTCCGGTGTCAGTGTCTGGGCACCACGACTACGGCCACCATGTCAGACACAGAACGTGCCAAGCCAGGACGATCCTTCCCACTAGTCGTGATGACTTCAGTGCTGATCGTCTTTGCCGTTACCGTGGCGCTGCTCGGTGCCTTCGTGCTCTGGACCGCCGGCGAAGTCGACGCAGACGCGCTTAACCGGCAAAGCATGCGGGTGGCGCATTCGGTCCGCGACCAGCTAGAGACCGTCCCCTACGACCAGCAGAGCGTGACCATCTGGGACGACACGATCGAGGCGGTCGAGCGGCACGACTACGCCTGGCTCGACAACAATATCGGCGGCTGGACCTACGAGTATTTCGGCCACGACGAGAGCTACATCCTGCTCCAGGACGACGAACCCGCCTACGCCTCGGTCGACGGCAAACGGCGCGAGCCCAGCGCCTTCGCGTCACGGGCCGAACAAGTGCTCCCCTTTGTCACCGAGGTTCGCGATCTGGCGCGGGCCGGCTATGCCGACAAGCCACCATCGGTGAGCGATTTCGCCCTCATCGACGGCAAGCCGGCGATTGTCAGCGTCACCCCGATCGTCTCCGATACCGGCAACATCCAGCTCGCGCCCGGAACCGAGCCCATCCTTGCCAGCATCGCCATGCTCGATCTCGACTACGAGATGCGGCTCATCGAAAAGTACCTGGTGGAAGTCGGCAGGTTTACCTCGACCCCGGGCAGCTCGGCATTCGACGCGTTTCCGGTGACCAACCGGGCCGGCCGGATCGTCACCTTCTACGAGTGGGAGCCGTACCGGCCGGGCGAAACGTTGCTGCAGCGTACTGCCCCCGCGCTCGCCGCCGGCTTCCTGGTCATCAGCGTCGTCGTGGCGCTGCTGCTGCTCGGGCTCTGGCGCTCCTCCAGCGCCCTCGAGACCAAGAGCGCTGAGGCGGAGCGCCGCGCCACCGAGGATTCGCTGACGGGGCTGCCCAACCGCCTGAGCTTCGACCGCCAGTTCGAGGGTCGGCTCGCGGCCGCCAAGCTGCGCGATCCGCCGCTGGCGCTGCTGATGCTCGATCTCGACCGCTTCAAACAGGTCAACGACACGCTCGGCCACCATGCCGGCGACGATCTGATACGGGCCGTCGGAGACCGGCTGCGCGATGTCGTCGGTCCGACGGACGTGCTGGCGCGGCTGGGGGGCGACGAGTTCGCCATCCTCCATTCCTGTCACGGCGGCACCAACGAAGTCTCCGGTCTCGCCCATCGCATCGTCGAGAGCATCGCCAAGCCGTTCCGCATCCAGGGTAGCGACGCCTTCGTCGGTGTCTCGATCGGCATCGTCGTCGCCAGCGGCAACCAGCGTGACAGCCGCGACCTCAGCCGCAAGGCCGATATCGCGCTCTACGAAGCCAAGTCGGCCGGCCGCAACCGCGCCGCGGTCTACGAGGAGACGATGGATGAGCAGGTGCAGAACCGGCACATCATCGAGGCAGAGCTGCGCGAGGCGTTGCGCAGTCCCGGCCAGCTCTGGGTCGCCTTCCAGCCGCTCTGCGACAGCAACGAGGTGACCGTCGGTGCCGAGGCGCTGCTGCGCTGGACCAACCCGAAACTCGGAGTAATCGCGCCATCGCGCTTCATTGCCATCGCCGAGAGCACCGGCCTGATCGAGCAACTGGGCGAGTTCGTGCTGCGTCGTGCCGCCGAATTCGGCGCCCGCTGGCCCGGCCGCACCATTGCCGTCAACATCTCGCCGGCGCAGTTGCGCAACCCGACCTTCGTCGATCGCGTCTTCAGCTTGCTCGCCGACACCGGCATGCGGCCCGCCGACCTTGAATTCGAGATCACCGAGGGCATCCTGCTCGACGATGAATTGACCGCCGCGAACACTATTCAGAGCTTCCGCGAGGCCGGCATCCGGATCGCCCTCGACGATTTCGGTACCGGCTATTCCTCGCTCAACTACCTCAAGCGCTATCCGGTTGATCGCATCAAGATCGACCGCTCATTCGTCGCGCAGTTGTCGACGGCCAATGCATCCAACGCCATCGTCCAGGCCATGGTAACATTGGCCCACGCCCTCGGCATCGAGGTCACCGCCGAGGGGGTGGAGACCGACGAGCAGTTCCGTGTCCTAGTCGCGATGGGCTGCAACACCTTCCAGGGTTTCCTGTTCTCGACCCCGCTCGCGGTTGGCGACATCGACGCCCGCTTTGCCGGTCCGCTCGCCGCCTGAGCCTAGCCGGCCGCCTCGAGCACCGCCGCCAGCCGTACCTCGCGCTGCCTCACGCCATTCGCCCCGTCTCCCCCAGCGGCCCACAGCGCTGCCAGGCGACCGTTTTCGAACAGCGCATAAAGACAGGGGGCGACATAGCTGTTGCGGGAGATGGCCGGCGTATTCTGGAGGAACGCCGCCACCTGTTTGGTCACTGCCGCCATCTGCCGCTTCCGCGCCGTGACCGACTCTGCGGGCTCGAGTTTTGCCAGTGCTTCGCCCGCCAGCGCGCTTGCATGCAGCGTCCGGAAGTCCTTCGCGGTCACGGCCACGCCGGCGATCTCGCGCAGGTAGCGGTTGAGGTCCTCGGTGCGGATGGCGCGGGCCTTGCCATCATCGTCGCGATACATCAGCAGACGGCGGCCGGGGATGGACTTCACCTCGAGTATTGCCGCGGCCAGCCTCGGATCGGTGAAACCGTAGCTGGCCTTCTTGCCGCTCTTTGCCGGAAAGCCGACATGAACCTCGTCGCCATGCACGGTGACATCGCGGCTATAGAGCGTACCGGCGCCGCGCGTCCCGTGAGCGTCGAGATAGCGCTCGCGCCCAACCCGCATGGCCGTCCGGTCGATGAGGGCCACGCCGATGGCAAGGGCCAACTCCTTGCTGCCGGCCTCTGCCTGCAGCCCCTCTCGGACACGCCGCCTGAGCCGCGGCAGAGCTGCGGTCAACAGCGTCAGTTGCTGCTGCTTGTGCCGGGCACGACGCGCCTCCCAATCGGGGTGGTAGATGTACTGGAGGCGCCCGGCGGCGTCGGTGCCGAACGCCTGGATGTGAGCCCGCGGGTTGGCGGCGATGCGCACGTCGGTCCAGGCTGGAGGGATGCCAAGCCCGCGCGCCCGCTCTCTGATCTCCGGGTCGCGGATCAACTCGCCTTCAGCGTCGGTAAACCCGAAAGTGCGTCCGTGTTTTCGGCGGCGGATAGTCAGATCATCGCGTCCGACGCGCTTCAGTCGCGTCACTCGCCCTACACGCCCGTAGTGGTGTTGGGCGGCGGCGCCATCAGGAAAAACACCAGGTAGATCAGCCCGAAGGCGAGGACGATGCCGATGAAAGACCAGATCAGCACGCGGAAGTTCATCAGCCGCCGGCTGCCCTGGCGAACTTCCGTCGTAGACTTTTGAGCATCAAACGTTCGCATGGCGCTACTCGCTTGCAGATGAATGTGAAAATCAACGTTCCCACCGACCCGCGGTTCCGTCCCCACTTGACCGTGACGACCTGAACGCAGACTTTGGGACATGCTGATCACGGCCGCGTCATGACCATTTCCCCCGAGCTTCTCACCCGCATGATCAAGGCGGGCGCCGGCGAGGTTCCGGCCGATGTAGTGATCAAGAACGTCCGCCTGCTGGACGTGATCTCCGGATCGATCACCCACACCGATATCGCCATCGTCGCCGATCGCATCGTCGGTACCTACGGCTACTACAACGGCGCCCGGCTGATCGAAGGCGACAACCGTTTCGCCGTCCCCGGCTTCATTGATACGCACCTGCACATCGAATCCTCGCTGGTGACGCCGTTCGAGTTCGACCGCTGCGTCCTGCCCCACGGCGTCACCACGGTGATCTGCGATCCTCATGAGATCGCCAACGTGCTTGGCGCGGACGGCATCCGGTACTTTCTCGAGTGCGCTGAGCGCACCGTGATGGACATCCGGGTCAACCTCAGTTCCTGCGTGCCGGCGACGCCCTTCGAAACCTCGGGAGCTCGGCTCGAAATCGCCGACCTCGAGAAGTTCCGGCATCACCGGCAGGTCATCGGCCTCGCCGAAGTCATGAACTACCCCGGAGTGCTGTCAGGCGATCCCGGCATCATCGCGAAACTGGTCGCCTTCCAGGGCGGGCACATCGACGGCCACGCGCCGCTGGTCACCGATCTGGCGCTGAATGGCTATCTGGCCGCCGGCATCCGCACCGACCACGAGTCGACCACCGCCGTGGAGGCGCGCGAGAAGCTGAGCAAGGGCATGGCCATCCTGATCCGCGAGGGCTCGGTGTCCAAGGATCTCGAGGCCCTGGCCGAGATTCTCGATGCCAATACCTCGGCTTACGTGGCTCTGTGCACGGATGACCGCAACCCGCTCGACACGCTGGAGGAGGGCCATCTCGACAGCTCGATCCGGCGCCTCATTGGCCGTGGCAGGCCGCTGCACCATGTGTACCGGGCCGCTTCCCACTCGGCCGCGCGCATTTTTGGGCTGAAGGACCGCGGCCTCGTTGCCCCCGGCTACCGCGCCGACATCGCCCTGCTCGATGACCTCGAAGGCTGTCGAGTCGCCGAGGTGATCTCCGGCGGCCGCCTGGTCCGCCCGGAGTTGTTCGAGGCGCGACAGCCGGTGCCACCGGTTGGGCTCGCCTCGATGAAGGCGCAACGGGTCGGCCCATCGACGTTCATCGTGCCGCCAAACCCGCGCCAGAACGAAACGCCGGTGATCGCTGTACGACCGGGGCTGATCCTCACCTATCGCGAAAGCGCTACCCTCGAAGTCTCGGACAAGGGCACCCTGCCCGACATCGAGAACGACGTGATCAAGATCGCCGTCATCGAGCGGCACGGCATCAACGGCAACGTGGCGCTGAGCTTCACCAAGGGGTTCGGGTTGAAGCGCGGCGCCATTGCGTCGTCGGTCGGCCACGACAGCCACAACATCACGGTGGTCGGCGCCGACGACGAGGACATGGCCGTGGCGGTGAACCGCCTGATCGAACTGGGTGGCGGCTTCGCCGTGGCCGATGGCGGCCGGGTGACCGCTGAGCTGGCGCTGCCGATCGCCGGGTTGATGAGCCTCCTCAGCTTCGAGACCGTCGCCGACAAACTCCACCACCTGCGCCAGGCGGCATTCGCGCTCGGTTGCACCCTGCCCGAGCCGTTCCTGCAGGTGGCGTTCCTCGCCTTGCCGGTGATCCCGCATCTGAAGATGACCGACCGGGGGCTGTTCGACGTGGACAAGTTCGACTTCGTCAAATGAGCTTTGCGAGCCGCTTCGTCGCCGACCTCTACAAGCTGCCCAAGCGCAAATGCGGCATCGTCCGCACCCGCAATATCCGCGTGCCCATGTATGACGGCATCGCGCTGGCGACCGAGCACTTCGCACCCAAACTGCCGGGCAAGCACCCGACCATCCTGATGCGCGAGCCCTATGGTCTGTCGGGCTTCGCCACCATCGGCGAGGTCTATGCCGAGCGGGGCTTTCATGTGGTGCTGCAAGCCTGCCGCGGCACCGACAAGTCGGAGGGTGAGTTCGACCCGTTCGGGCATGAACGCGACGATGGGCTCGCGACCATCGACTGGATCAAGGCGCAGCCCTGGTTCGATGGCCGCCTCGGCACGTCCGGCCCGAGCTACCTCGGCTATGCCCAGTGGGCGATCTGCGATGCGCTCCCCAAGCAGTCCGCGATGGCCATCAAGGTGACCAGCGCCGAGTTCCGCTCCATCGTCTTTCCCGGCGGCGGCCTCGCCGTGGGCCTGTGGCTCAGCTGGATCCAGACCGTCGAAGGCTTGCGCGGCAACCCGCTGCGGACCGCTCAGCGCATGTTCACCGGCGGCATCGAGCGCGCCACCCTCCGCGCGACCATGAAGTTGCCACTGCGCGATGCCGACAAGCGCGTTACCGGGCGCGAAGTGCCGTTCTGGCGCCGCTGGATGGACGAGGCGATCGGCAACGACGCGTTCTGGCAGCCACTTGACCATACCCACCGCATCGGTAGCCGCACCCCGCCGGTGAGCTTCACCTCGGGCTGGTACGATTTCATGCTCGACCAGTTGCTGCGCGACTACGCAACGCTGGTCGATGCCGGCCACACGCCGCAGTTGACCATCGGCCCATGGTTCCACGTCAGCTCGGACCTGCAGATGGAGAGCGTCAAGCAGACGCTCGAGTGGATGAACGCCAAGCTCCTCGGCGACGCCAGTGGGTTGCGCTCCAAGCCTGTGCGGCTCTACGTCTCCGGGCTCGACGAGTGGCGTGATTTCGACAGCTATCCGCCGGTGCAGCCGGACAACCAGATCTGGCATATCCACCCCGACAAGGTGCTATCGCAACGCCCGGTCCGCGCCTCGCCGCCCGATACCTATACCTATGACCCCGCCCATCCGACGCCTGCCGTCGGCGGAGCCATGTTTGCCTTCAACGGCGCCGGCCCGGTCGACAACGCGCCGCTGGAGAAGCGCGACGACGTGCTGGTCTATACCTCGGAGCCGCTGTTCAACCCGATCACCATCCTCGGCCAGGTCCGCGTGGCGCTGCACGCGCGCTCGACGCTGACCAATACCGATTTCTTCGTGCGGCTCTGCGATGTGGACGAGAAAGGCTTCTCGACCAACATCTGCGACGGGATCATCCGCAAGACCTCGGCCGATCCTGCGGTGACGGACGACATCTGGAAGCTCAACTTCCGCATGCACGCCACGGCGCACCGCTTCAATCGAAACCACAGGCTGCGCGTCATCGTCGCCAGCGGCGCCCACCCGCGCTACGCTCGCAACACCGGGACCGATGAACCGCTGGGCGAGGCATCGCACCTCGCAACGGCGGATATCGAGATCTTCCACGATCCGGCGCGCCCAAGCGCCATCCACCTGCCGGTCGTGGAACTCGATCGGGCTTAGTTGTAGAAGCCTGCCTCGCGACAGTCCCGGATCGAGATCGTATCGAGGTTGATCTTGGCGAGCGCCGCGTCCATGCCGTCGGCATGCTCCGCCCAGTAGCTCGAGGGATCAGCCACGATCACCCCAGCTGGCGGCTCTTCCGGCGTATTGGACGCCAACGAGTCCGCCTGCCGGAACCGCAGCGCGTCGCACTGGCGATCCACCCGGGCAGCATCCGTCGGCGAAAGCTCGATGCCCTTGATGGCGCTCTGCGCCATGGCGGGAGTGGCCAGCCCGGCAAGTACGGCGATCAGCAGAATCTGCTTCATCTTCATTCTCCTGCACGAACCATAACCGCGCCGCTGGCGAAGTTCATTGCCAACATATGAAAAAGGCGCAGTGTCTGCACCGCGCCTTGTGTGTCAGTCTTAGTTGGCCGTCACTTCACGAGGCCGGCATCCTTGCAGGACTCGTAGGTCAGCAGGGCCAGATCGATGCTCTTCGTGGTCGTGGCATCGATACCGGCATCGGTTTCACCCGAGGTAGCGTCGGTGCTCGTCTCGGCACTAGCGGCGGTGTCGGTGCTGGTAGCACCGCTATCCGCCTGCGCCTTGGCAGCCAGCGTGTCGCACGCCGCCTGAACCTTGGGTAAATCCTCTGCCGACACAGTAACGCCGCCTACCACCGTCTGCGCAATCGCAGCGCCGGAGAACAACATCGCACCAGTCAGGGCCATGGCGGAAATAAAGGAACGAGTCATTGAAAGTCTCCTACCGTTCTTTTCTTTTGAGGGCCAGGGAGGAGTGGCCTGCCCCGAGAACGGCAGAGGTTGGGCATGGTTGCCCATTGCAAACATTTGTGACCAGGGAACCTACACGCTCGCCAATTTGATCTTTTCGCGCGCCGCGTGGAGAATTGGCTCTGTATAGCCCGATGGCTGCGATGCGCCTTCGAGCGCCAACGCCAGCGCCGCCTGGTAGGCGATCGACGTATCGAAGTGCCCGGCCATTGGCAGATATAGTGGATCACTGGCGTTCTGCCCGTCGACCACCGCCGCCATTTTCTCGAACGAGCCCTTGACCTCGGCCTCGCTAACCAGCCCGTGCTTCAGCCAGTTTGCGACCGCCTGCGAAGAGATGCGGCAGGTGGCGCGGTCTTCCATCAGCCCCACATTGTTGATGTCGGGCACCTTGGAGCAACCGACGCCCTGATCGACCCAGCGCACGACGTAGCCGAGAATGCCCTGGGCATTGTTGTCGAGCTCGCGGATGATCTCGGCCTTCGTCAGCGTCGAGGCATCGAGCACCGGCATCGAGAACAACTCGCCTAACCCCGGCGTCGCCTGGTTGTGGCGGCGCTTCTGCGCCTCGAACACGTTGATCTGGTGGTAGTGGAGCGCATGCAGCGTCGCCGCCGTCGGCGATGGCACCCAGGCGGTATTGGCGCCAGCATTGGGATGCGCCGCCTTGCTCGCCAGCATCGCCGCCATATCGTCCGGCCGAGCCCACATGCCCTTGCCGATCTGCGCCTTGCCGGAGAACCCGGCAGCGAGCCCGATCAAGACGTTCCGGTCCTCGTAGGACTGGATCCACTTTTCGGCCTTCACGTCGTCCTTGCGCAACACCGGACCGGCCAGCATCGAGGTGTGGATCTCGTCGCCGGTGCGATCGAGGAAACCGGTGTTGATGAAGAACACCCGGCGCCGCGCCGCGTAGATAGCAGCCTTGAGGTTGGCAGAGGTGCGTCGCTCCTCGTCCATGATGCCGATCTTGATTGCTTCGGGCTTGAGGCCGAGCATTTCCTCGACCGCGCCGAAGATATCGCAGGCAAACTGGACCTCGTCCGGCCCGTGCATCTTCGGCTTCACCACATAGATCGCACCTGTGGTGGAGTTGACCTTGTCGGAGAGCGCGCAGAGCGCCGTCACCGCGGCATCCATCAATCCTTCGCCGATCGGCTGGCCGGCCGGATCGAGCACTGCCTTGGTGGTCATCAGGTGGCCGACATTGCGGACGAGCAGCAGCGCCCTGCCTTTGAGGGTCAGCGGCTGGCCGTTTATGTCCTTGTACTGCCGGTCGGCGTTTAGCTTGCGGGTGAGCGGCTTGCCGCCCTTCTCGAATGTCTCGCTCAGCGTGCCGTTCATTAGCCCGAGCCAATTGCGATAGACGCCAACCTTGTCCTCGGCATCCACCGCCGCAACCGAGTCCTCGCAGTCCTGGATGGTGGTTAGGGCGGACTCGAGGATCACATCCGCGAGGTGCGCGGGATGATCCTTGCCCACCGGCGTAGAGGCATCGACCACCAGCTCGACGTGCAGTCCATTGTGCTTGAGCAGAAGCTGCCAATGTCCGAGCGCGTCGGAGTAGCCAACGAGCTGGCTCGGGTCCGCTAGCCCCACTGTGCCGTCCAGCGTCTCGACTACCAGCGTCCCCTCATCAGAGACGGCGTAGCCCGTCGCCTCGCGATGGCTACCCAGCGAGAGCGGAAAGGACTGGTCGAGGAACTCGGCAACGAACGCGAACACGGCCGCACCACGGGCCGGGTTGTAGCCCTTGCCCGGTGCCTGGTCACCCTCTCGCGAGATCGCGTCGGTGCCGTATAGCGCATCGTAAAGGCTGCCCCAGCGGGCGTTGGCGGCGTTCAGCGCGTAGCGCGCGTTCGACACCGGCACCACCAGTTGCGGGCCGCAGATCGAGGAGATTTCCGGATCCAGCCCTGTCGTCTCGATGGTGAAATCCGCAGGCTCGGCAACGAGGTAACCGATCTCCTTGAGAAACGACTGGTACTTCGCGGGGTCGGCGCCCACCGGGCCGTTGGCTTTGTGCCAATCGTCGACCTGAGTCTGGATCCGGTCGCGGATCGCCAGCAGCTCGCGGTTCCTCGGCGCAAAATCCCGCACCAGCCCGGCAAGCCCGCTCCAGAACTGCCCGGCACTTACCGCGGTCCCCGGAATGGCTTCCTTCTCGATGAAATCGACGAGCAGTCGATCAACCTTGAGGCTGGATTTCTCGATGTAGTTGCTCATGGTTCCGTCTGCTCCAAGCCCACCACCGGCGTCATTCCCGCGAAGGTGGGAACCCAGTGGGATATATCCAACAGCTGTGGCGGTGGCGACCCCGCACTAGGTTCCCGCCTTCGCGGGAATGAGCCGGTTGGGCCATCAGGCCGCAAGCGCCGACTTCATCGGCTTGCCCATCACGTAGGTCTCGACCACCGCGCGGTCGTCGCCGCAGGTCTGCAGCAGGAACAGCTCCTGCTCCAGCGAATTGCAGGTCTCCATCCGCAGCGCCATCTGCGGCGTTGCGCCGGAGTTCAGCACTACGATGTCGGCTTCCTTACCCGCCTCCAGCGTGCCGATGCGCCCGTCGAGGCTCATCGCCCGGGCGTTGCCCAGCGTCATATGGAAGAACGAGCGGAACGGCGTCAGCCGCTGGCCGCGCAGCTGCATCACCTTGTAGCCCTCATCCATGGTGCGCAGCATCGAATACGAGCTACCGCCGCCCACGTCGGTCGCCGTCGCGATCCGCACCCCGCGCTCATGTTGCCGCTCGTAGTCGAACAGGCCGGAGCCGATGAACAGGTTCGAGGTCGGGCAGAACACCGCTACGGACCGCGTCTCCGAGATCACCTCGGTCTCGCGATGGCTGAGGTGAATGCAGTGCCCGAGCAGGGTCTTCGGGCCCAGCAAGTGGAACTTCTCATAGATGCCGACATAGTCCCCGTAGTTCGGGAACAGCTCGTTGGCGTAGGCGATCTCGGCGAGATTCTCGCTGACATGGGTCTGGATGTGGAGGTCCGGGAACTCCCGCGCCAGCGCCTCGGCCATCGCCATCTGCTCGTGCGTCGAAGTGATCGCGAAGCGCGGCGTGATGGCGTAGTGCGCCCTGCCCCGCCCATGCCACTTGGCGATCCCCGCCTTGGTGTCGTCGTAGCCCGATTGCGGCGTGTCCATCAGCCCGGGCGGCGCGTTGCGGTCCATCATCACCTTGCCGCCGACCATCAGCATGTCGCGCTTCTCGGCCTCGCCGAAGAACGCATCCACCGATTGCCGGTGCACCGAACAATAGGCCGCGGCGGTGGTCGTGCCGTGCCGGATCAACTCGTCGAAGAACCGCGAAGCAATACGGGTCGCGTGCGCCTCGTCGCCGAACCGCTGCTCCTCGACGAAGGTGTAGGTATTGAGCCATTCGAGCAGCGCCGCCGCATAGGCGCCGATCACCTGCATCTGCGGGAAATGGATATGCGGGTCGATGAACCCTGGCATGATCAGGTGCGGTCGGTGGTCGATGATCTCCGCCGCATCGTGGTGCGACGCGGCACGCTCGTTCCACTCGCCGACCATAACGATCTTGCCGTCGCCGATCACCACGGCGCCGTCCTCGATGTAGCGATACGAGGCGTGGTCGTCCCGCCTCCGCGGCTCCTCGACGAAGGTCAGCACGCGCCCGCGAAGAATGGTGATCTTCACTGCGAGCCCTCGCGGAACCAGGCGACGATCAGCGCGCGCTCCTCGTCGGTCATGTCGGTGACGTTGCCGGGCGGCATGGCGTGCGAATAGCCGGCCTGCATCGCCACCTGCTCGGCGTGGTTGGCGACGGCAATGTCGTTGTCGAGGATCACGTTCTTGGGTGCCTCGGCGATGCCCTCCCACGCCGGCTCGGCGGTATGGCACATCGTGCAGCGGGTCTGCACCACATCGGAAGCAGCGCGGAAATGCGGCGACTGCATCAGCAGCGTCGCCTGGGGCGAAGCAACCGTTTCCGCCCCGGTCGGCAGCTTCGGGCCGCTCGATAGCCAGGCGCAGAGGATGAAGATCACGATCACCAGCGGCCAGGTCCAGGTCGGGTTGCCCTTACGCGCATGGCGAGTGTTGAAGAAGTGCCGGATCAGCACGCCCTCGAGGAAGATCAGCGAGGCGATCAGCCAGTTCCACTGCGTGGCGAAGGCCAGCGGGTAGTGGCTCGAGAGCATGAAGAAGATCACCGGTAGGGTGAGGTAGTTGTTGTGCAGGCTCCGCTGCTTGGCGATCTTGCCGTACTTGGCATCCGGCACCCGCCCCGCCTTCAGGTCCGCCACCACGATCTTCTGGTTGGGGATGATGATCATCGCGACGTTCGCCGCCATGATCGTCGCGGTGAACGCACCCATGTGCAGCATCGCGGCCCGGCCGGTGAACACCTGCGTGTAGGCCCAGCTCATCGCCGTGAGGATGGCGAACAGCACCACCATCAGCCCACCGGTCGAGTTGCCGATCCGCGACTTGCAGAGCAAGTCGTAGGCGTACCAGCCGAAAACGATCGAACCGAGCGAGATGAGGATCGCCTGCCAGTTGGCGATGTCGAGCACGTGCCGGTCGATGAGGAACAGGTCGGCGCCGAAATAGTAGACGACGACCAGCAACATGAACCCAGAAATCCAGGTGAAATAGCTCTCCCACTTGAACCAGGTCAGGTGCTCGGGGAGGAAATCGGGCGCCACCAGGTACTTCTGGATGTGGTAGAAACCGCCCCCGTGGACCTGCCACTCCTCGCCATGCGCCAGCGGCGGCAGGCTCGGCGTCTTCCGCAATCCCAGGTCCAGCGCGATGAAATAGAAGCTCGAGCCGATCCAGGCGATGGCGGTGATTACGTGCGTCCAGCGCACCGCAAAACTCAGCCATTCCCAGACGATTGCGTAGTCGGTCATCGGTTCCCTAGTCCCTGCCAACCCCACCGGTGTCATTCCCGCGAAGGCGGGAAGCGGGGTCGTCCCAAATGCCCTGGTGCGGCGGTTGGTCCGCACTAGCTCCCGCCTTCGCGGGAATGACGCTAGGTGATGGACACCACCCGTGAAAAGAGGCGGACTCGCGCCCGCCTCCTCTCAGTTCATAGCGAAATCAGGCAGCGCTTTCGACGCCCTTGACGAACCAGTCCATCACCGCGAGGTCGGCGTCGGAGATCACTTCGCCTTCCTTCACCTTCAGGTTGCCGTCCTGGTCGTAGATCGGGCCGGTGAAGATGTTGAACGTGCCGTCCTTGTAGCCGGCCTGGATCTTGTCCGCCTCGGCGACGACGTCCGCCGGGACCGCCTTGTTGTAGGGCGAGATCACCACGGTGCCTTCCTTGAAGCCATCCCAGGTGTCGGTCGAAGTCCAGGTGCCGTCAACGATCGCCTGCGCGCGCTCGATGTAGTACGGGCCCCAGATGTCCTCGATGGCGGTGAGGTGGGCGTTCGGCGCGAACGACGACATGTCGGCACCCTGGCCGAAGCCATGGAGGCCCTTCTGCTCGAGGATCTGCAACGCGGCCGGGCTGTCGGTATGGGTGGTGACGATATCGCAGCCGAGGTTGATCAGCGTCTCGGTGGCCGCGGCCTCCTTCGGCGGGTCGAACCAGCTGTCGATCATCACCAGCTTGACCTTGGCGTCGGGATTCTTCCGCTGCGCCGACAGCGCGAACGAGTTCACGCCCAGCACCACTTCGGGCACCTTGTACGAGCCGAGATAGCCGAGCGTGCCGGACTTGCCCATCATCCCCGAGATCGTGCCGAGCACGGCGCGGCCTTCATGGAACTTGGAGTTGTAGGTCGAGACGTTGTCGGCGCGCTTGAAGCCCGTGGCGTGCTCGAACTTCACGTCCGGGAATTCCTTGGCGACCTCAATGGTCTGATCCATGTAGCCGTACGAGGTGGTGAAGATCAGCTTGCAGCCCTGCTGGGCCAGGTCGCGGATCACCGGGATGGCCGAGGCGTCTTCAGCGACGTTCTCGACATAGATCGTCTCGACCTTGTCGCCGAGCGCGGTGTTGACCGCTTCGCGGCCCTTGTTGTGGGCCCAGGTCCAGCCATAGTCGCCGATCGGCCCGAGGAAGATGAAGCCGATCTTGATCTTCTCCTGCGCGAAGGCAGTACCGCCGACCAGCGGCAGGGCCGCGGCGGCCGCACCTGCGGCAGCGATGAAGTGGCGGCGATTGAGATTTGCCATGGACGTCTCCTGTTACGTTATTGGCGTTTCTACGTTGCGGGAAGAAAGGGCTTGCCGAGGCAAGCAGGCGCGTTGAGGCCGACCCGATCCCGCATGGAGATCAGCGTCAGGACCACAACGGTCATGAGGTAGGGCATTGCTGCCCAGAACTGCGACGGCAGGATCGAGAACCCCGCCGCCTTGGCGTAGAGCTCGAGCGCCATCAGGATGCCGAAGAAATACGCCCCGGCAAGCAGGCGCCCAGCGCGCCAACCGGCGAACACCACCAACGCCAGCGCGATCCAGCCACGGCCCGCGGTCATCCGCTCAGCCCACATCGGGGTGATCACCATGGAGAAGTACGCCCCGCCGATGCCTGCCATGGCGCCGCCGAAGGCGACCGCTGCGTAGCGCACGCCGACCACTGAGTAGCCGATCGAGTGCGCCGAAAGGTCGTTCTCGCCGACCGCGCGCAGGATCAGACCCGAACGGGTGGATTTGAGGAACCAGCCGACCGCGAACACCATGATCAGCGCGAAGTAGACGATCGGCGAGTAGCCGAAGAACACCTTGAGCAGCGGATCACGCGCCAGCTCGGGCGGGAAGATCGAACCGAACTGCGGGATGATCCGGCCGACGAAACTAAGGCCGATCAGCGAAGAGAGACCCGTGCCGAAAATGGTCAGCGCCAGGCCGGTTGCTACTTGGTTGGAATTCAGCGTCAGGACGAAGAAGCCGAACAGCGACGCAGCAAGCGCTCCCGCGACCCCCGCGCCGAGCACTCCGAGCCACGGGTTTCCGGTCACGACCGTCGCCGCGAACCCGGCGATTGCGCCGACCAGCATCATGCCTTCGACGCCCAGGTTGAGGACGCCCGATTTCTCGACCACCAGTTCACCGAGCCCGGCAAGCAGGATCGGAGTCGAGATACCGACGATGGTGATGATGGCCGCGATGATGAAATCCATGCTCATCGCTATTCCCCCGCTGCCGGCTGCGGAGCAGCTTTGACCGACGGAACCACTCGCACGCGGTAGCGGACCAAGATGTCGCTCGCGAGGATGAAGAACAGCATCATAGCCTGGAAGATGCCGGCCGTGGCGTTGGGAATATGCACCGTGGTCTGCGCCACCTGCCCGCCGACATAGGTGACAGCCAGCACGATCCCGGCGATCAGACACCCGATCGGATGCAGCCGGCCGAGGAATGACACGATGATGGCGGTAAAGCCGTAGCCGGACGGGAAGCCGAGATTGATCGCCTTCAGCGCACCTGCAAACTCCAGCGCCCCGGCGAGGCCCGCCATGCCGCCGCCGATCAGCATGGCGAGCCACACCGTCTGGTTGCCATCGAACCCGCCATGGCGCGCCGCATTGGGTGCCGAGCCGACGACGCGGATCTGGTAGCCGAACACCGAGCGCGACATCAGCAGCCAGAACACGAATGGCAGCACCACGGCTATGGCGACGCCGAGATGGACGGTGCTGCCTGGGAACAGGATCGGCAGCGTCTGGTCCGGCTGCAGCGGCGCGGTGGCCGGGAAGTTGCGGCCGTTGGGGTCCTTCCACGGGCCGCCAACCAGATAGCTCAGCACCTGCAGCGCCACATAGGTGAGCATCAGGCTGGAGAGGATTTCATTTACCCCGAAGCGGGTCTTCAGCGCCGCCGGGACCGTGGCCCAGGCGCTGCCGCCGACGATGCCGGCGAGGATCATGGTGACGACAATGATCGGCCCGCCCGCCGTGCCGGCGGCAAGGCCGATGCCGGCGGCACACAGGGCTCCGATAATGTACTGCCCCTCGGCGCCGATGTTCCAGACATTGGCGCGGTTGCCGATGGAAAGGCCGAGCGCGATGATGATGAGCGGCGCGGCTTTCACCGCCACATCCTGCCATTTGTACGACGCGAGCAGCGGCGTAACGAAAATGTCGATCACCGCCCGCTGGCCATCGATGCCGAGCAGGTCGAACACCACGACGCCGACCAGCATGGTGAGCAATACCGAGGCGATCGGCGTCACCACCTGCATCAGCTTGCTCGGCTCCTGGCGCTTCTCGAGCTTAATGCGCATGGGCCAACTCCAGCTCCGCGTCAGCAGTCGGCGTCGTCGGCGCTTCGCCGTGAATGCCGCCCATCAACAGGCCGATCTCCTCGATATCGGCGCCCGCGACCTGCATCGGCCGTGACAACCGGCCCTCGTTGATCACCGCCAGCGTGTCGCAGAGCGATAGCAGCTCATCGAGATCCTGGCTGATCACCACCACCGCCGAACCAGCGGCGGCGAGGTCGACGATAGCCTGGTGGATCGCCGCCGCAGCCCCTGCGTCGACGCCCCAGGTCGGCTGGCTGACCACCAGCACGCTGGGCTTCTGCAGGATTTCGCGGCCCATGATGTACTTCTGCAGGTTCCCGCCCGACAGCGAACCGGCTGTCGCACCGGGCCCCAGCGCCTTTACCGCAAAGGCGGTAATCACCTCGCCGGCATAGGTCTTGGCGGCCCCCGCCTTGATCAGCCCGGCGCTGACCATGCCGAGCCGGTCGCGGGCGGTGAGAATGGTGTTGTCCGCGAGGCTGAACTCGGGCACCGCGGCGTGGCCGTTCCGCTCTTCCGGCACGCTGGCGAGGCCCTTGAGCCGCCGCGACTTGGCCGGCAGCTGGCCGACCGGCGCGCCGTCGATGGTGATCGCCTCGGCGTCGCCCGACAGCACTTCGCCCGAAAGCGCCAGCAGCAGCGCATTCTGGCCGTTGCCAGCAACACCCGCGATGCCGAAGATTTCTCCGGCCCGCACCGTGAAGCTGATGTTGCGCAGCGGAATGCCGAACGGCCCTGCTCCCGGGATGGTCAGCCGGTTGACCACTAGCTTCTCCTTGCCGAGCGAGCGCCCGGCCGGCTTGCTGATCTCCTTGAGGCCCGCGCCGATCATCTTCTCCGCCATCGAGCGCGAGGTCTCGACCCTGGGATCAAGCGTATCGACGAGTTTGCCGCCGCGGAGGATCGTCGCGGTCTCACACAGCGCTTTAATCTCGTGCAGCTTGTGGGAGATGTAGAGGATCGAGCAGCCCTCGCTCGCCAGCTGGCGCAGCACCACGAACAGTTGCTCCACCTCCTGCGGGGTGAGCACCGAGGTGGGCTCGTCCATGATCAGCAGCGACCGGTTGAGCAGCAGCGCGCGCACGATCTCGATCCGCTGGCGTTCGCCGACCGACAGCGTCGAGACCGTGCGATGCGGGTCGAGCTTCAGCCCGTACTGCGTCATCACCTCGGCGATCTTCTTTTCGAGATCGCGGGCGTGGATCTTCGAATCCATGCCCAGCGCGATGTTCTCCAGCACCGTCATCGCCTCGAACAGCGAGAAGTGCTGGAACACCATGCCGATGCCGAGCTTGCGGGCGGCCTTGGGATTGCTGACGGTGATCGGGTGGCCGTTCCAGCGGATTTCGCCGGCGTCAGGCTGCATGATCCCGTAGATCATCTTGACCAGCGTGGACTTGCCAGCCCCGTTCTCACCAAGCAGCGCGTGGATCTCGCCGGGCAGGACGGAAAACGAAACGCTGTCGTTGGCAAGGACGCCGGGAAAGCGCTTGGTGATACCCGTCAATTGCAGGCGCGGCGCGATGCTACTGTCCAACAGCGGCTCCCGACTTCGTTACACTGGCCGGCCGCGCCTTGATATCTTCGACTTCCCGCCGGCCAATGTGGACCAGAATTTCCGCCGCCGCCAGCGCCGCGATGACTTCCGGCCGCTTGTCCCCAAGCCCCTCGGGGAACGCCTTGCCGCCGATTGGCAGCACCAGCCGGTCGAGGGGCGCTGCGGGGTAGTCCTCGTCGAGATACCAGCTGCGAAACCGGGCCTTCTTGGTCTTCGAACCGACCATGCCGATGTACGGCGCGTCGACCCGCTGCAAGGCTTCTGCGGCGATCAGGAAATCCAGCGCGTGATCGTGGGTGAGGATGACGTAGGCGCTGCCGGCTGGGGCAGAACGCACCACCGCCTCGGGCATTGCCACCGCGTGGGTTTCGACGTTGTCGGGGAGGCTCACCAACTCGTCCGGTCGGGTATCCACCACGTGCACCCGTAGCGGCAGCGCCGACAGTGCGCGAGCTAGCGCATGGCCGACATGACCTGAACCGAACAGGTAGACATGCGGGCGCGTCGCGAGCTCGGCCTCTAGCCGCGCGACCAGCGCCTTGGCAATCGCCGGAGTCAGCCGCTTCAGCGACACATCCACCCGACCACCGCAGCATTGGCCGATCTCGGGGCCGAGCGGAATATCTAGGCTGTCTTCGTGCTCCCCACTGCGCAGCACCTGCCGCGCGCGGTCGATCACCATGTATTCAAGCGCCCCACCGCCGATGGTGCCGGTTTGCGCCTCGGACGAAATCAGCATGAACGTCCCCGCCTCACGCGGCGACGAGCCACGAACGGCAGTGAGTTCGGCGACAATGGCCGCTGGGTTGGCGGCGAGAAAGGTGCGTATCTCCTGTGGGGAGATGCTCACGATGCGCGCCCCTTCCGCATCCGCTCGACGCCCATCAGCACGCGCTCCGGCGTCGCCGGCATGTCGAGCTGCGGCGCGATCTTGTAGTCGGCGACGGACGCCACGGCCATCGAGAGCGCCTCGACCACTGAATAGCCGAGCACCAGCGGCGGCTCGCCGACGGCCTTGCTCCGGCCGATCGCCGGCTCCTTGTTAATGCTCCACTCGGCAAGTTTCACATTGAAGATGCGCGGCACATCGGAAGCGACCGGAATCTTGTAGGTCGAGGGCGCGTGGGTGCGCAGTTGCCCTTTGTCGTCCCACCACAACTCCTCGGTCGTCAGCCAGCCAACACCCTGGATGAAGCCGCCTTCCACCTGCCCGATATCGATCGCCGGGTTGAGCGAGCGGCCGACATCCTCGAGCACGTCGGAGCGATCGATCTGGTACTCGCCCGTCAGCGTATCGATCGTCACCTCGGACGCCGCGGCACCATAGGCGAAGTAGTAGAACGGATGCCCGCGGCCGGTGGCGCGATCCCAATGGATCTTCGGCGTCTTGTAGAACCCGGCGGCCGAAAGCTGCACCCGGTTCATCCAACACGAGGTCGCCAGTTCATCGAACGGCACGAACTGCTGGCCGGCGCGAATACCGCCGAACTCCCACTGCACTTCCGAGGGCTCGACCTCGTAGATGAACGCCGCATGCGCGGCCATCCGCGCCTTGATCTGGTTGGCCGCGTCCAGCGCCGCCATGCCGTTGAGATCGGTGCCCGACGAAGCAGCCGTAGCTGAGGTGTTGGGCACCTTGCCGGTATTGCTCGCCGTGATCTGCACCCGCTCCACCGGCACGCCGAAGGCATCGGCGACCACCTGCATCACCTTGATGTGCAGCCCCTGCCCCATCTCGGTGCCACCATGGCTCAGGTGGATCGAGCCGTCGCGATAGACGTGCACCAGCGCGCCGGCCTGGTTGTGCCAGGTGGCGGTGAACGAGATGCCGAACTTCACCGGCACCATCGCGATGCCCTTCTTCAGCACCTTGCTGGTCCTGTTGAACGCAAGGATCGCGGCGCGGCGGGCCTGGTAGTCCGAGGTCTGCTCGAGGTCGTCGATCACCCGGTGGATGACATTGTCCTCCACCACCTGGTGGTAGGGCGTCACGTTGTTGATGTCAGTGCCGTAGAAATTGGCCTTGCGGATCTCCAGCGGATCCTTGCCCAGGGCGTAGGCGATATCCTCGATCCAGCGCTCCGCCGCGATGATCCCCTGCGGCCCGCCAAAGCCGCGGAAGGCGGTGTTCGACACAGTGTTGGTGAGCAGCGGCAGCGAGTTCACTCGCACCGCCGGATACCAGTAGGCATTGTCGGCATGGAACAGCGCCCGGTCAGTCACCGGACCGGAGAGGTCGGCCGAATAGCCAGAGCGCGCCGCGTACGTCGCCGTCACCGCCTGGATCCTGCCGTCCGAATTGTAGCCGACATCGTAGTCGACGACGAAATCGTGGCGCTTGCCGGTGATCTGGAAATCATCGTCGCGGTCGGGGCGGATCTTCACCGCGTTGTTGAACTTCTTCGCCGCCACCGCAGCGACCACCGCGAACAGGTTCCCCTGCGTTTCCTTGCCGCCGAAGCCGCCGCCCATGCGGCGCATGTTCACTGTCACGGCAGCATGCGGCACGCCCAGCACCTGCGCCACCATCACCTGGATTTCGGTCGGGTGCTGGCTCGAAACCTGCAGCGTGACTTCGTCATCCTCGCCCGGAATGGCGAGCGCCGCCTGGCTTTCGAGGTAGAAATGCTCCTGCCCGCCGATCCGCACCCGACCCTTGGCCCGATGCTGCGACCCCGTGAGCCCCACATCGACATCGCCGCGCTCGAGCTTCAGCGGCTCGGTGACGAGCTTGCCGCCCGCCGCTACCGCCGCATCCACATCGGTGACATGCGGCAGGTCGCGATACTCGATCTTCACCAGCTTTGCCGCCCGCCGCGCCGCTTCACGGGTCTTGCCGATCACCGCGAACAGCGGCTGGCCCCAGGTGACGACATGGGTCGACGCAAACACTGGTTCGTCGTGCTTGTGCACCGAGCTGATGTCGTTCTCGGCCGGGATATCCTCAGCGGTCAGGACGCCGATGACTCCGGGCGCCTTGCGGACCGCATCGAGGTTCATCGAGGCGATTTCGGCGTGTGCTTTGGTCGAAATGCCGAGATAGGCGTGCAGCGTGCCCTCGGGCTCGACCAGGTCGTCGATGTAATCGGCTCGCCCGGCTACCTGCTTGATTGCGGAGTCGTGTGGCGCGGAAACATGCAGCGGCGAGGTGGTGATCGGAGATTGCTTGTTCATGCCACCTCCCTCGTCAGCCGCTGGCCCTCGCCAGTTGTCTCGAGGAAGAATCGGCGCAGCAGGTTCTGCGCGGCCAGCAGCCGGTACTCGGCCGAAGCGCGCATGTCCGTCAGCGGCTGGTAGTCCTCGGCAAACACCGGGATCGCGGCTTCGACCGTCGCGACATTCCACGCCTTGCCCAGCAGCGCCGCTTCAACCGCCTTGGCCCGCTTCGGCGTCGCCGCCATGCCGCCATAAGCAATGGTGACTGCCGCGACCTTGTCGCCATGGAGCTTCAGCCGGAACGCGCCGCACAGCGCCGAGATGTCCTCATCCTTGCGCTTGGTGATCTTGTAGCAGGCGAACAGTTCGCCCTCGGGCAGCGACGGGATGGTGACGCTCTCGACGAACTCGCCGGGCTGCCGGTCCTGCTTGCCATAGGCGATGAAGAAGTCCTCGAGCCTCACCTCGCGGCGTACATCGCCCTTCCGCAGCGTGATCGAGGCGCCCAGCGCCATCAGCGGCGGCGGCGTATCGCCGATCGGCGAACCATTGGCGATGTTGGCGCCGATGGTACCCATGTTGCGCACCTGCGCGCCGCCAATCCGCATCCACAGCTCCTCGAGCTGCGGGAAGCGTCGTGTAATCGCGCCCGTCGCTTCGGTGTAGGTTACCCCTGCCCCAAGCTTCAGCGCGCCATCCGTCTCTTCGATCCGGTGCAATTGCGGCACCTCGCCGATGAAGATCATCGGTCCAATGTCGCGCATGAATTTGGTGACCCAGAGGCCAACGTCCGTAGCGCCCGACACCAGCGTGCCGGTCGGGTTGGCCGCATACACCTCGGCCAGATCGTCGGCTGAAGCCGGCACGATCAGCCGGTCCTTGCCCTCACCAATCTCCACCCGCCTGCCGTCGCGCATAGCCTGCAACCGCGCCTTGATCGACTGGCGCTCGGTCTCCAGCGGATCAGCCGCCAGCGCCCCGTAGCTCGATATCGCCTTGCCCGCCTTGATGATCGGCAGGTAGCCGGTGCAGCGGCAGAGGTTCCCCTGCAGCGCCGTCTCGATGGCGTTGGTGGAGGGGTTGGTGTCCTGCATCCACAGCCCATAGAGTGACATCACGATGCCCGGCGTGCAAAAGCCACACTGGCTGCCGTGATTGTCGACCATCGCCTGCTGCACCGGATGCAGCGGCCCGTTAGCGGCCGAAAGATGCTCCACGGTCACTACATGCGTCGCATCAAGAGATCCGACGAAGCATATGCAGGCGTTAATAGATTCGTAGACCAGCTCATCGCCGCTCAACCGCCCGACCAGCACCGTGCAGGCCCCGCAATCGCCCTCGGCGCAGCCCTCTTTCGAGCCGGTCATCCGCCTGTCGAGGCGCAGGAAATCCAGCAGCGTGCGCGTCGCCGAAATGCTCTCCAGCACGACGTCCTGGTCGTTGAGGATGAATCGCAGCTGGTTGCGTATCTCGGTCATTCAGCTCCCCCGATAGGTCGAGTACCCATAGGGCGAAACGAGCAGCGGCACATGGTAGTGCGCCATCTCGCTAAGTACGAAACGGACCGGCACCGTGTCGAGGAACGGGGTAGCGAGATCGACGCCCAGCCGCTCGAAATACTGCCCCACATGGAAGATCAGCTCATAGCTGCCCAGATGGAAGCGGTCGCCTTCCAGCAGCGGTTGGTCCACCCGCCCGTCGGCATTGGTGTGTCCGGACCATATATGGTGCGTGTGATCACCATGTACCATGAGCAGGTCGAGTCGCATTCCGGCGGCCGGCTTGCCGTGGGTGGTGTCGAGTACGTGCGTCGTCAGGCGTGCTGAACCCGCCATATGTAACTTCCTTCGCCCCTCGTTGGGCCGCCCGAACGGGCGCCGCTTGCCGTTGAGGCACTCGTTCAAGATTGCCCGACTATTGAGCATATTCGGCTCCGTTCCAAGGGGGTCACGACCGGAATTTTACCAACTGGTCCACTTTTGCCGGCCTTGCGGCGGGCCGCTGCCCCGGGCCATAAATTCCTGACGAACTACGAGGTGTACTCATGCGCTATCCCCGCAACCTGCAGGGCTACGGTCCCAATCCGCCGGACGCACAATGGCCGGGCGGTGCGCACATCGCGGTGCAGTTCGTCCTCAACTACGAGGAAGGCGGCGAGAACAACATCCTCCACGGCGATGCCGCGTCGGAAGCGTTCCTCGTCGACGTGATCGGCGCCGCTCCCTGGCCGGGCAAGCGCCACTGGAACGTCGAGTCGATGTACGAATATGGCGCTCGTGCCGGCTTCTGGCGCCTGCACCGGTTGTTCACAGGGCTCAACCTGCCGGTCACCGTTTATGGCGTCGCTACCGCCTTGCAGCGCTCGCCCGAGCAGGTGAAGGCCATGCTCGACGCCGACTGGGAAATCGCCAGCCACGGCCTGAAGTGGATCGACTACAAGGACTACGACATCGAGCACGAGCGCGAGGACTTGCACGCCGCGATCAAGCTCCACACCGAGGTCATCGGCACCCGCCCGACCGGCTGGTATTGCGGCCGCACCTCGGTCAACACCGTCGACCTCGCCAGCGAGGAAGGTGGCTTTACCTACGTCTCCGACACCTATGACGACGACCTGCCTTACTACCGCGAGCACTTCGGCTCGCCGCAGTTGATCATCCCCTACTCGCTCGCCACCAACGACATGCGCTTCACCACGCCGTCCGGCTTCGCCAATGGCGACGAATATTTCCAGCTGCTCAAGGACAGTTTCGACGTTCTCTACGAGGAGGGCCAGGCCGGCTCGCCCAAGATGATGTCGCTCGGGCTCCACTGCCGCCTCGTCGGCATGCCCGGCCGCTTTGCCGGGCTGAAGCGCTTCGTCGACTACATCATGACCAAGGAAAAGGTCTGGATCGCCAAGCGTATCGATATCGCCGAGCATTGGCTGAAGACGCACCCCTATGTAGAGCAGGAGATTGTCCCGTCCGAACTGGCGCTGGACGATTTCACCCAGCTGTTCGGCAACGTCTTCGAGCACTCGGAGTGGGTTGCCGCCCGCGCCCATAAGCGTGAGATGGGACCGGCGCACGACACGGCCACCGGTCTCCATGCGCTGATGTGCCAGGTGTTCCGCTCGGCCACCGACGAGGAGCGGCTCGGCGTGCTCAATGCCCACCCGGATCTGGCCGGCAAGCTGGCGGCCGCCAAGCGGCTCACCTCGGAGTCCGAAGCCGAGCAGGCCTCGGCCGGCCTCGATGCGCTCACTGACGCGGAACGCACGGCGTTTGGCGACATGAACCACGCCTATGTGGAGAAGTTCGGCTTCCCCTTCATCATCGCGGTGCGGGACAACACCAAGGCGCAGATCATGCAGGCCTTCGAGAAGCGGCTGGCCAATGATCGGGACGTGGAGTTCGCCACGGCCTGCCGGCAGGTCGAGCGGATCGCGGAACTGCGGATCCGGCAGATTCTGGGCGCGTAAGCCGAGGCAGTCTCATCCAGTTCTTGGCACCATCAAGCCTGAGCACCGGCCCTTCTTCACCTCCCTTCATGGGGAAGGCCGGGAGGCGGCCGTCCGCTTCCGCTTGCCCGGACGAAATCCCGCACCACCCGCTTGACATCCTCTCCGACATCAATCATAACCATGTCGTTATATAGCGAACAGGTTATGAAATGCCCGCGACCCAAACCCAGCTCGATCTCACCTTCGCCGCCCTTGCGGACCCGACGCGGCGCGCCATCCTTGCGCGTCTGGCCGAGGGCGACGCGTCGGTGAACGAACTGGTCGAGCCCTTCAACATGAGCCAGCCGGCCATTTCCAAGCATATCAAGGTACTGGAAGCTGCCGGGCTGGTGTCCCGTGGCAAGGACGCGCAGCGCCGCCCGGTGCACATCGAGGCGTTGCCGCTGGCCGATGCGGTGGGCTGGCTCGAGAACTACCGCAAGTTCTGGGAGCAGAGCTACCAGCGCCTCGACAACCTGCTCGACGAGTTGCAACGCTTCGCCCCCAAGGGCGACAAGAAGAACTGAAGCAAGCGGAGGAGCCGCCCATGTTCAAGCCCCTGTCCATCACACTGCCCTCCGACCGCGAGATCGCCGTGACGCGTGAATTCAACGCCCCACGCGACCTCGTCTTCGATTGCTGGACCATCCCGGCCCTGATCAAGCGCTGGCTCGGCCCTGCCGAATGGGTACTCCAGACCTGCGAATTCGATGCTCGCGTGGGCGGCAAATGGCGCTTCGTCGCTGTCGGTCCCGGGGGCTATGAGATGGCGCATGGCGGCGTCATTCAAGAGATCACTCGTCCCGAATGGATCAAGTCGACCGAGCGCTTCGATATCGACTGGACCGGCGGCGAGACCATCAACACCAACGCCTTCACCGAGGAGGGCGGCAAGACGCTCTCCGTCCTGACGGTGCTCTACGCCAGCAAGGAAGCCCGCGACGGCGCCAAGGCCACCCCGATGGCCGAGGGCATGGAGATGGGTTTCAAGCGCCTCGACGAGTTACTGGCGGAGCGGCTGACCGCTTAGCCCAGCGCCCCATTAACCGACGACCACTACGACCATTCCCGCCGCTGCACGTTACCCGTGCAGTGAACGGGAGAACTCAACCCCAACGAGGAGACGTCAAATGCCCAAGATCATGCCCTGCCTGTGGATCGACGATCGCATCGAAGAGATGGTCAACTTCTACATCAAGACCTTCAAGGACGGCGAAATCCACAAGGTGGACCGCTATCCCGATGGTCGCATCATCACCATGACTTTCCGCCTGAAGGACCAGGAATTCATGGCACTGAACGGTGGCCCGATGTTCAAGTTCACCGAGGCGATCTCCTTCACCGTCGATTGCGAGGGCCAGAAGGAAGTCGACTACTATTGGGACGCGCTCACCGCCGATGGCGGCGAAGAGAGCGAGTGCTCCTGGCTGAAGGACAAATATGGCCTCAGCTGGCAGATCGTCCCCAAGCAGCTCGGCGAGCTCCTCGGCGGTAGCGACCGCGCGGGTGCCGCCCGCGCCATGCAGGCTATGCTGCAGATGAAGAAGATCGTGGTGGCCGACCTCGAGAAAGCCTACGCCGGCAAGTAAGCCGCCGCTCGGGGAAGCAATGCTCCCCCTCCAACCCCAAAAGAGTACCGGAAAATGCAGAGACGCCAGTTCCTTCTGGCGGCGAGCGCTATCGCTTTGGCCGCCGCCACCCGCCCCGTCCTTGCCCAGAGCTCCGCCTTCGACGGAATGGCGCTCAGCGAGTTGCGGAAAAAGATCGAAGGCTCGATCGCCGCCGGCCAGATGCCCGGCGCCGTCTGGTTGCTCGCCAAGGGCGACGAGGTGATCGTCGATACTGCCGGCAACACCGCCTACGAGGGCGGCGTACCAATGCGCCGCGACACCATCTTCCGCATCGCCTCGGTCGGCAAAGCCATTGGCACCGCGGCCGTGATGATGCTGATCGAGGATGGCAAGCTCACGCTCGACGAGCCCGTCGATCGCCTGCTCCCCGAACTCGCCAACCGGCAGGTGCTGAGGGACATCAAGGGCCCGATCACCGACACCGTTCCGGCGGCGCGCCCGATTCTCGTCCGGGACCTGATGAACTTCACGCTCGGTTTCGGCATACTGTTCGACCCCACCCTGCCGATCCAGCAGGCGATCGACGAACGTCGGCTGGTCAACGGACAGCCGGTGCCCCCGACCCCGTGGACCCCGGACGAGTGGATGGCGAAGTTCGCCGAGCTGCCGCTGATGCATCAGCCGGGCGAGACCTGGATGTACAACACCGGCTCGCTCCTGCTCGGCGTGCTGATCGCCCGCGCCTCCAGCATGCCGCTCGAGCAGTTCCTCTTGACCCGTATCTTCCAGCCGCTCGGCATGGTCGATACCGGCTTCTTCGTGCCGCCCGACAAGCTCGATCGCTTCCAGCCCGCCTATTCGGTGAACTTCGCCAGCAATGAGCAGTTCATGGAGGATCCGATCGACGGCATCTGGAGCCGGCCGCCGAGCTTCCCATCCGCCGCCGGCGGTCTCGTCTCGACGCTCGACGACTACCTGGCCTTTGCCCGCATGCTGCTGAATAAGGGCGTGCACAACGGAGCGCGCCTGCTAAGCGAGGCATCCGTCGCCGAGATGACCCACAACCAGCTCACGCCCGAGCAGAAGCAGGGCGCGGGTTTCGTGCCGGGCTTCTTCGACAACAAGGGCTGGGGCTATGGTGTGCTGACCTACGATGCGCCCGACGACATCTCCCCCATACCCGGCCGCTACGGCTGGAACGGCGGCTACGGCACCAGTTGGATCAACGACCCGAACACCGGCCTCATAGGCCTGATGTTCACCCAGTCGGTGCAATACTATGTCGCCTCTGCCGAATTCCACGACTTCTGGCGCGGCGCTTACACCGCCATCGGCGCCGCTACCGAGGGAGTTGCTGCCGTGCCCGCGCTGATCACCCATGACGTCGCCGTCACCCGTACCTTCAATGCCTCGCCCACGCGGGTGTGGGCCGCCTGGACCGAAGATCCCCAGGTGATGAAGTGGTGGGGGCCCAAGCCCTGGACGTGCCCGGAAGCGCGGATGGACGTTCGGGAAGGCAGCGCCTCGATCGTCTGTATGCGCTCGCCTGAGGGTTTTGAGATCTGGATGCGCTGGGACTACAGCAAGGTCGTGCCCAACGAGCGGATCGAATACACTCAGAACCTCTCCGACAAAGACGGCAACCTGATCGAGCCGACCAGCATCGGCATGCCCGCCGAATTCCCGCGCAACGTCGGGACCGTGGTGACGCTCGTTCCCGAGGGCGAGAAAACGGTCGTCACCATCACCGAGCACACCACCACGACACAGGCACTGATGGACGGCTCGCAACAGGGGCTGGAGATGGTAATGGATCAGATGGGCCAGACCTTCTGAGGGGCAGATGGATCTCACCGCCGACGCCGTCCTCGCGCGGCTGCACGAGTTGCAGTCGGGCGAGGAGCTGAAGAAGTACCAGCGCTATTTCAAGTTGGGCGAGGGCGAGTACGCCCATGGCGACACCTTCATCGGCGTCCGCATGGGCCACGTCTTCGCCCTCGCCAAGGAATTCATACTGACCCCGCCGGCCGAGATCGAAAAGCTCATGGAGTCGGACATCCACGAGGCCCGCGCTGCCGCCATGAGCATCATGGCCAAGCAGTACGCGGCGAAGAAGACCGCGCCCGAGCGCAGGCAGGAGCTGTTCGACCTCTACCTCCGCCGGCACGATCGCATCAACAACTGGGATCTGGTCGACCTCGCCGCCTACTACGTGATCGGCCCGCACCTCGTCGATCGCCCGCGCGACATCCTCTACCGGCTGGCAAAATCCGGCAGCATATGGGAGCGCCGCACCGCCATCCTCGCGACCTTCTCGTTCATCCGGCGCGGCCAGCTCGACGACGCTTTCGCCATCGCCGAACTACTGATCGACGACCGCGAGGACCTAATCCACAAGGCGGTCGGCTGGATGCTGCGCACCACCGACACCAATCGCCCGGCGCTGAACGCCTTCCTCGACAAGCACGCCGCCCGCATGCCGCGCGTCATGCTTCGGAACGCACTCGAGCACTATTCCCCGGAAGAGCGCGCCCGCTACCTGGCGATGGGCAAGGCGATATGACCTGCGAGCGCTACTGAACGTCAGTCGCCGCCGCCACCGCCATCACCGCCGCCATCCCCATCGGAGTCGCCGAACGAGAAATCTCCGTCCCCTCCGCCGCCGCTATCTCCCCCGCCGCCACGACGGGCTCTTTGGACCATGCTGCCGAACAGCCAGCCGAGAGCCACCAGCGCGATGACTGCCAGCACAGGCCAGAACGTGGTGAGAAATCCGTAGACCGGCTCCCGGAACGACTGCTGAAAGTCGCGGAGCCAATCCATCGGTCAGTGCCCCGGAGACAACCCGTCGCGCCGATCGTCCCTGGGTTCGCCGTCTTCCCAGTCGATGTCGGTGTTGACCTGCGGCTCGGCATGGCCGAGCAGGCGGTCGATCCACTGTCTCAGTGCACGTCCAGCCTCCTCGAGCTGGATCGGATCGAGCAGCGGGCGATGTGGGTCATGGTGCGGTTGCGTAGCCATGTACGGAGTCTGCGCCCGATTCCTAAACTTTTTCTGACAGTGGCGCTTCGTCTTGGCCCACGCCCGCTACTTGTAGAACCCCTGGCGCAGGTTGAAGCCGTGCTCGAGATAGACCTTCATGGCGCACAGCATCCCGGTCCAGCCTTCGGTATTGCCGATGCAGGCCTCCAACGCCTTCTGCGATTCCTTCCAACCCTCGTCACCAGCGTACGGTCCCCTCTCTTGCGATTTCTAAGGCTTGGCAAACGCTAAGCCCAAGAAATCGCTTTCTCCCCCGCAAGGGGGGAGATGACCCCGCGGCGTCCGTGCTAAGACGACTCGTCTTCCACAACCATTGCGTCCCATGGCCCCCAATACCTACGCCAGCCCGATGGCCGGCCTGCCCGATCAGACCGCGCTGCACACCGGTCGCGCCGTTTTCACAGAGGCCTATGCCGTGATTCCGCATGGGGTCATGCGGGACATCGTCACCAGCTACCTGCCGCACTGGAAGGACACCCGCGCCTGGATCATCGCCCGCCCGATGACGGGCTTCTCCGAGACCTTCTCACAGTACATCGTCGAAGTGTTCCCCGGTGGCGGCAGCGACAAGCCAGAGCCCGATGCGGGCGCCGAGGGTGTGCTGTTCGTCGTCGATGGGCAGGCCACGCTGACCCTCGAAGGCAAGACCCACCTGTTGAAGGCCGGCGGCTATGCCTTTCTGCCGCCCGGCACGCGCTGGGCCCTGACCAACAAGTCGACTGCGCCGGTCCGCTTCCACTGGGTGCGCAAGCGATACGAGGCCGTCGAGGGCATCGATACGCCCGCCGCGTTCGTCGCCAACGAGCAGGACGAGCCGATCATCTGGATGCCGGGCACCGATAGCCGCTGGGGCACCACCCGCTTCGTCGATCCCACCGACGTCCGCCACGACATGCACGTCAACATCGTGACGCTCGAGCCCGGCGCGGTGATCCCATTCGAGGAGACCCACGTCATGGAGCACGGCCTGTACGTGCTCGAAGGCAAGGCGGTCTACCGTCTCAATCGCGACTGGGTCGAGGTCGAGGCCGGCGATTTCATGTGGCTGCGCGCCTTCTGCCCGCAGGCCTGCTACGCCGGCCCGGGTCGCTTCCGCTACCTGCTCTACAAGGACGTCAACCGGCATATGAAGCTCACGCTCTAGCCGCTCCTGGGGGGAACCGATGAAACGCCTAGCCTATGCCGCCGTGCTCGTTCTGGCGTTCGGCTCCACCTCGCAGGCCGAGGATCTGACGCCGCAGACCTACCAGAACCTCCTCACGCCGCTGCTGCAAAGCGGCAATGACGTGCTGGGTGCGCCCCTCGCCTACCCCGAAGGCACGCCCAACGTCACCGCCGCCATCGTCACCATCCCGCCCGGCGGCGAGACCGGGTTGCACGAGCACGAGGTGCCGCTGTTCGCCTACATTCTTGAGGGCGAACTGACGGTCGACTACGGCGACAAGGGCAAGAAGACCTACCGCGCCGGCGACGCGTTGCTCGAAGCCGTCGGCTGGCCGCACAACGGCACCAATACCGGCACGGTGCCGATGAAGCTTGTCGCCGTCTACATGGGTGGCGGCAGCAAGGCCAACACAATCAAGATCGCCCCGTGAGCGGCCGGGCTTTCGCCACGCGGCACATCGGCTAAGTTTGGCGCACCACGAGAGAGTCGCGATGACAGCCGGCCGCACCATTTTCATCGAACCGCTGACCCGCGAGGCCTACGCGCCGTTCGGCCAGGTGATCGAGACCGAAGGCGCACACCACTACCCGATCAATGGAGGCATGACCGAGCGCTACCACGATCTCGCCAAGGTCGAGCTCGGCGGCGTGCATCCGCGCCCACTGGTGTCGATCGCCCGGGGGCAACACTACCCCCTGCCGCTAACGCTGAAGATGGTGGAACGCCACCCGCTCGGCAGCCAGGCGTTCTATCCGCTGTCGCAGCGGCCGTTCCTCTCCATCGTTGCGCCCGATGAGGGCGGCGTGCCCGGCACTCCGCGCGCCTTTCTCGCCGCGCCCGGACAGGGCATCAACATGGCGATGAATACCTGGCACGGCGTGCTGACGCCGCTCGGCGAGACCTCTGATTTCCTGATCATCGACCGCGGCGGCGAAGGCAACAACCTCGAGGAATACTTCTTCGACGAGCCGTACTTGGTAGCGCAACGCGGCTGAATTCTTTACCGAGACGTCCGTTCCCCGTCGCAACTACGTTGCAATTGCTCCATAATCTAACCCAACAGACTGAGGGTGGAGGCATTTCCATGCGTATCGTTCTGGCCATCGCGGCGCTGCTGCTGGCGTTCGCGAGCCCTGCGCTCGCCGCCAAGGTGACCCTCAAGGGCGACGTGACCTACCGCGAGCGGATCGCGCTGCCGCCCGGTGGCACGCTGATGGTCTCGCTGATCGACCTCGCCACGCCCGACGAGCCCCGCGTTTCGGCCAAAGCGCCGATTGCGAGCCCCGGCCAGGTGCCACTGACCTTCACCCTGAACTTCGATGAAAACGTCATCGTCGCCGGCCACAACTACGCGCTGGTCGCCGAGATTTCCGGCGAGGACACGGTGTGGTTCCGCAACGCTGAGCCCTACGCCATCGACCCGCTGGCGCCGGCCGCCCCGATCCTCATCATCGTCAACATGGTGCCCGCCGTCGAGGCTGTCGTCGAGCCCGAGGTCGCTCCGCCCCCGCCGCCAATCCTCGACATCACCTGGCAGGCCGAAACCATCAATGGCGCGCCCGTAGCCCGCGGCGTCGTCTCCTCGCTGTCCATCGCTTCGGACATGCGTGCCGGCGGCCGCGGGGGCTGCAACTCGTGGTTCGCCCAGGCCGAAGTGAATGCCGAGCGGCTGATCTTCAGCGCCGTCGCAGCCACCCGCATGGCTTGCCAGTCCGAAGACGCCACCAAGCAGGAAGACAGCTTCTTCGCCGCCCTCGCCGACACCCGCTTCTGGCGGCTAGACAAGGACCACCTGGTGCTGATCGACGGTGCAGGGATCGAACTCGCGAGCCTCGCCAAGTCACGCTTCTAGGTTGACGTTCCGCGCCGCTCTCGACAGGTTCGAGGCATCGAACCGGAGACCCGCATGCATACGCCCGACCTGATTTCCCGCCTGCTCGACGTCATCGAGCTCGACCTGCTGCCGCTGACCAAGCGCGGCGTCGGCGGCGGCAACAAGCTGTTCGGCGCGGCGATCCTCAGGAAATCCGACCTGTCGCTGGTCGTCGGCGAGACCAATAACGAGACCGAGAACCCGCTCTGGCACGGCGAAATGCACGCCATCAAGCGCTTCTACGAGCTGCCAGCCGACCAGCGCCCCGCGCCACAGGACTGCCTGTTCCTCGCCACGCACGAGCCCTGCTCGCTCTGCCTCTCGGGCATTACCTGGTCCGGCTTCGACAATTTCTATTATCTGTTCAGCTACGAGGATACGCGCGACAGTTTCGGCATCCCGCACGACATCCGCATTCTAAGGGAAGTCTACGCCGTGCCGGACCCGGACCGCGACTACGTCCCCGAGGACCGCCCGCTCTACAATCGCAAGAACGCGTTCTTTCAGAGCCACGACATCCAGCAGATGATCGCCGGCCTCGACCGTTCATCGAAGGAGCGGCTGGTGGCGCGCGTCGATGATCTCAACGCCGCCTACAACGACCTCTCGGCCGTCTATCAGAGGGACAAGGGAAACAAGGGCATCCCGCTGAGCTGAGGCTCAGTGTGCTGAGCTAGAGCTCAGACCAGCACAACGCTCGCAGCGGCGAAAGCCAGCACGGCGAGCGCCGTGGCGAACAGGACAAGCAGCAGGATCTGGGTGGTGCTGTTCATGGTGGCCCGGCGGGTACGGCCGTGCTCCCGATCGGTGGTCATCTCGACCTCAGCCGAGATCCGCGAGCTGGGTGACCGGGGCCACTTCGACCGGCAGTGCGGAGGCGGCGATGGTGAGCGTCGCCATCGACATCACGAACATTGCAACGAGAGTGAGCTTCAGCATTTGGGCCCCCTGGGGCGATGCGGCCTCTCGGCCAGCGGTTCATCTTGAGGGCAATAATGCGGCGGTGCGGTTGAACGTTCCCGGAATTGGGCATTTAGCTGGCGTTCAGAAATGACCGCTTCCGCCACATTTCGAAGACTTAATGCAGCTCTCCAACTTGTAACGCAGGGATCGCCCGGCCCCCTCCTACATCGGGTTCGTACCCAAACGGAGACGATCGATGCCCACTCCATTGAACCGCCGTGATGCCCTGCGCCTCGTCGCCGTCACCGCCGCCGGTGGGGCGCTGATGAGCCAGAAGGCCTTTGCCCAGGAAGCCAGCGCCGAAACCACCACCGGCCTGATGCCCGGCGCCGATGTCTGCGTGCTGACGCCGGAAGTGACCGAAGGGCCCTATTATTTCGACCCGTCGCTAGAGCGCGCCGATATCACCGAGGGCACGCAGAAGGGGGTCGCCACGACCGTGCGCCTGCAGGTCGTCGACGGCAGCTGCAAGCCCATCGAAGGCGCCCGCGTCGATATCTGGCACTGCAATGCCGAGGGGCTCTACTCGGGCTATGCCAACCAGACCGGCGGTGTCGACACCACGGGCCAGACGTTCCTGCGCGGCACCCAATTCGCCAGCGCCAGCGGCATCGTCGAGTTCCAGACTATCTACCCGGGCTGGTACGCCGGCCGCACCACCCACATCCACTTCAAAGTCTTCCTCGACGACAAGACCGTGCTCACTGGCCAGCTGTTCTTCCCCGATGCCCTGAGCCAGTTCCTCTACCAGAACGTCGAGCCCTACACCTCGCACGGTCACGATCGCGACACGCTCAACGCCAACGACAACATCGCCAGCCAGGCCACCCGCGCCTCCTTCGCCTATGTGAAGGAACTGGAGGAGCGCTACCTCGTCGCCATGATCGTCGGCGTCGACCCCACGGCCGAGTCCTCGACCGGCTTCGGCGGCGCGCCGGGCGGCGCAGGTGGCGAACCTCCGAGCGGCCCGCCGCCCGATGGCGCGCCGGCCGACGGAGCGATGAGCGCACCGTCGACCGAAACCAGCGTCAGCCTCGTACCGGGCGTGACCGGCATCCGATAAAGCAAAGGGGCGGCCCACTGGACCGCCCCTGATACTTTTGGCAATGCGCCGGGGACTTAGCCCGCTGCGCGTTCGCCTTCGGTGCGGCGCTGCTTGCCGGCGTCCTTCTGCTTCTTGTTCCAGCGCTGCTTGGGAGCGGGCGTGCCCTGCCCCGTCGGCTTTTCCCACCAACCGGTCGCGGTCGGCGCGGCGCCGCCATTGCGCGAGACATTGCTGCCGGTGCCGGCACCACCGCGCACCTGCTGTGCGTTGCCACCGGAGGCAGCGTGGCTGGCGCTGGGGGCGTGAGCATGCCCCTCGCCATTGGTACGCTTGCGGCCATCGACGATCGCCGCCTTCTTGGCGCCGGAGAAATGCCGGCCCGCATTGGCCTGCTTGCGCTGGCCATCCGGACGCGGGGCCTGCGGGCGCGGGGCCTGGCGCTGGGCGCGAACCTTGGCCGCGTCGATAACTTCGCCGCCATTGCCCTTGAGCTCGCCGGTGGTCGGCAAAGTCTTGCGGATCAGCCGCTCGACATCGCGCAGCTTGCCGCGCTCGGTGCCGTCGCAGAGCGTGATCGCAAAGCCCGAGGCGCCGTTACGCGCCGTGCGGCCGATACGGTGCACGTAGTTCTCAGGATCGTCCGGCAGCTCGTAATTGATCACGTGCGAGATGTTCTGCACGTCGATGCCGCGGGCCGCGATGTCGGTGGCGACGAGAATGCGCACATTGCCGGTGGCAAAGCCCTTGAGGGCGGCCTGGCGGGCATTGTTCGACTTGTTGCCGTGGATCGCCGCGGCCTGATGGCCGTCGATCTCGAGGTTCTTGGTGACGCGATCGGCACCGTGCTTGGTGCGCGAAAAGATGATGACGCGGCTGAGGCTCTCGTCCTTCAACAGGTCGTTGAGCACCATGCGCTTTTCCTTCGAGCCGGCGAGGATCACCCGCTGATCGATGGTGCCGACGGTCTGCGCCGCCGGGTTGGCTTCAACACGCACCGGGTCGTTCAGCAGGCCCTTGGCCAGCTCGGCGATCTCGGGCGCCATCGTGGCCGAGAACATTGCGGTCTGGCGACGCGGGCCGATGGCCCGTGCGATTTCCTTGACGGCGTTGATGAAGCCCATGTCGAGCATGCGGTCGGCTTCGTCCAGCACCAGCCAACGGGTCTCGTTGAGCTTCAGCTTGCGGTCGTCGACCAGGTCCTTGAGACGGCCCGGCGTCGCGATCACAACATCGACGCCGCGGGCGATCTTTTGGATCTGTCCGCCGCGCGAGGCGCCGCCGAGCACCAGCACGGTGGAGAGCTTCGAGCCCGCCAGCTTGTGCAGCACTTCGTCGATCTGCACCGCCAGTTCGCGGGTCGGCGCGAGAATCAGCGCGCGGGTCGTCATCGGGTTGGCACGGCCACCAAGCTGGGCGAGGCCAGCAAGGATCGGCAGGCCGAACGCTGCGGTCTTGCCCGAACCGGTCTGGGCGATGCCCATGATGTCACGGCGCTCGAGCTGCGGCGGAATGGCTTTCGCCTGGATCGGCGTCGGCGTGGTGAACCCGGCAGCCGTAAGCGCGCTGACGAGCTGCGCCGAAAGGCCGAGTTCTGCGAATGTATTGGTCAATGGTCAAACTTTCATTGGCGCGCTCCGGGCCAATCGGTGCGCGAGGGTCGCCGGAGACCCGTTTCGGGCTCGGCGTGATCGATAGATGCAATGGCGACGGGATTGCCGCACGGTTGCGCTGTCTCCCGGTGTTCCCGCTATCGTTGCGGGGGACATTTCCGGGGCACTTCGCCGCTCACCGTTTTGGCCAGTAAGAAGAGAAGTCCATCGCCATCATCGCGCCAAATCCCCTTCACGGGGACAACTGGGCGGGGCGAATGGTGCGCATATGGGGGATAAAGCGCGGATTGGCAAGGGAAAACGGGAAACGGGTGCGCAGGGGAGCTATGCGGGGCAACCGATTCAGGCCGGCGCGAGTGGCCCACCCCACCCTTGATCCCTCCCCGTCGAGGGGAGGGAGACGACTGATGCTCCTGTGAACTCAATCGGCCTCCCTCCCCCTTGTGGGGAGGGAGTGAGGGTGGGGTGCGCCTCGCTCCAGCGCTCAGTCAGCGCGACCTAAATCCCGCCATACCAGTCATACCCATGATCCTCCCAGTAGCCGCCCTGCCCCAGGCCGTACTGCGAGAACCCGTCCACCAGTTCGATCGTGTGCACGTATTTCGGCTGCTTGTAGCCCAGCGCCCGCTCGATGCGGATGCGAAGCGGCGCGCCGTTGGCGACCGGCAGCTTGCCGCCGTTGAGCCCATACGCCGCGATCGTCTGCGGATGGAACGCGTCGATCAGGTCGGAGCTCTCGTAGTAGGCCTCGGGCTTGGATAGGCCGCCGCCCATCTGGTCGTAGCAGTGGTAGACGATGAACTTGGCGCCCGGCTTCACCCTGGCCTCGTCGAGCAGCCGGCTCAGCGGCACGCCGGTCCACTTGGCGATGCAGCTCCAGCCCTCGACGCAGTCGTGCCGGGTAATCTGCGTGCGCGACGGCATGTTCTGCAGTTCGGCCAGCGAATACTCCTTCGGCGTCTCCACCAGGCCGGTGATCTTCAGCTTGTAGGCGGCAAAGCCGGTCGCCTCGAGGTTGCGGTACTCCTCGATACCGGAGCGCGGATCGGTTGAGCCGTTCGGCCGCTGCCCCTGCCGGATCTCGCTCTCCGAGAACTCCTTGGCCAGCGCCTGGTCGCCCACCAGCGCGCGCTGCGCCCCATAGGTCAGGCTGTTGGCCCGCTCGAGGAAGTCGCGCACCGGATCGTTGCGCTGCCCGAGAAAATCGAACTGGTCGCAGCCGGCAAGCACCAGCGAAGCGCCGGAGGCCGCGCCGAGCCCGATCAGCCGGCGGCGATTGAGGATCAGGTTAGCCATTGGACTTGTTGCCCTTCTGCTTGTCGGGTTCGGTGCCCGGGCTGGTGCGGTAGTAGCCCGTGATCATCGAGCGCAACTCGTTGATCGGTCCCGCCAGCACCACCATTACGATGTGGACGACGAAAAACAGCACGAGCAAAACCATCACGATGAAGTGGATGGTCCGCGCCGTCTGCCGCCCGCCGAACAGCTCGACCAGCCAGGGCCAGCCAGCATTCATCGTCGGCGACATCGACAGTCCGGTGAGGATGATCAGCGGGAACAGCACGAGGAACACCCCGAAATAGGCGACCTTCTGCAGCGGCGTGTAGCTGCGCCCGTGGTGAAACTTGAACGTGACGTGCTGCCAGATATCCCTGGGCAACTCGCGGAAATCGCGCGGCTTCAGGATGATGTCGCGCCACAAATGTCCGTTGAAGAGGCTCGAGATCAGCCAGATGCCGATCGCGCCGAGGAACACCCAGACGAAGAAGAAATGCACCACCCGGCCGGTCGCGAGATCGCGGAACGACGGGATCGTGGCCCATTCGGGAAAGCCGATGAAGTTCGGCTGTGCCTCGGTGCCGCTCATCCCGAGCACCCCGGTGGTATCGAACTTCTGGCCGAACACCGTGGTGAAGCCGCGCGGCCCCGTATCGGTGTTCTCCGCTCCGATCCTGAGGATTGCGTTGTCGAACTCGAAGCCGGATTGCTGGCCGAAATAAAGCGCCGGATGGGCGTTCCAGATCTGCAGCCCAGAGAGCAACAGGAAGAACATCGCGATCGCCCACACCCAGTGGGTGATGCGCGTCAGTATCGCCTGCCGGTAGATCAGCGGGCCCTTCGGCTTCGCCTCTCGTGCGACCTCAACTCTGTCGATTGCCTGGTCGGTCATCGTTCCCCCGGTGGTGTCGCGGCGTCGCTCCCCGCCTGCCCACGTAGGAACGGCAGTTCGGGGAGCGATTGCAGCCTATCACGGATAGTTTATTGCGCCGGAGCCATCGCCCCGTCCGCCATCGGTTCGGCAGCCATCGCGTCGCCCGGTGCGGGAGCCATGGCGTCGCCTGCCATCGGGGCGACGTTGCAGGCCTTGGTGGCCTCGTCCTTCTTCATCGCGTCGGCTTCCATGCTGGCCTTCTCGAGGCAGGCCTTCAGCATCTCGGCGGGGGTCATCGCCATGGGATCGGCGGCCATGGCGTCACCCGCCATCGGTTCGGCGGCCATCGCGTCGCTTGCCATCGGCGTCGCCATGGCGTCCTCGGCGGCGACATTGCCCGCAAAGCCCAGAGCGGCCGCAAGGGCGAGGGCGGAAAGGATGGTTTTCATACGAAGTCTCCCGTTGGCCGCTCATGCGGCGGTTACAGGGAGCAATTCGCGGCACTGCTAGAGGAGGTTACGCCATCACGCGTTCGTGACCACGCGACAGACTTCGCGACGCGGTGTAACCTTTCCTCCGTATCCACCGAATTCAGGGTTCAATGAGCGTCACCTCGAACATGGAAGCGCGGCTCCGCGCGCTGATGCTCAAGGCGCTCGACGGCGACGCGAACGCCTACCGGGTGCTGCTCGAAGAACTGCGCCGGACCTTGCGTTCCTACTTCGCACGCCGGCTCAACCCCGCGCTCGCCGCCAATGGCGACGACCTGGTGCAGGAAACCCTGATGGCCATCCACACGCGACGGCTGACCTATGATCGCAACCAGCCGCTGACGGCCTGGGTGCACGCCATCGCGCGCTACAAGCTGATCGACCATTTCCGCCGCAACAAGCTGCGCGCCACTGTGCCGCTCGAGGACGACGCCGCGATCTTCGCGAACGATGAGACCGGCGACGTCACCGCCCGCATGGATGTCGAAGCGGCGCTCTCAACTATCCCCGCGCGTCCGGCCGAACTGATCCGCCAGGTGCGGCTTGAAGGCGCCTCCATCGCCGAAGCGGCGGCGCGCACCGGCATGTCGGAGTCCGCGGTGAAGGTCTCGATCCATCGCGGCCTGAAGTCGCTGGCCGCACGGTTCGGAGGGCGCGCCGATGAGTGACGACCTGATCGATCGGCTGGTCGCCGACACCACGCCGGTGCCGCGCAATGCCCTGAAGCGCCGGCTCGCCTTAGCCGGCGTCATCGGCGCCATCGTCGCCGCCGCGGTGATGGTGCCGTGGCTCGGGCTCCGCCCGGATATCGCCACCGCCTACGCCAACCCGACCTTCTGGGCCAAGTTCGCCTTCACGCTGATCTTCGCGCTGCTTGCCTTCTGGGCCGCCGAACGCCTGTCCCGCCCTGGCGGCAGCTTGCGCCTGCCGCTGCTCGGCATCTTCGCGCTCGTCGCGCTGACCGGCATTGCCGGTATCGTCCAGATGATGATGAGCGGGCCCGAAATGATGAGACCGCTGGTGATGGGCGGCACGGCGCTGATCTGTCCGGTCTACATCGTCGCGCTATCAGTGCCCATCTACGCGGTGACTGTCCTGGTGATGCGCCGCTTCGCGCCCACCAACCTGACCCTCGCCGGCTTCGCGGCAGGCCTGATGGCGGGCGCCGCCGCCACCTGGGTCTACGCCTTCCACTGCGGCGAAAGCGGCCTGCCCTTCATCACCATCTGGTACACCACCGGCATCCTCGCCGCCGCCTTCCTCGGCGCAGCGATCGGCCGGTTCGCGCTGCGCTGGTAGGGCTCAGCCCTCGTCGCGTGCCGCCCAGTTGATGCCGCGACGCAGGATCGTCGCCATCTGCGGGTTCTCGAACTCCTTGGCCTGGTGCCCCAGCGTCGAGTGGAACACCTTGCCGGCGCCGTACTGCCGCTTCCACACCACCGGCATCACCACGCCCTTGGTCCAGGCGGCGTGCTGGCCCGAGAAGGTCGTCGTTGCCAGCACTTCGACCGAGGGGTCCATGTGCATGTAGTACTGCTCGGACGTGTAGGGGAACGAGGCCGGGATGCCCTGCATGATCGGGTCATCGGGCTTGGTCACGTCCACCATGTAGTCGATGATATTGCCCGGGTGCGCCACCCACTGTCCGCCGACCACGAACTGGTAGTCGACCGCATCGCGGAACGCATCGCTCATCCCGCCATGGTGCCCGGCGAGCCCGACGCCACCTTCGATGGCTTTGACGAGATTGCTGAGCGGCTCCTTCTCGATCTTGCTCATGGTGTAGATCGGTATGATCAGGCTCAGCTCATGGATCGCCGGGTCGGCGAATACCGCGAGGTCGGTTTCGACCCGCACCGAGTAGCCGTCCTCGTGCAGCCAGCGCCGGTAGATTGCGGCGCATTCCTCTGGGTCATGCCCGTTCCACCCACCCCAGACGATCAAGGCACTACGCATAGTCGACTCCCCGCATAAAGCGGGCGGAGAGTAACCGAACCGGCCGTTCATGGAAGCCCAAAAGCGCCGCGCCACGCCCTTCCGCTGTCCGATGATCTGTTGTTAACTCCCGGCTCCACTGGAGTTGCAGGTGGCACAAGGAAGGGGCGCCTGCGCTGTTACACCGGCGTTGCAAAGCGGTGGGAAAAGGGTCCGGGCCAATCGGACCGCCACGAAAGGACAGGGATATGAAGAAGCTATTGTTCGGCGCCTCGGCGCTGGCACTCACTGCCGGTTTTTCCGGTGCGGCCTTTGCCGATTTCTCCCTCACCATCCTCCACATCAACGATTTCCACTCCCGCTTCGAATCGATCACCGGGACGGACTCGACCTGCAACGCCGAGGGCGAGACCAAGGGCGAGTGCTTCGGCGGTATTGCCCGCCTGAAGACCGAGATCGACGCCAAGCGCGACGAGGCCAAGGCGGCCGGCGAGAACGTCGTGCTGTTCTCCGCCGGTGACGAGTTCCAGGGCTCGCTGTTCTACACCCAGTACAAGTCCGAGATCGTCGCCAACTTCATGAACGACATGGGCTTCGACGTGGTGGCCACCGGCAACCACGAGTTCGATGATGGCCCGGCCGAGTTCGCCAAGTTCATCGCCTCTGCCAAGTTCCCGATCATCGGCGGCAACTTCGACACCACCAAGGACCCGGACCTCAAGGGCCTGCCCAAGGGCGTGATCGTCCTCAACATCGGCGGCGAGAAGGTCGGCGTGATTGGCGCCACCACTGTTGATACGCCCGATATCTCCTCCCCCGGCACCAACGTCGCCTTCGAAAGCGTCACCGAGTACGTCAAGGGCGCCGTCGGCGCACTGGAAGCCGCCGGGATCAACAAGATCGTGGTGGTCAGCCACATCGGCTACAAGGTCGACCAGGACCTGGCCGCGGCCGTCTCCGGCGTCGACGTGATCGTGGGCGGCCACAGCCACACTTTCCTCGGCACCGGCAAAGGCGAGGCGGGCCCCTACCCCACCATCGTCAAGAACCCCGATGGCGTCGACGTTCCGATCGTCCAGGCCGGCCAGTACGGCAAGGTGCTGGGCGAACTCAAGGTTACCTGGGACGATGCCGGCAAGGTTGTCTCCGCCACCGGCGCGCCGATCCTGCTCGATGCCTCGGTGAAGCCCGACCAGGGCTTCCTCGACCGCGTAGCAGAACTCGGCAAGCCGCTCGAGGCCCTGAAGGCCGAAGTCATCGGCACCGCCACCGCCCCGATCGAAGGCAACCGCGACGTCTGCCGCGTTTCCGAGTGCTCGATGGGCAACCTTGTCGCCGACGCACAGCTCGATCGGGTCGCCGACCAGGGCATCACCATCTCGATTGCCAACTCGGGCGGCCTACGTGCCTCCATCGACGCCGGCGAGATCACCATGGGCGAAGTGCTCACGGTGCTGCCGTTCTCGAACACGCTCGCGACCTTCCAGCTCACTGGCGCCGACCTCGTCGCCTCGCTGGAGAATGGTGCCAGCCAGATCGAGGAAGTCGCTGGCCGCTTCCCGCAGGTCGCGGGTCTCAAGTACACCTTCGACAAGTCCAAGCCCGCCGGCTCGCGTATCAGCGACGTGCTGGTCAAGGACGGCGACAACTGGGTGCCGATCGACCCCGCCAAGACCTACGGCATCGTGACCAATAACTACGTGCGCGGCGGTGGTGACGGCTACGAGCTGTTCGGCAAGAACGCCATCAACGCCTACGACTTCGGACCGCCGCTCGAGAAGGTCGTGGCCGACTACATCGCCAAGCTCGGCGGCGCCTACACGCCCTACACCGACGGCCGCATCACCGATGCCTCGCCGGCCCCGGCGCCCGAGCCCGCTCCGGCGGCCGAGCCCGCTCCGGCCGAGGCCCCTGCGGCCCCCGCTGCGACGGAAGCTCCGGCAGCGGCTCCTGCCGCTCCCGCCGAGGCACCTGCGATGGAAGCTCCTGCGATGGAAGCCCCGGCAACCGCTCCGGCGCCGGCTGCTCCAGCAGCGCAGTAAGCACGTCACTGACTGTGAAAGGGCGCCTCTCGGGGCGCCCTTTTCATTTCACCTGGCGCTCGAACAGCACGACCTTGTCATCGGCGTAGATCGTCCGCGCGAACTCCTTGAAGCCGAGCCGTCCGGCCACCCGCATCGAAGCGAGGTTGTCGACATTGATCAGGCAGGTCATCCGCCGGCCCGGGAACCTTGCTTCGGCCCAGCTGATGGCAGCCTGCATCGCCTCGGTGGCATAACCCCAGCCCTGCGCCGACGGCATCAGCGCCCAGCCGGCTTCGAGTGTGCCCTCAAGCGGTGGCTCGATGATGCGGCGCGCCTCGTGAAAGCCGGCCTCACCTACGAGCTGCCCGGATTCCTTCTCGAACGTCGCGAAGAACCCGAAGCCCAGATGCTGCCAGCCGCCGGCCCGCGTCAGGAAGCGTTGCCACGATTGCTCGCGCGTAAACGTCCGTCCGCCGATGAAATGCACCACGTCGGGATCCGCCCACATGGCGGCGAAGGCGTCGAAATCCGCCGGCGTATAGCCGCGCAGGATCAAGCGCTCGGTCTCGATGGTTGGGATGTCCATGGCGTTAGCGCGGCCGCGCCAGCTGGCGCCAGATCAGCAGTACGATGATCGAGCCGAGGATCGCGCCGAAGAAGCCCGCTGCTTCACCGGCCCGGTACCAGCCGATCGCCTGTCCCAGATACGTCGCGAGCAAGGCGCCGACGATGCCGAGCACCGTGGTCAGGATGAAGCCACGCGGCTTCGGGTCTCCCGGCGTAATCAGCTTGGCGATGACGCCGGTAATAAACCCGATAATGATGGCGCCCAGAATGCCCATAAGCCCCTCCGATTCCTCGGTTTCATAAATGGACCCGAGGCGGTTGGGTTGCAATGGCGACGCTGGAGCTTTCAGATCCAGCCGAGCTGCCGGAAGAAATCGAGCGAGCGTCAGTATAGTCCTCCGCCGCACTGACCGACACGGGCTTTGGAGCAGGCAAGAGAAAGCCCGGACACCACCTCCGTGGGACCCGGGCTTCTGCCTTCGCGACGATCGATAGGCCTGGTGGTCAGGCCTTGTTCTTATTGTAGAGGTCGAAGAACACCGCAGCGAGCAGCACGATGCCCTTGATCATCTGCTGCCAGTCGATGTTGACGCCCAGGATCGACATGCCGTTGTTCATCACGCCCATGATGAAGGCGCCGATGACGGCTCCCGCCACCTGGCCAACGCCGCCCAGCGCCGACGCACCGCCGATGAACACCGCCGCGATCACGTCGAGCTCGAGCCCCTGCCCTGCCTTCGGCGTCGCCGAGTTGAGGCGCGCTGCATAGATCATGCCGGCGAGCGCCGCCAGCGCCCCCATAATGGCGAACACGTAGAAGGTCAGCCGCTCGGTCTTGATACCCGACAGGGCCGCCGCCTTGAGGTTACCGCCGATGGCATAGATGCGACGACCGAAGGTCAGCCGCTTGGTGATGAAGACGAACAGCCCGATCAGGAGGGCCATCACCACCAGCACGTTCGGCAGGCCTTTGTAGGACGCGAGCATGTAGGTGAAGAACAGCACGAGCGCGGCGATCACCACGTTCTTGATCACGAACAGCGCGAACGGCTCCGACTCGTAGCCGCGTGCCTTGCGGCGGGCTCGCCCGCGCAGCGACAGCAGCACCATGGCGACGACGCCAATGATGCCCAGCACCAGGGTCGCGCCGTGCAGCGCCAGCGGCTGCACGCCTTCGCTGGCGGGGACCAGCGTGATCTTGCCGATGAAGTCGGGAATGAACCCCGCCGACAGCAACTGGAACTCGGCCGGGAACGGACCCACCGATTTGCCGGCCAGAATGGCGAGCGACAGGCCCTTGAAGATCAGCATGCCCGCGAGGGTCACGATGAAGCTTGGGATGCGGTAATAGGCGATCAGCCAGCCCTGTACTGCCCCGATGGCCGCGCCGATCACCATGCAGATGATGCCAGCGACGATCGGATTGGCGAGGAAAGCCAACTCCGGCGGGAACTTCCAGCCGATCATCAGCATCGCGGCGAGCGCGCCGATGAAGCCCGATACCGAGCCGACCGACAGGTCGATGTGGCCGGCGACGATCACCAGCAGCATGCCCAGCGCCATCACGATGATGTAGCTATTCTGCAGCACGATGTTGGTGAGGTTCACCGGCTTGAACAGCGTGCCGTCCGTCGTCCACTGGAAGAACAGCATGATGAGGATGAGCACCAGCAGCAGGCCGTAATCACGGATATTGGCCTGCAGCGCCCCCCAGATCGTGAGTTCCTGGGTCTTGCCGGCCTCGGTCGGCGCTGCCGCCGCCTGCGATGCGGTTTCTGTGGTCATGATGCTGCTTTTCCTTCGGCGCGAACGATGGCGCGCATGATCTTTTCCTGGCTGGCTTCACTGGTCGGCATCTCGCCGACCATCCGCCCTTCGTTCATCACGTAGACGCGGTCCGTGATGCCCAGCAGTTCCGGCATCTCCGACGAGATGACGAGGATTGCCTTACCCTGCGCGGCCAGTTGATTGATGATGGTGTAGATTTCGTACTTGGCCCCGACGTCGATGCCGCGGGTCGGCTCGTCGAGGATCAGCACGTCCGGGTTGGCGAACAGCCACTTCGACAGCACAACCTTCTGCTGGTTGCCGCCGGAGAGGTTCCCCGTCACCTGGTAGACGCTGGAGGACCGGATGTTGGTCTTCTTGCGATAGTCGTTGGCCACGTCGAGCTCGGCCAGGTCATCGATGACGCCCCAGCGCGACACGCCGACCAGGTTGGCGATCGTCGTGTTGTGCTTGATGTGGTCGATGAGGTTGAGCCCAAAGGTCTTGCGATCCTCGGTGGCATAGGCGATGCCGTGCGCCACGGCCTTCTCGACCGTCGAGGTGTCGATCTTCTTGCCGTTGAGGAACACCTCGCCGGTGATCTTCTGGCCGTACGACTTGCCGAACAGGCTCATCGCGAACTCGGTGCGGCCCGAGCCCATCAGCCCGGCGATCCCGACGACCTCCCCCTTGCGGATGTTGAGGTCGATGTTCTTGATCACCTGCCGGTCGCGGTGCTGCGGATGATAGACCGACCAGTTCTTCACCTCGAGCACCACATCGCCAACGTGTGGCGCACGGGGGGGATAGCGGTCCTCGAGCGAGCGGCCGACCATCAGCGTGATGATGCGGTCCTCGGTGATCTGGTCCTTGTTCAGCGTCTCGATGCTGTGGCCGTCGCGGATCACCGTGATCCGGTCCGAGACCTTCGAAACCTCGTTGAGCTTGTGCGAGATGAGGATGCAGGAGATGCCCTGGTTCTTGAACTCGAGCAGCAGGTTGAGCAGCGCCTCGCTGTCCTTCTCGGAAAGGCTCGCCGTCGGCTCGTCGAGGATCAGGAGCTTCACCTCCTTCGACAAGGCCTTGGCGATCTCGACCAGCTGCTGCTTGCCGACGCCGATATTGGTGATCAGCGTGTCTGGATCCTCATTGAGGCCGACCTTGCGCAGCAGCTTGCGAGCGCCCTCGCGGGTTTCATCCCAGTCGATCACGCCCGCATGGGATTGCTCATTACCGAGATAGATGTTCTCCGCGATCGACAGAAGCGGCACCAGGGCCAGCTCCTGGTGAATGATCACGATGCGCTTGTGCTCGCTGTCGCGGATCGATTTGAACTGGCACTCGTGGCCTTCATAGATGATCTGGCCTTCGTAGCTGCCATGCGGATAGACGCCGGAGAGCACCTTCATCAGCGTCGACTTGCCGGCGCCGTTTTCGCCCACGATGGCGTGGATCTCACCGGCCCTGACATCGAGATTGACGTTCTGGAGCGCCTTCACACCGGGGAAGGTCTTGGTGATGTTCCGCATCTCCAGGATGGTGTCGGTCATAGCAGTCCTTCAGCTGGGTCCGGTCGCTCGGGTGGCGCCGCAGACCCCTGGATATTTACTTCATGTGAGTAGAATGGCGAAAGGGCCTCGCGCTGCCGCGAGGCCCCTCCGGAATACCTGGATTACTTCAGGTCTTCGGCCTTGATGTAGCCCGAACCAACAACGAGAGCCTCGTAGTTGGTGACGTCCACGTCATGCGGAACCAGCAGGATCGACGGCACGACCTTGACGCCATTGTCATAGGTCTTGGTGTCGAGGCCTTCCGGGGTACCGCCGGTGAGGACGGTGTCGACGAGGCCGGCAGTGGTCTTGGCCAGTTCGCGGGTGTCCTTGAACACGGTCGAGTACTGCTCGCCGGCGATGATCGCCTTGACCGACGGGGTCTCGGCGTCCTGGCCGGTGACGATCGGCCACGGCTGATCGGCAGAACCATAGCCAACGCCGCGCAGCGACGAGATGATACCGCGGCTCAGCCCGTCATACGGGGCGAGAACGCCGTGCACCACGGTGCCGTCCGAGTAGTTGGCCGACAGGATGTTGTCCATGCGGGCCTGCGCCACGGCGCCGTCCCAACGGAGCGTACCGACCTTGTCCATGCCAGTCTGGCCGGACTTGATCACGATCGAGCCGTCGTCGATCAGCGGCTGCAGCACCGACATCGCGCCGTCATAGAAGAAGAAGGCGTTGTTGTCGTCCGGCGAACCGCCGAACAGCTCGACGTTCCACGGCTTCACGTCCGGGAAGCGCTCCTTGAGGCCCTTCACGAGGGAATTGGCCTGGAGGACGCCGACCTGGAAGTTGTCGAAGGTGGTGTAGTAGTCGACGTTGCCGCTGTCGCGGATCAGGCGGTCATACGCGACGACCTTGATGCCGGCATCGGCAGCCTGCTGCAGCACGGCCGAGAGCGTCGTGCCGTCGATCGAAGCGATGACGAGGGCCTTCACGCCCTTGGTCACCATGTTCTCGATCTGGGCGAGCTGATTCGGGATGTCGTCCTCGGCATACTGCAGGTCGACGCTGTAGCCCTTCGCCTCGAGCGCGGCCTTCAGCTCGTTGCCGTCTGAAATCCAGCGCAGCGACGACTGGGTCGGCATCGCGATGCCGATGGCGCCCTTGTCCTGGGCAAACACCGAACCGGTGAGCGCGATCGCGCCAACCGTCACGGCGGTCATAAGAAGTTTCAAGGCTTTCACTGGTTTCCTCCCGGGTAAACCGTTGTGTTGGAGCCACTGCCGGACCAGCCGGCGTGGGGAGGATTTGGATGGAGGTCATTCATCGGGTCTTGAGCTACGCACGGCAATACCGTCTCGCCCGACCAGTCGAAGCCTCCCAAACGCCCTGCTGCCAAGGCGTTCGCACGTCCTCCAACGCGCGGCCGGAACCTAGAGTAATCAGATACCAGTGTAAAGATGTCCGGCGAGCGCCGCCGAACTGACATACTAGTTGCGCGCCGGACCTTGCTCCACACCTCCCGTTGACGCTACATCTTCGCCCCGAGGAGCACGGCGGCAGCGAAGAGAACATTCGCGTCGCTGATGAAAACATATCAGATAGGTCTAGGGGCATGGCAAGCAGTGACGGCAACGTCGGCCGAGAGGAACATGCATCGACGGCGGCGGAGAACGTCGCCAATGCCCTGGCCGATATCGTGCTTCAGGATTTCGCCCCCGGCGCCAGCATTCCAAGCGAAGCAGACCTCGCCGCCCGCTTTGCGGTGAGCCGGCTGACGATCCGCGAAGCCGTCAAGATGTTGGTCGGCCGGGGACTGCTGGATATCGGCCGCGGCCGCCGCGCCGTGGTGCGCGAGCCGGACAGCTCGGTCTTTGCCGGGCTGCTGGTGTCGATCGTCCGCAACGACCCGAAGGGCCTGTTCGACCTCATCGAGCTTCGCATGGCCATGGAGACCCTTGCCGCGGGCCTCGCCGCCAAGCGTGTCAGCCGCGCCGGTGTCCAGGCCATCGAGGGCGCCATGCTGGGCATGCGCCTCGCCGCTGCCGATGCGGCCAACGGCGCCAATGCCGAGGGGGAAGCGCGATTCCACGAGTGGGACCTGCAGTTCCACGAGGCCATCGCCACCGCCAGCGGCAACCGGGTCATCGCCTTCATCTTCGAGGCCATGGCGCAGCCACTGCGGGAGAGCTTCGTCATGAGCCGTCGTGGCCAGACCCTCCGCTACGCCGGCCGCGAGGAAACGCTGAACGCCCACCAGGGAATCCTCGACGCCATCCGCGCCGGCAACCAGCGCGGCGCCGTCGAAGCCATGCGGGGCCATCTCAAGAGCACGGAACTCGATATCCGCTCGCATCTCGCCAGCGGCAACGCCACGGCGCCCGCGCTTTAGGGCGCCGGCCGTCAGCCGTGGTTGATCATCACGTGCCGGACGGCCGTGTAGTCCTCCAGCGCGTAGACCGACATGTCTTTCCCGTAGCCCGACTGTTTCAGCCCGCCATGCGGCATCTCGTTGACCAGCATGAAGTGGGTGTTGATCCAGGTGCAGCCATACTGCAGCCGCGCCGCCGTCTGCATCGCCTTCGAGATATCCTTGGTCCACACCGATGAGGCGAGGCCGTAGTCGCTGTCGTTGGCCCAGGCGATGGCATCCTCGGGGTCGGTGAAGCGGGTGATCGACACTACCGGCCCGAACACTTCGCGCCGCACGATCTCGTCCTGCTGCAACGCCCCGGCAATCACTGTCGGCTCGTAGAAGAACCCCCGGTCGCCGGACACATGGCCGCCGGCGGTGATCTTGATATGCGGCAGCTCCGACGCCCGCTCGACAAAGCTCGCCACACGATCGCGCTGCCGCTTCGAAATCAGCGGCCCGATCTCGTTGAGCGTATCGTCCTGCTGGTTGTACTTGATCGAGTTGACTGCCGAACTGAGGTCCGCCACCAGCTTGTCGTGGATCTTTGGCCCGGCGTAGATCCGACACGCCGCCGTGCAGTCCTGCCCGGCATTGTAGTAGCCGAAGGCCTTGAGCCCGCTCACCACCGCCTCGATGTCCGCGTCGTCGTAGACGATCACCGGCGCCTTGCCGCCGAGCTCAAGATGCGTGCGCTTGACCGACTTGGCCGCCGCCTGCAGCACCTTCTTGCCGGTCGCGACGTCGCCGGTGATCGAGATCATGTTGATCTTGGGGTGGTTGATCAGCGCGTTGCCGACGCTCTCGCCGCGCCCGAGGATGACATTGACCACGCCTTCCGGCAGCACGTCGGCGAACACCTTCGCCAGCTTCAGCGCCGTCAGCGGCGTCTGCTCGGATGGCTTGTAGACCACCGTGTTGCCGCCTGCGATCGCCGGCGCCAGCTTCCACGCCATCATCATCAGCGGGTAGTTCCACGGCGCGATCGAGCCGACGATGCCGATCGGATCGCGCCGTACCATCGAGGTGTGGCCAGGCAGATATTCCCCGGCGATCGAGCCCTGCATGTTGCGCACCGCGCCGGCGAAGAACCGCCAGCAATCGACGATCGCCGGGATCTCGTCGTTCTTCACCGCATTGATCGGCTTGCCGCAGTTCAGCGCCTCGAGCGCCGCGAAGCCATCGGCATCGTCCTCGATCGCCTGCGCGATCCGCAGCAGGTAGTTCGAGCGCTGCCCGGGCGTCGTCCGTGACCAGGTCACAAACGCCTTCTCGGCAGCCAGCACCGCTGCGTTGATCTGGCTCTCTGAGGCTTCCGGGATACCCTTGATCAGTTCCCCGGTCCTGGGATTGAGCACCTGCTCCTCGGTTTCCGTCCCCGCCTCGAAGCGCGAGCCGATCAGCATCTCGGTATTCATTAGTCTCTCTCCCGAACGAATTGGGTCATTTGCCCATACCGGCGACGGTCTGGTCGCCGCCACGGCTGAAGTAGAACGCGAGCAGGATCGGCAGCAGCGTCACGATCACCACCACCATGGCGACCACGTTGGTCACCGGGCGCTGCCGCGGCCGCACCAGTTCCTCGAGCATCCAGATCGGCAGCGTCTGCTGCTGGCCGGCGGTGAAGGTGGTGACGATCACCTCGTCGAAGCTGAGCGCGAAGGCCAGCATGCCGCCCGCCAGCAGCGCAGTGCCAATATTGGGCAGGATGATGTGGCGGAAGGTCTGGAACTTGTCCGCGCCGAGATCCATCGCCGCCTCGATCATCGAGCCCGATGTCCGCCGGAAGCGGGCGACGGCGTTGTTGTAGACCACGACGATGCAGAAGGTCGCGTGGCCGAGGACGATCGTCCAGAACGAGAACGGAATCTCCATCAGGCTGAACGCCGACCGCAGAGAGATACCGGTGATGATGCCGGGCAGCGCGATCGGCAGGATCACCAGCAGCGAGATCGTCTCTCGTCCGAAGAACCGGGTGCCCGACACCGCCGCGGCACAGAGCGTTCCCAGCACCAGCGCTATCAGCGTCGAGATCGATGCCACCTGTACCGACAGCGTCAACGCCTGCCAGACGTCTGGCCGGTTCCACGTCACCTCGAACCACTTGAGCGTCAGCCCCGGCGGCGGCCACTGGTAGGTCCGCTCCTCCGACGAGAAGGCATAAAGGAAGATCAACGCAATCGGCACCAGCATGAAGAACAGCCCTGCCGCTGCGGCGAGCTTCAGGCCCCACGGTGCGCGAGCCACATCAGAGCGCATCGAACGCCCCCATGCGCTTGGCCATCCACAGATACAGTCCCATGATCACGATCGGCACCACCGTGAAGGCGGCGGCCAGCGGAATGTTCCCCGCCGTGCCCTGGTGCGCGTACACCGCCTGGCCGATGAAGAACGCGGACGTACCGATGATCTGCGGGATGATGTAGTCGCCCAGCGTCAGCGAAAACGTGAAGATCGAGCCGGCGACGATGCCGGGCAGCGCCAGCGGGAAGATCACCTTCCAGAACGTCTGCATCGGCGTCGCGCCGAGATCGGACGAGGCATCGAGGAGATTGGTCGGCACCCGCTCGATTGCCGCCTGGATCGGCAGGATCATGTAGGGCATCCACACATAGAGGAAGACGATGAAGGTGCCGGTGTAGCTGATCGAGAGTGAATTGCCGCCGATCACCGGCAGCGAAAGCCAGGCGTCCAGCAGCCAGGTCAGGTGCAACTGCGCGAACACCCAGTTGAGGATGCCTTCCTTCGCGAGGATCAGTTTCCACGCATAGACCTTCACCAGGTAGCTGGCCCACAGCGGCAGCATGATGCCGAGGTAGAACAGCGCCTTCCATTTCCCCCGTGCATAGCGCGCCGCCATGTAGGCAATGGGAAAGGCGATCAGCGCCGAGGCGACGGTGACGGCGGAGGCCATGATCACCGTGCGGAGGATCACGTCGAGGTTCTGGGGCTTGAGCAGCTCGGCATATGTCTTGAGCGTGAATTCGTAGTTGATCAGCCCCGAGAACTCGTCGATCGAGAAGAAGCTCTGCAGCAGCAGCGCGAACAGCGAGCCGATGTAAACAATGCCGAGCCACAGCAGCGCCGGCAGCAACAGCAGGAAGACGAACAGCTTCGGCTGGCGCCAGAACCGGTCGCTGAGCGAGCCGAGCCAGCCCCGCTGGTTGCTGAGGATGGCACCCGAAGCGGTGGCGGCGACCACACTCATCCGGCGTTCTCCATCAGGTGCAGCGCATCCTTGGCGAAGCCGATGGTGACCCGTTCCCCCTCAGTCGGCAGATCGTCGGTGGACGGAACGACCGCATGCAGCAGCGTGCCGTTGAGATCGACCGCAAGCCGGGTGGTCGCACCGAGATACGATCGCGCCGTGACCGTGCCGGTCAGCGCATTCTGGCCGCCATCGGCCCGGATGACATGGATCGCCTCCGGTCGCAGCGACGCCCAGCGCCGCTCGCCGGCGATGGCCTGCACGAACTCGGGCCCGAGCACGTTCGACGAACCGACGAAATCGGCGACGAAGCGCGAGTTCGGTTGTCGATAGATCTCCTCGGGCGTCCCCACCTGGATCAGCTTGCCGAAATTGAACACTGCCACCCGGTCGGCCATCGACAGCGCCTCACCCTGGTCATGGGTGACGAAGATGAAGGTGATGCCGAGCGTCTTCTGCAGCGCTTTCAACTCTTCCTGCATCTGCTCGCGCAGCTTCAGGTCGAGCGCCCCAAGCGGCTCGTCGAGCAGCAGCACCTTGGGCTTGTTGACGATGGCCCGGGCCAGCGCCACGCGTTGTCGCTGCCCGCCGGACAATTGCCCCGGCCGCCGGTCGCCATAGCCGCCGAGCTTCACCAGTTCCAGTGCCGCCTCGGCCTCCCGGGCCCGCGTTGCCTTGTCGACCTTGCGCAGCATCAGCGAGAATTCGACGTTCTCCCGCACGTTCATGTGCGGGAACAGCGCGTAGTCCTGGAACACTGTGTTGACGTTGCGCCTGTAGGGCGGCACGCCTTCCACCGCATCGCCGAAGATACGGACCTGGCCCAATGTCGGCTGCTCGAAGCCGGCAATCAGCCTGAGGCAGGTGGTCTTGCCCGATCCAGAAGGGCCGAGCATGGCAAAGAACTCCCCTTCCCCGACCTCGAGATCGACCTCGTCGAGTGCTTTGACCGCCCCGAAATGGCGAGAGACGGTCTGGAGGGAAACGGCCGATGTCATGCGTGTGGCAACTTTCGCGTCGTATCAGGTGTCACCCCCGCAACGGCGGAGACCCAACTCGCTGTGGACGCGAGATCGCATAGGATCGCGTCCGCCACGGGAGTGACAGTTGCGGGGTGGAGGAGGCGGAGCAGCGCCCCGCTGCCCTCGGGCCGCTTATCGGCCGCCGATGACCCCGACATAGTCGCTGACCCAGCGGTAGTACGGCACGCACTCGCCCGCCTCACACTTCGCGGTCGGGGTCCGCCAGAAGCGGATCTTGTCGAAGTTCTCGTAGCCGTTCATCGTGCAGCCCTCGTCGGTGAGGAGCTCATTGCCCTTGCAGGCAGCGGGCACCGACGGCACCGTGCCGAACCAGGCCGAGACGTCGCCCTGCACCTTGGGCGCGAGCGAGTGCTCCATCCACATGTAGGCGCAGTTCGGATGCGCGGCTTCGGAATGGAGCATCGTGGTATCGGCCCAGCCGGTGATCCCTTCCTCGGGGAAGGTCGAGGCCACCTTGGCGCCTTCGGCCACCAGCACGTTGACCATGAACGGCCAGGACGACGACGCGACGACGCCTTCGTTCTTGAAGTCGTCCATCTGGATATAGGCGTCGTGCCAGTAGCGGCCGACCAGTGTCCGCTGCACGCGCAGCAGGTCGAGCGCCGCCTTGTACTGGTCTTCGTTGAGCGCGTACGGGTCCTTGATGCCGAGCTCGGGCTTGTGCGCCATCAGGTAGAGCGCGGCGTCGGCGATGTAGATCGGGCCGTCATAGGCCTGCACCCGGCCCTTGTTGGACTTGCCGTCGGGCAGGTTCATCTCCTCGAATACCACGTTCCAGCTGGTCGGCGGCCCGTCCTTGAACACGTCGGTATTGTACATCAGCACGTTGGCGCCCCAGACATAGGGCGTGCCGTAATGTGTGCCGTCGACCGTGTGCCACGCGGCGTTCTGCAGCCGCTCGTCGATCGTTGACCACGACGGGATCAGCGCCGTGTTGATCGGTTGCACGCGCTTGCCGGCGATCAGCCGCAACGAGGCGTCGCCCGAGGCGGTGACGAGGTCGAAGCCGCCTTCGTTCATCAGCGCCACCATTTCGTCCGAGGTATTGGCGGTCTTCACGCTCACCTTGCAGCCGGTGTCGGCTTCGAACTTGGTGACCCAGTCATAGTTGGGGTCGGTCTCACCGCGTTCGATGTAGCCGGCCCAGGCGACGATCGAGACTTCGCCCTCGCCCGCGCCGAGCGACTGCAGCATCTCCTGCGCAGCCACCTGGCCGGTGAAGGTCGCAACCATGGTCAAGGCCGTACATGTCTTGAGGATGGATTTCATCGATTTCTCCCTGCTCGGGCAGCGCTCCCAAATGCGCAGCATGCCCTTGATTGGAAGCTTATCGGGCGCCTTGCTATTCGCAAATGCATTCGGCCGGGGGGAGATATCGGAAAAACCGATATGACAGCGTAGCTGACGTTCCTCAATCGCCCATCTGTAGAAAGATGAACGGCCTCTGATGGCAGTCTGAACGGTGAATCAGCGCTCCTGCGCCGCCCTGCCCCGTGGCGAATGCTGCTGCTGCGCCAGCCCGATGAAATCCCGCGCCGCTTGCGTCAGCTGGCTGCCGCGCCGCCACACCATCCCCACCTGCACCACCGGCAACGCTCCCGAAATGTCCCGGCTCTCGATCCGGTCGCCTTCGAGCGACCACGGCCGATAGACCAGGTCGGGCAGCAGCGCGATGCCGGCGCCGGTGGCAACCAGGCTGCGGACCGCCTCCACCGATCGCGTCCGAAACGCCACGTTCGGCCGCGCGCTGAAAGCGGCAAGGAGCTTGCCGGTATTCTCTTCGGTCTCGTCCACCGTCAGCATGATCAGCGGCTCCGGCACGATGTCCGAAACCGAAATGATGTCCGCCCCGGCCAAGCGGTGCCCCAGCGGCAGCCATAGCCGATACGGCGAAGTCTCGAATATCTCCGCCTGCAGCGCCACGCGGTCGCGGAGGTTGGAGATCACCATCACTGCCACATCCAGCTCGCCGCCGATCAGCAGGTGCTCGAGGTAGTCGCCATTGTCCTCGATCGCCGAGACATTGACGTTGGGATAGGCCCGCCGATACCGCGCGAGAAGGTCCGACAGCACGTAGCCCGCCACCAGCGAAGTCACGCCCAGCTGCAGCGAGCCCGCCACCGGCGCTTCCGCCTCGCCAAAACTCCGCCGTGCGTCCGAAACGCTGGCAAGGATCCGCGCCGCGTGCCGGTAGAACTGATGCCCCGTATGCGTGATCGTCAGCCCGCGCCGGTGCCGCTCGAACAGCGTCACCCCGAGGTCCGATTCCAGCTCCTTGATCGCATCGGTCACCGCCGACTGGCTGATCGAGAGGCTCTGCGCTGCCCCCGACACCGTCCCCTCCTCGGCGACCGAGATGAAATACTGCAGTTGCCGGAGCGTGAAAGCCATGTCCCACTAAACCATTGCCCCATCCGGCGCTCAATCGGCCGATTGCCTCTTGCCCACGCCGATCAGCACGCTATTTGAACATGGAACTCAATCCAGGGGGATAAGCCATGGGCAGCCGCGCCAACACCCTCGCCGCCATCGAGCGCCGCGTCCGTCGCATCGGCCGCCCGTTCGGGGTCAGCCTGCTCATTGCCGAGAAGCGCAACCCCAAGATCGAAGCGCATGGCGGCTACATGCTGCGCGACGACGACACCTTCGAGATCGTCTTCGGCAATGCCGGCTACGACTTCTCCGCCAGCCTCGAGGAAATCGAGGAGTTCCTGATGGAATCGCGCACCGCGATGCGCGAGGAGATCAAGGGCAAGAAGAAGCGCTAGCGCAGCGACGCCAGCAGCCCGCGCAGCCACTCGCGCGCGCCGCGCACCCAGCCGACCGCCGCCTGCCACGCTGCCGTCGACTTCGCCCAGCCGATCGCCCGGTCGCGCAGCCCGAACAGCCAGCCCAGCAGCGCCTTGAGCCAGCCGATCCGCATCAGCGGCTCATAGGCCGCGTGGAAGATCCGCTCGCAGATCAACAGCGACAGCACCTGCGCAATGAGCAGCAGGATGGTCCCCTGCACCACATGCCCTGTCGCGCCCCAGTACACGGCGAACAGCTTCGCCGGCTCGATGATCACGAACGGCACCGCAAGCAGCGCCAGCGCCACATAGGGCGGCAGCCGGCCGATCAGTTCCCCGAGCCGTTGGAACAGCTGAAATTGCCCGAGCCACCCGATCAACGGCCGGAACAGTGGGAACAGCAGCTCGTCGAGCACGGTGTAGATCACCACCGCGATGGTCACCACCGCCCGCCCGATGCCGCGAATGACGCGCCGCCACACGGGGATCGCCTGCTCGTCTGTCATGTTTGCTCTGTCTCTCGCGAAGGCTAGCCGCGCCGATCTTCTATGCTATCGTCGGCGTGGGAAGTTTCTGTGCCTCAGTAGCGAGCATCCGACCGCATGTCGATTAAAGCCGCGATCTATCACCTGACGCACTACAAGTACGATCGTCCGGTAGTCCTCCAACCCCAGATCATCCGGCTCCAGCCAGCGCCGCAGAGCAAGACCAAGGTGCTGAGCCACTCGCTGCGGGTCTCGCCATCGAACCATTTCGTCAACGTCCAACAGGACCCCTACGGCAACTACCTCAGCCGCCACGTCTTCCCCGAGCCGGTGATGGAACTGAAGATCGAGGTCGACCTCGTCGCCGATATGACCGTCTACAACCCGTTCGATTTCTTCGTCGAAGAGCGGGCCGAGACCTGGCCGTTCGAGTATCCCGAGGAACTGCGCGACGATCTCTCGATCTACATGAAGCCGCAGCCGGCTGGCCCGCTGCTGATGGAGTTCCTGCGCCAGGTCGACCGCACCCCGATGAACACGGTGAACTTCATCACCGCGCTCAATGCCCGGGTGCAGCGCGAGATCGGCTATATCGTTCGCCTCGAAACCGGCGTGCTGGAACCCGACGAGACGCTGACCCGCGCCCAGGGTTCGTGCCGCGATTCAAGCTGGCTGCTGGTGCAGGCGCTGCGCCACCTCGGCTTCGCCGCCCGGTTCGTCTCCGGATACCTGATCCAGCTGAAGCCGGACCTCGTCTCGCTCGACGGTCCCGCCGGCACCGACCACGACTTCACCGATCTCCACGCCTGGTGCGAGGTCTACCTCCCGGGCGCTGGCTGGGTCGGGCTCGACCCCACCTCCGGCCTGCTCGCTGGCGAAAGCCATGTGCCGCTCGCCGCCACCCCGCACTATCGCAACGCCGCGCCGATCTCGGGCTTCACCAGCTTCGCCAATGTCGAGTTCGCCTTCGACATGAAGGTGAGCCGCGTCGCCGAGCACCCGCGCATCACTATGCCGTTCTCCGACGAGAGCTGGAACCGGCTCAACGTGCTCGGCAAGAAGGTCGACGAGGAGTTGGTCGCCAACGACGTCCGCCTCACTATGGGTGGTGAGCCGACTTTCGTCTCCATCGACGATTTCGAGGCCGGCGAGTGGAACGCCGATGCGGTCGGGCCGACCAAGCGCGCCAAGGCCGATGCGCTGATCCGGCGCCTCCGCGAACGCTTCGCACCCGGCGGCCTACTACACTACGGCCAGGGCAAGTGGTATCCCGGCGAAACGCTGCCGCGCTGGACCTTCTCGCTCTACTGGCGCCGCGACAACAAACCGGTGTGGCGCGACGACAAGCTGTTCGCCCACGAAGGCGTGCCGACGGCGGCGAAGCCCGGCGACGACCAACGCCTCCTCACCGAGATCGCCAACAATCTCGGCGTCGGCACCGAAACCATCGACGCCGCCTATGAGGATCCCGGCGACTGGCTGGTGAAGGAAGCCCGCCTGCCGCCCAATGTCGATCCGGCCAATTCCGAGCTCGCCGACCCCGAAGCCCGGGCCCGCATGGCGCGGGTATTCGACAACGGCCTCAACAACCCGACCGGCTACGTGCTCCCGGTGCAGCGCTGGAACGCCCTGCCCGACCGCACCAACCGCTGGATCACCGAGAAATGGCGCACGCGCCGCGGCAAGCTGTTCCTCGCCGCCGGTGACTCGCCGGTCGGCTACCGCCTGCCGCTGAGTTCGCTGAAGCACGTTGAACCGACCGCCTACCCGCACGTCGTCCCGCGCGACCCGCTGATCGCTGTGCTCGACCTGCCCGAAGTCGAGGAACTGCTGCAGCAGCCGGTCGAGGTGCGCGTCGGCCACCACGCCCAACCATCGACCTTCACCGCCGATCCGACCATCAACCAGGACGTCACCGAGCAGGTGCTCGACGAGATCGATTCCGTCGTCCGCACCGCGGTGACGGTCGAGCTGCGCGAGGGCCGCCTCTGCGTTTTCCTGCCCCCGGTGTCGACGGTGGAGGACTACCTCGAACTGATCGCCGCATCCGAGGAGGCGGCCAAGACACTCGGCCTTCCCATCCATGTCGAGGGCTATGCCCCGCCCTACGATCCACGGCTCAACGTCATCCGCGTGGCGCCCGATCCGGGCGTTATCGAAGTGAACATCCACCCGGCCTCGAGCTGGGAAGAGTGCGTCGCCACCACCACTGCGGTCTATGAGGAAGCGCGGCAGGCCCGGCTCGGCGCCGACAAGTTCATGATCGACGGCAAGCATACCGGTACCGGTGGCGGCAACCACGTGGTGGTCGGCGGCTCGACCCCGGGGGACTCGCCGTTCCTGCGCCGGCCCGACCTGCTGAAGAGCCTGATCCTCCATTGGCAGCAGCATCCGTCGCTGAGCTACCTGTTCTCTGGCCTGTTCATCGGGCCCACCTCGCAGGCGCCGCGCTTCGATGAGGCCCGCCACGACAGCCTCTACGAACTCGAAATCGCGATGAAGCAGGTGCCGCTGCCGGGCGAAGGTATCCCGCCGCGGCCGTGGCTGGTCGACCGGCTGTTCCGCAACCTGCTGGTCGACGTCACCGGCAACACCCACCGCTCCGAAATCTGCATCGACAAGCTCTACTCGCCCGACGGCCCGACTGGCCGGCTTGGGCTGGTGGAGTTCCGTGGCTTCGAAATGCCGCCCAATGCGCGGATGAACCTCGCGCAGCAACTGCTGGTCCGCGCCCTGATTGCGCGGTTCTGGAAGGCGCCCAAAGAGGGCAAGTTCACCCGCTGGGGCACCACCCTGCATGATCGCTTCATGCTGCCGCAGTTCGTCTGGGCCGATTTCCTCGACGTACTGCGTGATCTCAAGGACAACGGCTTTGACCTCGACCCCGAGTGGTTCGCGGCGCAGCTCGAGTTCCGCTTCCCGTTCTGCGGCGAGGTGGAGATCGAGGGCATGAAGCTGACCCTCAACCAGGCGCTCGAGCCCTGGCATGTGATGGGCGAGCAAGGGGCCATCGGCGGCACCGTGCGCTTCGTTGATTCATCGGTTGAACGACTTCAAGTGAAACTTGAGGGTCTCAACCCCGGCCGTTATCAGGTCACCGCCAACGGCCGCGCCGTGCCGCTGACCGGCACCGGTGAGGTGGGCGTCGCGGTGGCTGGAGTCCGCTTCAAGGCCTGGCAGCCGGCGTCGGGCATGCACCCCAACCTGCCGGTCAACTCGCCGCTGCATTTCGACATCTATGACACCTGGTCGGGCCGCTCGATTGGCGGCTGCACCTACCACACCGCTCACCCTGCGGGCCGCAACTACGAGACCTTCCCGGTCAACGGCAACGAGGCAGAAGCCCGCCGCCTGTCCCGCTTCGAACCGCGCGGCCACACCCCGGGAGCCTTCGTGCCGCCCACCGAGGAGCGCTCGGCGGAGTTCCCGCTGACGCTGGATCTGCGGGTGCCGGCCTAGCTCGGCCCCGTTCCCGTATGACGAAATGACACCCGGATTTTGACCATCCAGTTCAATTCCCACTTGCCATTCCATCCGCTTCCGCTAGCGCTATCTCCTCATGGATAAGCGGAATCAACGGCAGGTGAGAAAGCGCGGGGCACCAAGCCTTATCGCCGACTACAAGCTGTTGCCGGGCGTTCCGGACGAGATGATCGATCCCGGTGGCAGCATCCGCCCCGGCTGGACCACACTGATTTCCGCTCTCGACGAGCTTGGGCACGACGAGCTTGCCGGCCGCTTCGAGCGCGCCGACCAGTATCTGCGCGACGCCGGCGTCTACTATCGCAAGTACGACGGCGCCGAGGGCAAGGAGCGTGCCTGGCCGCTGGCCCATGTCCCGCTGATCCTTGATGAGAGCGAGTGGCTCACCATCACGCGCGGGCTGACCCAGCGCGCCGAACTGCTCGAAACCATCGTGGCCGACATCTACGGCAACAACGAGCTGGTACAGCGCGGGCTGCTGCCGCCCGAGCTGATCGCCCGCAACGACGAGTTCCTGCGGCCGATGGTCGGTATCAAGCCGGCGAGCGGGCACTTCCTCCATTTCTGCGCCTTCGAACTCGGCCGCGGTCCGGATGGCGGCTGGTGGGTTCTGGGTGATCGCACCCAGGCACCGTCGGGCGCCGGTTTCGCCGTCGAGAACCGGGTGGCGACGACGCGTGCCCTGTCCGACATCTATGGCAAGATGCATGTGCATCGGCTGGCCGGTTTCTTCCGCGGCTTTCGCGATGCGCTGAACGGCCTGGCGCGCTCCGGTGATGGTCGCGTCGGCATCCTGACGCCGGGCCAGCACAACGAGACCTATTTCGAGCACGCCTATATCGCGCGCTATCTCGGCTTCACCCTGCTCGAGGGCGAGGACCTGGTGGTGGACAATGGCCAGGTGATGGTGCGCACCGTCTCCGGCCTCAAGCCAATCAGCGTCTTGTGGCGCCGCATGGATGCCAGCTTCGCCGACCCGCTGGAGCTGCGCTACGACAGCCGCATCGGCACGCCCGGCCTCGCCGAGGCGTTGCGACAGGGCAGCATCTCGATGGTCAATGCGCTGGGGACCGGCATCCTCGAGACTCGCGCCTTCTCGGCGTTCATGCCCAATCTCTGCCGCGCGCTAACCGACCGCGACCTGGAGCTGCCATCGATCGCCACATGGTGGTGCGGCGGCGCGGCCGAACGGCAGCACGTCATCGATCACTTCGACACCATGATGGTCGGCTCGGCCTTCGCCACCGGCCTCGCTATCGAGGATCCGCGCGGCACCATCGTCGGCGGCATGCTGCCAGCGGCTGAGCGGCAGGCCATGCTGGCCCGGCTCGAAGCCGAGGGTGGCGCCTTTGTCGGCCAGGAGCAGGTGCAGCTCTCCACCGCCCCGGTCTATGTCGGCGGCAAGCTTGAGCCGCGGCCGATGACGCTGCGCGTCTACGCCGCCCGCACCCGCGACGGCTGGACTGTTATGCCGGGGGGCTTCGCCCGCGTCGGCTCGACTCAGGATTCGACGGCCATCGCCATGCAGCGCGGCGGCCAGGCGGCGGACGTGTGGGTGGTCAGCCCCAAGCCGGTGGAGCGCGTCACGCTGCTCCCCACCGAAGGCGAAAAGCTGGTGCGCATGTCGGCCGGAAGCCTGCCGAGCCGCGCTGCCGACAACCTGATCTGGCTGGGCCGCTACGCCGAGCGCTGCGAAGCCATGGTCCGGATCCTCCGCGCTTACAACGCGCGGCTCGCCGAAGTCTCGAACCCCGACCAGGCTATCCTCAAGGACACCCGCGCCTATCTCGACGGCATCGGCGTCGATGCCTCGGTGCCGCTGCCGCCCGGCCTGCTCGCCGCCATCGATAGCGCTGTGCATAGCGCGAGCCAGATCCGCGACCGCTTCTCGCCCGACGGCTGGCTGGCGCTGACGGATCTGCGGAAGACCGCCCGCAGCTTCGCCCAGCGCGTGCAGTCGGGCGACGACGCGACCCGCGCGATGACCGTGCTGCTGCGCAAGCTCGCCGGCTTCTCCGGCCTCGTGCACGAGAACATGTATCGCTTCGCCGGCTGGCGCTTCCTCGAGATCGGCCGCCGGCTCGAGCGCGGCATCCAGATCGCCGGCAGCGTCGCCTGGTGCACCCGCAAGGGCGCGCCCGAAGGGGCGCTCGACCTGCTGCTCGAAGTTGGCGACAGCGTGATGACCCACCGCCGCCGCTATGCAGTGAGCGCCGGGGTCAACTCCTATGTCGACCTCTTGGTGCTCGATCCGCTGAACCCGCGCTCTGTGCGCTTCCAGATCGCTGAACTGCATCAGCAGCTCGAGCAACTGCCCGGCGGCCTTGAGGATGGGCACCTGTCCACCGCTGCCAAAGCGGCGCTGTCGCTCGATACCGAGCTGCGCGTCACCGAGCCTGAGGACATGTCGACGGCAAAACTCAACCGGCTGGGCATCGAGATCGGCAACCTCGCCGGGCTCATTGCCGACGCCTACTTCGTCTGAGGAGGCGGGCCGTGCTCTACGACGTTCGGCTCGAACTGCACTACGACTACAAGGCCTCCGTGCATGGCGACCGGCACCTGGTGCGTGTCGCGCCGATCTCTATCCCGAACGTCCAGCGCGTCATTGCCTCGTCACTGTCGTTCGAGCCGCGGCCCGAGCAGGAGACGACCTTCGCCGACTATTTCGGCAACCTCGTCACCACCATCGCCTATTCGGGGCGCCACGATCACCTCGACGTGCGGCTGACCGCCCGCGTGCAGGTCGAGGACCTGCATAGCCCGGTCGACCTCTCCCCTACCCTCGATGGGTTGAAGGAGGAACTCGCCACGCTCTGGTCGCTGGCGCCGGATTCGCCGCAGCACTTCCTCAGCGCCTCGCCGCGCATCCCGCTCGATGCCGCAATAACGGACTACGCACGAACTTCCGTGGGCGAGAGCCAGTCCATCTACGCGGCAGCAATGGACCTTTGCATGAAGATCCACCGCGATTTCCGCTACGACAAGCACGCCACCAAGGTCGATACCGGCCCCGCCGAGGCCTTCGCGCTGAAGCGCGGCGTCTGCCAGGACTTCGCCCACGTGATGATCGCCGGCCTCCGCGGCCTCGGCATCCCCGCCGGCTATGTCTCTGGATTCCTTCGTACAATCCCGCCAAAGGGTAAGCCGCGGCTCGAGGGCGCCGACGCCATGCACGCCTGGGTCCGCGTCTGGTGCGGCCAGCACGCTGGCTGGCTCGAGTTCGACCCCACCAACGCCATGCTCGCCGGCCCCGACCACATCACCATCGGCCACGGCCGCGACTATTCCGACGTTTCCCCGATCGTCGGCGTCCTGCGCACCAGCGGCGGCCACACGGCCAAGCAATCGGTCGACGTCGTCCGCGTCGAATAGCCGTCGCCTACTTTTCAGCATCCCCCTGCAACCAATTGTGGCGGTACCCGTTGTTGGGTCAGACGCACCATTGAGGCTGCGTGTCTGCCGGTCCTCCACCGGTAGTGAGAAGGAACGAGAGCGATGACCAGACTTGAGATCGCCAACCTCGAACACGCCGCCCACTCCGCTACCGCCTGGATGCCCGAAGGATACGATGGTCGGGTGCACTACAGCGCGGTGCTGGCTGCAATAGTCCCAGCGGTCGGCATCCTCGCGGTGGCCGCGACTTTGCTGCTCTCTATTCTTTAGGAGCGTCCCATGACTTTAAGCACGATCATCATCGTCCTGCTGGTCTTGCTTCTCATCGGCGCCATACCGGCCTGGCCCTACTCCCGCTCCTGGGGAGCTTACCCCTCCGGTATTCTTGGCGTCGTGCTCGTCATTGTCATCATCCTTGTGTTGATGCGCGTATTCTGACGGGCCCTCTGCGAGCCAAGGTCGCCCCCCTTACGGCTCGCCATAGCACCCCGGTTCGCCCCCGAACCGGGGTGCGCTCTTTTTGCGCACGCAAGTAGTCGTGCCCGCCCGCACCGGAACCCGTTGAACTGCTTGTGCGTTGAACAGTAACCACAGAGGAGCGACCACCATGGCATCCACTACCGATATGGCACCTAACCGCACCGCCGCCAAAGCCCCGGCCCGCCGAGCTGCGAACGGCCCGCGTCGCGCTGCAGCGCGCCAGAGCCGCGAGGACGAGCTATCCGCTCAGGTGCACCAGTTACAGACCGACCTGAAGTCGATCGCTGCGACTCTGGCAAATCTCGCCGAGGACAAGGTCAGCGACGCCCAGCGGCTGGCCAAGCGCGAGGTAAAGAACCTTGCCAAGAATGGCCAGCACGCCGTGGAAGACATCCAGGACGAGTTCGGCCAGCTGGAAAAGCAGATCAAGGACACCATCCGCGAGAAGCCGCTGACTGCCGTCGCCGGCGCCATCGCGCTCGGCTTCGTACTCGCCGTCGTTTCGAGGTAGCTCCATGCACCTCTTGGCGCTGGCGGCTTCGGTCCTCGGGATCGAGGTCGACGAGTTGCTCGAACACTTCAAGAACAACGCCATGGCCTGGTCGGCCGTGGCGCTTTTCGCGTTGATCGGGCTCGCGTTCCTGCTGGTCGCGCTCCACGCCTGGTTCGCCTTGATGTGGGGGCCCATCGTGGCTCCGCTGGTCATCGGCGCCGGTGCGATCGTCGTGGCGCTGGGAATCTATGCGGCTATCGCCATAACCGACAGTATCGCCAAGCGCCGTGCGGCGCAGCGGCGTAACGCGGCCGAAAAGACCGCGCTCGTCACCACGGCGGCCCTGACGGCGCTGCCTTTGGTGCTGAAGTCCGACATCATGAAGAAGGTCGGCATTCCGATCGGCGGGGCACTGGCCGCAGCCTATCTGCTGGCTAAGCCAGGTGGCGGCTCGCATGGCGAGCGGCACGGCAACGGCCACGATCCGGACTGATCACTTCGCCACATTTCAGGGAACCTCGCTCGGCTCCCCACGTTATCTGCATCACCTGCAGTTGCGGTTGAGTTGTGCAGGTCAAGGAAGAATTCCAGGAGTGTGAGCTATGACCCACATCAAGCGGAAGATCGTGACCATTCTGACCGACGACCACATCGCGGATGCTGAGAAGATCACCATCCTGCGTCAGCTCGAGGCGGACTCGCTCTCCAAGGAGCGCAGCGCCACCGAGGGTATGACCCCGGTCGACGGCGACGACGGCGAAGACCTTAAGGCCATCGAAAACGCCCTGCGAAAGCTGGGCCAGCAACCGGTGGAAGGCGGCGCCGCCAGCCTCTGACGGAAACGCAGACTGAGTAGGAGCGCCCCGCCCCGACACCCACGGCGGGGCGTCGCTTTGTCAGGCCGCCTCGATGGCGGGATTGGCGGCCTCGGCCGGTTTGTCGGTGGCCGGCCGCACGACACGCAGGCCCTGGGCGTGGATCCTGAGGTCCGTCAAACGTTCAAGCGGGATCAACTCGCCATCGATGACCGCCAGGGCCGAAGCCTTGCGCCTGGGGAAATAGAGGCTCACCTGGGTCACCTCGCGCTCCGATACCAGCGGATGCGCCTTCCAGTTGCCGAAGGCGAGCGACAGGGCGAGCCGCGCCAGCTCAGCCGGCGGCATCGGCTTGACGACATAGATTCCGAGGACGCCCCGATCGACGACCTCGGCGTAGGGTACGTGCCCCTCGCCCAGGACGTTGTTGGAAACGGCAATGGCCGTCGCCTTGCGCCGCTCGGTGCCCTGCCGGGTGCTGATCTCCGCGTCGAACACCAGCGGTCGCGACAGCGCCAGCCCGACTGCCCTGAGGCTCGCCAGGATCTTGCCCCAGCGGCTGTGATAGGTGAGTTCGTTGCGGATCCGAACCAGCCGCGAGTGTAGCCCCACCGAGAACTGGTGGACGAACGGACGGCCATTGGCAGTCGCAATGTCGACAGCGGCCACCTCGCCCCGCGCAATGGCCTCCAGCGCCGCCTCGAGCTGCAACGGCACGCCCAGCGACCGGGCGAACAAGTTCATCGTACCGGCGGGAAGCACTGCGAGCGCCATCTTGTGAGCAAAGCAGATCCCGGCCGCTGCCGAGATCGTTCCGTCCCCGCCGCCGGCCAGCACGACGTCGGATGCCGGGTCTCCGGCAGCCCGCTCCAGCTCGGCAAGTAGTTCGTTGCCATCGACCACCCGACATTCGAGCACGTGGCCCTGTTCGGTGAAGATCTTCTCGGCCATGGCAACGAACGCCGACATGTCCATGGTGCGGAACGTGCCGCCGTCCTTGTTGAAGACGCCGATGAAGTGCATGCCCGCCTCCGTTGCCCGCCTCGCCTCGACGAGACCGCTTTGTTCCTTAGGCCGCCGGCGAAACATCCAGTCGCGGCAATTGCACAGTCACGGAAGTACCACCGCCGGCCCGTGTGCGATACTCCGGCTCGGCCCCGCCGAACTGCCGCGCCAGCTGCTTGACGATCAGCGCGCCGAGTCCGTCTTCGCCGTCAGTGGTGGCCATGCCCTTGCCGCTGTCCTCGACCGTGAGCTGGGTCACGCCTCCGTCCGGTCGATCGAAGCGCACCCAGATCGTGCCGACCTGGCCCTCATCGAAGGCGTGCTTGACCGCGTTAGTCACCAACTCGCTGAGCACGATCCCCAGGCTCGTTGCATCGCGCGCCGGGATGACCATTGCCTGAAGCTGCTTCTCGAACCTCACCGGCTTGCTTGGTGGCACGGTCGTCGCGAGATCGTCTATGACATCTGACAGGAACTCGGCCGCATCGGTGGTTTCGAGGTCAGCGCCCAGCCGCAGCCGGCGGTGACCGGAGGCGATCGCCTGCACACGCAGCTGTGCCGCCTCGAGGGCGTTGCGCACTTCGTCGGAGGACGTGCGCGCCAACTGCAGGCCGAGCAGCGATGATACGGTCGCCAGCGAGTTGCCGATGCGGTGGTTGGTGTCTTGCAACAGCGTTTCGAGCCGGGCCTGCTCGCGCTCGGCACGGCCTCGCGCCTCCTCGACCTCCGCAGTTCGTATCCGCACATGTTCCTCCAGCTCGACGTTCTGGCTGCGGAGGAGGTTCTGCTCCTCCGATAGCCTCGCGACCTTTCTCTGGGTCCTGGAGAGCAGAGCGTAGGCAAGGATGGCGGCGGCACCCAAGGCAGCGAGAATAGTGAACACCAGCAGCTGCCGGTACATCTCCATCAGACCGTTGCGCTCGACGAGTTTCCCGTCTTCATCGCCGATCACCAGGCGGAGGGATGTGCTGATCCGCTCCATCAGTTCGAGTCCGGTGTCGGAACGCAGCAGGGCCAGTGCCTCGGCACTCTGCCCGGCCGACATCAGTTCGATAGTGAGCGCCATCTCGGCGCGCTTGGCGTCGAGATCGGGCACCAGGCCCTCGATCCGGGCGCGCTGCGTGGGGTTGTCGCTGAGCAGCGCCAGGAGGTGCTGGTAGGTCTGGCTCAGATTGCCGACGGCGGCGTTGTAGGGATCGAGATAGGTCTCGTCGCGGGTGATCAGGTAGCCGCGCTGCCCGGTCTCGGCATTGACGATCGCCAGCATCAACTCGCGCGCCTGGACCCGGATCTCGTAGGTCTTGGCGATATCGGCGAGCTGGCTGTCGACGGTGCGGACCAGATAGAGCGAAGCCGCCACCGCGACGAGCACCAGCGTCATCGAGGCAATGATGGCGATGCGCCGCACCCCTCGCCGCGGCGCAGCGTAATCGATCGACTGCGTGCTGACATCAAGCATCAAGGCGCCGTTCCTCGGCCGGGATGGTGCTGGACGACCCGGCTTTGCTTGCGGGATCAAACGATCGAAAGAACTGGAGGATGCTTAGGCCGACCGGGTGGCAAGAATGCGGCTCGTTCATATCAGGGGCCGTTTCCCCTCGGCGAGCCCATCCCAGCCGGCGAGCCCGGCCAGCGCCTCCGGATCGAGCACTTCACACGCGCGATCGTGCCAGCGAATAAGCTTCCGCTCGGCGAGTTTGCGCAACGTCTTGTTGGTATGAACGATCGACAACCCCAGCGTATCGGCGACGTGCTGCTGGGTAATCGGGATCATGTGCTTGGAGGCCCGGGACTGCCCGACCTGTTCGGAGCGCTGATGCAGGAAGGCAATCAGGTAAGCAGCCCGCTCCATGGCGCTGCGGCGCCCCAGGCTCAGCAGGTTCTCGTCGAGCATGCGCTCCTCGCGCGACGCCAGCCAGGTGACATCGAAGGCAAGGCCGGGATGGTTCTCGAAAAGCGTCGGGAGGTTGTCGCGCTGGAACACGCACAGCACCACTGCAGACAGCGACTCCACCGAGTGTTCCATCTCACCGATCACCGACCCCTGCAGGCCGACCAGGTCGCCTGGCAGCAGGTAGTTGAGGATCTGCCGGCGGCCATCCTCGAGCGTCTTGAAGCGGAATGCCCAGCCCGAAAGCAGGGTGAACAGCTGGGCGCTATGCGCTCCTTCGGCGAGGATCGTCGAGCCGGGCTCGCTCACGAGTTCGCCGCGCTTGAAGGCGCTGACGAACTTGAGCTCCTCCGGCGTGAAATTCCGAAAGTGCTCGTTGTCGCGAAGCGGGCAGGCCTCGCATGGGATGCGTCGAGCGGTTGCGGCGTTGGCCAGGGTCATGCTCACAGTTCGGGCTCTGCGCAGCATGTCGGATGGGCCGGCGAACGCAACTGGTAACTGTGCCGGGCGCACCCACCAGGCATGTCATTGTTAAATGACCGATCTTGCCGAACCACCGATGCTGCGGGCCATTTCCATCGCGTCATGGTCACAACCCAATGCACGGACTGCGTGTCCTCGTCGTCGAGGAAGAATATCTCGTTGCTGCCGACATAGAGGAGACGCTGCGAACTGCAGGTGCCGAGGTAACGATCAAGCGGGACGCCGAGGAAGCGCGAGCCCTCGATCTCTCCGTCTTCGATTTCGCGGTGATCGAAGCGAAGTTCGGCAGCCCCGCCGCACTGGCACTCAGCAACGCGCTTCGAACCGCCGGAATCGGGGTCGTCGTGACCTCTGCCGACCGCGCGGTACAGTCGCTCTTCACCGGTGCAATCCCCCTGCAGAAGCCTTTCGACTCCACTGCCCTGCTGGCGGCCTGCGACGCCGCCGCGACCCTTCGTTTCCCCAGCTCGCTTACGTGAAACGGGGCGTCGTGGTGACCTGCGCCGACACCGCATCCGGCCCGTAGTCGGACTCGCCGGTGATCTTCAGCAGTTCCTGCAGCTTGGTACGCGCGCGGCTGACGCGGCTCTTCATCGTGCCGACCGCGCATTTGCAGATCTCGGCCGCTTCCTCGTAGGAAAAGCCCGACGCGCCGATCAGGATGATCGCTTCGCGCTGGTCGTCCGGCAGCTTGTCGAGCGCCTTCCGGAAATCGCCTAGGTCCAATATGCCGTACTGCGCCGGGTGCACCGCCAAGCGCTCGGTGAACGCGCCGTCGCTATCCTGCACCTCACGGCCGCGCTTGCGCATCTGGCTGTAGAATTCGTTGCGAAGGATCGTGAACAGCCACGCCTTCATGTTGGTGCCCATCTCGAAGCTGTCCTGCTTCGCCCAGGCCTTCATCACTGTATCCTGAACGAGGTCGTCGGCCTTGTCGTGGCGGCCGGAGAGCGACACTGCGAAAGCCCGGAGACTCGGCAGGGTCGAGAGCAGCTCACGCTTGAAGCTCGGTTTCTCGGCTTCCATGAACTACTCACCCTTCGAGGGCTTGGTCTGCTTCTCGACGGCATCGAGCTGTTCCAGCAGGTCGATGAGCTTGGAAGGGATCTGCTCGCCCTGTACTGCGCCGTAAAGCGCGCGCAGCTTATTGCCGATGTCCGAGTTTGGCCCCAGCCCATCGTCGCGGCGGCGCGGCCGCATCATACCCAAATCATTCATTGTTGTTTTGTCTCGCATAAACCCTTAGCCCCACAGCAGGATCTGACGCCCCATACTCCAGCTGCGGCTAACTAAATGCGCCGCAGCAAAAAAAGTTCCACGCGAACGGGAACCAAGTTTTCAGCATACCGTTCTCGATCATGGTAAGCTCTAATAGCGTCACGGGAGTAGCATATCGATGTCCCTATCTACGCGGATCGCACCGCATCTTCCTTATTTGCGCAGGTTTTCGCGCGCCGTCACCGGCTCGCAGACTTCGGGCGACGCCTATGTAGCGGCAACGCTCGAGGCTTTGATTGCCGATCTGACGATCTTCCCCCAAGCGAGCAGTGATCGCATCGCGCTCTACCGGCTGTATTCGGCCCTGTTCTCCAGCTCGGCCATCCGCGTACCGGAACCGAGTTCGACCTTCCCCTGGGAATCACGCGCGGCGGCCAATCTCGCCAATCTCGCCCCACGACCGCGCCAGGCGTTCCTGCTCGTCGCAGTGGAAGGCTTCACCCACGCCGAAGCCGCGGAAATCCTCGACGTTTCCACCGACGAGTTCGCTGACCTGCTCTCGCAGGCCTCCGCCGACATCTCGCGCCAGGTGGCGACCGATATCCTCATTATCGAGGACGAGCCACTGATTGCGATGGATATCGAGCAGATGGTGGAGGGCCTCGGCCACCGCGTCGTCGGTATTGCCCGCACCCACAAGGAAGCGGTGGCGCTGTACCATAAGACCAAGCCGCGGATGATCCTCGCCGACATCCAGCTCGCCGACGGATCCTCGGGCATCGATGCGGTCAACGACATCCTCCACGCCCATCCGATCCCGGTGATCTTCATCACGGCGTTCCCCGAGCGCCTGCTGACCGGCGAGCGGCCGGAGCCGACATTCCTCGTCACCAAGCCGTTCAACCCCGACATGGTGCGGGCGCTGATCAGCCAGGCGCTGTTCTTCGACGAAGGCTCGCGGGCTGCGGCCTGACGAAATCCGGACGCCCCTCCGGAGATAAGCCGGGCTCCTGCCCGGCTTCTTTTTTTGCCCGGAACCCACGACGCCGCCCGCCGTTACTCCTTGATCAACGGAGCCACGAGAATGTTGCAATACGCTCTGCTTTTTCTGGTCATCGCGATCGTCGCCGGCGTGCTCGGCTTTGGTGGAATCGCTGGGACCGCCTCGGGCATCGCACAGATTCTGTTCTTCCTGTTCCTCGCCTTCCTGGTGGTCTCGCTGATCATCGGCCTGTTCCGGCGCGCTTCGTAATACCAGACGCAGAACTCGGGCCGTCCCAGCCGGGTCCGCGGTTCGAGGTGGCGGCGGCTCCATCCGAGTGGATGGAGCCGCTAGCTCCATGGGCACAAGAACGGGCCCCGAAGCGGGTCAAGGGGGCACAAAAAAGGCCCCGCCGAAGCGGGGCCAAGTGAGGCAACTCGTTCTCAGTGCAGGCGGTTGAACCAGTCATCCACCTCGCGCTCGGCGTCTTCCTGCACCTTGCCGTAGCGCTCCTGGATTTTGCCGGCGAGTTGCTTGCGGCTGCCTTTGATGATGTCGAGGTCACTGTCGGTCAGCTTGCCCCACTGCGTCTGGACCTTGCCCTTGAACTGCTCCCAGTTGCCTTCCATCTGGTTCCAATTCATCGCTAGTCTCCCTTTCTCAGGTGTTGAGGAAAGGAGCCGCCGTCTCGGTGGGCTCCTGGAAAAAGAACGCCTCGCGAGGGTGTCGGTTCCGCAAAAGCCTTGCCAGCCGGCGTTGCTTTGGGTTTTGTGCGAGCGATGCAGAACCCGCTCGCCCCACCCGTCGTCGAGATCGCCGATCTTCACAAGTCCTACGGCCCGCTCGAGGTGCTCAAAGGCGTGTCGATGACCGCCCGCCAGGGGGAGGTGGTGGCTCTGATCGGCTCCTCCGGTTCCGGCAAATCGACGCTGCTGCGCTGCATCAACATGCTCGAAGTGCCCGAGAGCGGCACGGTACGGGTCGGCGGCGAGGAGATTGCCCTGACCGGCAAGCCGCCGCATCGCAAGCCCGCCGACGAGCAGCAGATCCGCCGCATCCGCTCCGAGCTGGGCATGGTCTTCCAGTCGTTCAACCTGTGGAGCCACATGTCGGTGCTCGGCAACGTCATGGAAGCGCCGCTCCGGGTGCAGAAGCGCGACCGTGCCGAGGTGCATGCCGAGGCGCTGGAAATGCTGGCCAAGGTCGGCATCCGCGACAAGGCGGAGAACTATCCCAGCCAGCTCTCCGGCGGCCAGCAGCAGCGCGCCGCGATTGCCCGGGCCCTGTGCATCAACCCCAAGGTGATGCTGTTCGACGAGCCGACCTCGGCGCTCGACCCCGAGCTCGAAGTCGAAGTGCTGCGGGTGATCAAGCTGCTGGCTGACGAAGGGCGGACGATGATCCTCGTTACCCACGACATGCAGTTCGCCAAGACCATCGCCGACCGGGTGATCTTCCTGCACCAGGGCAAGATCGAGGAAGAGGGCACGGTGGCCGAGGTGTTCGGCGCCACCAAGTCGACCCGGCTCAAGCAATTCCTCAGCGCGGCCGGTCACGGGTGATCCGGTCTCTGCCGCGGGTCGAGCCTGTGCAACAATCTTCTAATGATTGACCAACCGGTAAAAACCGATAGCGTTGTCGCAATGCCCGCCTCCGCAAGGCGGCGCGACCAATCAGCCGGGGGTTGGACCGGCAAAGAAAAGCCGGCATCAGCCCGGCGACAGGAGAGACAATGAAGAAGTTCGTCATCGCGGCAGCGGCGGCTATCGCCATGCTCGCGACTGCAGCCAATGCCCAGGCCATTCGCATCGGTACCGAGGGGGCATACGAGCCCTGGAACTACGTCGACGCCAGCGGCAATCTCGCCGGCCTCGACATCGACGTCATGAACGAGCTGTGCAAGCGGGCTGCCCTCGAATGCACTTTCGTGCAGACGGCCTGGGACACGATCATCCCGAACCTCAACGCCGGCAACTACGACGTGATCGCTGCAGGCATGTCGATCACTGACGAGCGCAAGCAGTCGATCAACTTCACCGCCGACTATTCCCCGCCCGATCCGTCGGGCTACATGATGCTGGCGAGCAGCACCGTCGATCCCGCCAAGCTGACCGGCGTCAAGATCGGCACCCAGACCGGGACGATCCAGGCCGACTACGCGGCTGCGAACCTTGCCACCGGCAACACGCTGCTGACGTTTGATACGGCGGCCGACGCGCTGGCCGACCTGATGGCGGGCAATATCGACGTCATCCTTGCCGACAGCTCCTATATCGACGAAGCCGTCGCCAATTCGGCCAATGCGCTCAAGACCAGCGACATCACCGTGGCGATCGGTGGCGGCGTCGGCGCGGGCGTCCGCAAGGCCGACACCGAACTGCTGGCAAAACTGGATGAAGCGCTGGCTGCGGCCAAGGCCGACGGCACCATCGACGCGCTGATCACCAAGCACTTCCCGCAGCGCAAGGGCCCGTTCTACGCCAACTGATCCAAGGGCGGCGGGCCTCGGTCCGCCGCCCTCTGCTGCGCGGGAGCGCGATGACCGAATCCTTTGAGTTCTGGGCCTCCTACCTGACCAATGGCAGGCACCTGAACTGGTACGCCAGTTTCCAGTATACCGTCATCGCCGCCCTCCTGGGCGGCGCTTTTGCGTTGCTGTTTGGCGTCGCGGGCGCCGGGCTGCGCAATTCGACCGCCCGCCCGTTACAGGTGATCGGCAGCATCTACATCAACATGGTCCGCGGCGTGCCGGACGTGCTGTTCTTCATCTTCTTCCCACTCGCCTTCGAACAACTGGTCGAACTGTTCATCGCGCAGGGGGTCTGCCCGCCGGGCGAGGGAACGGCCGGCGTCTGGCCGCCCTGCCCCGCTGCCAACTGGTATCTCGGCACCGGGGAGTATTTGCTGCTCGCATCGGTATCGCTGGGCATCGTCTACGGCGCGTTCACCGCCAACGTGATCTTCGGCGCGCTGAAGAGCGTGCCGCAAGGCCAGCTCGAGGCGGCGCGGGCGTTCGGCATGTCGCGCTGGCAGGTGCTCTGGCGCGTTCATATCCGGCAGATGTGGGTCTACGCGCTGCCGGGTCTCTCCAATTGCTGGCTGCTGCTCATCAAGGCAACGTCGCTGCTGTCGCTGCTGCAGATCTCGGACATCGTGCGCGGCGCCAGCCTGCTCGGCGCGCCGAACTTCAGCCGCAGCGCCGGCGTGATCCACGGCGACTGGCGCTGGGGCTACTACCTGGCGCTGCTGCTGTTCTACATCATCGTGACGTACATCTCCGAGAAGGGCTTCGCGGCCCTGACCCGCTGGGCTTCGCGCGGCATGGCGGTGGCGGGATCGACGACATGATGGAGATGCTCGCGCCGATCTGGAACGACGTGACGGTGCTGGCGCGCGCCACGCTGTTCAACCTCTATTTCGCGTTTGCATCCATCCCGATCGGCTTCGTGCTGGCGATCCTGCTGGCCCTCGGACGCGCGTCTTCGAACAAGCTGCTCGCCCAACTTTGCGGCGGCTACATCTATGCCTTCCGCGGCTCGCCCTTCTTCATCCAGCTCTTCATGTTCTATTCGCTGGCGCTGGCATTGAATGTCACGGTGTGGAAGCCGTGGGGCGTCGACTGGTTCGTGCTCAACCCGCTGCTCCTGGGCCCGCTGATCCTCGCCATGAACACCACGGCCTATACCGCAGAGATCTTCTACGGTGCGCTGCGGGCCGTTCCCAGGGGTGAACTCGAAGCCGCTCGGGCCTATGGCATGACCCGCCTCGAGCAGTTCCGGCGAGTGACCTGGCCGCACCTTATCCGACTTGCCTGGCCGGCCTACACCAACGAGGTGGTGTTCCTGTTCCACGCCACCGCCCTGGTCTATTTCACGCTGCCGGTGATCGACGGCCAGCGCGACCTGATGAGCCAGGCGGAAGACCTGTTCGAACGCGACTACAACGCCGTGCTGCACTTCTCAGTCGCGGCGGGGTATTTTCTCGCCATCTCGCTCGCGGTTTTCTTCGTCTTCGGACTCGTATACCGCCGTCTGACGCGGCACATGCCCGGCGCGCCGCCTCCCGCCCGCTTCGGGCTCATCCGCCTGACGAGGTAAGCTCTTGAGCTTTGAACGAAAAACCGTAGCGCTGCGTGGCGATACCCCCGGCGCGACCACCGACTTCACCTACTACGTGATCGGCCCCAAGGACGCGCCGGAAAAGGTCCACCTGCAGGCGGCGCTGCATGCCGACGAGCACCCAGGCACCATGGTGCTGCACCACCTGCTGCCGATGCTGCGCCAGGCCGACGACCAAGGGCTGCTCCGCGCTCGCTTCACGGTGATGCCGCTGGTCAACCCACTGGGCATGGCGACGTTCTCGCTGCGCCGGCATATCGGCCGCTACGACGCCAACACCGGCATCAACTTCAACCGCCGCTGGCCCGACCTGTTCGCGGCGATCCGCTCTCAGCTCAATGGCCGGCTCTCGGATGACGAGCGCTTCAACGTCAACCTGATCCGCAAAGCCGTGTCGAACTGGATCGACGCCCAGCAGCCGCGCAACGCCAACGAGCAGCTTCGCCTGTTGGTGCTGAAGGAAGCGCATGACGCCGAGTTCGTGTTCGACCTCCACTGCGACGACGACTCGCTGATCCATATCTTCACCTCGCCCGAGCTGATGCCGGAGTTGCAGGACCTCGCCGACTGGATGGGCGCCGCGGCAACGCTGACTGCGGCTGACAGCGGTGGCGGCTCGTTCGACGAGGTGCTGCCGCAGCTCTATCGCAAGGTGGCCCTCGCCAATCCCGGCAAGCCCGTGCCGATGGCCAGCGCCACCGCGACGCTGGAATATCGCGGCCAGGCCGACGTGTTCGATCATTTTGGCGCTGACGACGCGCGACGGCTCTGGGGGTTCCTCTGCGAGCGGAACCTGGTCGATGCGGATCCGGGCGGGCGCCCGGCACCGCTCTCCGAGGCGACCCCGTTCGAGGCAACCGAGATCGTGAAGGTCGATCGACCGGGACTGGTTGCTTATCGCGTCGAACTCGGCGAGCGGGTGACCAAGGGCCAGCCGGTGGCGGACCTGATCGCGCTCGACGGGCCGGAGGCGTTCATGGGCCGTACCCCGATCCTTGCCGGGACGGATGGGCTGGTGCTGTCGCGGGTTTCGGCGAAATATGCGCCGCGCGGGGCTGGTATCATGAAGATCGTCGGCAAGACGACGGTGAGCGGCCGCAAGGGCGCGTACCTGCTCGAAGACTAGCGATCGAGGAACCGAATGATCGAGCTGAGACGCCGGGACGGCGCGCTGACCCTTTATGCATCGCACGAACAGCCACCGCGGGCGATGTGGATCGTCGGCTCGGTGGTGGCGGCAGCGGCGCTGTATTTCTACCTCCAGCAGCAGATCGCCGATCCGACGATCCGGCTGGTCTCGGCGGCCATCTGCATCGCGGGGCCGATAGTCGCGACGATGGTGCTGTACCTGAGGCCGCAGGCCACAAACATCATCACCTCGTTCGACATCGCCGCGCGCCACATCCACTCGACGCAGAAGCTGGACCGCGGTAGCGACGTCGTCGTCGAAGTGGGCTTTGACGACGTGGTGGCGCTGAAGGTGAGCGAAGATAACCCCGAGCGGCCACGGAACAACGTGCTGTCGCTGCAGCTGGCCGATGGGCGGAAGGTCAAGCTGGCGATGCAGTCCCGACAGTACTCCGAGAAGGACCAGGGCCAGGACCTGCGCAAGGTCGCGGCGTTCCTCCGCACCGAGACGGGCCTGCCGGACTAGCCAGCCCAGGGCTGGCGGGTGCTGCGCAGCGTCTCGCCGGTTTTCGCGGCCTGATGCATCAGCAGCGACAGGTACTGGTCCTGCGCGCCCTCGGCATAGGAATACGGCCCCGCGCCAGCTCGCCCATCCGTTGCATCGCCACCGCAATGGCGATCTCGTCGTCCATCAGGCGGGCATTGGGATAGGGCATGGTCCACACGGTCTCATCGCCGCAGAGCATGGCTTCGAGGGCGTAGCCGAACAGGTTGCCGTAGCGGCCGGATTCAACGCGGGTGAAGGTGCGGGTCAGTGGGTGGCCGTAGACCGGCATCACCCGGGCCTCGAGGTCGGCAATCTCGCCGCGATCACCACGGATCACGACCCGGTGCGAATGGACAGGTGAGCGGTACTGCACGTCGGTGAAATCGAACAGCCCGAGCCGGTCGCCAAAATCGAACTCGCCAAGCGTCTGGGTGGTGGGGGCGAACTGCTCGGATGCGGGCCAGTTGTAGCGGCTCGGACCTTCTAGGGCACGGCTCTCAAAGACCTTGCCGCGGATGGTCGCGTCTTCGAAGCCTATGCCGAGGAAATGCCGCATCAGGCTGACGCCGTGGTAGCCGTGCGCCGCCGAGACCCGAGCGAAGCTGACATGGCCGAGCGCGCCGCCGCCGATCAGCTGCAGCCGTGACGCATGCAGCGGCTGAAACAGGTACTGCTCCGCGATGTGGAGCCGCAGCCCCTGCTCCACCAGCCGCCAGATTGCGACCATGGTTTCGACATCCAGCGCCGCCGGGGTCTCGCACAGCACAGCTAGGCCGAGGCTGTGGAGCTCGGTGAGGATCGGCAGGTGCGCCTCCGGCTTCACCGAGAGGACGACGAAATCGGGCTCGGCGGCCGCGAGTTCGGCATAGCCGGCGAACGCCGGAGCACCCCACTTCGCGCCGAACGCCGCCGCCTTGGCCTGGTCGCGCTGGACCACGCCGACCAGTTGGAACCGGTCCGGCAGCTCGCGGGCGATGCGAGTGAAGAACTCGGCGCGCCAGCCGCCGCCGATCATGCCGAAGCGGATGGGCGCCATCAGGCGTGGAGCCCGTACTCGCGATGGCCCAGCGCGATCATCACGCCGCGCAGCTCGGCAAGGCCCTTGAGCCGGCCGATGGTCGGATAGCCCGGCTGGGCGCGGCGGCCGAGGTCGTCGAGGATGTCCTGGCCGTGGTCGGGGCGCATCGGGATCTGCGCGTCCTCGCGGCCCTCGCGCTTGCGCCGGGCCTCTTCCTTGAGGATGGCGGCGATGAGCGCCACCATGTCGGTGTCCCCGCCCAGGTGCTCGGCCTCGTAGAACGAGCCGGCGATGGCAGTGCCGTCACGCTTGACGTTGCGCAGGTGGAGGAAGTGCACCTTGGGGCCAAAGTCCTCCATGATCTGCGGCAGATCGTTGTCCGGCCTGGCGCCGAACGAGCCGGAGCAGAGGGTCATGCCATTGGCAGGGCTGTCTACCGCGTCGAGGATCTGCTTGTAGTCCGCGGCCGTCGACATGATGCGCGGCAGGCCCAGCAGCGAGAACGGCGGATCGTCGGGGTGGCAGCAGAGGCGGACGCCGACCTCCTCGGCCACCGGCACAACCTCGCTGAGGAAATCGATGAAGTGCCGGCGCAGCTGATCGACCGAGATGTGGCCGTACTCGCTGAGATGGGCATGGACGTCGTCGAGCGTCATGCTCTCGGTCGAGCCCGGCAGGCCCATGGTGACGTTGCGGGCCAGCTGTTTCTGCGCCGCGGCATCGAGACTGGCGATTCGCCTGGCGGCCTCAGCGACGATCTCGGGAGAGAAGTCCTCGGAGGCGCCCGGGCGCTTCAGGATGTGGATGTCGAAAGCGGCAAAATCGTTGATGTCGAAGCGCATGCAGGTGCCGCCATGGGCAACCTGGTAGCGCAGGTCGGTGCGCGTCCAGTCGAGCACCGGCATGAAGTTGTAGCAGACCGTGCGGAGGCCCGCCGCGGCGACGTGTCGGAGGCTCTGCTTGTAGTTGGCGATCTGCTCGCGCCAATCGCCCTTCTGCTTCTTGATATCCTCGGAAACCGGCAGGCTTTCGATGACATCCCACTCGATGCCGGAGGGCGAGCCGTCCTTCTTGACGCGGATTTGCTGCTGGCGCTTGCCGATTTCCTCGGCGGTCCATATCACCCCGTTCGGCACGTGGTGCAGCGCGGTCACCACGCCTTGGGCACCAGCCTGTACGATGTCATCGATGCTTGCGAGGTCGGCCGGACCGAACCAGCGCCACGTCTGCCTCATTTGGCTTCTCCAAGCGCTTCCAACCGCGCTGACCGGTGCTAGTATGGCAGCTTGAGGGAAGTCAACATGACCATTGATTTGGAGCTGGCAAACCACCCGGGACCAGCCGGACCACGGCAGGCGACGATGGGGCTACGCGTCTACGATGCGGTGCGCGGGGCCATCGTGCAGTTGCAGCTGCGACCGGGCTACCTGCTGTCGGAGGCGGAGCTGGCGCGGCAGTTGGGCGTTTCCCGGCAGCCGGTGCGCGAGGCGTTCATCAAGTTGGCCGAGGCCGGGCTTGTCGACGTACGGCCGCAGCGCGGCACATTCGTGAAGCTGATCTCGATCCGCGAAGTGACGAACTCGCGCTTCATCCGCGAGGCCATCGAGCTGGCAGTGGTCCGCAAGGCCGCCGCAAGCATCGGGACGGCCGGCATTGCCCACCTGCGCGATATCGTCCGGGCCCAGGAGGCAGCGCTGTCCGGCGGGCTAGGCGAATTCATGCGGCTCGATGACATTTTCCACAGCGCGATTGCCGGGCATGCCGATTGCGAGCACGCGTGGCGGCACATCGAGGCGCTGAAGGCTCAGCTCGACCGGGTGCGATTCCTCGGCTTCCCCGATGTGACGCCCCGGCCGATGGTGGTCGCCCAACACGCCAAGATCGTCGACGCTCTCGAGCAGGGCGACGGCGAGGCGGCGTCCGCCATGATGTGCAAGCATCTCAACGAGATCATGCCGTCGCTGCCTCACATGGCGGAAACGCATCCGGACCTGTTTGCCGACTGACGGTTAGTCCATCGCTGCTTCGAGCAACCCGCGATAGTCCTCGGCGGTGGCGAGCCGCGGGTTCGTGGCGTGGCTGTGATCGGCCAGGGCCCGCTCGATCACCCAGGCGAAGTGGTCCTCTCGCACCCCCAGCACCCGCAGGCCAGCGGGAACGCCCAGGCGGCGGTTCAGCGCATCGAGTTCGAGCGACAGGTCGGCGGCGGGCGGAAAGCCCGTGGCGGCCTTCAGGCGGCCGAGCTTGTCGGCGATCTCAGGCGCATTGAAGCGAAGTACCGGCGGCATCAGGATGGCATTGAGCGTGCCGTGATGCAGCGAGACGTCCTTGAGCCCGCCAAGGGCGTGGCTGAGTGCGTGCACGGCGCCGAGCCCCTTCTGGAAGGCGAGCCCACCCATCAGGGCGCCCATCATCATCTCCGAGCGTGCAGCCGCGTTGCGTCCATCGCGGCAGGCATTCTCGATCTGGCGCCAGATGCGCCCTGCCCCGTCGAGCGCAATCGCCTCGGCCGGCGGATTGACCCGCGGCGAGCACAGCGTCTCGATACAGTGGCTGAGCGCATCGAGGCCGGTAGCGGCGGTGAGACCCGCCGGCAGCCCGTAGGTCAGCTCGGGGTCGCAGATCGCTCGCTTCGGGATCAGGTGAGGCGAGATGAAGCCGAGCTTGCGACCGTCTTCAAGCGTGAGCAACGCCGCCCGACCGACCTCGGCGCCGGTGCCGGCAGTGGTGGGGATGGCGATCAGCGGCGCCACGGAGGCACCGATACGGTCGACGCCGCCATAGATCACCGCGTACTGCTCGAGCGGCCCCGGATGAGTCGCGAGCAGCGCCACGCCCTTGGCGAGGTCGATCGGCGAGCCGCCGCCAATGGCGATGATGCCATCGCACCCTTCGGCGCGATATTGCTCGAGCGCGGCGATCACCGCACCCTCGGTGGGATTGGGCGGCGTATCGAGGAATACCGGTGTTTCGGCGGGCAGATGCGCCAGCGCCTCGGCGGCGAGACCGGCGGCCATTACGCCGCGATCGGCGACCAGCAGCGGCCGATTGAGCCGGAACTCCTCGACCGTGCTTGCAAGCGTTCCAAGGGCGCCCGCGCCAAACTCAATGCTCGTCAGGTAATTGATCCGCGCCATGTGCCTTATCCGTTTGCCAGTTCGATCAATACATCCGCGTGGCAAGGCGTGCCTGCCTTGCACCAGCAGGCGAGATTATGCCCCGCCAGTTCGCTGCGGATAACTTCGCGCGATGGCGGCGGGCCCGGCGACAGGGCCGGCTCGATGGTGCCGCGCAGCCACTGGCCGCAGAGGGCGACGGCCTTTTCCTGGGCGGCAGCGTGGTCGAGCCCATAGCGCCGGGCGGTGTCGTCGATGGTGAATGGGTTGCCCCACCTGCCGGGCCGCGTGATCAACTTTGCTGGCAACCCGTTCAGCGCCAGCGACGCTGCCTGCAGGTTGAAGCCGGCCTTGCGCGACAGCTGCATGCGTTGTGGCCGGGGCACGTGTGACGGCCCGGGCACGTGTGACGGCCTGGACATCAGCGGAGCTCCTTGTCGTAGACGAACTTCGGCATTTCGAGCTTCCAGACGATGGCAGCGACGCGCAGGGCGAAGCCGATGGCGATGGTGCCCAGCACGAGCAGATCATGCGGCACATCGAAGTACCTGCCCAAGTAGTAGAGCGTGCCCGAGACGATGGCGACCGTGGCGTAAAGCTCGGACGAGAACACCAGCGGCACTTCGGTGCAGAGGATATCGCGCATGATGCCGCCGACGATGCCGGTCATCATGCCGGCGACCACCACGATGATCGGCTGCTGCCCCATCTCCAGCGCCACATTGCAGCCGATGATGGTGAAGGCGGCGAGCCCAAGCGCGTCGAGCAGCAGGAAAGGCCAGCGCAGCGCGGCCATGTAGCGGGCGAGAGCGATGGTGACGAACGCCGCGGCGCAACAGATGATCAGCAGGTACGGGTTCTCGACCCAAATCAGCGGGTAGTGCCCGAGCACCAGGTCGCGCGCCGTGCCACCGCCCAGCGCCGTGACGCAGGCCAGGACGCAGACGCCGAACCAATCCATCTTCCGCCGACCGGCGGCGAGCGCCGCGGTCATCGCCTCGGCGGTGATGGCGACATAGAAGATGATTTGCAGCAGCATGGCGTCCCCCGGGGTGCTCCCCTCGGGAGACTAGAGCAGAACCAGCCACCCCAAGGCTAGTTGGCCGATTGGATGGTGACGATCTTCACGTCGAATTCGGAGCAGCTGTCGTTCATGCAGATGCCGTTCATCCAGACCTGCCCGTTGCCGAACATGATGCCGTCCGCATTGACGAGCACGGACGCCCAGGCCTGGTCGAGGATCGCCTGGCGAATCTCGTCGGTCAGGATGTTGTCGTAGTGCTCGGTGAACTGCTCCTCGTCGCTAAGCAGCATGTCTTCGCCGTCGGCCACGACCTTGATCGGATAGCTGACCCACTTGGCAAAGCCGGCGGCGTCACCGTCTCCGACAGCCTGCTGTATCGCGTCGAACGCCGCGCGATAGGCGTTGTGATCGCCGAGGACGTTGTCGACGGTAGCGTCGGTATCTGCGTCACTTTGGGCCAGCGCCGGCGCCGCCCCGAGGCAAAGCACCAGGGCGATGCTTGCGATCAATCTCAGCATGCTGCAACTCCTGTTGGAAACGGGTGGTCCGCCAAGCCATTGATAGCGCACAGTATGTGACGGGAACAGGTGGAGACCGGCCGAGATGCGCAGACCACAATCGATGAAGGGGCTCGAAGAGCTTGGCCGCGTGCGGCTGAGCCCGAACTTCTTCATGCGCGACTTCCTTCATTCCGAGATTGCCAGCTTCCACGGCATCCCGAACATTCCCGACGATCCCGATCTCGCCATCGAAGCCGGAAGGCGGCTTTGCGAGGAATGCCTCGAGCCGCTGATGGCACGCTTCGGGCGGATCTCGATCCGGTCCGCCTTTCGCTCGGTGGAGGTCAACCGCTTCGGCAACGAGCACAACCTCAATTGCGGGCGGAACGAGACCAATTTCGGCGGGCACATCTGGGACCGGCGCGACGCGCAGGGCGGCATTGGCGCGACGGCCTGCGTCATCGTCCATGCGCTGATCCCCTACTACGAGGCGACCGGCCGCTGGGAGGCGCTCGGCTGGTGGATCCACGACCACCTGCCCTATGACGAGCTCGAGTTCTACCCACGGTTCGCCGCGGTGAACATCAACTGGCGCGAGTTCCGGCGCGGCCGGATCACCTCGATGATCCCGCCACGGCGCGGGTTGCTGACCAAGCGCGGAATGGCGAACTTCGAGGGGCGGCACGACGCCGAGTATGCGGAGTGGCTGGCGGGGCTGTGACGTGCCGAAGCGCCCGACGGCCTTGGGCCTCGGGGTTTCCTGTCAGTCTCGCCGTTTCTTGCGAAAGCGGCATGGGCGGGACTTCGTCCCTGTGGCGGTCGTCCGCCGAACTGTACAAGGTTGGGACTTTCGCCCCGCCCATTGCGAACGGTCTTTTTGGCTCGATGGTGCGCAAAGCGGACGCTTCCACCAAACCCTGGCCAGGACGCCTCCCAACCAGCCCGAACCCTCCCCGCGACGCCGCGTAGCGCCTCGCATCGGGAAGGTGGGGCAAAGATAGGAGACGGGCGGAGTGCGGGGATAAGTTCTTTGCAGGCCGATAGAGACGACCCCCTCCCAACGTGCCCTCCATCGACCCCCTCTCTTGCGGTGGATGGATGACAACAACCTGACGACCCGTTACCCCTTATCGCCTCACCGGAATTTGCCCATGACCACGCATCGCTTCGTTCCCACCGAATGGCACAACGTGCTCGGCACACTCCCGCCTGCCTTCACTGTCGCGTCGGGCGACACAGTCATCACCGAGACGCTCGATGCGTGGGGGTTCGACAAGGATGGCGTGCATCGCCAGCCGGGGCCCAACCCGATGAACGGGCCGATCTTCATCGAAGGGGCCGCACCCGGCGATGCGCTGAGGGTCGAGATCGTCCGGATGACGCCGAACCGGGCCACCGGTTTCACCCGCTCGTCACTCTCCGCCAATGTTGTCGACCCTGAAGCGGTGCGGGACCTGCCGTCGCGGGAAGCCGCCTACTGGTCGATCGACCGGCAAGCCGGCACCGCGCAACTCGACCCCCCGGTGGCGGGGTTGGAGCATTTTGTGCTGCCGCTCGACCCGATGATCGGCTGCTTCGGCGTGGCACCGAGCATGGGCCAGGCCTTCTCCACCGCCACCAGCGCCGAGAACGGCGGCAACATGGATTGTCGCCGCTTCGGCCCGGGTGCGACGGTGTGGTTCCCGATAGCCGTGGAGGGCGCACTGTTCTTCCTTGGCGATTGCCACGCCGTGCAGGGTGACGGCGAAATCGTCGGCACCGGCATCGAGACCAGCTTCGAGGTCGAGGTCCGGCTGACGGTGGAAAAGGGTCGGAAGCTGGTTTGGCCGCGCGCCGAGAACGCCGAGGATATCTTCTCGGTGGGCAATGCCCGGCCGCTCGACCAAGCGCTGCAGCACGCCACCAACGACATGTTCAACTGGCTGACCTCGGACTACGGGCTGTCGAAGACCGCTGCGAGCCACCTGATGGGCCAAGTGGTGCGCTACGACGTCGGCAACGTCTACGACCCGGCCTACACGATGATCTGCCGCATCCCCAAGAAGTGGCTGCCGGGTAAGTGACCAGGCTGCGAGACGCCGAGTGCAACGTATCGATCATCGCCGCGCGGGCGGTGCTGAAGCGCTGCGGCTTCTCGTCGGTGGGGCGGCGGCACGACCCCGAGGACGGCGAGATCCTGATGTACGCGATCAGTCGCTGATCGCCGGCCGGCCCGACCGTATTGCTACGTAGCGGCATATGCAGAGGACGGGCAGCTGGGCATGCGCTCAATTGTGCATTGCCCGCCAGCACCCGGCGGACCTACCCTCCCACTGTCGGGGACGGAATCACCGAGGAAGTCCAGTGCCTGGAGCCATTCGCGCATGAGCTCACCGCAAGCCTTGCCCTCCGATGCTGAATTTGCGGCACTGTCGGCCGCCGCCGAGGGCGTTGCACCCGATGCGCCGCCCCGCCCGATCCAGTTGCGGCCCGGTGAAAGCACGTTCGCCTTCACCCTCGACAACGACCTGGTCAAGCTGGTGACGCTGCGACTGGGTGACGCCGGGCTGGCGATAGCGGTGCGCTATGCCAGCGACGTGGTGCTCGATGAGGAGCGCCACACCATCCGGCCCGCGGCCGATCCCAGTATCGTCGCCGATGGAATGGGGCTGGTGGTGAGCTGGCGCGCGCCGCTGGTCCCCGGGCTGAGCTGGCCCATGATCAGCCGCACACGCCGCTTCTGAGATTTAGCCGCCGATCTTGCCGCCCAGCTCATCCTCGATGTGGATGCGGATGATCTCGTCAAAGCTCGACTCGGCCTTGAAGCCCAGCGAGATGGCGCGCTTGGCGTCGAAGTTGCGCGGCCAGCCGGCGACCATCGAGATGATCTTGGGATCCGGCACGTCCTTGATCAGGCTGACGGCCCTGTCGCCGGCGACGCGGCGCAGCGCCTCGATTTCTTCGCCCACCGTGGTCGAGAGGCCCGGCACCGACAGGGTGCGGCGCCAGCCGAGCTTGGTCGTATCGAGTTCGGCGGCGTGCGTGAGGAACCCGATCGCGGCGCGCGGGCTGGCGAACCAGTGACGCACGTCCTTGGACACCGGCAGCACCGCTTCCTGCCCCACCAGCGGCTCGCGCAGGATGTTCGAGAAGAACCCCGAGGCGGCGGCGTTGGGCTTGCCGGGGCGGATGGTGATGGTGGGGAGGCGAATGCCGACGCCGTCGACGAAGCCCTTGCGGGAGTAGTCGTTGAGCAGCAGCTCGCAGATGGCCTTCTGCGTGCCGTAGCTGGTGAGCGGGGTGTTGAAGAACTCATCGCCGATGGCTTCGGGGAAGGGCGCGCCGAACACTGCGATGGACGAGGTGAAGACGAGGCGCGGCAGGTAGGGCGCCTTCAGGCCTTCCTGCCGGATGGCTTCGAGCAGGAAGCGCATGCCATCCATGTTGATCCGGTAGCCCTTGTCGAAATCGGCCTCGGCTTCGCCTGAGACGATCGCGGCGAGGTGGAAGATCAGGTCCGGGCGCGAGGCGATGAGCTTCGTGGCTTCACCGGGGGCGGAGAGGTCGGACGCGATCGCCGTCACTTCGCCGGAGAAGTCGACCTTGGTCGGCTCGATGACGTCGGCGAGCGTGAACCTGCTGATGGCCTTGCCACCCACTTGCCCCGACTTGAGCAAGGCGGACGTCAGCTTGCGGCCGACCATGCCGGCCGCCCCGATGATCAGGATATGCATGGAGTCTCCTCGATTTTGGCGGGGAGATTACCGCTCGGGGCAGCACGCGCAAGGCAGCTTTTGGTTCAATCCGACTGGCCGAGCGGGCTACTGAGCAACGTAGCCGCCATCGACCAGGTGGTAGCTGCCGGTGATAAACGAGGCTTCCTTGGAGAGCAGGAACACCGTCAGCGCGGCGACCTCCTCGGCCTTGCCGAGCCGGCCAACCGGATGGAGCGACACCAGGTGGGACTTGGCGGCGGCATCGGCGCCCGCCAGGAGCGGCGTGTCGATATAGCCGGGGCCGACCGCGGTGATGCGGATGCCCTTGGTGGCATACTCGAGCGCGGCGGCCTTGGTGAGGCCGACCACGGCGTGCTTGGTGGCGACGTAGGCGGGCGAGCCCTGCGTGCCGACGGCACCGAGGATCGAGGCCATGTTGACGATGGCGCCGCCGCCCGAGGCGAGAATCGCCGGGATTTCGTAGCGCAGGCCGTAGAACACGCTGTTGAGGTTGACGTCGATGACCTTGGCCCAGCCATCGAGCGGATACTCGCCGGTGGGGGCGATTGGTCCGCCGATGCCGGCATTATTCACCGCAAGGTGCAGCCCACCGTAGGCCTTCGTCGCCGCCTCCACTGCCGCCTCAACGTCGGAAGCCTTGCCTACGTTGGCCACCACCGAGGTGACCGTGCCGCCGCCGTCGGTGATCTTCTTCGCGACGGCAGCGGCGCCGTCACCATTAAGATCGGCGACCACCACCTTGGCGCCGCCGGCGGCCAGTTGCAGGGCGACGGCCTCGCCGATGCCCGATGCGCCACCGGTGACGAGAGCGACCTTGCCAGAGAAATCGTAGGACATTTCAGTACTCCGTAGCCTCATCCTCAATGGGATGTAGGGGCTACGGAGCGGCACGGAAGGCGGCGTGTGACGAACAGTGCGTTCGAGCGTCAACAGACGGTATCGAAGCGCTCGACACATGTACGGACCACCTCGTCGCCGGGGCGCTTCCACCAGTTGTCGCGGGAAAAGATCTCGACTTCCTGGGGGCCGTGATAGCCGGCGGCTTCGATCATGGCGCGGATGGCTTTGAGGTCGATCACGCCGTCGCCCATCATGCCGCGGTCGAGCAGCATGTCGGTGGTGGGGACCAGCCAGTCGCAGATGTGGTGGGCGAAGATCCGGTTCTCGCGGCCGGCGCGGGCGATGGCGGCGGCAAGGTTTGGGTCCCACCAGACGTGGTAGACATCGATGGCGACGCCGACGCCTTCGCCGAGCTGGGCGGAGATATCGAGCGCCTGGTCGATGGTGTTCACGCAGGCCCGGTCGGCCGCATACATCGGGTGCAGCGGCTCGATGGCGAGCGGCACGCCGGAGGCACGGGCGTGCGGGAGCATCGCCGCGATGCCATCGGTGACCATCTGACGGGCGCCGGCGATGTCCTTGGACGAGCCGGGTAGGCCGCCGACGACAAGCACGAGGCAATCGGCGCCGAGCGCGGCGGCTTCGTCGATGGCGCGGAGGTTGTCGTCGATGTTTGCCTGGCGGCCGGCCTGCGTGTCGGCAGGGAACATACCGCCGCGGCAGAGGCCGGTGACGCGGAGGTTGTTGGCTTTGACGATGCGGGCGGCTTCGGCGAGGCCGACGGATGCGACCTGGTCGCGCCAGGGCGAGATGGCGGTGACGTTGTGGCGGAGGCAGTCGTCAATCATCTGCGGGAAGGTGATGCCGTTCCGCAGAGTGGCGAGGTTCATGGAGAGCTGGCGGTCGGCCATCAGGCAATCCCGTGCACGGCGAGCACGCGCTTCATCCGATCCACTGCAAGCGACGGATCCGCCAGCACACGGGCCTTGTCCGCTAACCGGAACAGCTCGCTCAAATGCTGCAGCGAGCGGGTCGATTGCTGGCCGCCGATCATCGTGAAATGATCCTGTAACCCGTTGAGATAAGCGAGGAAAACCACACCCGTCTTGTAGAATCGGGTGGGCGCCGCGAAGATGTGGCGGCTGAGCGGGACCGTGGGCTCGAGGAGCTCGAAGAACTCGTTGTCGCTACCACGGCCGAGGGCGGCGAGCGCAGCCGAGGCGGCCGGGGCGATGGCGTCGAAGATGCCGAGCAGCGCGTCGGAATGGCCCTCGGCGTCGCCGGCGATCAGCTCGGCATAGTTGAAGTCGTCGCCGGTGTACATGCGGACGCTCGCCGGCAGGCGGCGGCGCATGGCGATCTCTTTCTCCTTGCTCAGCAGGGAGATCTTGATGCCGTCGACCTTGTCGGCATGGGCGGCGATGACGTCGAGGCAGACATCCATGGCCGCTTCGTGCGTGGGCTGCCCCCAATATCCAGCGAGCGCCGGATCGAACATTTCGCCAAGCCAGTGGAGGATCACAGGCTGTTTCACCTGGCTGAGGATACGGCCGTAGACACGGACGTAGTCATCGGGCGACTTGGCGGCGACGGCGAGGGCGCGCGACGCCATCAGGATGATGCGACCCCCCTGCCCTTCGACGAAGCCGACCTGCTCTTCGTAGGCGCGGATGATGTCGTCGATGCTGACATCCGGGCCGGGCATCAGGTGGTCGGTGCCGGCGCCGTAGGCGATCAGCGCGTCCGGACGGGTGCGGGCTTCGGCCTGGGCGCGGCGGATCAGCTCCTGCGCTTCGGCCCAACCGAGACCCATGCCGCGCTGAGCGGTGTCCATGGCTTCGGCAACGCCGAGGCCGAGGTCCCACAGCCGGTGGCGGAATTTGAGCGTGGTGTCCCAGTCGATGGCGGGGCTGAGCCACGGATCGTTCGAGGCGAGCGGGTCGGCGACGACGTGCGCCGCGGCATAGGCGATGCGCGGGAAATCGCCGGCGGCGTGCTTTTCGAACGGAATCGGCGTGCCGCTCAGGCGATAGGCGGTGATGCTGCGGTCGGGGTTGGGGAGCGAGATTTCCATCTCAGATCCCCAGTGCTGGGACGTCCAGCCAGCGGCGTTCCTTCCAGCTTTGCAGCCCGAGCATCGCGAGCTGCACGCCCTTGGCGCCGGCTTCGAGGCCATAGGGCCACGGCGCGTCCTCAGCGACGTGCTTGAGGAACATCTCCCACTGCGCCTTGAAGCCGTTCTGGGCCGGCCAGTTGTCGGGCACTTCTTCCCAGTTCTGGAAGAAATCGATGGTCTGCGGCTGGTCGGGGTTCCATACCGGCTTGGGGGTGTTTACCCGGTGCTGGCTGAAGCACTTGTGGAGGCCGGCGACGGCTGAGCCGTGGGTGCCATCTACCTGGAAAGTCACGAGATCATCGCGGCGGACGCGGACGTCCCAGCTGGAATTGATGTGGGCGACGACGCCGCCGGCGAGTTGGAACGTGGCATAGGCCGCGTCATCCGCATCGGCGGTGTAGGTGTTGCCCTTCTCGTCGACGCGCGACGGAATATGCGTGGCGCCGAGGCAGCTTACCGCCTCGACTTCGCCGAAGAGGTTATCGAGCACGTAGCGCCAGTGGCAGAGCATATCGAGGATGATGCCGCCACCGTCGGCCTTCCTATAGTTCCAGCTCGGACGCTGTGCGGGCTGGCCCCAGTCGCCCTCGAACACCCAGTAGCCGAACTCGCCGCGTACCGACAGGATGCGGCCGAAGAAGCCCGCATCCTTGAGCATCTTCAGTTTCAGCAGGCCGGGGAGGAACAGCTTGTCCTGCACCACGCCATGCTTGACGCCGGAGGATTTCGCCTTCTTTGCCAATGCGATAGCGGACTCGAGGTCGTCGGAGACCGGCTTCTCGCAGTAGACGTGCTTGCCGGCGTCGATGGCGCGGCTCAGCAGCTCGGTGCGCATCTGGGTGGTGCCGGCGTCGAAGAACACTTCGTCTTCGGTGTCACCAAGCACTTCGTCGAGGTTGGTCGACCAGCGCTTGATCTGGTGCTTTTCGGCAAGCCGTTGAATCTTCTCGCGATCCCGGCCGACGATGATCGGATCGACGACCAGCCGGTCGCCGTTCGAGAGGGCGATGCCGCCCTGGTCGCGGATCGCCAGGATCGAACGCACCAGGTGCTGGTTGTAGCCCATCCGGCCGGTCACGCCATGCATGATCAGCCCCAGCCGCCGCTCGGCCATCGCAACCTCCTTGTCAGACTTGTTTGTAACTGCTTGGTTACTTAGATACACGTCGCTAGGATGGAGCGTCAAGTACGGCTGCGGGGGCTTGAACGAAAGAACGATTTTCGTTCGGTTCGAGTGCTGGTGACGAACCGGCCTGTTCAGCCCGGACAGTATAACCGCAACGGCGCGGGAGAGGATTTATGGCGAGCGACGTGGCAGCGGTGAAGGTTCGGCGGCGTACCGCCACGCCCGCGCCGGTGCGTCCGCGCGATGCCGAAAAGACCAAGGCGTCGATTCTCAAGGCGGCTCGCGACGAGTTCTGCGAGCAAGGCTTCAACGGCGCGCGGGTGGACGCAATTGCCGACCGGGCCAAGGCCAACAAGCGGCTGCTCTACCACTATTTCGGCAACAAGGAAGCGCTGTACGAGGCGGTGTTGCTGGACGCCTACCAGGAGATCCGGCGCGGCGAGCGCGAGCTGCGGATCGGCCAGTATGATCCGGTGGAAGCAATTGACCGGGTTATCCGATTCACCTTCCGCCACTTCCTAGCCAACCCCTGGTTCCCCCGCCTGCTGTCTGTGGAAAACCTACAAAATGCGAGGTTTGTCAAAAAGATAAAGAACCTCGACGAGATCCGCTCGCCCATCGTCGGCGAGTTGCACGAGATCGTAAAGCGCGGGCACGAGCAGGGCATCTTCCGCACCGATGTCGATCCGATGCAGCTCTACATCTCGATCATTTCGCTGTGCTACTTCTACGTCTCGAACATGCAGACGCTGTCGGTGGTTTTCGGCAAGGACCTCAGCCAGTTCGCGCTGATCCAGGATCGTGAAGCGCAGGCCGTGCAGATGGTGGTAGACTACCTCCGGACCCGCCGCTGAGCACTGTTCGGCAGCCCCGCTGCCCCGGCTTGCCCATAAATCCATGCAAACGACCGGCCCGAGTGCAGCAATAGTCCAACCGTAGACCATGAACTTCTGCCAGTCCCTGGCCGCTTGACAGGTCGCACGTCCCGGCCCATGGTTGTAACCAGTTAGTTATTTAGCGCCACCAAGAGCGCTGGAGGTTTCGGGACAGCGCCGCTGCCCGGAGAAGCTAGATGGGAGGAACATCGATGACTATTTCACTCGACAGACGTCAGTTTCTGATGGGAACGACGGCGCTGCTCGTCGGCGCCGGCATGTCGCCAGTGCTGGCGCAGGACACCGCGCTGCGCCTGATCTTCTGGGGTGGCCAGGCCCGCGCCGACCGCACCTATGGGGTAACGGACCTCTATGCCAAGGCCGGCGGCCCGGCGATCGAAGGCGAGTTCCTCGCCTGGAACGATTATTGGCCGAAGCTGGCGACCCAGACCGCCGGCGGCAACGCCCCCGACATCATCCAGATGGACTACCGCTACATCGTCGAATACGCCAAGCGGAACGCCATTGCCCCACTCGACGAGTTCGTTGGCGGCGCGCTGCAACTGGCCGATTTCGACCAGGACCAGCTTGACGGCGGCAAGGTCGACGGCAAGCTCTATGGCATCAGCCTCGGCGCCAACTCGGTGGCCCTGATGATCAACACGGCCGCCTTCGAGAAGGCCGGCGTGGAACTGCCCGGCCCCACCACCACCTATGACGACATCCGCAAGATGGGCGAGGCGTTCAACTCCAAGAACGTCGGCACGAAGGTGATCGGCGACGGTTCTGGCTCCGAACCGATGTACGAGAACTGGCTGCGCCAGAAGGGCAAGGCGCTCTACACCGCCGACGGCAAGCTCGCCTTCGACGAAGCAGACGCCACCGAGTGGTTCACCATGTGGAAGGGCCTCCGCGACGACGGCATCTGCGTCAGCCCGGACGACCAGGCGCTCGACACCGGTCCGCTCGAGACCACCATGCTGACGCTCGGCAAGGCGGCGGTCATCCCGTCCAACTCCAACCAGCTGGTGGCCTTCCAGGCGATCAACAAGGACAAGATCACCATCTCGAACTTCCCCCGCATCGCAGCCGATGCGCCTGGCGGCCACTACCGCAAGCCCTCGATGTTCTTCTCCATCGGCGGCACCTCGGCACAAAAGGAAGCTGCGGCGAAGTTCCTGAACTTCTTCGTCACCGACAAGGACGCGAGCCTGGTGCTTGGCGTCGAGCGCGGCATTCCGTGCTCGAAGGCCGTGCGCGAGAACCTTGCCCCGACGCTGGACGAGCAGAGCCAGATCGCGCTCAACTTCGTCTCGAACCTCGGGCCGCTGCTCGGCAAGCTGCCGCCCTCCCCGCCCGCCGCGGCAGGCGAGATCGACAGTTCGCTGTTCCGCACCCTGAGCCAGGAAGTCGCCTTCGGCGCCAAGACTCCGGAAGCCGCCGGCCCCGAGCTGGTCAAGGGCGCCACGGACATTCTGAACCGGGCGGCCTGACATTATGACCGCGCGTGCCATGGAGGCCGATACTCCCAAAGTGGAGCGCGCGGTCCAATCCTGGTGGTCGCGGGTGTGGCAGAACCACGCCCCCGGCTACCTCTTCCTCCTGCCCTGGTTCATCGGCTTTCTCTGCCTGACCATCGGGCCGATCATCACCTCGTTCTATCTCAGCTTCACCAATTTCGACCTGCTGACCGCACCGGAATGGGTGGGCGCCGACAACTACATCCGCATGTTCACCGCGGACCCGAAATTCGCCGCCTCGATGAAGGTGACGCTGTTCTTCGTGGTCTTCTCGGTGCCGCTGAAGCTGGCCTTCGCGTTGTGCGTGGCGCTCCTGCTCAATCGCGGCATGCGCGGCCTGCCGATCTATCGCGCCATGTTCTACCTGCCGAGCCTGCTCGGCGCCTCGGTCGCCATTGCCATCCTGTGGCGCCAGATCTTTTCCGGCGACGGGCTGGTCAACCAGTTCCTGCTGCTGTTCGGCATCCATGGGCCGAGCTGGATCTCCAACCCCAACTACTCGCTGTGGACGCTGATCATCCTGGCGATCTGGCAGTTCGGCTCGCCGATGATCATCTTTCTCGCCGGCCTGCGCTCGATCCCGCAGGACATGTATGAGGCGGCGAGCCTCGAGGGCGCCAGCAAGTGGCGTGTGTTCTGGAAGATCACCCTGCCGATGCTGACCCCGGTGGTGTTCTTCAACGGCATCATCCAGACCATCGAGGGCTTCAAGAGCTTCACACCGGCCTTCATCATCTCGGGCGGCACCGGCAACCCGATCAACTCGACGCTGTTCTACACGCTCTATCTCTACCAGGAGGCGTTCGGCTTCTTCCGCATGGGCTACGCCTCGGCGCTGGCCTGGGTGCTGCTGCTGATCGTCGCGATCTTCACCGCCTTCTCGTTCCTGACCAGCAAGTACTGGGTGCACTATGACGACTGATGTGCACCGGCTGACTGTGGTGACGGGCGAGGTGAGCCCGGCAAAGCTTTGGCGCAAGCGGGCGCTGAGCCTGCTCGCCCATGCGCTGCTGATCGGCGCATCGATCCTGATGCTCTATCCGCTGCTCTGGCTGCTCTCGGCCTCGTTCCGGCCGGAAAACGAGATCTTCAACGCCACCACCCTGTGGCCGAGCGAGTGGAGCCTCGACTCCTATTTCCGCGGCTGGCACGGGCTGCGCGTCAGTTTCGGGACCTTCTTTGCCAACTCGCTGGTGATCGCGATCCTCTGCGTCTGCGGCAACCTGATCGCCTGCTCGATGGCGGCGTTTGCCTTCGCCCGGCTGCAGTTCAAGGGCCGGACCTTCTGGTTCGCCATGATGCTGATGACGCTGATGCTGCCCAGCCAGGTGACGCTGATCCCGCAATATGTGCTGTTCCGCTCGATCGGCTGGGTCGACACCGTGCTTCCGCTCGTGGCGCCGAAGTTCCTCGCCGTCGACGGCTTCTTCATCTTCCTGATGGTGCAGTTTTTCCGCGGCATCCCTAGGGAATTGGACGAGGCGGCGATGATGGACGGCTGCTCGGCCTGGCGCATCTACTGGAAGATCATGCTGCCGCTGTCGATGCCGGTGCTGGCGACGGCCGCCATCTTCACCTTCATCTGGACGTGGGACGATTTCTTCGGGCCGCTGATCTACCTCAACGAAATGAAGCAATACACCGTGATGCTGGGGCTGCGGACGTTCACCGACTCGACCGGCGAAAGCGACTTCGGCGGACTGTTCGCGATGAGCGTGCTGAGCCTCGTGCCGATCTTCCTGTTCTTCCTGTTCTTCCAGCGGCTGCTGATCGAGGGCATCGCGACGACGGGGATGAAGCGGTGAGCCTTGCCTCCTCAACCACCGGGGTCATTCCCGCGAAAGCGGGAACCCAGTGCGATGCCACAGCAATCGCCGCCGCCGAGCCATCCCACTGGGTCCCCGCTTTCGCGGGGATGACGCCGGTGGGAAATCTGTAACGACGACAGACGGACCACCATGACCATCAAATTCGCGGCCATTGGCCTCAACCATTCCCATATCTACGGCCAGGTGAACCTGCTGTTGCGCGAGGGTGCGGAGCTGGTGGCCTTCCACTCGCCCGAGGATGATCTCGCGGCGCAGTTCAGCGAGAAGTTCCCGCAGGCAAAGCGTGTTGCCGACCAGAGGGCGATCCTCGAGGACCCGTCGATCGCAATGGTGCTGACCGCAGCGATCCTGAGTGAGCGCGCGGCAATTTCGATAGCGGCGATGCGGCACGGCAAGGACGTGATGAGCGACAAGCCGGGGATGACGAGCCTCGCGCAGCTCGCTGAGATCAAGAAGGTGCAGGCCGAGACCGGGCAGATCTATTCCGTTTGCTATTCCGAGCATTTCGAGACCCGCTCGACGGTGAAGGCCGGCGAACTGGTGCAGGCGGGCGCCATCGGCCAGGTGATCAACACCGTGGGGCTTGGGCCGCATGCCATCCGCAACAACCAGCGGCCGGACTGGTTCTTCGATCGGAAGCGCTATGGCGGCATCCTCTGCGATATCGGCAGCCACCAGTGCGAGCAGTTCCTGTTCTTCTCGGGCACCGATACCGAGGCCGAAGTGGTTTCGGCTTCGGTGAACAACCGCGGCAATCCGAACAAGCCCGGGCTGCAGGACGTGGGCGACATGCACCTCAAAACCCCGACCACCACCGGCTATGTGCGCGTTGACTGGTTCACCCCGGCGGGCCTGCCGACCTGGGGCGACGGGCGGCTGACCATTTTGGGCACCGAGGGATATATCGAGTGCCGCAAGTATATCGACATCGCCGGGCGGCCGGGGACCGACCACCTGTTCCTCGTCGACAAGCACGGCACGCAGCATATCGACTGCTCGGCGCAGGACCTGCCCTATGGGCGGCAGCTGATCGCTGATGTGTTGAACCGCACTGAAACGGCGATGCCGCAGGTGCGCGCCTTCAAGGCGATGGAACTGGCTTTGACGGCGCAGGCGATGGCCGAGCGCGGAACGGTGTGGGCGCAATGAGCAGGATTTACACGGTCGCCGTCGTCGGCGGCGGCATCGGCAAGAGCCACATCGTCGAGGGCTACGAGAACAACAAGGACCGCTTCAAGGTCATCGCGATCTGCGATCTCGATGCGGGTCGCCGCGACGGGCTGGCCGACGAGTTCGGCATCGAGCGCCGGGTGGAGAAGTTCGACGACCTCCTGGCGATGGACGACCTCGACATCATCGACGTCTGCACCCCGCCGATGGTGCATTACCCAATGGTCGTGGCGGCGCTGAAGGCCGGCAAGCACGTGATTTGCGAGAAGCCCCTAGTCGGCTCGCTTGCCGAGGTCGACGAGATCATCGCGCTCGAAAAACAGAGCCGCGGCAAGCTGATGCCGGTGTTCCAGTATCGCTACGGCAACGGCATCGAGCAGGTGAAGCGCATCATCGACGCCGGCATCGCGGGCAAGCCCTATGTGGGCACAGTCGAGACGCTGTGGCGGCGCGGGCCCGACTATTATGCGGTGCCGTGGCGCGGCAAGTGGAAGACCGAACTCGGCGGCGTGCTGATGACGCATGCGATCCACCCGCACGACATTTTCACCTACCTGATGGGCGAGCCGAAATCGCTGTTCGGCCGGGTGGCGACGCGGGTGAATACTATCGAGGTCGAGGACTGCATTTCGGCGTCGCTGGAGATGGAGAGTGGGGCGCTGGCGAGCTTCACCGCGACGCTCGGCTCGGCCGACGAGATCAGCCGCATCCGGCTGGCGTTCGAGAACGTGACCTTCGAGAGCGACCACGAGGCTTACAACCCGGGCAAGCTGCCGTGGAAGATCCTGCCGCGGAACGATGAGACCAAGGCGAAGATCGATGCGCTGCTGGCCGATTGGCAGGACGTGCCCTCGCGCTTTGCCACGCAGATGCGCCGCTTCTGGGATGCGCTGGAGGGGCTGGCGCCGATGCCGGTGACATCGAGCGATTCCCGCCGGGCGCTCGAGATCGTCACCGCATTCTACCATTCGTCCGAGACGCACGAGGAGGTAAGCTTCCCCGTGACCGCGACCCATCCGAAATACCGCAGCTGGCTGCCCAAGGAGTTCGTGTGATGTCGACGAGTGTGGTGCTGCAGCAGGTCGAGAAGCGTTATGGCGACGTGGAGGTGATCCACGGCATCGACCTCAACATCGAGCCGGGTGAGTTCACCGTGTTCGTCGGGCCTTCGGGCTGCGGCAAGTCCACCCTGCTGCGGATGATCGCCGGGCTGGAGCCGATCTCGGGCGGGAGCCTGTTGATCGACGGCGATAGGATGAATGAGGTGCCGGCGGCCAAGCGCGGCATTGCCATGGTGTTCCAGAGCTACGCGCTCTACCCGCATATGTCGGTGTACCAGAACCTAGCGTTCGGGCTGGAGACAGCGCGGGTGCCTAAGGCCGAGATCGCCAAGCGGGTGCAGCGGGCGGCAGAGATCTTGCGGATCGAGCCGCTGCTGAAACGGAAGCCGAAGCAGCTCTCCGGCGGGCAGCGGCAGCGCGTCGCCATCGGGCGGGCGATCGTGCGCGAGCCGCGGATCTTCCTGTTCGACGAGCCGCTGTCGAACCTTGATGCCGAGTTGCGCGTACAGATGCGGGTGGAGATCGCAAAACTCCACAACGACCTCGGCAACACCATGATCTACGTGACCCATGACCAGGTCGAGGCGATGACCATGGCCGACAAGATCGTGGTGCTGCAGGCCGGGGTCATCGAGCAGGTCGGCGCGCCGCTCGAACTCTATAACCATCCGAAGAACCGCTTTGTCGCCGGTTTCATCGGCTCGCCGAAGATGAACTTCCTCGAGGCCAAGGTGGAAAGCGCCGACGGCGCCGGGGCCAAGCTCCGTGCGGGCGGCAGCGAAATCGTGGTGAACCGCAAGGTCGATGCCGGCGATGCGGTGACCTTCGGGGTGCGGCCCGAGCATATCGGGATTACCGAGGGCTCGGGCGTGCAACTGGCCAATGTGAAGGTCGACCTGGTGGAGCAGCTGGGTGGGCAGACCATGGTCTACGCGACGACCGCCGATGGGCAGGCGATGATCATCGCCGTGGACGGGCAGCGGCCGGTGGAGCTGGGCTCGACGCTGACGGCCTACGTGGACCCCGCGCGGTACCACGTGTTCGGCAAGGACGGGCGAGCAATCTAGACCAACAGGGTCTGGGCGATGGCGCTCCGCTTGGCGATGGCGCCGGCCGAGTCCGCCGGCCGCTCGAAATCGCGCACGAAGATCGCGACTGCGTCGTGCAGCGACGCCGTGGCGCTGAATGCAGCGTTGGCCGAGAGCGTCGCGATGTAGGCCAACATGATCGCGATGTTGCGCTCGGGATCGATCAGCTCGGCCGGATCGTGGCCATGGCCGACGCCCTTGAGATTGAGCTGGAACAGGCCATAGCTCTGCTCGCTGCCAGCCGACTTGATGTCGGGCTTGAGCCCGGATTCGCCGATGGCGTTGGCGATCGCCGCGATCTGCTGGATGACGCCATAGCCGGCCTCGGCGAAGCGCAGTGCGATGAGCTTGGCCATATCGCGGCGGGCGGCCGGGACTTCGGGAGAGTCGAAATTGATCCGGCCGCTGACTGCGCCATCGGGCAGCATGGCGGTGGCCGTGTCGTCGATCAGCTGGTCGCCGGCGGTCAGGACGAAGGGCTTCGTCGCCTCGAGCGCAGCCGTCAGCGCCGTCGATATCGCCTTCAGCGCCGCTTCGACGCTGCCGGTGCCGAGCAGCGCCGCGTCACGTGTGGCGAGGTTGGCGACGTCGATGCCGTCGCCGTTCGCGGACACGAGATCGATGGCCGAGACGATGTCGGCGAGCTTGGCCTTCCGATCCTGCAGCGCTGCGACAGCCGCCTTGCTGCCTACCAGCTGAGAGAAATAGAGCTCGGCAGCGGTCGGCTGGCTACCGAGCAGGGCCGCAAACCGCTGCTGCGCGAGGCGCGCGGTTATGGCGAATACGGCGACCTGCAGGCTCCATGAACCGATTGCCTGAGGCGTGGCGTCCAGCATGAATTGCGGCTGCTTGCTGCTGAGCGCCCACTCGCCGGGCGAGAAGGCGTAGGGTCCTGTTCCGCCGCCAGCGGAGGCACCATCGGTGATGTTGGTGCGCAGCGCCGCGACGGCGGCAATGTAGTGGGCGCTGACGCCGAAAAGCAGCGCCTGCCAATGGCACTCGAGCGCGAAGAGCTGCTTGTCGAGCGGGCCCAGCGTGTCGGCCGCCTGATCGACAGCCGCGGCGCTGACCCAACCCTTGGGCGTTCCCGGCAGGTCGATCAGCGTGACCTCGAGCCAGGCACCGTGCGTGTTGCCGACGGTGACGCGGGTGCCACCGGGAACCTGCATGACCTCCGCACCATTGGGTGCGTCACGCAAGGTGCGCGTGTCCTTTAGTACCGCCATGACGACCTCCTGGGATGTTGAATGCCGGCGCGCCGCCGGCGGCTGGATCACTTGACGAGCGCGCCGGCTTCCCGGGCGTTGGCGACCTGACGGTCGGCGCAGGATTGACCGTTCGCCTCCCGTACCGCCTTGCGCAGCGCGTCCATCTGCACTGGCCCGATTCCGCGTGTGGTGATTTCCGGGTCGGGCTCGCCATAGCCGTCGAAGAACTCGGCCATCGCCTCGTGCGTCCCCGACCCGGGGTTTCCGTCGACCTCAGCGCAGATCGCGAGTTGCACGGCCTCCCACTGCCCGCGCCGCACCAGCTTCTCGTAGGCGTTGAGGCCAGGCGCTTCGGCAGGTGGCGTGACAACACCGGGTAGCCGGATATCGGCGTTTGCGAGCACGTCGGCAGGGCCGGCAGAGCGGACGCTCACCTCGATATTGGTGCCGGTCCGGCCGGCTTTCGGCTCCGCGACGCTGTCGCTGATGTGTTCGATGAGCTGGCCTTCGATGGTCACCGGCAGGCACATGTTGAGGTAGCCGCGGACCGCGCTGTAGGCCGAGGCAGGGCTATTGATGGTGCCCCGCTTGTCGTCGGCGGCCTGCTTGTAGGCGGCCATGGTCTTCTGCACGAACTTCTGCGTGTTGGCCGGCGGCAGCTCGTAGAGGAACGTGCCCGCGACCACATCGGTCATGCTGCCGGCGAGGCCGAAGGCCTGGGCGATCACGCCCATGGTGACGCTCGCCGTTCCGGTGATCTGGAGGATCGCGCTGGTGGTCTGGTCGAAGGCGTTGAGCCCCGACTTGATCGCCGCCGTCCGGCGGTTGAAGGCGAACAGCGAGTCGAAATAGACCGCGCATTCGTCGTCGACATAGTTGAAGCCGGCGAGCGCCACTTGGTACCAGTCGGAGCCGCCATAGCCGAGGACATCCGCGTCGGCGCGCAGCGCCTCGATCAGTATCTTGTGCTCGGACACGCTGGTCGCGACGGCCCTGCCGTCAAGCTTGGGCGAAACCACGCGCGGCGTCAGCGAAGAACACGCTGCTACGAGGATCACCAGCGCGGCCGCAAACGCACGCGCAACGATGCCTGCGCCGGCGATGTGCCGGCGCGCTGAATTCAACGCCGCCATGATGAAACGCCCTGCCCCCGAGGCACCAACAACAAGATCGGCGCCGCCGAGAAAGAGGTATCACGCCGCCTGCGGACGTAACGTTGGGGAGACTACGTGGGGGATTCGACGGATTGGATCTGTCAGTTGTTGGCAGACGGCTCTCGGCCTCCCTACTGCCCCGCCAGCAGTTCCGCATTGCCGCCGCTGGCTGTCGTGTCGATGCAGACGTGCCGCTCGGTGATCAGCCGTTCGGCGTCGCTTGGCCGGGTGATGAGGGGGATGATTACGCCCTCGCGCCGGGATAGCGCTTGCCGCCAGGGGCGAAGGTCGGCGTCGGTGCCGAAATGCATGATCGCGTCGACGCTCAGGCCAGCTTCGATGGCGGCGGGCGACAGTTTCTTGTCGAGGCCGCCGATGGGCTCGCCATTGGCGCCGAGCGCTTCGGCGATGCGGCTGGCGCCGGGGGCGACGACGAGCACGCCGTTGCCCTGTTCCAGCGCCAATGTGGCCTGCTGCAGGGCGCTCTCGGTGCCGGGACCGAGGCAGAGCACGACCCCACGCGGCCAGGTGTAGAGCGTGTTGGATTCGCCGGTGGGGCCTGGCAGCGTCTGCTGGGCCGGCTCGATGCCGACGCGTTCGATGCCGATCTTCACCTGGTCGACGGCGGCGATGGCAAAGCCGATGGAAAGACCGGAGAGCGGGTTGACGCTGGTGGAGGGCTCGAACCGCTCGTCCGGGCGCCAGAAGCGCTTCAGATAGTTGGGACCGCCAGCTTTCGGGCCGGTGCCACTGAGGCCTTCACCGCCGAACGGCTGCGAGCCGACCACGGCGCCGATCTGGTTGCGGTTGACGTAGATATTGCCGGCGCGGACGCGGTCGGAGATCTGCTCGACGCGGCCATCGATGCGGGTGTGGAGGCCGAAGGTGAGGCCGTAGCCCGAGCCGTTGATGGCGGCGATGACGGCGTCGAGGTCTTCGGCCTTGAAGGTCGCGACGTGGAGGACCGGGCCGAAGATCTCTTCCTTCATCTCGGCGATACCCGAGACCTTGAGCACGGTAGGGGCGACGAACGTCCCCTGCTCCGGCGCAGCGAGCTGGTGCAGCACGGCGTCGCGGGCGGCGAAATCGGCGATGTAGGCATCCATCTTCGCCTTGGCCTTGGCATCGATCACCGGGCCGACATCGACGGAGAGGTCCCACGGGTCGCCGAGCTTCAGCTCGTCCATGGCGCCGTAGAGCATTTCGAGGGTCCGCTCGGCGGCGTCTTCCTGCACGTAGAGGATCCGGAGCGCCGAGCAGCGCTGGCCGGCAGACTGGAAGGCAGACGAGAGGATGTCGCGCACCGCCTGCTCGGGCAGCGCGGTGGAGTCGACGATCATCGCGTTGAGGCCGCCGGTTTCGGCGACAAGGGCGGCACCGGCCACCAGGTTGTCGGCCATCTTCACGTCGATGGCCTTGGCCGTGGCGAGCGATCCGGTGAAGCAGACGCCATCGATGCGCGGATCGGAGGTGAGCACGGTGCCCACTACCGGGCCCGAGCCCGGCACCAGTTGCACCACCTCTTCGGGGATGCCTGCCTGGTACATCAGGCGGACGGCGAGAGCGGCGATCAGCGGCGTGGTTTCGGCGGGTTTGGCCAAGACGGTGTTGCCGGCGACCAGCGCAGCAGCAACCTCGCCGGTGAAGATGGACAGCGGGAAGTTCCACGGCGAGATGCAGGTGAAGACGCCGAGTGGCTGGCGCGGCTCGCTGGCTTCGGCCTCGGCGGCGTAGAAGCGGAGGAAATCGACGGCCTCGCGAACTTCGCCGACCGCGTCGCTGAGAGTCTTGCCGGCCTCGCGGGCGCAGAGCGCGAAGAACTCAGCGGCGTTGTCCTCGTAGAGATCGGCGACCTGGCGCAGCAGCAGCGCGCGCTCGGCGACCGGGCGGGCGGCCCAGCCTGGGGCGGCGTCCTTGGCGGTGGCGATGGCCAGTTCCAGCGTCTCGGGCCCTGCCCCGATGGCGTCGCCCACCGGCTCGCCGGTGGCGGGGCTGACGATGTTGAACTGCTCGCCCTGGCTTCCGGCGACCAGTGAGGCCGGCACGGCATGCCAGCGCTTTTCGCTCGGGCGGAAGCGGTCGCGGTCGGCCAGCAGGTACTGGACGACCAGCGGATCGGTGAGATCGTGACCGCGCGAGTTGGCGCGTGTTGGAGCGAACAGGCTGTTCGGCGCGCGCACTTTGGCCTTGGCGGTTTCGACCGCCTCGAAGGGATCGTGCACCACCTCGGCGGCCGGCACGTCGCGATCGGCGATCATGTTGACGAACGAACCGTTGGCGCCGTTTTCGAGCAGGCGGCGGACGAGATAGGCGAGGAGGTCGGAGTGGCGGCCGACCGGCGCATAGATGCGGGTGCGGGTCTGGTGCTCGTCATGGAGAATCTGGTGCAGCCGCTCGCCCATGCCGTGGAGGCGCTGGAACTCGAAGGCGTCGTTGGCGACGCCGAGGGTCTGCGCCAGCTCAAGTACGGCGGCGACGGTGTGGGCGTTGTGGGTGGCGAATTGCGGGTAGATGCGCGTGGTCTTCGACAACAGCCGCTTGGCGTTGGCGATGTAGCTGACATCGGTCGCGGCTTTGCGGGTGAACACCGGGAAGCCTGATAGACCCAGCACCTGGGCGCGCTTGATCTCGCTGTCCCAATAGGCGCCCTTCACCAGCCGCACCATGACGCGGCGATCGAGCTGCTCGGCCAGCGCCTCGATCCAGTCGATGACATGGCTGGCCCGCTGGCCATAGGCCTGCACCACGATACCAAAGCCGTCCCAGCCGCTGAGGCGTTCGTCCGAGAGAACGGCGGCGATGACATCGAGGCTGAGGTCGAGCCGGTCGGCCTCCTCGGCATCGATGTTGAAGGCCATGTTGGCGCCGCGGGCCATCATGGCGAGGGCAAGCGTGCGCTCGACCAGTTCATCCATCACCCGCTCGCGCTTCATGAATTCGTAGCGCGGGTGGAGGGCGGAGAGCTTTACCGAAACGCCCGGGTTATCCCGGACCGAGCCGGCCGTGGAGCGGGTGGCGAGCACGGCGATCGCCTCGGCATAGGCGGCGCGGTAGCGCTTGGCGTCGGCCTCGGTGCGGGCCGCTTCGCCCAGCATGTCGTAGGAATAGGTGAAGCCATCTTTCTCGGCGCGGCGCGCGATGCGGGTCGCCTCCTCGATGTCGCGGCCGAGCACGAACTGGCTGCCGAGGATCTTCATCGCCTGCATAACCGCGGAGCGGATCACCGGCTCGCCGATGCGCTGCACGAAATTCTTGATGGTGCCGGCGATCCCCGCTCCGCCCTCGCGCAGCACCGAGCCGGTAAGGGTGAGCGCCAGGGTGGAGACGTTGACCAGCGCCGAATTGGCGCGATCGAGATGCTCGGCCCAGCGCGACGGCGCGATCTTGTCCTCGATCAGGTCGTCGATGGTGCGGTTGTCGGGGACGCGCAGCAGCGCCTCGGCGAGGCACATCAGCGCGATGCCTTCGTCGGTGGAGAGCGAATACTCGGCGAGGAAGGATTCCAGCATGCCCGAGGACTGGGCGGCGCGTACCTTCTCGACCAGGTTCAGCGCACGCGCGCCGATGGCGGCACGGCCCTCGGCGGAGAGCGCCGCATCGGCCTTGAGCCGCGCGATGGTCTCGCCCTCGTCGGCGAGGATGGCTGCCCGAATGCGGCCGCGGAGTTCGTTGAGATCGCCCATTTATGCCCCCGTGCCTGACTGTGGCACGCGTCGCTGATTTGTGTGGGGAAAATGTGATGGGTCGCACAGGATTTTAGCTGGACTAAAAGTCGCAGCGGTCATTCCGTCGCCAGGCCGGCGACGCTTCGGGTGGAGCGTCCGTTCCGAAGTTCCCGGCGTCGTGACTTGCATCCGAAACGACCGATCTATAGTATATCTTTCTGGAGATAGACGAACGACTTGACCGCCGGACACGCAGGCAAGACGTCGATGGCGACAATTGCCGCGGCCATCTCTATCCGCGCGATTATTACAACATCTATGTTCGGCCGCCCGAGGCGACCAATACTGACAGATGTCGCGCAGGAAGGAGCTTACGTCATGAGGCTTCTTGCAAGGTTTACATCATTTAGATTTCTGATGGTTGTTTGCCTGGCTTTATTCTTGCCGGTGAGCGCAGCCAATGCCGCCTTGACCGATGAGCAACGGGATGCGTTGCGCACTTATTTCGAGGCCAACGACAAGGTAGCGTCGTTCGGCTCAAAGCCGCTGGAATTGCTGAACAAGCCCGAGCTGAACGATTTCTTCGAGCAATACGGCAACGCGTTGCTGCTGGTGCGCATCGGCAATGACCTGCAGAGCGCCAATGATGGCGAAGCGCTCAAGAAAGTCCTCGAAAAGATCGGTGAGGAAGCCCTCAAGAAGATGGGGAGCTTCGATCCCGCGGTCGCTGCATTCATGAAGGGCTTCAGCGCCTTCAGCTGGGTCAAGACCGGCATGGAGCTGGTAAACAAGTTCGTCTACGAGCCCGCTGTCACTCAGGCGGTGGTGGATGGGTATGCCCGGCGTCGCGACAACGGGGCGCCCCCCGAGGAGGCAATCGTCAACATTTCCTTCGGTGCGATGCGGGTCATGGCGACCGAGGAGTTCTTCAAGCAGTACACCAAGGATGCCCTCATCGTTCCGGGAACCAGGGACAAGCTGACTCCCGAGTGGGAAGCCAAGCTGGACCAGTTCCTCAACGCCTGGGTCGAAGACATGTACCAGCAGCAGCTGGCCGAGAAGGCCAAGGCTGCGCTCGCTGCAAAGGCCAAAGCTGCCGAGGGGGAGGTCGCGAGCCTCGATAAGCAACTGCTCGAGATGCTCGGCGGTGAGGTCGATGAATCGATCGCGATCCTCCTCGATGCCTCGGGCAGCATGGAGGAACAGGGCCGCATGGATAAGGCCAAGGCCTCCGCGCGCCAGGTGATCGGCCAGATGAGCGGCAAGGTCGAGGTTGCGCTGATCGTCTTTTTCGAATGCGGGGACATCCGCGTCGTGCAGGACTTCACCACCACCTCGGCGCCGCTGCTGGCCGCCCTCGAGCCGATCACGCCCAGCGGCGGCACCCCACTTGCCGCGGGTATCAGCTTTGCCAAGGAGCACTTGCGCGCCAACGGCAAGGGCAAGAGCCAGCGCCTCGTCGTCTTGACCGATGGGGCGGAGAGCTGCAGTGGCGACCTGATCGGGGCCGCCAAGGAATAGTCGAACCTCGCGCACAGGGGGACCTGATGAGCGCCAAGCGTATCGCCGCCACCCTCGCCTTCTTCTTGGCCCTGCTCTACCCGGCCGCCCAGGCGCAGCAGGCCCCGGGCCTGGTTCCTCCGCCAACTAGCGGCCAGCCCGCGGTTGGCCAAGGTCCGGGTCCTGCGCCCGGCAAGATCGACATCGACCTGCAGATCATCGGCTTCGGCGTCGACGAAGCGACCAAGGCGCAGCTGGAGGAAGCGGCCAAGGCTGGCGGCGGCCAGTACTACGCCGCCGAGAACCAGCAGCAGCTCACCGACGCGCTGGGCAAGGCGACGGGCCTCGGTTCGGGCAGCCCGGCAGACGCGTCGGCACGCCCGGCCGTGATGCTGGTGCTCGACGAGTCCAACAGCATGTGGGGCCAGATCGAGGGCCGGGCCAAGATCGAGATCGCCCGCGAATCCGTCCGCTCGCTGCTGCAGTCCTGGAACACCGCCGCAGACCTTGGTCTGGTCGCCTACGGCCACAACCGCACGTCCGACTGCACCGATATCGAGACACTGCGGTCGGTCGCCCCGCTCGACGCCGGCGCGTTCAGCACGCTCGTCGACAACCTGACGCCGCGCGGCAAGACCCCACTCACCGAGGCTGTTCGCCGCGCCGCCGACGACCTCGCGACCACCGACCGACCGGCCAGCGTCATCCTCTTCTCAGACGGCATCGAGACCTGTGGCGGCGACCCATGTGCCCTTGCCGGCGAACTCGCCAAGATGGGCGTCAACTTCTCCGTCCACGTGATCGGCTTCTCGGTCGCCGCCAACGAAAAGCAGCTGGCCTGCCTCGCCGAACAAACCGGCGGGCTATACCTCACCGCCGACAACGCCCCGCAGCTGCAGCAGGCGCTGCAGACCGTCGCCAACCGCGCCGCGACGCCGGCGGCGACCGACCTCATTACGCTCGAGGCGCTCGACCAGGCCGGCAACGCCATCACCACGGGCGTCATCTGGACCGTTACCTCGCTGGCGAGCGAAGACACCGTTCCGCTCACGGCAGGCGTGTCGCGGCCAGCCCTGCCGCTGGCGCCCGGCCAATATCTTGCAGAGGCCACGGTGGGAACGGCCACCGGCCGCACCCCGTTCGAAGCCGTCGCCAAGCAGGCGCAAACCGTGCAGGTGCGGCTGGGCATCGGATCGCCGGTTCAGGCGCTGGCCTGCGGCGAGCCCAACAATAGTTTCGCGGCCGCTCCCCCGTTCGACATCGCGCGCGGCATTGAGGACAGCATCAGCCCACAGGGCGATGTCGATTTCTGTGCCCTCGACGTTCCGGGCGCGGGGCTGCTGACGATTGCTGCGAACTCCATGCCCTCGCCTGTCGACCTCGTGGCGCGGGTCGACGACATCGACCGGCGGCAGGTGCGGGACTGGACATCCACGTTGCTTCCCGGTACCGCGCCGGCAGAAGCCGATTTGCCCGAGGCAGGGCGCTACATCATCGAGATGTCGGACAGCTACTCCGATGCGACCTCGCCCGACCCCTACTCGCTGGCGCTGTCCTTCACCCCGGCCATCGACGCGACCGAGCCCAATAACAGCCTGACCCGGCCGGCGATCCTGTCCCTCGGGACCCCCACGGATGTCGCCGTATTCCCGCGCACCGAGCACAATTTCCTCGCCGTGGAAGTGGAGGAGCACGGTGAATTGACGGTGACCGCCAGCGGCATCCCCGCGGCGATCGATCCTGCGCTGCGCCTCTACGGGCCAGACAACGCCATGCTCCGCGACTGGCAGTCGACGCCAGCCGGCGTCGACAATACCTTCGTCGTCGATCTGCCCGGGCCCGGCCGCTATGTCATCGAGCTCGCAGATTCCTATGACGACGCGCGCTCGCCCGCTCCGCTGAAGCTCAACGCGGCGTTCATTGCATCACCGGATGCCAATGAGCCCAACAACACGAGCGTGGCTGCAACGAGCCTCGCCTTCGGCGTGCCAACCCAGCTCACCATCCTGCCGCGCGGCGACCGCGACAACTTCGTGCTCGACGCCGCGCACCGCGGCCGCCTGTCGATCGCGGCCACTGGCGTCGCGGGGATCGAGGTGGCGATGCGGCTGGTCGACAGCAACCTCAACGTCGTCCGCGATTGGGCGACGGCACCGGCCGCGGGCGCCCCCTTCACCTTCGATGCCGACCTGCCCACAGCTGGCAAGTACTGGCTGCTGGTGGCCGACGCCTATGACGACGGGCGTTCCATTCTGCCGGTGACGCTGACCGCGACGCTGACCGCCGCCGAGGACGCGCTCGAGCCGAACGACCGCCCACGGGACGCCAAACCGCTCGCGCTCGGCTCGCCCTTGCAGGCCAGCATCCTGCCGCGCGGCGATCACGATCTCTACCTGCTCGATGCCACCGCGGGGCCGCTCACCGTCCGTGCCTCTCAGGTCCCCGTCAACATCGACGTCGCGATGCGCCTGCTCGACGCCAACCTCGACGTAGTCGCCAACTGGACGTCCTCGCCTGCCCCCGGCGCCGATGGCGAGCTGAAGCTCGAGGTGCCGGCCGGCGGCCGCTACTGGCTCGAAGTGGCCGACAGCTACGACGACGCAAGCGCGCCGGACTCGTTCACCTTGACGGCGACGCAACCCTAGTCGGGCCGGCGCGCTCGGGAACCTGAACCGAGCCTGAACGCGCCTCTCATGCGAAGCTCACTGACCATCTGCTAGGTTCAACACTGGGGGCATGGTTGCCAACTTGGAAGCGAAGGACCCCCAAAATGAAACAGATCTTGGCGATTGCAGCACTGGCCCTCACCGGTACATTTGCTCCGCTTGCTCATGCACAAGACGACATCGCGTTGGGTGAGCCGGGGTATGGCGGGACTGGCTGCCCGGGTGGCAGCGTCTCGGCGACCCTAAGTCCTGACGCGAAATCACTGAGCCTGCTGTTCGACGCCTATTCGGTCGAGGCGGGAGGCGACACCGGCAGGACGTTCGACCGCAAGAGCTGCAACGTTGCCATCCCGGTACTCGTCCCCCAGGGCCTTTCCATCTCCGTCCTGGCCATCGATTACCGCGGCTACAACAATGTCCCCGTCGGCGCCAACTCGCAGTTCAACGTCGAGTACTTCTTCGCGGGCGCTCGCGGCCCGACCTTCACCCGGAGGTTCAACGGCCCCAAGGACGAGGACTATCTGATCCACAATGAGCTGACGGCACAGGCCATCGTCTGGTCGGCCTGCGGTGCAGACGTGAACCTGCGCACCAACTCGAGCATCAGGGTCACCACCACCGGCAACAAGCAGGCCCTCGCAACCGTTGATTCCGAGGACGTGAGCGCCGCCATCGTCTACCTGCTTCAGTGGAAGCAGTGCTAGCGCACCTCACCCGGGCAAAGGGGACGGCACGCGCCGTCCCGCTTGCTCGGGGACGGACGCCGGGAGTCGGCGAATAGCAGGAGGCTTGGGGGTAGGAACGGGGAGTTTCACCGTGCGAGCCTTACTGTTGGCCTTATCCATTCTCGCGATCAGCCTGCCTGCCTACGCCCAGACCGGTTTGCGCCTGGGTAAGGCAAGCTACGGCGGAACAGGCTGTCCCGCCGGCACAGCAGCGGTGGCGCTGAGCGCCGACAAGAAGAGCCTCAGCCTGAGGTTCGATCGCTACCAAGTCGCGGCAGGCGGAAGCCGCAGCTTCGACCGCAAGAGTTGCAACCTGGCCATTCCCCTCAGTGTTCCCCAGGGCATCTCGGTGTCGGTCGTGGCGGTGGACTATCGCGGCGTCAACCGCCTGCCGGCCGGCGCCAAGGCGCAGTTCAGGGCCGAGTACTTCTTCGCCGGAGGGCGCGGGCCGGTCCTGACGCGGGCCTTCGATGGACCGCTACAGGGTCGGTTCGCGTTATCCGACACCATCGGCGCCAAGGTGTGGTCGGCGTGCGGAGCGGACGTCATCCTGCGCACCAATACCAGCCTGCGCGTCAGCACCAGCGGGGGGCGCGCGGCATCCTCGAGCATCAGGTCGCAGGACATCAAGACCGCCATCGTCTACCGCCTGCAGTGGCGGAACTGCTAGAAAGGCCAGCGCATGAACATCAAGTTCGTTTTCGGCTTCCTCACGCTCGCACTCGCCAGCCCCCTTGCCACCGCTGTCATGGCGCAGGACGGATGCCCGCAGGGCACCTATTCGGTGGTCAACTCGCCCGACGGCACGGCCCTGAGCATTCTCTTCGATGCGTTCCTGGTTTCCGCTGGGGACGAGCAAAAGCAATGCAGCCTGTCGGTTCCCCTGCATCTGCCGGAGGGCTACAGCCTCGGCGTCTACCGGGTCGACTATCGCGGCTATGCGCACCTGGCGCGCAAGGAAACATCGGAGCTGACCGTCGATTACCAACTGGGTCCGCGCAACAAGGGCCGCCACTTCCGCCGCACCACCAAGGGCGAGCACGACGGCGAGTTCCTGTTCACCGAAAACATCGGCGCCGGCCTGATGAAACGGGTGGGATGTGGAGACGAGGCCGTCCTGAACGTCTCGGTGAAGCTGGCGCTGACGGGTGCTGGGGAGGCGATGGCGACGCTGGACTCGGCAGACGGCGCCGCCAAGGGTGGGCTGATCTACTACTTCGACACCAAGAAATGTAAACCGTGACCGCTCTGGGCCATGAGTTGCCCTCTCGTGGGCGACTGCTTTGAGCCATAGGCCATCGTCGCCCTTGCCTAGCTCCCGTGGTGGCGGCTACGGATCGGAGGAACGGTGACAGGCGCGCATTTTGACGGATTCAAGCCCGCTAGTGTTGTTTCGCACGCCCTATTTCCGGGGGCCGGTGCCGCTCGAGGGCGTGCCGGCGGGGCTACGCGGACATTTCACCACCGATGCAGCCCGGATTGCGGAAGCCGACGCGGTGGTGTTTCACATCCCCGACTGGAGGCCTAGCCAGTTACACGACACGCCGAAATATCCCGGACAAATGTGGGTGCTGTGGTCGATGGAAAGCGCCATCAACTACCCGCGCATGGCCGACCCTGCGTTCCTCAGCCATTTCGACCTGACGGTCACCTACGAGCGTACGGCTGACGTCTGGTCGTCGTACCTGCCGGGCCTCGCGCGATGGAACGCGGCCCTTGGCTTGACGCAGCCCGAGAAGGCCGAGGCTGCCCCGCTCGTCATGTTCCAGACGGCGATCATCGACGGGTGCGGCCGCAACGCCTTTTCGCGCGCCCTGATGCGGCAGATTCCCGTCGACTCCTACGGACGGGTCTATCGCAACCGCGAGCTCGGCGAGGACAAGGGCCGGCAGAGCAAGCTCGACACCATCGCGCGCTACCGCTTCTGCCTGTCGCTAGAGAACTCGATCGGCATCGATTACGTCACCGAGAAGCTGTTCGATCCGCTGATGGTGGGTACCGTGCCGGTCTACCGGGGGGCCCCGAACGCGGCCGAGTTCGCGCCTGAGCACTCGTATATCGACGCCGAGGCCTATGGCGGAACTAAGGGCCTCGCGGAGTACCTGCGACATCTGATGAACAGCCCGGACGAGTACGAGGCCTACTTCGCCTGGCGTAGCAAGCCGCTGCCGGTGTGGATGCGCGAGAAGCTGGAGGCGACGGCGACGCCCTATTGGGTCCGGCTTCTCGAACTGGTCCGCGAGGCACGGGCCAATCACAGGCGGGGCCGGCCGAGCCTTCCCTTCGGGCTCAGGGCTGCGTTGTCTGCGCGCAGCACGCGGCTGGCTCGGCGGTTGACCGGCAAGCCAACGACGAAGGTGCAGTTCCAGTGACGGCAGATCCGGCCAGCCGCGACGCGGCGCACACCCTGCTTTGCGCCTGCATCAGGTTCGATGCCGATGCGGCGCGCGCCGATGAGCTCAAGGTGCGTATCGACGTGATCGGGTGGGACCGCTTGCTTGCTTACGCCGACGAGCAGCGCCTGGGGTCGGTGCTGGTGCGCGCGGTGGCGCGGCAGGGGCTCGCCCCGGCGGTGCCGCCGCTGACGTTGCCGGATGGACGGATGACGGTCACCAAGGCCCTGGCGCAGCGCGAGGCTGACCATGTCGCCCGTCGGCTGGTGCTCAGGGAGCGCCTCGCGGAGATCACAACGGCCCTCAGTCGCGCAGGGATCGTGCCAATCGCGCTAAAGGGAGGCCGCTCGATCGTCACCGGACACCCGGACTGGCGGCACTTGCGCGACATGGACCTGCTCGTTGCGCCGCACCAGGCAGTCGAGGCACAGGCAATCGTACTGTCGCTGGGGTATCGGCCGGACGGCAAGCCCCGCCCTCGGCTCGTCCATCACCACCTGCATGAGCTCTATCGTGACGACCTGCCCGGCTGGATCGAAATCCACCGTCGCGGCGGCCCGTCGCGGGTAGAGCAGTTCCTGCCCACCGCAGAGCTGATCGCCGCCGCGATCGCCTCCCCGACTGGTGTCGCGGTATTGCCGCCCCACCTCAGCGTGCTGCACGGCATGGTGCACCACCATGTCGGGCACCGCGCGGTGAAGCGGGCGCTGATCGAGCCCAAGGGCCTCTACGAGTTCGCCGCCGAGGTGATGGAGTTGGGTGCGGACGAACGTGACGCACTGGTCGCGCGAGCGGCGCGCCATCCGCGGCTGCTGGCGATCCTCGAGCTCTGGGTTGCGGCGGCGGTCGACTTGTTCGGCATGCCCGTTGTGGCGCCGCTGCGGCTGGCCGAGGACGCCATGCAGTGGTGGGACAACATGCGCACAGCCGAGGGTGAGACGGGCATCGGTCCGGAACTGCGTGCGGCCAGACACCCGGAGCGCATGCGGCGAGCCCAGGGCGGCGAAAGTACCCTGCGACGGATGTACTGGTGGCTCGCGATGCCGCTGACCTTCGTCAAGCGGCCGATGATCCTGCCTCGACCGATGCGCCGCCAAGCGCCAACGCCTTGACGCGGTACTCGAGCACATCGGGTGCAGCGGCGGCGGCGCGGGCGAATGCCGCGGCGGCGCCGGTCCGATCCCCCATGCGCAGGAGCGCAAGCCCCATGAGGTCGTGGGCGTAGCAGCCAAAGATCCGCCGGTCATGCGCCAGAAGGTCGTCACAGAGGCTCTCCGCATCCTGGGCGACGAGCGCTTCCAGATCGGCCAGTGCGGCATCGGGCGCGCCGGCGTCGATCTGGGCGTGCGCGCGAAGGAAGCGAAGACTCCAGTTGGCGGGGTAGAGTTGAAGCCCGGTCTCGATCAACTCGCGCACATCCTCGCCGCGTTGCGCGCGGAGGCGGGCGTGGGTGTGAATCAGCATGCTGCGGAGGATGCGGCTCGATCGATCGGCAGGCACGGCGCGCGCCACGCCTTCCCCCGAGACGGCGATCGCCTCGTCTGTCTCACCGAGCCCGGCGAGGGTGTGTGCGAGGTCGTTCCAGTAGTAAACGCGGTCCGGATCGCGGAGGACGGCTGCCCGCAGCAGTGGCAGGTTGCGCAGGTACTTCCGGGTCATATCGCCGTCATAACCCAGGTGGACGAGCTTTGCCGGCACGTCGATCACGCGGGCGCCGATGTCTCGCTGCAAGACGTCGAGATCAGGGCGGATCGTCTCGTGCATGGCGCCCTTGAAGCGCAGCCGCGGATCATTCCGGAACAGCCGATACTCGCGGAACAGCGTCCGGTTGCTGGCCACTCGGAAGACGAGGCGAGCGCAAAAGACATCGGGCGAGGAAAGGCCCTCGCGCAGGTCCTCGCGCGTTGTTCCTACCAGCCGCTCATCGGCATCGATGTAGAGCAGCCACTCACACGAGGCAGCCGCCAGGCCAACATTACGAGCCGCTGCAAAATCATCGTGCCATGCATACTCGATCACACGGGCGTCGTGCCGTCGCGCGATATCAATGGAGGCATCGGTGGAGCCCGTATCGACGACGACGACCTCGTCCACGAGGCCTTGCAACGACGACAAGCAGCCGTCAAGAAACGGCTGCTCGTTCTTGACGATCATGCAGGCGCTGATCCGGGGACCAGCACCAGCGCCAGATTCAAGAAGCGTTGCCAGCGGCCAGTGCCGGGCTGACGGTGAGACCGCCAATAGCAAAAGACACCACCACCGGGGCCGCGAAGGCCGAGGTGGTTACCAGCTTGCGCAGCGCGGCGCGGCGGCCCTGGTCAACAGTTTCGAGCGCCTGTTCGAGCCGCTCATGTTCATTCTTTTCGGACAAAGCAATCCCCTAAAAATGATCCCTCAACGACGAAATGTTGGCGCGTAACGTCGATTACGTCAACTGGCTGCGATCTTGCGCAGGTGCCATTCCGCAGTATCGAGGTCTCCGAGCAACAGTTGGTACGCCGGCACCTCGAGCGCGAGGCGGCGCAAACGGCCAGTAGCGGCGGCAACGCCAGCGCGCGGGAGCATGATCTCGCCCATCAGGCGGCCGAAGGCTTCGTTGCCGGCGATCCGCCGCGCGGCCGAGCGGCCGCCATGGTTGGCAACGAGAAAGACGATCGCGTCGAGGTGTCCGGCGCGAATCACCCATGGCCTGCCGCCCACCGCCGGACTGACCGAGCGGATCGCTGTGCCGTCCCAGTTGAGGATCGATGGCGCCTCGAGTATCGCGTCGGGAAGGCCGGCGACGAGTTGCAGGCTCCCCTCTTTCACGCGCAGCGTGCGAGGCCGGGCGATCACTTCGCTCTCCCGGATCATCAGGTGCTCGTCGCCCTCAACGTCGTGTCCGGCCATCGCGAGGTGCAGCGAGAACGTGCTCTTGCCGCAGCCCTTGTGACCGACCATCAGCACTCGCCGCCCCTCGACCACGACCGTTGCGCCGTGGACGAAAGGGGTATCGGGATCGCCCTCGACGAGGTCCGTCAGCACCACCCGGTGCATGGCGCCGATCAGGTGATTGGGTGTGCCTTCGATGCTCTCCTCACCCGGCACTGAAGCGACGAGGAAGCCGTCCCGAAAGTGGATCGGAACATCGACGGGCTCGAGCGACAGCCCCGGCAGCGCAGGCTCGGCTCCAACGAAAGCCAGCAACGCGCCGATCTCGGCGGTGGGGGGATGGAGACGGTACTCGCGTCTCAGGGTGCGGCAGATGACGGGGCGCAAACGACGAGTCCTTCATCGAGCAGCGATGCGAGGCACTCGCGGACCGCCTCCGTGGGCGAGGCGCCGAGGCCAAAGGCATCGGCGAGGAAAATCTCGATCTCGCCGGCGGTCTTGCTGAGGCCGCACAGTTCATAGACGACGAGAGCTGTGGGATTGAGGAAGTGCACCCGCTCGCGGTCATTCTGATAGACCATGGCACCGTCGGGAACGCGATTGAGCTCAACGCCGTCAACGGTGTGGAACTTCGTATCTGGGGTGATTTCGGTCATCGCATCGGTCTCCTTAGGCCGGCAGTCATGTAGCGGCAATGTCGCGCAGTCGGCAAGCGAGGCGCTCGACGGCTTGCGCCCGGTCGTAGCTTGCGCGGACGATCTCGTGCGCGGCCCCGGCCCGTGCGGCGCTCGCCTCGCGGTTCTGCAGCGCATCCAGAATGGCCACGGCAAAGTCATCGGCTTCGTCTGCGACGAGCACGTCGCGGCCGGCGACGAGGGGCAAGCCACGGGCCCCAAGGCTGGTGGTGACGATCGGGACCCGATGCGCTGCAGCTTCCAGGAGCTTCATCCGGGTCCCTGCCCCGGCGCGCAGCGGAGCAACGAAAAGCGTTGCAGCGGCATATGCATCGGCAACGTCGGGGACGTCGCCGCGCAGCTCGACGCCGGGATGCGTTCCGAGATCGTCCACACGGTCGGGGTCGCGGCCGACGAGCACTAGCCGAACGGGTCGCTTGGCCCGCCTCTGCACGATCGGCCAAATGTCGTGCACCAGCCAGCGCGCTGCATCGACATTGGGTGAGTAGCCGAACGCGCCGAGGAACAGCAGCGTCCCGCCGTCGTCGCTGCGGTCATACTTGCCTGGGAGGACTACCGCATTCTCGATGATTTCCAGCGCCAGACCGGGATGCCGCCGGCCAATCCATTCCGCGTCGCGCTCGCTTGAAATGAAGTGCCGGATGACACCGGACGCCGAGCGGTCGATCAACGCAGACATTGCCGTGGCCTCGGCCTCTGCCCACGTGGCGCCGGCCGGATCACTATCGCGCAGCGTCGCCCCGACCTCCTGGTAGGAGGTCCACTCGTCCTCATCGAGGTCCATCGTCGTGCGGGTTCCCGATGCAACCGAGAGCGCGTCGGCGAGATAGGAGCGGCCGACATGGACCAGGTCGTATGTCCCCTGCCCCACAACAGCCCGAAGCTCGGTCAGCACCGGCACGGAGAGGTGGGCGGCCAGCGAGCTACGGCCGTACGACCGAAACGCCGCAACGCGAGCCGCCGGATCGGTCAGTCGCACCAGAAGCGAAAAGTGGGTGTCCTGCCTCCCCGCCACTGGGATGTGTGTCGTCTGCACGCCGAGTTCATCGGGCAGCGTTCGCGGGTTCTGGGATCCTCCGGCGATGGGGAGAACCACCAGGTGCGTGTCGAACACCCGGCTCAATGCCTCAAGGAACATGCCCTGCCGCATGGCGAGGCCATTGCCAGAGCGAGCCGGCATGATCGGCGCGACGTGCAGCGCCCGTGGCCGATCGTTCATCCGGGAATCTCGGCGCGGATGTAACCGACCTCGAATTTCAGGCTGCGATCGACGTCGCGGTGCGTTAGCGGTTGCCCCAGGCCGTCGGCCAGGGCGCGCAGCCGCTCGCCGACGCCCTGGTCCGGCTGGGTTTGGGCCAGATGCTGGAGGCGATCCCGCACGCCAGGGACGACTTCTGACAACAATCTCAGTGCATCAGCCAGCCGCGGCTGCGGGTCGCCGTGCCCTCCGAAGGCCCCGCCCGCCCGCAGCAGGTCGTCGACGAGCCCGGAGTGGTCCGGGCTCGACACGGACTGGCCGCGTCCTCCAGGAACGAGGCTGACGCTGACCGTCGGCAATCTATGTCGCCTGCCTCTCCAAAGGTTGTCGGTGCCGCGCTCCAGCACGTAACTCTGCTGGTCGCCCCCGGAGAGGATCAGCCGCACCTTGTTGCCAGTCGCCTCGACCCACCAGTGGCGGCGGTCGGCGGCCCGCCCTTGGCCGATTTCGGCCTGTGGCTCGAACTTGATGGAGAAGGCCGGCTCGTCGCCTGCTTCGAACACGTACGGTCCCTGCGCGATCAGTTGTTGCTCGATCTCCCGCGCCTCAAGGCTGCGATCGGGCGGGGTGAAGACGTGGCCGCTCCAGCGGCGTTCGAGCTCCGCGAGGGCGGCAAGACAGGCCGTCTGGTGCTGGAAGCCGAACAGTTCCCGCTGCTCCGCCCCATACTGCCACTTGGCGTTGGTGCGGTGTTGGAACAGGGCGTTGCCCTCGAAGTCGCGCTGCACGAGCATGAACTCGTCGACATAAGGCCGGTAGGGCACGAGCGCGTACGGCGCGCCCAGCATCTGCCATGCCAACAGGTATGTGTCCTTGTCACCGTAAATCAGCTGATAGATGTCCTCGGCCGCCTCGTTCAACCTCACGGCGGCGGCGAGCCCTGCGGCGTGGCGGCGGCGATCGACGAGAAGCTGACCGCTCTCGAACGAGACAGCGCGTCGTGGCTCGAGCCCGAGCAGCGGCCAGATGCCGTTGTCTTTGCGCAGATCGACGATGTCGGGCCAGAACACCGCACCGGTCTGCGCATATTGCGGCCAATCGAAACAGGCGGCCGGATCGCTGACCGGGACTTGATCTGCATCGAGCAACAGCACCTCGGCAAAGCGGCTGTGCAGAAGGGCGAACGACTTGAGCTGCCAGCCGTCCTGGATGTTTGCGCCCGTCGCTGCGATGAGCGGCACTGCATCGACCAGCCGGACATCAAGAGGCTGCACCAGGGCCGCCATGGCCGGAGAAATCTCGGCCTGGCCGAAGTACCAGAGCTCCACCGGGATCGATGACCCCAGCGTATGCCGAAGCACATTCAGCAGCACATAGGCATTGGTGAAGATCCGCGCGCCGCCGGCCACAACGACGAGCCCGCGTCCGGTGCCTTCGAGGGGCGGCTGATCGCGCGCCGCAGTTCGGATCTGGGTGGCCAGCTGCCGGACACGTTCGGCTGCAGCCTCTGCCTGGTTCATCGATCGACCCTGATGGATGCCACGACGGCCACCGACCGATCGCAGCTTGCGCCTTGTGCGCTCATTAGATTTGATCGCGCCGCCCGGAGCAACCATGTCGACGACGCAAGTGCCAGATCCCAACATCCTGATCCTGACCCCGATGAAGAGCGCGGCGCGTCACCTGCCCCGCTATGTCGAACTGATCGAGCAACTGGACTGGCCGCGCGAGCAGCTGTCAGTCGCGTTGCTCGAAGGGGACAGCACGGACGATACCCATGAGGTCGCCGAGGCGCTGCTGCCACGGCTAAGCAGCCGGACTCGGCGAGCGCAGCTGTTCCATCGCGATTTCGGCTTTTCGATTCCGGCTGGCGTGCCGCGCTGGGCCCCCGCTTTTCAGCTGATGCGGCGGGCGGTGCTGGCACGGGCCCGCAACCACCTGCTCTTCCGCGCACTCGACGACGAGGACTGGGTGCTGTGGATCGATGTCGACGTCATCGACTATCCAGCCGACGTGCTGCGGCGGCTGCTGGCGACCGGGTTCGATATCGTTGTGCCCAATTGCGTCAAGCGGCCCGGCGGCAAGACCTTCGACGCCAACAACTGGACCAACGGCGGCGCGACGACGCTGTCGGATCGGAGAGGCAGCGGCGCCATGCGGCTCGATGCTGTCGGCGGCACGATGCTGCTGGTCCGCGCGGACCTCCACCGGGACGGGCTGGTATTCCCGCCTTACCCCTATGGCGTCGAGAGCGCGCATGTTCGCCCGCGCCATCCGGTATGGGGCAAGGGAGAGATCGAGACCGAGGGCCTTGGCGTCATGGCGGCTGACATGGGCATCCAATGCTGGGGCCTGCCGGACCTCGAGATCATCCATGCCGATGAGTAATCTCATCCGCAGGCTGCGGGGGCAGGCTCGGCTGGTGAACATCGACCTTATCGGCCTGCCGCGCTTCCGCATGGAGACGCATGGAAGGGCCGATATCTTCGTCTCTACCGCCATCGAGGACTGGGGCAGTTGGGAGGGCAGCAGCACGGCCATCGTGCTGCAACTGCTGCGCAACGCAGCGGACTTCATCGATGTCGGGGCCAATATCGGCTGGTACACGCTGGTCGCGGCGCACGCGCTGGCTGGCCGCGGGCACGTCCACAGCTTCGAGCCCGATCCCGCCCATCTCGTCAAGCTCAGGGCCAATGTCGCGGTGAACCGGCTCGACAATGTCACTGTCAGCGAGCTGGCGCTGTCGGACCACACCGGCACGGCAACACTTCATCTCAACGCGCTCAACCGCGGCGACAACAGCCTTTTGCCCCTCGCAACACGGCGGGGTTCGGCAACAGTGAAGCTGGGACGCCTCGACGATTATTCCGGATTGAGCCGCGAGCGTCCCCTCATCATCAAGATCGACGTACAGGGTAGCGAGATCGACGTTCTTGCTGGCGCTCGCACGCTGCTCGAGAGCCATCCGCACGAGATCGTGCTGCTGTGCGAAATCTCGCCTTCCGCACTCGCGGTGGGCGGACGAACGGCGTGGGAGCTCACCAGCTTGCTCGACGAGCTGGGCTTCCTGGCGGCGCGCATCGACCGCGTCAGCCCGCGGATCATCCCGATGAGCTGGGAGCGGGTGGTAGAGATACTCGTTGCCGAGGATGCTCGGCGCCCAGGGGCAGACGGCGATGTTGTCGCCTACCGACGCATCGACGGGCTGATGGCGTCGATTTTTAGTGGAACAGGATTTCAGCAAGCATGACCAGACATGTATTGGTCCTTGGTGCCGGAGGGTTCATCGGCACGCACCTGGTTCGCCGGCTCAGCGCCGAAGGCTGCCGGGTCCACGGGGTGGACCTGAAACACCCGGAGTTCTCTGCTTCGGCCGCCGATCGCTTCACCATCGCGGACCTTCGCGACCCGCAGGCCTGCGCGGCGGTCATCGACCAACCCTACGATGAAGTGTACCAGCTGGCCGCCGACATGGGCGGGGCCGGCTACATCTTTTCCGGCGACAACGACGCGCAGATCATGCGCAACTCCATGGCGATCAACCTGAACGTGGCTGAGTGTAGCGCGCGGCAGGGCGTCAAGCGCCTGTTCTATTCTTCATCGGCCTGCATCTACCCGGCCCGCAACCAGACCGATCCGGCGCACCCCGATTGCAGCGAAGACTCGGCCTATCCGGCCGATCCCGACAGCGAGTACGGATGGGAGAAGTTGTTCTCCGAGCGGCTCTACATGGCGCACGCGCGAAACTCCGGAATGGCCGTGAGGATTGCGCGCTACCACAACGTGTTCGGCCCAGAAGGCGCGTGGAACGGCGGGCGCGAGAAGGCTCCAGCCGCCATCTGCCGCAAGGTCGCCGTGGCGCAGAGCGGCGACGAGATCGAGGTCTGGGGCGACGGCAGGCAGACCCGCTCGTTCCTTTATGTCGATGAGTGCCTTGAGGGAACACTGCGCCTGATGCGCTCGGACTTCAGCGGCCCGGTCAATATCGGCTCCGACGAGATGGTAAGTGTCGACACGCTCGTCGATATGGTCGCGGCAATCGCCGGCAAGCGGCTTCACAAACGCCACGTCGCCGGCCCCACCGGCGTCAGGGGCCGCTCGTCCGACAACCACCTGATCGAAGAACGCCTGCACTGGCGGCCCACTGCTAAACTGCAAGACGGGCTCAAAATGACCTATGCGTGGGTCGAAAAGCAGGTTGCGCTCACCGATTGAGCCCACGCTCGGGCAAATTCGTCCGAGCGTCGGGAGCAAGTCTCTGCTCTATGGCCAGCGGTATTCCGGCACTTCGATTCCGGCTGCAGCCAGCCGTTCGGCAACGATGCGCCTGTACTTCACAGCGTTCCCGACCTTGGCCACGCGAAGCGTCGCGACCTCGCCCGCCGAGAACGGCACATAGTTCGGGGGCAGAGAAGGACCCGCCCACTTTTCCATGATGTAGTTGAGCACGTCCGCAATCTCGGCATCGGAAAGGCTCGAGCCGATGACGCCGGGGACATGCATCAGGTACGCCCTCCCCTCGGGCAGCCCGGCAAAGGCGCCGACCTGATCGACGAAGTTGGGTATTCCCGCGCCGGGTAGTCCGGTGCCATCGGCGACGTGGCAGCCGATGCAGCGCAGCACATAGTTGGTCTCGGCCGTTCGATCTGCGGCCACGGCGCCCGTAGCGAAGACGAGCGATAGCAGGAAGAGCAGCGCGCGCGTCATGGGAGCAGTCCCTTTCGAAGCGATCGTAGGTCGGCGTGCGTGAGTGGAGCCCCCCGCGTTTCCCTAAAGAGCTCAGGTGAAATGGTGAGGCCCAGACCGTTGAGGTCGTTGAGGACATAGTCCGCCACAGCCGACATATCTTGGTCCGACATCCACGCCTGCGACGGCATGGCAAGCCCGGTATAGGTGTTGCCGTCGGCGACAATGGTCCCCGACAGACCGCCGGTTAGAACGCCAGCGACGTAGCTTGCGGCTTTCCCGCCCAGCGCGCCCCAGAGCTCACTGTCCACCAGCGGTGGCGCGAGGCCCGGCGACCCCACGCCGCCGAGTTGGTGGCAGCCGCTGCAGTTGTCGTTGAAGAGCAACTCGCCGGCCTCTCCCGCATGGGCTGGCGCTGCGAGCAGCGCCAGCACGACTGGAATTGGCGAAAGCCTCATTCGGCGATACCGACGACAACCGAGAGGGTGCAATGGATGCCCTTGTCGCCATTGGCCACGCACCAGCTGGATTCGCTGGCGAGCCCCATGCGATAGCCGGGCCGATCGCCTTCCTGGCGCGAACAGCCGCCGTCGCCACAGCTGCCGCCCTTGCCGCAGCAATCGTTGTAGGAGACCAGGTAATCCTTGCCGTCGTTGGGGTTGCGGCAGGTGCCGACCCAGGCGACCTTGGACGGCGTCGAACCAGGCGGGCATTGCGTCACCGACCCGCCGCACTGGGTGCAAAGCGTCCCGTGCAGGGAGCAGTATCGCCAGTATTCGCAGTCGGTCGGAAGCTCCTCCGGCTCGCCGAACCCTCGGGCGAAGGCGACGCCGTTCGAATTGTCGTAGGGAAGCATGGGGAGGACGGCGCCCCCGACCAGTGCCCAGCCTGCCTTCTGCAGGAAGCTGCGGCGGCCGGCGACGCTGGCGATGCGACGCGCTTTAGCCTCCGCCATCGTGTCCATCCATTCCATTACATTGTCGATAAAGCTGGCCACTGTGGCTCTCCGTCTTGAAGGGGCTTTCGGGTCGCGTGTCCCACGCGGCTAGTGCTGAACTGCCGGCTGCCGGCCCAGGTAGGACTGGATCGACGCGACGTTCATGTCGAAGGCATTGAAGAGGCTGTCGAACTGCTCGCGGCTGTTGATCAGGCCCTTGGCGCGAATGGTGCCGTGCTGGTCGAGGAGGACCGCGTAGGGCAGCCGTGCCACGCGATAGGCGAGGCCGAGTTCCGTGGACACCACGTAGGGATAGCTCGAGAGTTCGGCGGTTTCGATGAAGCGCTGATGCTGCGCCTTCTCGCCGTCGCTGGCGAACACGACATCGAGCCAGCTCCCCTCCGCCTTGCGGACCGATTTGATGATCGGCAGCAGCTTCTTGCAGACCGGACAGGTCGGGGAGAGGAAGAAGACGAGCGTCGACCGGCCCGGCTTTGGGCCCAGCGCGACTGAGCCGCCGGTAAGGCTGGGCAGGTTGAACAGCGGCGTCTGCTGGCCGACCTCCGGGCCGGAGTCGTTGACCAGAGCGCCCATGGGAGAAACCCGCTCGAACAGGATGCCGACCTGGCGGCCAAGGGCCAGCAGCGCGACCGTCAGAGCGACGACCATCAGAAAAAGGGCGGCAAGTGCAAAGATGATGAGGTTCATGTCTTGGATTCCTGGATCACGGTTAGCGCGAGAGCCGAGCCACGGATGAGTTTGCGATAAGCTGCTCGGCGAGCAGGAAGGCGATCCAGAGCGAGATGCCGCACGCTATGGCTGTGATCGCGCCGGCTACATCGAGCGCGTAGGGACCAAGCATTGCCGCTCCGATGGCAAGCAGCGCCAGGACGGCGTTGCGCCCCACCAGCGTCCACGACAGGGGCTGGACCGCGCCGCCGCAGCCGCACTCGATGCTGGTGCGCCCGCGCCGGATGTTCACGGCCATGGCGCCGGCGTAAATCGCCAGCAGCGTGGCCGCCAGAAGCAGGCCGGAGGCCTGTGCGCCCGGCACCAGTTGCAGCAGGACAGCCGCGAGCTCCGCCCCCACGATGCCCATCGACACCGGCCGCACGAGCCGTTCGCCGAACAACTTGTAGTCGGCGACGAAACCGGTGAACTCGGTGAAGGCCCCGAGCTTGTGCCAAGTCCTGCGGCCCGACGACGAGCTCTATACGTTGCCCAACGTCTTCCTCACCCCGCATATCTCGGGATCCATGGGCACGGAGATCCGGCGCATGGGCGAGCATGTGGCGAGCGAACTCAACCGCATCGTGCTCGGACGGCCACTCGCCTTCCCCGAGGCTTTGAGATGACCACCACCCTCCATGTGATGGACCTGCCGGCCGTCGGGCGCTATCGCGGGACGATCGTCGCGGTGCCTGGCATCATGGAATCGGCGGAGACGCTGAGCATCACCGCCCGGCACTGGGCCAGCCGCGGCTTCCGCGTCCTCGCCATCGATCCGCGCGGTCATGGCCCCTCCCCGCGCTGGACCCAAGACCTGCTGAGGCGCCATCCCGGTGACGTCATCGTCGAAGACATCCTGTCCGATCTGGACGTTCTGCTCACCGCTGGCGACGATCGGCTGGTGTTGTTCGGACATTCTGCCGGTGGCGCTGCCGCGGCAGCTGTCGCCTCCGCTTTGCGCCAGCAGGTCGCCGCCGTCGTTCTCGAGGATCCCTTCTGGAGGCTCCCCGTCACGCCTTTTCAGGACCGGAACGTGGCGGCGGCCGCCGCCGCGGAGCTGAAACGCATGCAGGCCCTCGGCGACGCCGGGCGGCAAGCCCATGCCGTGGAGATGTTTCCTCGCTGGCCCCGGGATGAGCTTGCGGCGTGGTCGAAGGCGAAAGAGGAGATGGACGTCGCACTCGTCGAGCAGGGTGACGTGATTCCGACGCGGGCCTGGCCCACCCTGCTGGACGACCTCGCAGGCGCGGGAGTGCCGGTCAAGATCATCACCGGCACAGTCCGGATCGGCATCACCGCGAACCACCGCGCGATCATCCGCTCATTTGGCGCGGATGTGACCGTGATCCCGGGAGCAACCCACTTCATCCGCCGCGACGCACGTGATGCCTTCCACGATCTCGTCGATCAGTTCCTCGATGTTGCATGTCCGGCGTAGTCTGATCAGGAAATGCGGCGTGCGATCAGTCCGGACGAATTCGCCGAGATAGTCGGGATGACCTATCCGATGTCCGCTTTGCGCCAGGAGCGGACACCTGGCATAGGCCTCGTCAAGAATGCCGCGCGTTGATGTCGACTTGCATGAGCACCCCGGATCCGCTCGTCGTTGCGCGGCGTCCCTTCTCTCCGCGCACCAGCAACAGATGTGACGGGGCGAGCATGAACTCGTCGCTGCCAACCGTTACTGCGAAGGTGCCGGCGAGGGCCAACATCATGCAGTAATCAGCCAAGCTGGTCGTCCGCATGGCGTCGCGATGAACACCAACGCTTGCCACGGCGCGGCCGCGAGCCACCATCACGTTGAGGTCTCGCGACGGCCCACGCACGTTTTCGGCCCGCGTGGTCCAGTCGCCGGAGAAGTGGACCGGCACCAGCGGCTCAACCGGGGCGACGCGGCCGTGCGGGCCGAAATCGAGGTCGAACCCGTCGCCTTCGGTGAGCATCAGGATGCGGTCGATGCCCGGAAACAGCGAGAAGGCGCCGGCCTCGACCACGTCGGCCGACGAGAGGCGCCACAGCATCGCGCCATCCGCATCGTCTTCGCGGGCTAGTTCGAGCGTCGTGCCCTTGCCGTTGCGCCAGGGCATCGCAGTGTAATCGGCGGGGCCGAGGACCCGCGCCGGCATCAGCGGGCCAGCATGGGCAGGTCGAGGCCCTGCTCGCGGGCGCAATCTTGGGCAATCTGGTAGCCCGCGTCGGCGTGGCGCATCACCCCGGTGCCCGGATCGTTGGTGAGCACCCGCGCGATGCGGCGGTCCGCTTCATCCGAGCCATCGCAGACGATGACCATGCCGGAATGCTGGGAGAAGCCCATGCCGACGCCGCCACCGTGGTGCAGCGACACCCAGGTGGCGCCCGACGCGGTATTGAGCAACGCATTGAGCAGTGGCCAGTCCGAGACCGCATCCGAGCCGTCCATCATCGCCTCGGTCTCACGGTTGGGGCTGGCGACCGAGCCGGAATCGAGGTGATCGCGGCCGATAACGATGGGCGCCGACACCGCGCCGGACCGGACCATCTCGTTGAAGGCGAGCCCGAGACGCGCACGCTGGCCGAGCCCGACCCAGGCGATGCGGGCCGGCAGGCCCTGGAAGCTGATGCGCTCGCGCGCCATGTCCAGCCACTTGTGGAGGTGCGCGTCGTCCGGGATCAGCTCTTTGACCCGCGCATCGGTCTTGTAGATGTCCTCGGGGTCGCCCGACAGCGCCACCCAGCGGAACGGCCCAACGCCGCGGCAGAACAGCGGGCGGATATAGGCGGGAACGAAGCCGGGGAAATCGAAGGCGTTCGCGACCCCCTCCTCCTTGGCCATCTGGCGGATGTTGTTGCCGTAGTCGAACACCGGCACGCCCATTTTCTGGAAATCCAGCATCGCCTGGACGTGGATGGCCATCGAGCGCTTGGCAGCCTTGGTCACCGCTTCGGGCTCGGTGCGGGCGCGCTCGCGGTACTCGGACCAGTTCCAGCCGATCGGTAGGTAACCATTGAGCGGATCGTGCGCCGAGGTCTGGTCGGTGACGAGGTCAGGACGAACACCACGGCGGACCAGTTCGGGCAGGATTTCGGCGGCGTTGCCGAGGAGCCCGATGGAGACCGCGTCACCCCGCTTGGTGTGATGCTCGATCAACGCCAGCGCGTCGTCGAGATCGCGCGCCTGCTTGTCGAGGTAGCGGGTGCGGAGGCGGAAATCGATGCTCTGCTGCTGGCACTCGATATTGAGCGACACGGCATCGGCAAGGGTCGCTGCCAACGGCTGTGCGCCGCCCATGCCGCCGAGCCCGGCGGTGAGAATCCAGCGTCCGGCGAGCTTGCCCTCATAGTGCTGGCGGCCAGCCTCCACGAAGGTCTCGTACGTGCCCTGAACGATGCCCTGGCTTCCGATGTAGATCCACGACCCGGCCGTCATCTGGCCGTACATCATCAGGCCCTGCGCATCGAGCTCGTTGAACTTTTCCCAGGTGGCCCAGTGTGGCACGAGGTTGGAATTGGCGATCAGCACGCGCGGCGCGCCGGGATGGGTCTGGAACACGCCGACGGGCTTGCCCGATTGCACCAGCAGCGTTTCGTCGTCGTTGAGCCGCTTCAGCGTCGCCACGATCGCGTCGAACGATTCCCAGTCGCGGGCGGCGCGGCCGATGCCGCCATAGACCACCAGTTCCTTGGGATTCTCCGCTACATCCGGATCGAGATTGTTCATCAGCATCCGCAGCGGCGCCTCAGTCAGCCAGCTCTTGGCCGACAGCGTGCTGCCGCGCGGGGCACGGATCTCGGTGTCACGATAACGGGTGTTGCTGAGCATCGTCTCGCATCCATGTTGCCTATACAAGCATGTATAAGCTAGGACAGGATTTGCGATCTGGCAATCGGCAAAATTACGGGTGCGGTGCCGGCCGTCGGTGCGATTCCAGACGGTAGCGGCTGCCGGGATAAAGCAACCTGGCCATCGCCACCGGTCGCTTGCCCGACCAGGTGCGGCGGCGGATCATCAGGCAGGGCTCGGTGGGCTGGATCACCAGAAGCCGGCACTCCCAGGGCTGCGGCATGGCCGCCTCGACCACGTGCTCGGCGTCACTGAGCGGGGCGATCCGGCTGAGGTACACGTTGGGCGTGATGGCAGTGAAATCCTGCTTCACATACTCGGGTGCCGCCTCCGGATTGACGAAGCGATCCTCGATCTGAACCGGTACGCCATTCTCGCTGTGCACGATGATCGAGTGGAAGACGGGGCCGCCGATCGGCAGGTTGAGAGCGTCCGCCACCTCCGGGGAGGCGTTGTCGGCCTGCAAAAGCACCACGTTTGCCGAGTAGGCGTGGCCGCGCTCGGCGATCTCTTCGGCAATATTGCGCACCTCGAACAGGCCGGTGTGGCCCTTGCGTTCGGCCACGAACGAACCGACGCCCTGGATGCGCACCAGCTCGCCTTCGCTCGCCAGTTCGCGTAGCGCCCGGTTGGCGGTCATGCGGCTGACCTTGAGTTCGGCGACCAGCTCGTTCTCGGACGGCACGCGATGGTTGGGCGGCCACTCGCCGCTGCGGATCCGATCGAGCACCAACTGCTTCACCCCCGCGTAGAGCGGAGCCGGATCGTTGGCTGCGTCCTTGGCGCCCTTGCCGCGCCGGGCAGCAGCCCGCTGGTCAGCGGGATGGACGGGCGTCTGGTCGGTTATGGCAGTCTTCCTGTCCATATGCCTATTCCTTCAGCAAATTCACAAAGTGCACAATCGCTCACTTTTCGGCTTGCGCCTTGGCTTAATATGCATATGGTACCCTATACAACTGAGCACAGGCAAGCCGGCAATGCCCGAACCCGTCGCCCATCGATTGCACGCCAAGCGAGCCCTGCTCGCCGACGGATGGGCGTCGAATGTCGCGATCGAGATCGGCGTCGGCGGAATCATAGAGGCAGTTGTATCGCAAGCCGCGCCGCTGCCGGGTGATTTCGTCGCCGCCGGCCCGGTTATCCCCGCCCTGCCAAATCTGCACTCGCACGCCTTCCAGCGCGCCATGGCCGGCCTTGCCGAGATCGCCGGAACAGGCGACGACAGCTTCTGGACCTGGCGCGAGGAGATGTATCGCACCGTCGGGGCGCTGACGCCCGACGATGTCGCGGCGATTGCCACCAAGCTCTATGTGGAGATGCTGAAGGGCGGGTTCGGCGCCGTCGCCGAGTTCCACTACCTGCATCACGGCCCCGGCGGCCCGCCCTATGCCGATCCGGCGGAAATGTCGAATGCGATCCTTCGCGCCGCGTCTACGGCAGGCATCGGGCTCACGCTGCTGCCGGTGTTTTACGCCCACGCCAATTTCGGCGGCGCTGCGCCCAATCCCGGCCAGGCCCGCTTCATTCATGATGTGGATGGCTTCCTGGCGTTGCTGCAATCGCTGGGTCCCAGTTGTGCCGACGCCGGCGCAACCCTCGGTTACGCCTTCCACTCCCTGCGTGCCGCGACGCCCGATGAGATGCGCGCCATTCTCGCGGCGGCGCCCTGCTCCGGCCCGATCCACATCCACGTCGCCGAGCAGACCAAGGAAGTCGATGATTGCCTCGCCTGGAGCGGGCGCCGTCCGGTCGAGTGGCTGCTCGACGAGATGCCGGTCGACGAGCGCTGGTGCCTGATCCACGCTACCCATATCGAGCCGGCGGAGATCGCGCGCATCGCGCAATCTCGCGCCGTTGTCGGCCTCTGCCCGGCCACCGAGGCCAATCTGGGCGATGGCGTTTTCCCCGGCGTCGACTATGTGGCGGCTGGCGGCCGCTATGGCATCGGCACCGACAGCCATATTTCGACCAGCGTTGCCGACGAGTTGCGCCTGCTCGAATACGGGCAGCGCTTGCGCGATCGCCGCCGCAACCGGCTGGCCAGCGGCCCCGGCCAATCGGTGGGCCGCTCGATCTTCGACAGTGCCCGCACCGGCGGCGGACAGGCTCTGGGCCAGCCTTTGGGGCAGATCGCCAAGGGCAAGGTCGCGTCGCTCGTCGTGCTCGATGACACCGACCCCTATGTCGGCGCCGCCATTGACGACCAGATCCTCGATCGCTGGCTGTTCGCGGTCGGTGACCGCGCCGTGCGCGACGTCATGGTCGCCGGCGCCTGGCAGATCCGCGACCGGCACCACCAACAGGACGAGCAGGTCGATCGCGATTTTCGCGCCGTCCTCGCCAAGCTTTCCAAAGCCTAACGCCTAGACCTCATGCAACGACGACCGAACAGGAGAAGCAGAATGAACGCAAGACATCTGATACTCGCCGGCGCCCTCGCGCTGACCGGCCTTGCCGCTATCCCCGCGCAAGCCAAGGACTGGACCACCGTCACCATCGCGCTCGAGGGCGCCTATGCCCCCTGGAACCTCACCAATCCCGACGGCACCATCGGCGGCTTCGAAGCCGAGCTCGCCGCCGACCTCTGCGCGCGCATGAAGGTCGAATGCAAGCTGATCGCTGCCGACTGGGACGGCATGATCGAGAGCCTCAATGCCGGCAAGTTCGACGTGATCATGGATGCGCTGTCGATCACCGAGGAGCGGAAGCAAGTCATCGCCTTCTCGGTCCCCTACGCCGCGACCCCGGCTACCTTCGCCACCGTGAAGGGCTCGAGCCTCGAAAACCTCGCCGGCACCGGCACCACGGTGAAGCTGACCGGCGATCTCGCCGCCGACAAGGCCACGGTCGACACCATCCGCGACGCCTTTGCAGGCAAGACCATCGGCATCCAGGCCGCCACCGTCTACGCCAAGTTCATCTATGACAACTTCGGCGCCACCGCGACGGTGAAGGAATACAAGACCGCTGCCGAGCGCGACCTCGACCTCGCGTCGGGCCGCATCGACGCCGGCTTCGACGACGCCACCGTGTTCAAGGCTGCGTTCGAGGCCCCCGAATATGCCGACCTCACCTTCACCGGCCCGGAAATCGGCGGCCCGATCTGGGGCGAAGGCGAAGGGCTCGGCCTGCGCCAGGCCGACACCGACCTCAAGGCGCTGTTCGACGCCGCGATCACTGCGGCGCTGGCCGACGGCACGGTCAAGACGCTCAGCGAGAAGTGGTTTAAGGTCAACATCGCACCCTGATCAGCGCGTTTGCGAGGTGTCCGCCGCGATGCGGACACCTCCCCACCGCCCGGTGTCCTGCGACTTGTCTTTGACGGCTGGAGCAGTCCTTCATGACGATTTTCGACACGCTTGGATTTGGACCCACGGGCTGGGGCGGGCTGCTCCTCATCGGGGCATTGACCACCCTCGCCGTCACCCTCGCCGCATTGGCGCTGGGCTCAGTGTTCGGTGCCCTGGTTGCCTGGGCGAAGCTGTCGCGCGGCTTGATCCCGCGCTTTGTTGGCGACGCCTACACGACGGTGTTTCGCGGCGTGCCGGAACTGCTCATCATCTATCTCGTCTATTTCGGCGGCTCGCGCGCCGTCACCTCGATCGGGGCAGCGTTCGGCATCGAGGGCTTCCTCGGGTTGCCGTCCTTTCTCGCCGGTGCGCTGGCGGTGGGCGTGATCTCGGGCGCCTATCAGGCCGAGGTCTATCGCGGTGCCTTCCTCGCCGTTTCGCGCGGTGAGATCGAGGCCGCCCGCGCCATCGGCATGAACCGCATGCTGCGTTTCCGGCGCATCGTGGTGCCGCAGGTGCTGCGCTTCGCGCTCCCCGGTCTCGGCAATGTCTGGCAGTTGAGCCTCAAGGATTCGGCGCTGGTCTCGGTCACCGGCCTTGCCGAACTGATGCGCTCGAGCCAGGTCGCCGCCGGATCGACGCACCAGTATTTCCTCTTCTACGTCGTCGGCGGCTGCCTCTACCTGATCCTCACCACCATCTCGGACCGGGCGTTCGGGGCGGCGGAGAAGCGGGTGGGCAGAAGCTTCCGCGGCGGCATTGGCCGGGCCTGAGGAGAGCACGATGGACATCGCCTTTCTCTCCGACACCCTGAGCAAGCTGCTCGCCGCCCTGCCGACGACGCTGGGGCTGTTCGTCCTATCGATCAGCCTGGGCGGCATTCTCGCGCTCGGCGTCGTATGGATGCGGGTGAGCCGTAACCCGGTGCTCAAGCGCTTCGCGGCCGGCTACATCTTCATCTTCCGCGGCTCGCCGCTGATGATCCAGATGTTCCTCGTCTATTACGGCCTCAGCCAGTTCCCCGAGGTGCGCCACAGCTTTGCCTGGCCGGTGCTGAAGGATGCCTTCGCCTGCGCCGTCATCTCGCTGGCGCTTTGCACGGCTGGCTACACCGCCGAAATCTTCCGTGGCGGCCTGCAGGCGGTGCCGGCTCGCGAGATCGAAGCAGGACGCGCCACCGGCATGTCAGGCCTCACGCTGCTGCGCCGCATCATTGCGCCGATCGCGCTGCGGCAGGCCCTGCCGGCCTACTCGACCGAGATCGTCTTGATGCTGAAATCGACGGCGCTGGCCAGCCTCGTCACCGTCTGGGAGGTCACCGGCGTCGCCCAGCGCATCATCTCGCAGACCTACCGGACGATGGAAGTATTCCTCTGCGCCGCCGCGATCTACCTGATCCTCAACTTCATCATCGTGCGGCTGTTCGCCCTTCTCGAGTACCGGCTGTCACCGCATCTGCGACCCGCAAAGCAAGTTGCCACACCCCGCCCGACCGCACTGGAGACGCACTCATGACCGCCACCACTGCCCTCTCGGTGAAGAACATCCAGAAGTCCTTCGGCAGCCTGCAGGTGCTGAAGGGGATTTCGCTCGACGCGCATGAAGGCGACGTGATCTCGATCCTGGGCGCCAGCGGCTCGGGCAAGAGCACGTTCCTGCGCTGCATCAACCTGCTCGAGACCCCGGACTCCGGCGAAATCACCGTCGCCGGAGAGCCGGTCATCATGCGCAAGCGCCGCGACGGCCGCGAGGAGCCGGCCGACCACCGGCAGGTCGACCGCATCCGCTCCGAGCTCGGCATGGTGTTCCAGAACTTCAATCTCTGGAGCCACATGACGATCCTCCAGAACCTCATCGAAGGTCCGGTGCATGTGCTGAAGCGCCCGCGCGCGGAGTGCATCGAGGAAGCAGAGGCCCTGCTCGAAAAGGTCGGCATCGCCGACAAGCGCCACCACTATCCGGCGCACCTTTCCGGCGGCCAGCAGCAGCGCGCCGCCATCGCCCGGGCGCTGGCGATGAAGCCGAAGGTGATGCTGTTCGACGAGCCGACCTCGGCTCTCGACCCAGAACTCGTGGGCGAAGTGCTGCGCGTGCTGCGAGCCCTCGCCGAGGAGGGGCGCACCATGCTGGTCGTCACCCACGAGATGGGCTTTGCCCGCAACGTCTCGAACCGCGTCGTCTTCGTGCACCAGGGACTGGTCGAGGCCGACGGGACGCCTGACGAGCTGTTCGGCGAGCTGAAGTCGGACCGCTTCCGGCAGTTCGTCTCCGGTCTCGGCGCCTAGGATCAAGCGGATGCCGACCATCGTACTCGATGCGCCGCTGAGCTTGCGGGACATTGCCGCCGTGGCGGATGGCGCGACGCTGGAGCTTTCTCCCGTGGCGCGGGCGCGCATCGCGACGGCCCGAGCGATTGTCGAGGTGCTGGTCGAAAAGGGCATCAAGGCCTACGGCGTCAATACCGGCGTCGGCGCGCTTTCCGACGTGGTGGTCGATCGCCAGCAACTGAGGACGCTGTCGCGCAACATCATCCTCAGCCACGCCTGCGGCATCGGCGCGCCGCTGGCGGCGAGCGAGACGCGCGCCATCATTGCAGCGCAGATCAACAACTACGCGCACGGCCATTCCGGCGTGCGGCCTGAGGTCGTCGACGCTCTGCTGACCCTGCTGAACGCCGGCTGCATTCCCGAAGTCCCGTCGCGCGGCTCCGTCGGCTACCTGACGCATATGGCGCACATCGCGCTGGTCTTGATCGGGGAAGGCTTTGCCACGGTCGACGGACAGCGGCTGAGCGGCGCCGAGGCGCTGGTGCGGATCGGCCTGTCGCCACTGGTGCTCGAAGCCAAGGAGGGCCTGAGCCTCGTCAATGGCACGCCCTGCGCCACCGGCCTCGCCGCCGAGGCCCTGGCTCGCGCTGAGCGGCTGTTCGACTGGGCCGACGCCATCGGCGCGATGACCTTCGAAAACCTCGGCGGCCAGCTTGCGGCATTCGACGAGCACGTGCTGGCGTTCCATGCCTCGCCCGGCCTGCAGATCGTCGGCGCGCGCCTGCGCGACGCCCTCGCCGGCAGCGAATTGCTCACGGCAGCGCAAGGCCGCCGGACACAGGATGCGCTGAGCCTCCGGGCCATCCCGCACGTCCACGGCGCCGCCCGCGACGCGCTCGCCCACGCGGCCGAGGCGGTCGACCGAGAGCTCGCATCCGTCACCGACAACCCGCTGGTCGCCGGCTCGCCCGAAGCCCCGCGGGTTCACTCCGAGGCCCACGCCGTCAGCGCCGCCATCGGGTTGAGCATGGACGCCCTAGGCGTTGCCGTCGCCGAAGTCGCCGCCATGTCCGAGCGCCGGCTCGACCGGCTGGTCAATCCGCTGGTCAGCGGCCTGCCGGCATTTCTCGCGGCCGACAGTGGTGCGGCGTCCGGGTTCATGATCACCCAATACGTCGCCCTGTCGCTCGTCAGCGAAAACCGTCGGCTCGCCGCACCGGCCAGCCTCGATGGCGGCATTACCTCGGGCCTGCAGGAGGATCATCTGGCCCACGCCACACCCGCCTCGCTGAAGGCCCTGGCGATCCTCGACAACGCCGAGCAGATTTTCGGCATTGAACTGCTTGCCGCGGGGCAAGCCTACGAGCTTCAGAACAAGGAGCTGCGGCGCGCCGCAAAGACCGACGCCCTCTATCGGGCGATGCGCGCCAGTGTCGGTCCCTACACCGACGACCGGCCGTTTGCGCCCGATCTCGCAACGGCGCGGACCCTCATTCGTAGCGAGCGTCCCTGACCATGACCGATCCCATCGACACAATCTGGCTCAACGCCCGCATCACAACGCTCGCCTCCGGCGCACCCGGGCTCGGGATCATCGAACAGGGCGCGATTGCCGCGAAGGACGGCCGCATCGCCTGGGTCGGCCCGATGGCCGAGTTGCCCGCTTCGCTCGCACCGCGCGAGACCGTCGATCTGGAGGGCCGCTGGGTAACCCCCGGCCTCATCGATTGCCACACCCATCTCGTCTATGGCGGCGACCGCGCCCGCGAGTTCGAAATGCGGCTTGCCGGCGCCTCCTACGAAGAAATCGCCCGCGCCGGCGGCGGCATCATCTCCTCGGTCCGCGCGACACGGGCCGCCAGCGAGGCGGAACTGATGACCAGCGCCCTCCGCCGGCTCGACGCGATGCTCGCCGAAGGCGTCACCACTATCGAGATCAAATCCGGCTACGGCCTCGATCTCGAGAGCGAAATCCGCATGCTCCGGGTGGCCCGCCAGCTGGCCGAACACCGGCGCGTCTCCATCGCCACCACCTGCCTCTCCGCCCACGCCCTGCCGCCCGAATATGCCGGCGATCGAGCTGGCTACCTGAAGCTGGTGATCGACGAAATCCTGCCCGCCATCGCGGCGGAAGGCCTCGCCGATGCGGTCGACGGCTTCGTCGAAGGCATCGCCTTCTCGCCAGCCGAGATGGCGCCGGTGTTCGAGAAGGCCAAATCTCTCGGCCTGCCGGTAAAGCTCCACGCCGACCAGCTCTCCAATCTCCACGGCGCGCGCCTTGCCGCCGAGCACGGCGCGCTGTCCGCCGACCACCTCGAATACACCGACGAGGACGGCGCGGCAGCGATGGCGCAATCCGGCACCGTCGCCGTGCTGCTACCAGGCGCGTTCTACGTACTCCGCGAAACGCAACTGCCACCGGTCGCCGCCTTCCGCCGCCATGGCGTGCCGATGGCTGTGGCCACCGATAGCAACCCGGGCACCTCGCCGATCACCTCGCTGCTGACCACCATGAACATGGCGGCAACACTGTTCCGGTTGACGGTCGACGAGTGCATCGCCGGCGTCACCCGCGAGGCCGCACGGGCGCTGGGTCGGCTCGGCGAAACTGGCACGATCGAGGCCGGCAAATCTTGCGATCTCGCCCTCTGGGACATCGAGCGCCCGGCCGAGCTCGTCTATCGCATCGGGTTCAACCCGCTGCACCAACGCATCTGGAGGGGCCAGTGACCAACGTTGAACTGCTGCCGGGCGCCGTGTCGCTCGGCGCCTGGCGGAGCATTTATCGCGGAGCGGCCGTCACGCTCAGCGCGTCGAGCCGTCCGGCAGTGGAGGCCGGCGCCGCGACGGTCGAGGCGATCGTCAGGAAGGGCGAGCCGGTCTACGGCATCAACACCGGCTTCGGAAAACTCGCGAGCATCCGCATCCCCGATGCCGACCTCGCCCAGTTGCAGAAAAACCTCGTCCTCTCCCATGCGGCGGGCGTCGGCGATCCCCTACCGGCTCCCGTGATGCGCCTCGTCATGGCGCTGAAGCTCGCGAGCCTTGCCCAGGGCTTTTCCGGCGTACGCTGGTCGACCATCGAGCATCTGAGCGCCTGCATCGCCAAAGACCTGATGCCGGTCGTGCCCGGCCAGGGCTCCGTCGGCGCCTCGGGCGACCTTGCCCCGCTCGCTCACATGACCGCGGCCTTGATGGGCGTCGGCGCGTTTTTCGTCCAAGGCGCAGTAGTCCCGGCAGAGCAGGCACTCGCCGCCGCCGGTCTGGCGCCGCTGGTCCTCGGCCCGAAGGAAGGGCTGGCATTGCTCAACGGCACCCAGGTCTCGACCGGCCTCGCGCTGGCCGGCCTGTTCGAGGCCGAGCGCGTGTTTCAGGCTGCACTCGTCACCGGCGCCCTCGCCACCGATGCGGCGCGCGGCTCGGACGGGCCGTTCGATCCGCGCATCCACGCCGTCCGCCCGCATCGGGGCCAGACCGAGGTCGCCACGGCGCTCCGCGAACTGATGGCCGGCAGCGCCATCCGCGCCTCGCACCTCATCGGCGACACCCGCGTACAGGACCCCTATTGCGTGCGCTGCCAGCCGCAGGTGATGGGCGCCTGCCTCGATATCCTGCGGCAGGCAGCGACTACCCTCGCCATCGAGGCCAACAGCGTTTCGGACAACCCGCTGGTCTTCGCTCGCGAGGGCGAGGTCATCTCCGGCGGCAATTTCCACGCCGAGCCGGTGGCCTTCGCGGCCGATATCATCGCCATGGCGATCTGCGAAATCGGCTCACTGGCCGAGCGCCGCGTCGCCATGTTGGTCGATCCCGCCCTCTCGGGTCTGCCCGCCTTCCTCACCCCCAAGCCGGGGCTCAATTCCGGCTTCATGATCGCGCAGGTAACCGCAGCGGCCTTGGTCTCTGAGAACAAGCAGCGTGCCTTTCCCGCAAGCGTCGATTCCATCCCGACCTCGGCCAACCAGGAAGACCACGTTTCGATGGCGACTCACGGAGCGCGGCGCCTGCTGCCGATGGCCGAGAACGCCGCCAACGTCATCGGCGTCGAGCTTCTCGCCGCCGCGCAGGGCTGCGATTTCCATCAGCCGCTGATCTCCAGCACCCCGCTCGAGGCTGCCCGCGCGCTGCTGCGCACCCTCGTGCCGCACCTCTCCGACGATCGCCATTTCGCCCCTGATATGGCTGATGCCGCTATGCTCGTGCGATCGGGTGAGCTTGGCGCGAGCACCGCACGCGAGCTGCCGGGCGTCGTGGAGACCGGGCAGTGACCGAGAGCTATTTCGACGTCGCTGTCATCGGCCTCGGCGCCATGGGCGCCAACGCCGCCGCGCAACTCGCGGCGCGAGGCCTCAAGGTGATCGGCATCGACCGCTTTTGGCCCAACCACGATCGCGGCTCCTCGCATGGCGACAGCCGCCTGATCCGTCTCGGCTATTTCGAGGATCCCGCCTATGTGCCGCTGCTGCGCCGCGCCTACGCCAACTGGCGGGCGCTCGAAGCGCGGGCGCGCGAGGACCTGCTGACCATCACCGGCGTGCTGCAGATCGGCCGGCCGGACGACCCGATCGTCAAGGGCACGCTGGCCTCGTGCAAGCTCCACGGCCTCGCGCACGAACTGCTCGACCCGCAAGCCATGCGCGACCGCTTCCCGGCTTTCCAGCTCGACGGCGACGAAGTCGCGGTATTCGATCCACAGGGCGGCTTCCTCCGCCCGGAGAAGGCCGTGATGGCGGCGCTCCGCCTCGCCGGCGCCGATGGCGCGGCGCTGCATTTCGGCGAGCGTGTGCTGGCGATCGAGCCCAGCGATGCGGGCATCCGCATCGTTTCCGACACCGGCACCTATCGCGCCGGCAAGGTCATCGTGGCGACCGGCTCCTACATTGCCGATCTCGTGCCCGATCTCGCGGGTCTTGCGACGCCCATCCGCCAGGTCGTCGGCTGGTACCACCCACGCGATACCCTCGCGACCGCGCTGGGCCGGATGCCCGTGTTCCTGCGCGGCGAAAGCGCCGCAGGCTCCTTCTTCGGCTTCCCGGCGCTCGGACCGGAGGGCGTCAAAATCGGCAAGCACGCCCATTTCCACGAAGTGATCGACCCCGAAGAGCCCAACCCACCGGTCAACGAAGCCGACCGAGCCCTCCTTCACGACTTCATCACCCGCCGCCTCCCTGCCGCGGCGGGATCACCGAGCGGCTACGTCACCTGCCGCTACACCATGCTGCCCGGCGACGACTTCCTTATCGATGTCCTGCCTGCGAACCCGAACATCATCGTCGCCTCGCCCTGCTCGGGGCATGGCTTCAAGTTCGCAAGCGTCGTGGGCGAAATCCTCGCCGACCTCGCCGCGGAAGGACAGACGGCGTTGCCCATCGACGCGTTCTCGTTCGCGGCGCTGACCCGGCGCGCCGAGGCAATCAAGGAAACGGCCTGACTTATGACCTCCCCTACCGACTGGCTCACCGTCCACCGCGGCACGGCGCCGCTCATCGTGAGCCTGCCCCATACCGGCACCATCATCCCTGCGGAGCTGGAGCCGGCGTTCGTGTCGCGTGCGCTCGCCCTCAGGGACACCGACTGGTGGATCGACCAGCTCTACGACTTCGCCGCAGGACTGTGCGCCACGGTCATCCGTACGGCCATTTCGCGCTCGGTGATCGACGTCAACCGCAATCCCTCGGGCGCATCGCTCTACCCGGGCCAGAACACCACCGGTCTCTGCCCCACCACCAGCTTCGACGGCCGGCCACTCTACCGACCCGGGCAGGAACCGGACGCCACGGAGGTCGACCGCCGCCGTGAGACGTATTTCACCCCCTATCACGCCGCACTCAAGGCCGAGATCGTCCGGCTGAGAACTGCGCACCCTCGTATCGTGCTCTACGACTGCCACTCGATCCGTTCGCGTGTGCCCCGGCTGTTCGAGGGCGAACTGCCGAACTTCAACATCGGCACCAATAACGGCCCCACTGCGGATGCCGCCGTTGCGACGCTGGTGGAGAACTATTGCGACGTACCCGGGTTCTCGCGCGTCACCAACGGCCGGTTCCGGGGCGGCTGGATCACCCGCGACAACGGCGATCCCGCCCACGGCGTCCACGCGATCCAGATGGAACTGGCCTGTCGCGGCTACATGGACGAAACCGAAGACGACCTCCCCGCCCCCTATAGCGAGACCAAGGCAGCTCCTATGCGAGCGATCCTGCAACCGACGCTTGCCGCCCTCGCGCAGTGGGCCCAAACCGGGACTGCGTGAGGGCGCCCGGCGACAGGCCGAGAAGGTCCGGTTTGAGCCGGAGAGCAGTCGCAGTCCGCTTATGCGCTACCCGACCGCCCGCCGAGGCAGCCTGCGATTGGCATCAAGCGACTACCGGAACTCCTGCGCGATTTCCCAACATTTCGGGAGGGATCCGCAAAAGCCGCGGTTCGGCGCCCCCAAGGACGATCGATCGGCCCATTCAGAGATGTGACGCTCTTTGCGACTAGCTCCGAATGAGCGGTAACACAGTCCTCAACCTTCGAGGTGAACATGACCCTGGGACCGTCCTGGGGTCGTGGAACGTCACGGGTTAGTCGCCGTGGCAAATGTGTTTTCGGCACCTGCAAAGGAAATTCCCTGCCCTTGCGACGCGGTTACGTCTCGGCCGGCGCCTTCCGTACCGAGATGCCCTCCAGTTGGGCGCAGGCACAAGAGGCCCGAGTGTCCGTTTTGGGCCACAACCGGACGCTCACCGGCGTCCGCTCTGCGCCATAATCGGACGTTAGCCCCTGCACACAGACTCTTTCGGGCTCCAGCGCAATCGCTGCGCCGCGCCTCGGGGCTAGCTGTTGATCATCGGGGCAAGGGTGCGAACGGCGGTGCGAAGGGCCGACTCGGGCATGCTCGCGTAACTGAGCAGCAGGGTGCTCTCGGCAGGCGCGGCGCCGAGATAGTGCCGGCGCATGAAGCTCAGGCCAATGCCGCGCTTATCGGCGTTCTCGAGGATCGTCGCCTCGTCGAGCCGCCGGGGGAAGCGCACGGTCGCGTGCAAGCCGGCTGAAATGCCGTCGACCTCGGCCTCGGGCAGTTCAGACCTGACGACCGCGAGGAGCGCCTCGCGACGGTCGCGGTAGACCGCGCGCATCTTGCGCAGGTGCCGATCATAGTCGCCGGTCGTGATGAAGTGAGCCAGGGAGAACTGCTCGATGCGGCCGCGGCCGCAATCCATCAGCCGCAATTCGTCCTCGAGCGTCAACAGCAGATCGGCGGGGACCACCATCCAGCCCAGCCGCAGTGCAGGGGCAAGCGTTTTGCTCGCGGTGCCGGCATAGACGACGTGGCCGGGAGCAAGGCCTTGAAGCGCACCGATCGGGGCACGATCGTAGCGGAACTCGGCATCGTAGTCGTCCTCGAGCGCGACCGCGTTATTGTCGCGAAGCCAGCTTGCGAGCGCGAGGCGACGTGCGCCGCTCATCACCACGCCGGTTGGCGATTGGTGAGCGGGTGTCAGCAGCACCGCCTGCGCCCCGCTCCTCGCCAGCGCCGCAACGTCGATGCCGTCCTTGTCCACGGGGATGGGGATGAGCTTCAAGCCGGCAGCGAGCCATACGTCGCGGTCGTAGTAGCCCGGATCCTCGAGCGCGAGCCGCGTGACTCCACGACGTTTCAACGCCCGCGCCATAGAGGTCCGCGCCTGCTCGAAGCCGCTGGTGATCAGGATCTGGCGCGGATCGGCGCTGACGCCACGCACGCGCCCGAGGTAGTCCGCCAACGCCTGGCGCAAGGGCAGGACTCCGTAGCGTTGTCCGTAGCCGAAGTCAGCGGGCGCCATCGCCTTGAGCGCAGCCTCGACCGCCTTCAGCCAGCGTGCGGAGGGGAAAGTCGACAGGTCCGGGCTGCCGGGTCGAAAGTCATAGTGGAAGGAGAGGGTCGAGATGCTCTCGGGCGGGAGATTGTCCTGGACCTGCTGGCCCGGCGCCGTATCCGCCACGCGCGGCACCGCGCCCTGGCGCAGCGCCAGGTAGCCTTCGGCGGCAAGCTGGGCGTAGGCTTCCATCACCAGGGGTCGCGAAATGCCCAGATCGCGGGCAAGGTCGCGGGTCGACGGTACTTCGCTCCCCGGTCGCAACGTGCCACCGCGGATGGCGTCGCGCAGCTGCCTTTCGACCTGGGCCTGCAGGGATCCTGCCCCTTGGCGATCCACGCTGATCAGCAGCTCGGCATCTCGACTGGACAAGTGTTTCCGCCTCAACTGGTCATTAAGTACCTACCCAGTTTGCCATAGCTTCCTCCTTGCCCGCTAGGGCGTCGAGCCCCGTGCAGAACAGGGCCGATCCCATCAGTCGAACCGTTGGAGAAGCAAATGGCCATCGCCGATTTCGCCCCCGCTGACCGTTCCGTCCAGTCACCCCTGGTCCGCGGTTACCATACGATCGTCCAGTTGCTCGCCGCCCGCCGGGCAGCGCGAGCCAAAAGGGACGCATTGCAGAACCTGCTCTTTGCGCCCGAGCACCTGCTGCGCGATGTCGGCGTCACCCGCGAGCAGCTGATCGAGCAGATCGGGCGCAAGGCCGCCACGCGCCAGACCTGGTTCCCGTACTGAGTTGGAGAAACTGACCATGCCCAAGCAAATCCTCTTCATTCAAGGCGGCGGCGACGGAACGCACGACGCCTGGGACAACAAGCTTGTCGCGAGCCTCGAAGCCGGACTCGGCCGGGACTATGCCGTTCGCTATCCGCGGATGCCGAACGAAGGCGATCCGAACTACCCGGCGTGGAAAGCCGAGCTCTACAAGCAATTCGACGCGCTGGACGAGGATGCGATCCTCGTCGGCCATTCGGTTGGTGGTGCGTTTCTGATCCACGCCCTGGCCGAGCACCGGCCGAAGCGGAAGTGGAGTGCGGTCCTGCTCATCGCGCCCCCCTTCTTCGGCGCCGGCGGCTGGCCTGACGATGAAATCGACCCTCGGAAGCTGGCCGAGCTTACCGTCGACCTTCCCGTGTTCCTCTACCACGGCGCCGCAGACGCTGAAGTCCCGGTCGAGCACATGAAGCTCTGCGCGGCCGCTATCCCGCACGCCACGCCCCGTCTCCTCGCGGATCGGGATCACCAGCTCAACAACGACCTGGGTGACGTCGTGCGGGACGTCCGTGACCTTCAATCGCGCTGACCCACGACGATCGACGCCTCGGCTGACGTGGCGCCACGCCCCAGGGGCACCGATCAAGGAGCGGGCGCGCTTTTGGCCAGTAGCGGACTTTGGCCGGTGTAGCACCCGCCCCGATGCCGGTGCGAAACCCGTGGCCAATCGAGCGGGGTTTACGCCTCATTAACCATGCAGGGCTAGCCTTAACCACTCAGTAAGGATCCCCTCCGTGAACAGCGCCGCACCTTCTATCCAGAAGAAGTCCATCCGTTTCCGGGCGCGCTCGTTTGTCGCCTTCGCGCTGACGCCCGAGGCACCGTTGGGCGAGTGGCTGGCTGGGCTGGATCGCTGGACCGAGAACTCGCCCGGGTTCTTTGCGGGTCGCCCGGTGGTGCTCGACCTCAATGCGCTGAAGCCGAATGCGCGCGAGATCGGCACGCTTGTCTCGCTGCTCGCCGACCGCGGAATTCGGGTCTACGCGATTGAGGCGGACGGAATCGACGTTCTCGGCGCCGACCTGCCGCCCCTGCTCAAGGGGGCCAAGACGACGCTGCTCGACGAACCCGTCGGAAGGCCCGGCAGCGCCACGGAAAAGAATGCTGCGCCGGCCAAGAAGGACGATGCGGCCGAGCCGAAGTCGCTGATCATCAAATCACCGGTCCGTTCTGGGCAGTCGGTGTTTCACCCACATGGGGACGTCACCGTCCTCGGCTCGGTAGGCTCGGGTTCCGAGATCATCGCCGGGGGATCCATTCATATCTATGGCACGCTGCGCGGCCGCGCCTTCGCTGGCGCCGCCGGCAACGCCGAGGCCCGCATCTTTTGCCAGAAGAATGAGGCGGAGCTGCTGGCTGTCGATGGCTGGTATCGCACCGCCGACGACATGGAGCCGTCCTCGCGCGGCCGGCCGATACAGGCCTTTCTCGATAACGGCACGATTTGGATCGCAGCCCTCGACTAGTGAAGATTGGAGACAGGAACATGGCCAAGGTAGTGGTCGTCACATCGGGCAAAGGGGGCGTGGGCAAGACAACCTCGACTGCCGCTCTCGGCGCTGCGCTGGCCCAGATGGGCCAGAGGGTGGTCGTCATCGACTTCGATGTCGGCCTGCGCAACCTCGATCTGGTGCTGGGTGCTGAGCGGCGCGTGGTGTTCGATCTCATCAACGTCACACAGGGCGTGGCGAAGCTCTCGCAGGCGCTGATCCGCGACAAGCGTCTCGACAGCCTGTTCCTGTTGCCGGCGTCGCAGACGCGGGACAAGGACGCCCTCACCGAGGAAGGTGTGGCCCGGGTCATCGGCGATCTCAGGGAGAAGTTCGATTACGTGATCTGCGACAGTCCGGCGGGAATTGAGCGGGGCGCGCAGCTGGCGATGCGATTTGCCGACGAGGCGGTGATCGTGACCAATCCCGAGGTCAGCTCGGTTCGCGACTCCGACCGCATCATCGGGCTGCTCGACTCCCGTACTCTGAAGGCCGAGCAGGGCGAGAGCATTTCCAAATACATCCTCGTGACGCGCTACGACGCGGCGCGTGCGGCGCGCGGCGAGATGCTCAACATTGACGACGTGCTCGACATTCTCTCGACGCCGCTGTTGGGGATCATTCCCGAGAGCGAAGGCGTCCTGCGCTCCTCCAATGTCGGCTCGCCGGTGACGCTCAACGAGCCCACCAACATTGCCGCGCGCGCCTATATCGAGGCAGCACGGCGGCTGAGGGGCGAGGATGTGCCGATGGTGCTGCCCGTCGACAGGAGAGGGCTTTTCGATCGGCTGTTCGGCAGGAGGGCGGCGTGAACCTGCTCGACCTTTTCAAAAGACGCGGTAGCGCACCCGTCGCTCGCGACCGGCTGCAGGTGCTGCTGGCCTATGAGCGGAACAACCGCAACCAGCCCGATCTCGTGGCCATGCTGCGCGAGGAGATCATGGCGGTGATCACCAAGCATGTGCAGGTCGATCAGGATGATGTCCGCGTGAGCATGGATCGCGGCGAGACGACGTCCACCCTGGCGATCGACATTCACATCCCAAACGCAGGCGCGCCGGCGCATTAGGCGCCGGCCGCGAACTGACAGTTCTGGTGCTGCCGGAACGCGAGGCGTTGGCGCTTCGCGCCAACCCAGGCGATTGGTCACGTTGGCGGGCGCAGGCCTTGCCCGGGCATACCGGGTTGCCGTGAACAATTGCGAACGAACGTCCCATGACTTACTGTCGATCGCGCCACCTGAATGCCTGTGCGACCCAATATTCGCTGAAATACTGCAGACGAGCACTTTAGACGCGAACCGGCTATTAGCCGACGGGGACGTGGCGATGCGCAGCACCATGCTGCCGGCGGCTTATGCGATGACGGCGGCGCTGCTCGCTTCGCCCGCGGCCGCCGCCAGCATCTTCTACAGCCCGGATCTCAAGACGATCATCATCGATGGGACCATCGAGGCCAGCGACTTCGGCAAGATCCGCAACGCCGTTGCCGACGCCAAGGGCGCAGTGGTGGGGCTTTACCTCCACAGCCCCGGCGGCGACTTCATGACGGCCATCGAAATCGGCAGCTGGGCGCGCCAGCAGCACCTTGCGACCTATGCCTCGGGCACCATGTGCTACTCGGCCTGCGCCTTCCTCTGGCTGGGCGGCGAGGCCCTCTACGCCAATGGCGTGGTGTCGCTGCACATGCCGTTCTACCGGACGTCCATGGTGACCATCGCCATCCCCGACGAGGGCGTGGCCGCTGCGGCCTGGTACCTCGCCAGCCTCGGTTACGATCGCAAGCTGATGGACGCCATGCTGGTGGTGAGCCAGACCGAGTCCAACGAGATGTTCCCCATCACCGGCCCCAATACCGCGCTCTTTCACATCAGCTACGAGCATCTGCCGGACGAAGGGCGCTTCAAGGAGGCACTGACGGCGGCCCGGGCCCGAAAGTCGGCGGAGCGGCTGAAGAGCCACCAGTAGCGGACTGCCTCTATGGTCAGGTTGCGAGCCCAAGGCGAGATGTGGAGTATCGCCGGGTGCAGCGGATCGGGAGGACCTCATGGCGCCACCAGCAGCAGTGCCGACGCTCAGTGAATGGGTGGGCGGCGAGGAGCGGATCGCGGCGCTGACCGCGCGGTTTTATCAGAAGGTGCCAGCCGATCCGGTGATCGGCCCGGTGTTTGCCAACATGGACCCCCGACACGCCGCGCATGTCGCGAGTTTCATCGCCGAGGTGTTCGGCGGCGGCACGCCCTACACCGACCACGGCGGCTCGCATACCGGGATGATCGCTCGCCATCTCGGCCGGGCGCTGACCGAGCAACAGCGGAAGCGCTGGATCGAGTTGATGCTGGAGACAGCGGATGAGGTGGGGCTGCCCAGCGACCCGGAGTTCCGGGCGGCGTTCGTCGGCTATCTCGAGTGGGGCACCCGGATCGCAGTGATCAACTCGCAACCGGGTGTGGCGGCGCCGAAGGGTGATCCCCCGATGCCGGTCTGGGGCTGGGGCCCGCCGGGCGGGCCGTATCGGGGGTGAAGCCGCCGGCCGGAGCTGCAGCGTGGCCGGTTCAGAACTCTTCGTGCGTGCGGGGATCGCCGTCGAACAGGCGGCCGTCCGGGCGGGAGAGCTGATTGATCGCCGCTATATCGGCGTCGTCGAGCTGGAAGTCGGTGACGGCGAGGTTCTCGCGGCGACGCGACGGAGTGGCGGACTTCGGGATGGGCAGGACGCCAAGCTGCAGGTGCCAGCGGAGGACGACCTGCGCTGGGGTGCGGTTGTGCTTGTTGGCGGCCGCGACCACCTGCGGTTCGGCGAGGAGGCCCGTGCCCTTGCCGATCGGGGTCCAGGCCTGGGTGAGGATGCCGCGCTGCTTGTCGGCGGCGCGCTGCTCGGCCTGGTTGAAGTACGGGTGCAGCTCAACCTGGTTGACGCTGGGGGCAACGCCAGTCTTGGCGATCAGCTGGTCGAGATGCTCGGGGAGGAAGTTCGAGACGCCGATCGAGCGGACGAGACCGCGCTCGCGGGCCTCGATCATGCCCTCCCAGGCTTCGACGAACAGCTGCTGGCTCGGGTTGGGCCAGTGGATCAGGTACAGATCGAGGTAGTCGAGACCGCTACGCAGCACCGACTCCTCGATGGCCGAGGTGACGTTGGGCTTCTTGTGATGACGGCCGGGTAGTTTCGAGGTGACGCGGATTTCCTCACGCGGGATGCCGGACATGCGGACGGCTTTGCCGACCGCGCCCTCGTTCTCGTAGTTCACGGCGGAGTCGAGGAGGCGATAGCCTTCGCGCAGCGCCTCGGCCATGCCCTCGGCGCCGGAGATGCCACGGAGCGCGTAGGTGCCGAGGCCGACGGCCGGGAGCGTGGTGCCGTCGTTCAGGGTGTGCTGTGGAAGGGGCATGTGGTGTTCCTGGGTTTGGGCTCAGGGCGAGATGGCCGCCCCCTCCACCGGCTACGCCGGTCCCCCTCCACCGCCGCGCGGGGAAGGATCACGGAGAGGCCGGTTGACCGATCAGGTCGCCTTGCCGGTGGGTGGGGCTTCGTCGCCGTTTTCGGGCATGTCGTCGAAGCTCGAGTAGTTCATGGTGTAAAGCTTGGCGTAGAGGCCCTGCTTGTTCATCAGTTGCTCGTGGTTGCCCGACTCCAGGAGCTCGCCGTTCTGCAAGACGATGATGCGGTCGGCGCCGCGGATGGTGGCGAGGCGGTGGGCAATGACGAGGCCGGTGCGGCCTTCGAGCAGGCGCTTGAGGGCGCGCTGGATCAGCATCTCGGTGTAGCTGTCGATGTTCGCCGTGGCTTCGTCGAGGACGAGGATCTTGGCGTCGGCGACGAGCGCGCGGGCGAAGCTGATCAGTTGGCGCTGGCCCAGCGACAGGTTGCCGCCGCGCTGCTCGAGCTTGGTGTCATAGCCATCGGCCAGCGACATGATGAAGTCATGCGCGCCAACCGCCTTGGCGGCGTCGATGATCTGCTCGCGGGTGGCCGATTGCTTGTTGTAGCGGATGTTCTCGATCACCGAGCCGGTGAACAGGAACGGCTCCTGCAGCACCATGGCGACTTCTGCGCCGAGCGAATCCTGGGTCACGTCGCGCACGTCGATGCCGCCGACGGTGACCGAGCCGTCCCACACATCGTAGAAGCGGTGGACCAGCGACATGCAGCTCGATTTGCCCGAGCCGGTGGGGCCGACGATGGCGACGGTCTCGCCCGGATTGACCCGGAAGCTGACGTTCTTCAGCACCGGCTGGTTCTTGCGATAGCCGAAGGTGACGTTCTTGAACTCGACCGAGCCGTCCATGGCGCCGGTGAGCGCGACGGCATCGGGCTTGTCCTCGATGTTCACGGGGACATCAAGCACTTCGGTGATGCGGGTGCCGGAGCTCATGGCGCGCTGGAACACCGAGTACTGCATGGTGAGCGAGCGGATCGGATCGAAAAAGCGCTGGATGTAGAACAGGAACGCCACCATCACGCCGACCTCGACCTGGTGGCCGAGCACCATCTGGCCGCCGACCACGATGACCGTCGCCATCGAGATGCCGGTGAGGGTGTCGACGATCGGCACCATCACCTGGGCGAACTTGGCTGCGCGGAGGTGCGCTTTGAGGTTGGCGCGGGCCTTTTCCTCGTAGAGGTCGAAATTGACCTTCTGCCGGTCGAGGCTCTGCACGGTGCGCACGCCGTTGATGCCTTCGGCGAGGGCGCCGTTGGCCGACGAGTTGGTGTGGTGCGCCGCCATGAAGCTGACCTTGGCGGGCGGCAGCCAGAACAGGCGCACGATGAACAGGATCGGCATGGTCGCCATGGTGATGGCGCCGAGCATCGGATCGAGCCACAGCAGCACGCCGATGATGCCGAATAGCAGCACGATGTCACCGACGGAAAGCACTGAAGTTTCAAGGAACTCCTGCATGGAGTTCACGTCGCCCATCAGGCGCGACATCAGCCGGCCGACCTCGGTCTTGTCCATCCAGCTGAGCGACACGCGCTGCAGGTGCTCGAACATGCCGCGGCGCATGTCGAACAGCACGTCCTCGGCCGCCTTGCCGACCACGGACTCCTGGATCCAGCTGGCGGCGAAGTTGAAGCCGATAGTGACGGCGAAGCCGACGATAGCCCACAGCAGCACGGATCGGCCGCCACCGCCGGCGGACATGCCGTTATCGATGGCGAACCGGATGATCAGCGGGAAAGCCAGCTGCGTCAGGGTGAAGACCAGCACCGCGGCGACCGAGATGTAGATCTGCTTCTGGTACGGCTTCACGAAGGCCCAGATGCGGCGAACGATCTTGGGATCGTAGGCCTTGCCGAACACCTCTTCCTCGCGATCGAGGCTGGAGCCGACCACGGCGCGTGGCGGGCGCTGGCGGCGGTCTTCGCTTTCGTCGTCGTTGACGGTCACGTCGGTCATTCGGCGGCCTCCAGATGGTCGTCGCCAGGCTTGACCTGGAGGTCGTAGAGGGCGCGGTAGCGGCCGCCCAGGGCGAGCAGTTCTTCATGCGTGCCGCGCTCGACGATGCTGCCATCCTCGATGAAGAGGATCTGGTCGGCGTGCATCAGCGACGAGAGCCGGTGCGAGATGATGAGGGTGACGCGGTCCTTGGCGAAGCGCTTCATCGCCGTGCGGATGCGCTGCTCGGTGCCGGCATCGACCGCGGCGGTCGAGTCGTCGAACACCATCACTGAGGGGCGCAGCATCAGCGAGCGCGCGATGTTCAGGCGCTGGCGCTGGCCGCCGGAGAGCGAGACGCCGCGCTCGCCCACGATAGTCTCGTAACCGGTCGGCAGCCCGATGATGTAGTTGTGGAGCTGCGCGAATTCCGAGGCGCGGGAGATCCGACCCTCCTTCGCCCACGGGTCGCCATAGGCGATGTTGTTTTCGATGTTGGTGGTGAACAGGAACGAGTCCTGCTGCACCACGGCCACCGCCTGGCGGAGGCTGGCGAGGGTGACGTCGCGCACGTCCTGCCCGTCGATGGTGACCTTGCCGCCATCGACATCGTAGAAGCGCGGGATCAGGTGGGCGATGGTCGACTTGCCCGAGCCGGGGCGGCCGACGATGCCGATGGTTTCGCCGCGGCGGCCCTCGAAGCTGACGTTCTGCAGCACCTTGCGGGTGGGCGCGCTCGGATAGGCGAAGTCGACGTTCTCGAACCGCACCGTGCCTTCGGTCACCTTCAGCGGCTGGGCGCCCGGCTTGTCCTTGATCTCGATCTCGAGGTCGAGGAAGGCGAACAGGCGATTGCCGCAGGTCGAGGCGCGGGCGAACGAGTTGACCAGCAGCCCGAGCTGGCGCACCGGCATCTGCAGGATGGTCATGAAGGTGAGAAACGAGGCGAGCGTGCCGACAGTCATGGCGCCGGACAGCACCTTTTCGCCGCCGACCCAGAGCACGAGGCCCATCGAGAGCAGGAAGCTGACGTTCATCATCGAGGTGCTGGAGACGCGGATATCGACGCGCTTGTGGGCCAGCGCCAGCGCTGCGTTGGAGGCCTCGTCGTACTTCTTCAGCTCATGGTCCTGCCCGGCAAAGGCCCGGACCACACGGATACCGCCGAGGTTCTCTTCCATGACGCGGCTGAGGTTCTGCAGCATTTCCTGCAGCGTCAGCCAGGTGGCGCGCAGCGTCAGTTGGGCGACTGACGAGCGCCAGGCGACAAACGGCGCAAAGCTGAGTGCCAGGATGCCCAGCAACAGGTCGGTCGACATCATCATATAGGCGCCGACGCCGATCAGGATGCTGAGCAGCACGACGCGCAGCACACCGGTGGCAAAGAACATGCGCACGCCCTCGAGGTCGAGCATGCCCACGGTGATCAGATCGCCGGTGTGGACCTTGTCGTGGTAGGAAAAGCTGAGGCGCTGGATCTTCTCGTAGACGGCGAGGCGGAGCTCATAAGCCGTGTGGTGACCAACGGCTTCGCCGAAATAGTTCATGGTCATCGTGAACAGGCCGCGGCCGATCGAGACGACCAGCAGGATCCACGCCGTGACCCACAGCGCATCCACCGCCCCTGCTCCGCCATCGAGCACGCCCTCGGCCTGATCGACCGCCTGGCCGAGCAGCCGCGGCACCCATAGCTGCAGCACGCAGGCGATGATGGTGGAGGCGATGGTGATGCTTACCATCCAGGGGTGGCGCCAGGTTTGAACCATGATGCGCCATAGGGTGGTCAGTCCCTTGCCGGCCTGTGTGGCTTCGACATGTGACATTGCATCGCCAGGCGAATAGGCGCTGCGCGGAGCATTCGAGCTCAATTTGCGGGTCCAGACATTATGCATTTGGGCCTGCCCTCGCCGGAATATTGGCGGCAGACTCGGCCCTGTAGAACCAGAGGAAGACCCCATCTGTCGCGCCGATTTGCGTTCTGTTCAAGGCAGATATGCGGGCGCGATGGCCTTCTTTCGTATGAGCGCCGTACGGGTCGAGCATGATGTTGCACGAATGCAACCTCGCCCCCAAAGCAACGTTCAGGCCTAATGACCCGCGAGATCGAGATGACCGAAGGCACAGGGCAGCCGCCACCCGAGGACGACACTTTCCGCGAGGCGGTCCGCAAGACCGCTTACTTCCTGTGGCAACAGGATGGGCGACTGGATGGCCGGGATGAGGAGTACTATCTGCGCGCGCTCGAGATGCACCGGCGCGAGCGGACCTACGATGCCTGGCTGAAGGATAATGGGCCGGAGGACGGCTAGGTCGCCCGGCTTGCCACGAACTGCTGCCAGACACGGCGCATCACGACGCCGGCGGTGACGCCGAGCACGCCGCCCAGCATCTTGACGCCGAGGTCGATGAGCCGGCCGTGGCGTGACACCGACACCAGCTGCAGCGTCTCGAGCGCGACGGCTGCCCCCAATACCACTACCACCGTGACCCAGAGATGGCGCGGATAGGCCAGCGCGAACAGCAAGCCGATGGCCCCGAAGGCCATGAACCGTTCGATGCTGGGCGAGTAGCCGCTGGTGGGCCGGAAACCGATCGGGGCCAGGGTGACGAAGGCAACGGCAACGAGCAGCAGCCAGGCAAGCAGCGGTAACAGGCGCATCGGCGAAAGAGCTCCGGATCAGACGGCGTTGCGCCGGGTCTTGGACGAGAAAACCGTCAAGACGATGATCCAGCAATCGAGGAAAATCGACCAATTGTCGATGTAGTAAAGATCGTGCCGGGTACGGCCCTCGATCTGCTCGAAAGTCGAGGTCTCGCCGCGATATCCGTTGACCTGGGCCCAGCCGGTGATGCCGGGCTTGATGCGTTGGCGGTGGGCATAGCTGGCCAATTGCTCGCCCAATTCATCGTCGTGCACCAGCGCATGCGGGCGCGGGCCGACGAGGCTCATGTTGCCGCGGATGACGTTGATCAGCTGCGGCAGTTCGTCGATCGAGGTGCGGCGGATGAAGGCGCCGATCTTGGTGATGCGCTTATCGCCCACGCGGGCCTGGGTCATCTTGCGCCCGGACTCGGTGACGGTCATCGAGCGGAACTTCCAGATGTGGAAGGTGTCGCCGTTGAAGCCGCGGCGCTCCTGCCGGTAGAACACCGGGCCGCGGCTATCGAGCTTGATCAGCAGCGCGACGACCGCGAGGAGCGGGCTGAGGAAAAGGAGGCCAAGGCCGGCCCCGCTGACGTCGAACACGCGCTTCAGCAGCACCGCGCCGTCACTCATGGGCTTGCGCAGCGAACGCAGCGCGTTGTTGGGGCCGAGCGGCACCACGTCGAGGAACTTGAAGCTGACATTGTCGGTGGCCGGCACGCAGACCACGTTGATGGCAAAGCGCTTCAGCTCATTGGTGAGGCGCTCCAGCCCGTCGATGTCGCCGATCTCCCCGACGAATACGATGAACTCGGCGCCGCGCGCCACCCAGTGCTGCGCGAACTCGACTAGGGCGCTCTCGCGGACCACGCCCTCGGCGTCGACGGCGTCTTCGAGATACATCGTCCCCGCGAGCCGGTAGCCGGTCTTCCACAGGTTGCCGTTGACGAGGAAACGAACGGTATCGGCACGGTTGCCGACGACGGCAACCTTCTGGAACTGCAACTGGCCGGCGCGGATGCGGGTGGTGACGGCGGCGTAGGCGATAGTGCGGGCCAGCAGCAGCGCCGGGACGCCGAGCACATAAGCCGAGATCAATGAAACGCGGGACAGCTCGCCGGCGACGCCAAACATGAAGGCGCCGAACAGCGCGATGGCGAAGGCGCCAGTCCACCCCAGGACGCTCTGTGCCAATGTCGTGTGCGGATGCTGGGCACGGTCCAGGAACTGGTTGGCGGCGATGGCGGAGAAGCCGCCATAGAGGACGCCGACAACGAGCGAGTAGACGCCGTAGAATCCCAGCAGTTCGTCGCTCGGCACATGCATGAAGAGGTTGTGGTAGATCAGCGCCGGCAGCAGCATCACTAGCGCCGCGAGCACGCCTTCGGTGAGGGCGAAGGTCATGCAAAGGGCCGTCTGGTTGGCCACCACGCGACGCGCCCGCCGCCGTTCTAAGCCTTGATACCCGAGCTCGCTTTGCGCCACAGCAAATTGCCTCAAATTGCTGGCAATTCAGGATAATCGCTGCCCTGGTTGCCGTATCTCGGCGATTAGCACGGAGCCGGATTCGGCCAAAGGCTTAGGTTAAGATGCGGTTAATGCCGAGGCTCGAGGCTAGCACGGGTAGGCACCGCCTCGAAATAGGCGACGAGCAGCACGATGAGGATCGTGACGACCGCGGTTTTCTGGCTCAGCGTGTTGTTGGAGAGCGCGGCGCAAAGGAACACGGCGGTGCCGATCCAGGCCGGCCGCGACTGGTGGCGGAGCAACCGCCAGACCAGCCAGAAGAACAGCAGCGCGAAGGGGATGGCGAGGGTCAGACCCAGCTGGAAGGTCATGAAGACCGGGGTGGACTCGATGAAGGGCAGCCCGAGCTTGTCGTTGACGATCTTGGTGACCTCGACGATGTCCTTGCCGAACATCACCTCCTGCCAGGTGACGTGATCGAATATCTGGTAGATGTCGGTGCGAGCGAAGAAATTCTGATCGACCACGCCTTCCGAAAAGCGCGACAGCAATCCGCCGGCGGCCATCACGCCGATCAACGCGGCGCCCCCCGCGAGCACCATGATCAGCACTGCGAGCTTGGCTTTGCGCTCGGCGCGGCGGCTGAGCGAAGTCCAGGGGACGAGCAGTACCAGCGCCAGCACCTCGACGGTGGCGACGATCAGCGCGAAGCGTGCGCCGGCGGCGACGGTGCCAACGAACAGCAGCGCCATGGCGGCAACCTTCACCCAGGGCTTCCAGCTGGTCAGCGGCACGAAGCCGATCGTCGTGGCGGACAGCAGGCCAAGGGTCAGCGGATGGCCGGCGAGGCCGATCGGCCGGAACGCCGCCTCGCCCTCCGAATAGGGGAAGATGCGGATATGGGTCGCCACCTCGAACAGCCCCATCAGCGCGCTCAGCAGGTTGATGAGGATCACCGCGTCGCCGAGGAGGCGCCGGTAGGACGGGTTCTGCGCCAGGAGGATGAGGCCGACAGCGCCGGCGACAAGATAGGTGTCGATGAGATTGCCCCCCACGCCGCCCCGACCAGTGGCGATGAGGAAGACGATCAGCAGTCCCAGCAGGCCCATGAAGCGCACGAGATCGCGGAACTTGACGATCTCCTCGCCCCTGAGGAACACCGGGCGCGTGAACAGCGCCACCGGCAGCAGCAACAGCAGCAGGTAGGTACCGAGGTGGATCTTGTTGTAGAAGGCGCCGCCTTCGCGCACGTAGTCGTAGACCGTGTCCATCACTGCCGGTGACACGCAGATGCGGATCACCAGTGCTGCGAGGATCGCCAGGAACAGGGCGAGAGAGAAGGCATTGGCGCGCTGCGCACTGTCGCCGGCCGCTTTGGGTCCGGTGGCCGAATAGCTCAAGGCTGTCCCTTTCCACTGGCATGGGTTGCGGCTTTTGGTGGCCCGGGTTTAGCACGCCCTGCCCCGCCAAGGCGCGGAGGAGATCGCCGTATCCTTAATCGAGACGGGCTGCTGCCGGCGCTTCGGCAAGGCCGCGTGAGACGGATCCACCATTAATCATTTGAGCAGTTGGCGTTGGTTGAACTGCGCCCGCGGGACTAGTGTTCGGGCTCTCCTCAGTGGTTAACGCCCCATGACTCATGCGCTGCAGACTTCGATACCGACGACAGCTCCAGGCACGCCAGCAAATGCCGGACTGCTGGAGCTGACCGATGCTACCTCGGTGGTGTTCGAGACCGTCAACAATGCGCTGCAATGGGAGCGGCTGCTCGGGCAGACCGATCGCGCTCACAGCGTCCAGGCATTTGGCTATGGCGAGGCAAAGGGCAGCAAGGGTTGGCATGTAAGCCGGCAGTTGCTGTCTCTGGCAGGTCGCCCGGTAGCCATCGTGCAGGCGCTGGAAAAGCGCGTGGCGGGGCTACGGGTCGTGACGCGCATCAATCGCGGTCCGATGTTCCTGATGCCCGATGCACCCGCCTACGTTGTCACCGCCGTCTATCGAGCGGTGCGGAAGCGGTGGGGCCGGTTGCCGTTCGGCGTGCTGCTGCTGGCGCCCGCGCTGGAAGATCGGCCTGAAAACCGGGCGATCCTCGCGAGGGCCGGGTTCAGGCCGCGCAAGGGCAATGGCTGGGGCTCGGCCCGGCTCGATCTCGCGCTGCCGATCGATGATGTGTTCCAGACCTTCGAGCACAACTGGCGCAAGTCCATCCGCGCTGCCGACAAGGCCGGCGTGACGGTCAAGGTGGCGGATGCGGAAGCCGACCACGAATGGATGATCGAGCGCCATCTGCAGAACATGGCCGAGAAGGGCTTTTCCGGCCACGATGCCGAGTTCCTTCGCAGCCTCAGGAAGAACTCCGGTTCCGACTATGTGCTGCTTCAAGCATTGCATGAAGGCCGGCCCGTCGCCGGGCTGGTGATGCTGAAGTTCGGCAACGTCGCCGACTCCATCGTCGCCTGGTTTGGCGAGGAGGGCCGCAAGGTGAAGGCCGGCAATGCCATTACCTGGGGCGCCATCCAGGAGATGCAGCGGCGGGGCTGCCGCCTCTACGATGTCGGCGGCATCAACAGCGACAAGGGCTTCTCAAGCTTCAAAAGCGGCATGAACGGAGCCGAGTATTTCCTCCTCGGGGAGTATGTCGGCTTCTAGGCGCAGCGATGCGCCGGGAGGCCCGTAAGGCCATGGCAGGTTCTCGATGACGTCCACCGCTCTCACCGTTGCCTATTGCGGCCCGATTGCGCGGCAGGGGGAACCCGCCAGGGGCGGCTTCGAGGCCGCCAATCGCCGGCTGATCGATGACCTCGATCGCGCCGGGCTCGACGTCGTCGAATTGCCCTACGCGCCGGAACGCAAACCGGCATGGCGGAAGATCCTGGCCTACGGCACGAGCTTTGCCGCCCTGGCCTGGCGCATCGTCATCGAGGGCGGGCAGTGGGACGTGTTCCACATCACGCCGCTCCGCCGCCAGTTCATCCTCGCCGAGTGGCTGCTGTGCCATCTCGCGCGCCGTCGCGGCGCCAAGCTCGTGGTCGACCTGAGGGCGGGCGCCATTGCCGAGGACACCGCCAGCCCCAAGCGGGCGAGGCGCGCCGCCTTCGAGAGCATGTTGAAGATGTCCGACCTCATCTGCGTCGAGGGCGAGGTCTATTTGCCGCTCGTCGCGCCGTACGGCAAGGACGCGCTCTACCTGCCCAACTATGTCGATGCGGGGACGGTGGGCAACCGCCCCGCTCCGCCATCCGGCCGGATCAACCTGGTTTTCCTTGGCCGTATCGTGCCGGAGAAGGGGATCGAAGTCGCGCTGGACTGCGTGCGCGCGCTCAAGGCCAGGGGGCACGACGTACGGCTGAAGGTCATCGGACGGGACGACGAGGCCTACGTTGCGGGCCTCAAGGCGGCGTCTCAGGAGCTACCTGTGTCGTGGCTCGGTGCCGTCCCCCACCCGGAGGTCCCGGCGCAGCTCGGTGACGGCCACTTCTTCATATTCCCCACCCGGCATCGCGGCGAAGGCCATTCCAACGCGCTGACCGAGGCGATGAGCCAGGGGCTCGTGCCGCTGGTGGCGGACAATGGCTTCAACCGCCAGGTCATCGCGGATGCGGGGGTCGTCTTCGACATGGAGGCGACGGGCGAGGACTATGCCGCCGCCGTCGAGAACATCCTGGCGCAGGATGCGTGGGCCGGGCTATCCGGCGCAGCCCGCCAGCGCATTGTCGAGCAGTTCACCGGCGAGAAGCTGGTGCCGGCACTGGTGGCCCGCTATCGGGCTCTCGTTGGGATGGGCTCTGGACGCCCCAGGGCCGCTGTTCGGCACGAAGAGGCTGTCGCAGGCCGCGGCTAGAAGCGTCACACCGCTTCTTGTTCGCGGGCCGAGTGCCCCAGGCCGGCTACCGGCCGAAGCTCGACCGCAACCGTGCGCCCGGTTTCGCCTACCCTGCCCTGCCAAACGACACGATCGGCTTCCTGCTTGCGACCGAAGGCAGGTGAGACCCAGCCGCCGCCGGCACCTTCGCCACCGCGTTGCACGGAGATGTCGCCGTGCTCGAAGGTGAGCGTGAGGATGGTGAGCGCGCCACGCTGGACGATCACTTCGTTCCCCTCAACGCGCGCCGAAAGGTCGGGAGCAAGCTGGAAGCTGACCTGCGCCTGCCGGTCCCCGTCGACGCCGAGCAGCTTGTCGACGATGGCGAACCCACTCTCGGTGCGAGCGAGGTTGCGCTGATGGGTGACGCCGAAGCGCTTGCGATACCCGTCATGGCTCGCGGTCAGGCTCCACCGGGCGCCTTTGTCGTGCCGCTCGAGCCGGCTTGCGGCCTTCTGCGACCAGTTGAACGAACCTGAGATCGTACTCTGATCGGCGCCGGACACGACCAGCGTGTTGTGTGCTGTGGTGCCGCGGAACCAGTCGCGCCAGGCGCCGCCCGAGTGATAGAGATAAGTACCCGGATCGATCAGCACCGGCTCGCCGTCGACCGCCAGTATAATGGCCAGCGCATCAGCGTGCCCGTGCGCGGCGATCGAGAGATAGCCCAGCGGCCCATGGTCGAACACCAGGCTGACCTGCCGCCCGCCAATCTCCTCGTTGACGACGGAGTAGCCGCCTTGCGCGAAGACCCGCTGTCCCCGCGGCGATGCAGCACGTTCATCAGCGCGGCCGAGTAGCAGGCCGCGAAAATCGGCTTCGGCGTCCGTCGGCGCACCGCGCCCCGTGAACCCCGCGATCGCGTTGGCGACTGAGCCCGGATAGGCATGCTCGACATTGCCCGAGGTCAGGACGCGGCCGTCATCGTCGTCGCCGATGGCGGGAACCGTGCCGCCTTCGAGCGCTAGCCAGCCGATGAACTCGGCGAAAGCGCTGAGGCGCTCACCCACCGAGGCGGGGAACCGCTGCCCGGAATCGCGGGCAACCACGGAGCAGAGGAGCACGAACTCGGCCGAAAAGGCGCCATAGCTCGGCGACTGCTCGGCCGGGACACCGTCGGGCAGGATCTGGCGAGCGGTCTCTTCGACCAGCTTGGCGCGAGCCCGGGCCGCCATGTCGGCAGCTCCAGCGATGCCCGGCATTGCCAGCCCGATGAGAAACTCACCCGCCAGTTCGGCAATCAGGTGATTGTTCGCCGACGAGAACCGCGAGGGATACCGCTTCAGCCAGGTCGCGGTGGCCTGGAGGATGGATGCGATCTGCCGGCGGCAGACGACGGACAGGCGCTCGCCCACCAGGGAGACGGTGATCAGCAGCGAAATGGCCCGCAGGGCGAGCTCGATACCGGAGTTCCAGCCGAGGCCGCGGAACGGCGGATTGGCCGCGTACCAGCTGTCGACGGCCGCTTCGATAGCGGCGACGCTATCCGCATTGGAAGCCAGCAGCGCGTGGGCGGCCAGCGGCTGCAGGAACTGCAGGCGGTTCAGTTCCCACACGTATTTTACGTCGCCGAGCTGCCGCTCGTGCCGGTAGGGAACGTCGAAGCAGTACTGGTCCGCAGCTGGCCATGCGCCGCCCGTAACCGGATCGAGCCGCCAGAGATCATGGGGAAACCGGTCGGCCGCCGCCTGCCGCGGCCATTCGACGCCAAGCGCGGCGAACCGTCCGGCCAGAACCTTCTCGGCGGCCAGGCGGATCTTCTCCGCGAGCGCAGGAGACGCGCCCAGCACCCGTTCCCGCAAGCCGGGCAGCGGCCGGACTTCCGTACCCGGGTAGTGGGCCCAGCCTTCCAGGCGTCCGCGGGCTCGTTCTTTCTTGATCTTCTCGCTGACGCGGTGCGCCAGCTCGCCTGCGCTCATGGCGCGCAGGCGATGAAGGTACCAGCCCAGGGACATGGCCTAGATTCCCTGGAGGGCTCGTTGGTAGGCAGCGATCAGCGGGCGCACCTGGTGGTTCCAGCTGAACCGGTCTTCGACGCGCTCGCGCCCCAGCTGTCCCATGCGGGCGCCACGTACCGGATCGGCGAGCAGATCGGTGATCCGCGCGGCCATATCCACCGGATCGTTCGGCTTGGCATAGAGCGATGCCTCGCCGGCCGAATAGCGCCCCTCGGTGACGTCGAACTGCACGATCGGCTTGCCGAACGCCATGTACTCGAGGATCTTGTTCATGGTGGACTTGTCGTTCATGACGTTGACGCGGTCAGGATTGACGCAGACGTCGGCCGTCGAGAGCATTTCGAACAGATCGGCATCGCTGATGCGGCCGGGCAGGTTCACGAAGTCCGTGAGGCCCAGCTGCTTGGATTGAGCGCGCAGCTGCTCCAGCTCCGGACCACTTCCGGCGATGCAGAACTGGATATCGGTCCGCCCCTGCCGCACGACGATATCGTGCACCGACTGCAGCAGCAGGTCGACGCCTTCCTGCGCGCCCATCACCCCGACATAGCCGACGAGGTGCTTCCGCCCCTGCTTCCAGCGTGCGTTCGGAGCGACCGGCTTGATCTTGTGCAGGTCGGGCCCGCTGCGCACCACGAAGACGTCCTTGGGCCGCATACCACCGCGTTCGAGCGCGATGTCGCGATAGCTGTGGTTGGTGGCGATCGACACATGCGCCATGGCAAAGGTGAGCCGCTCGAGCACCAGCATCAGGCGCCAGAACAGGTCGCGCCGGCCGAACTTAGCCTCGTACAGTTCCGGGTTAATGTCGTGGTGATCGAACACGAACCGCTTGCCGAACGGCTTGAACAGCAGCGCGACGAGAAAGATCAGGTCCGGCGGGTTGCACGCGTGAATGACGTCAAAGCCCCGCTCGCGCAGCACCTTGAAGGCCAGCACCGTTTCCCAGAACAGGGCGGCGCCGTATTCCTTGAGATAGCCGATCGGACCGTTACCTTCGGCGGGCAGCGGATGGCGATAGACGTGAATGCCGTCGATCACCTCGTAGCGCTTGGTGTAGCCCTTGGCGACGGGACAGATGACGCTGACCACCGCTCCGGCCTTGTTCAGCGTCGTGGCCTCCAGCCAGACACGCCGGTCGAACGGCACCGGCAGGTTCTCGACAATGATCAGAACCTTCTTGCCGGCCAGCGGGGCGTCGCGCAGCACGTCGGTGCTCGCCTGCTGCGTGACGCTCAGTTCGGGCGTGTACGCGCCCTCTGCCATCGAGCTCATGGGATCATGCTCACATCGATCACGTTGCTGCTGCGCAGCGCCAGGCTGCGCTGCAGGCCGTTGGCGGCGACCACCAGGTCGAAATCGCCGGCCTCGGCTTCGTCCTTGTCGATCAGCAGTTCGCCGATCTTGGGCAGCTGTGAATAGGCATAGCCGAGGTTCTGGCCGATCAGCTTGCGTGCATCGAGGCCCGAGTCATAGATGGACACATCGAACCCGGCGGTGATCAGCCGGCGGGCCATATCAACATTCGGGCTCTCGCGCAGATCGTCGGTGTTCGCCTTGAAGGCGAGGCCGACCAGCAGCACCTTGGCGCCGGGCGTAAGCTGACGGACGATGTGATCGAACTGGTAGTGTTTGTGCGCCTCATTGGTGCGCAGCACCGCGTCCAGCAGATGGGTGTTCGCGCCGATGTCGTTGGAAATGTGCTGCAGTGCCCGCACGTCCTTGGGCAGGCACGAGCCGCCAAACGCCCCACCCGGCCGGGTGTAATAGGCCGAGAGGTTGAGCTTGGTGTCCGACACGAAGATCTCGTGCACCTTGGTGGCGCTGATATCGAGCTGCTGGCAGATGCGGCCGATCTCGTTGGCGAAGGCAATCTTGACCGCGTGCCAGGAGTTGTCGACGAACTTAGTCAGCTCGGCTTCCCGATAGCCCACGTGGAAGGTCTGGGCCTGGAGGCCTTCATGCATCCGGTCCATGGCGGGCGAAGGCAGGCCGTCGACTGTGCCGATGACGATCTTGGGCGGATTGAAGAAGTCGGCGATGGCCGAGGATTCGCGCAGGAATTCCGGATTGTAGACCAGCTCGATGAGGTCGCCGAAATTCTCGCCCAGGATCGAGCGGAAGATCGGGGCGATCAGCCCGTCGACAGTGCCGGGCCGGATCGTCGAGCGATAGGCAACCGTCAGGCGGCTCGACCGATCGCGCCGCACGCCGGTGGCGATCTGGCGGGTCACCTCGGCGATGTGGCTGAGATTGTGCGAACCATCGAGGGCGCTTGGGGTGCCGACGCACACCAGCGCAATGTCGGCGTCATCCAGCAGGCCGCCGATCACAGTCGAGCCTTGCAGCAGCCCCTCGTCCCGGGCAGTTGCCAGCCGTTCATCGAGGCCGGGCTCGAGGACCGGGGAGATACCGGCCTGAAAGTCGCGGACCTTCGTCTCGCTGACATCTATGCCGATAATGTGGTGACCTTGGCTCGCCAGGCAGCCTGCCGTAGTACTACCAACGTAGCCAAGCCCAAAAACCGCAATCTTCATGTAACCCACCGCAAGGTTAGTTCAGGCAGCGTAGTGCTGACGTCGAAAAATCGAGTCGTCCGCAACTCTCTTTGACCTGTTAACGGAGGTTTAACCGAACCATGCGGCCCAGACATCCTGAACCAGCCGTTAATCCTAACAGCTAAACTTGTATCTATTTGGCCGGCGGCTTAACCAAAAAATCCCATTACGCGAGCCCGGCGCGACCGTCGGTATATAAGGGCACGAACAACAGGCTGCCTCAGCAACGAGATCCAACGCCATGTCCGACGTCACCGACAGGCCAGTTTCCGACACTGCCCGCTCCGGCGCACGCGTCTTCGCGCGGCTGGGGAGCGACGACGCCCACGGCCACCGCGAGGCCGTAATGGCAAGGCTGCACCCCGCACCGAGGCCGGCGCCGGCCGCCGCCTCGCAGGTCGCGGACGCAGTGCCGGTGGAAACGGTGACGCTCAACAAGATCGGCGATTTCCTTGAGCTCGATTTTGGACGGCTGTTCAGCTGGATGGGCCGCGGCAAGAAGCTCGCCCTTGGGCTGGCGGTGGTCGGCGCCGTAGCGGGCGGGCTTTACGGCATGTTCGGCACACCCAAGTACACGGTCTCGACCGACATCATGATCGATCCGGCCAGCCTGCAGGTGGTGTCGGACGACTTGTTCCAGCAGCCCGGCCAGGCCGATGCGGCGCGGCTCAATGCCGGCTCGAAGCTCCGCGTCCTGACCTCGGGCAATGTGCTGCTGCGCGTCGTTGATGAACTGAACCTTGTGGACGACAAGGAATTCTACGACCCTACGCCCGGCTTCTCGCTTTCCTCGCTGATCCCGCTGGGCGGCGACAAGGCCGTGCCCAATCCGCGTCTCGCGGCGCTCGCGGCGCTGTCCAAGAAGGTCAGCACTAAGGCCGATGAAACGAGCTTTGTCGCTACCCTGCAGGTCTCTTCGGAAAACCCGCAGAAATCGGTGAAGATCGCCGACGCGGTCGTCGCCTCGTTCCAGAACGAACTGGCGACGGCGGAATCGGCTGGCGCCTCGCGTACCGCGGATTCGCTGAACGAGCGCCTCGATGAGCTGAAGGGCGCGGTGAAGACGGCCGAGGAAAAGGTCGAGGCGTACAAGCGCGCCAACAACCTGTCGGCGAGTGCGGGCGAGCTGGTGAGCAACCAGACGCTGACCCAGTTGAACGCGCAGGTGGTCGAGGCGCAGTCGCGCGTCATCGCGGCGCAATCGGCCTATGACGAGCTGGTGGCAGCCGGCAGCAATGCATCGACCGCCGACACCCAGGCTTCGGCTTCGCTGGCCGGCGTGCGTGCCCGGATTTCCGACCTTCGCGCCCAGCTCGACAGCCAGTCGATGATCTACGGCGCGCGCCATCCCACCATCGTCAAGCTCAATGCCGAGCTGGCCGTGGCGCAGTCCGAGCTCAGTGCCGAGATCGCCCGAGTGGTGACGGCCGCCAAGGTGACGCTCGACGAAGCCAAATCGGGACTTCAGGCGCTGACGGCCAAGGCGGATACCCTCAAGACCAACGTCTTCTCCGACAACGAGGCGCTGGTGGCGCTGCGCGAACTCGAGCGCGACGCCGCGAGCAAGACCACGATATACGAAGCGTTCCTCAGCCGCGCCAAGCAGGTGGCCGAGCGTGAGCAGATTGACACGACTAATGTGCGGGTGATCTCTCCGGCCGTGCCGCCGACCGACCGCTCCTGGCCGCCCAAGACGGTGGTCGTCGCCGCGGGCGGTGGGTTTGGCGGGTTCGTCTTCGGCATGCTGATTGCCGTGGCGCTGGGCATCTCGCGCGACCTGAAGCGCGACACGCGCCGGCGGGATACGGCAACGGCCACGGCATAAGCCGGTTGCCGCGCAAAATGAACGAGGCGCCCTACGGGGCGCCTTTTCTTTTGGGAGGGTACTTAGAACAGGGTCTCGAGCTTGGCCGCCGCGTCGTCCCAGCTGAAGCGGGTGGCGTTGCTGCGGGCAAGTCCCGAGAGCCGGGCGTGTTCGGCCCGGTCGGTGCTGACGGCGCTGATCGCATCGGCGATCGCCTGGGGGTTCAACGGGTCAAAGAAGCGGGCGCCCTGCCCGCCCACTTCGCGCAGCACCTCGATATCCGAGCAGACCACCGGCACGCCGAACTTCTGTGCCTCGACCACCGGCAGGCAGAAGCCCTCGGTGAGTGACGGGGCCACATAGAAATCGGCATGCGCGTACCAGGTGGCGAGTTGCTGCTCGTCGACCCGGCCGGGGAGAATGAAGCTCTTGAGCTCGGGATAACGGGCCAGCTCATCGCGGACCGCATCGCCATTGTCCTTGCCGATCCAGACGATCGGGATATCGAGGCCGCGCTGACGCATCAGCTCCGCCGCCTCGATGAGGCGCGGCAGGTTCTTGGTCGCCATGTTGCTCGAGACGCACAGGCCGTAGCGGCCGGGCACGGGTCGCTCGGCGAGCGGCGTCGCGCGGATCGTCGAGGCCTCGCCGATCGTCACGGCCTTGCCGGCCGCATCGGGATAGAGGCGCCGGAACTCGTTGGCTGTGGCGTCGGAGACGCAGACCACCTGCGACGAGGCGGCAACCGAAAGGGGGAAGTAGGTGTTCCAGGCCAGCTGGTAGTGCCACTTGTGCAGTTCGGGGTGGGTGCGGCGATAGAGATCGTGCAGCACCAGGACCCGCTTCCTGCCGCCGGCGATCGGCGCCAGGGGCCAGGGCGTGAAGATGGTATCGGCCTTGTGCTGCGCAGCGACGACACTGACCTGCGCCGTCTCGAACCAGTATTGCAGCTTCTCGCTGGGGGTAGCCTTGCCGCGCACGATGGTGACGCCATCGAGCGGCAGGTGCGGTTCAAGCCATTCCGGCTTCCAGCTGGTGAGCAGCACGTAGTCGTGGCGACGACGGTTCAGCAGCGCGGCATAGACGTTCGCCGTGTACATCGCGATGCCGGACAGCTGTGCAGACCCGGCGCCGAGGAGATTGAGCAGAACCTTGGCCATGGGGCGTCAGCGGCGCTCCCGTCCCTCGCCGAACAGCGGGATGACGTTGCCGATCCGTGCCGGCGGAGTGGCGGCGCCCTCGAACGGGCGGACCATCGGGCCATTGGCCATCGCGACGGCGCGCTCGGGTTCGAACAGGGCCTCGACGGCTTCTAGCAACGCGCCGGGCGTGACCGGCTTCAGCAGCACCTGATCGATGCCTGCGGCGAGCAGCGGTTTGTGGAACGGAGCCGGGGTGCGGGTGAGCGCGACGATCTGGAAGTCGGGCGTCGCGAGCTTCATGTGCTGGCGCAGGCCGCGGGCGATGTCGATGGCCGGCGCGCCGGGCAGATCGGTATCGAGGATCACCACGTCGACCGGCGAGATGCGCAGGTAGGTGGTCAGCACCTCGACGCCCTGAAAGCTTGCCACCTTGTGCCCGCCATCAAGCTCCAGCGCGCGCTGCAGGATGCCGCTGAAGGCCGGATTGCCGGCTAGCATTGCGATGCCGAGACTGCGCGAAATCATCAGAGGTTGGCCTCCCGCTTGGGGTTAACAGGGGCTTAACACGCGCCTGCGCATAGAGCGCGGGGGAACTCGCCATATCCTTAATCGGCTAGGTTACCGCCCTGCCCGGCTCAGGCGATGCCTAGGCGGGCCTTGACCTTGCCGGCGAGATTGCGGGTTTCGTCGGGGTGGATCAGCGCGGTTAGGCCGAGGAACACCAACCCACCCGCAACGCTCCCGGCCGCCAGCCGGAACAGCGGCCACGCATCGCCCAGCAACGCGCTGGCGATGAAGGCGGCGATACCGGTCGCGACCGCAATGCCGACCGACGCTCCGAGGTCGCGCCAGGCGATGGGGATCGGCGTCAGCCGGCGCGAGACGATGATGGCCGTGATGAGGTTGGCGAGCGTCCCGCCCGTTAGCGCCAGCGCCGCACCGACCTCGGCCAGCGGCGGAATGACGAGGAAGGACAGCACGATAGTAACGATCGAGCCCGGCGTGCTGGTGACGATCAGCAGCCACGGCCGCTTATGCGCGTGAATGACGTTCTGGAACACGAAGGCCGAGAAATTGGCGGCCATCACCGCGACGGCGATCAGCGGGAAGATCTGCAGCACTGGCCCCTGGTAGTCGGCGGGGAGCAGCAGCTTGGCGATATCGGTGCTGAGCGCCACCAGCAGCGCGGCGACCGGAAAGGTCAGCCGAGCGAGAAGCGCCATCTGCTGCGACAGGAAGCTCGCCGCCGCGGCCGGCCCGTCGCGGTCGAACCGGCTGACCATTTCGGGGAAGCCGCCCATGTTGATGGCGTTGGCGATGGTATCGATCGGCTGGCGGGCCAGCACGTAGACTGCGGCGAAGACCGCCACGGCGCTGGCGTCGTAATACATCTTGAGCAGCACCCGCTCGGCGCTGTTGAGGCCGAAGCCCACCACCGCGATCGCGATCATCGGCAGGCCGAGCGCGAACAGCTCGCGATAGGCGAAGCGCGGCGGCCCCTCGACAACGCGGCCAAGGGCGAGCCGCAGCCCGATGAGCCCGGCGAGCAGCGTCGCGGCGGAAGAGGCCAGCGAGACGAACAGGAAACTGTGCTGCACCATTGAGATGACGACCACTGGCAGTGTCAGCTGCAGGGCGGCCCGCACAAACTCCAGCAGGGAGTAGGCGCTATGGCGCTGCTGCATCTGCAATATGGTGAGCGCGAAGCGGTTGACCGAGCCGACCGCAAGGTAGGTGCAGACGGCCAGCGCAAACTCGGCCCAGCGTTCCGGCGCAACGATGCCCGAGGCAGCCGCGGAGACCACGAGGCCGATGAGCGTCGTCACCGCGAGCACCCGCGCCGCCAGCGCCAGGCTGCCGCGGCTGATCTCGCCCTTGCCGCCGAGCCGGAGCAGCGCGATGCGCAGCCAGTTGGTGACGGCGGAATCGGTGAGCTCGCCGACCGTGACGACAAGCGTCAGCAGCCCGTATTCGGTCTGGTCGATGAGCCGGGTGGCGATGACCAGCAGCAGCAGCGCCGAAAGGCGCGTCAGCAGCATCGCCGGAGCGTAGATGAGGGTGGAGCGCAACAGCACTGGCGGCACTTTCCGGACATCGCCGGCGAGGGTCCGGCAAATCCGCTTACGCCCGCGACCGTCGAACGGATAGTTAATTGGCCGTCTAAGGTGAATAGCAGCAATTGTATCGAAATTTGCGGACTGATCTTAGGCGCGCCGCGCTACTCGGTGATCATGCCGGTGCTCCTGCCACGATACCGCCGCCAATATTAACACTAAAGTAACCTTTCGGTACTGCTGGACCGGGCGAGGTTATATCGATGCTGTGCGGCCTCGGGTAAGGGCCCGGGATTATTGCCATGGCCTTCGACGTTGCTCCACAGATAGAGGCTCCGGCTGCCGCTGCCGAGCGGCCGGCCGATGCTGTCACTGTGCACGTCAACACCGATGAAGCCGAGTGGCGCGCCCTGATGGCCGCAGCACCGGTTGGCCACCTGCCGCAGGATTTCAGTTTTGCCGCCGGCAAGGACGCCAGCGGCTGGCCATCCCGCCGCTTGATCTTTGCCGTCGGCGAGCAGCCCGTGGCCTTTGCGGTGGTGCTGCAGTACCGGCGCTTCGGCATGAAGCTGCTCAATCGCGTCAATCGCGGACCGATCCTGCTCGAAACGATGCCGTCGGACGAACAGGTGGTTGGAGTCTACCGCGCACTGCGCAACACAGTCGGCCGGCTGTGGACGATGCCGCTGCTGATCGCCCCGGCGCTCAACAGGACCGAGCACAATATCGGCCTGCTGCGCGAGGCCGGCTATGTCCGCCGCCAGGCCGCCTCGTGGCGCTCCGGGCGCATCGACATCTCGGTGAGCGACGAGGAGCTCTGGAAGAGCTTCGGCTCGACCTTCCGCAACCGCACCCGCGCCGCCGAGAAAGCCGGCGCCGAGCTGCGGATCGCCGACGACGCCGCCACCTATGACTGGATGATCGCCCGCCATCTCGAGAACATGAAGGCGAAGAACTTCCTCGCCGCTGGCCCGGAGATGCTGCGCGGCCTGCGAGAGGCAGCGCCGGGCAACGTCCTCGTGTTCCAGCTGCTGCGGGAGGGCATGCCCGTCGCCGGCATGTCGGTAGTCCGCTTCGGCAATACCGCCGAATACCACATCGGCTGGTTCGGGCCGGAGGGCCGCAAGGTCAACGCCGGCAACTTCCTGATGTGGAACGTGATGCGCGAAATGAAACGGCGCGGCGCGAAGAGTTTTGATGTCGGCGGGCTGCGGCTCGGCGACGGCTATACGCAATTTAAGCGAACGATGAAGCCGGTCGAGTACGAGCTCGCCGGCGAATGGATCAGCATTTAAGGGGGTGGTTATGAGTATGATGGATGTGGCGCGCGGCGCCTATGCACGAGGTCCGAAATTCCTGCGCCAGTCGCTGGCGCCACTGGTCTCGCTGGTGCCGACCAGCATGAAGTTCGGCGGTACCTACCGGCTGTGGCGCGAGCGCATCGCCGCCAGCGCCGACCCGGTCTATGCCAATGCCGAGCACCTCAAGGCGCTGCGCGGCCTGCTGCGCAAGGCGCATGACAACAGCCCGTTCTACCGCGACCTGCTCGACCGCCACCTGGGCGTCGACTTCGACTATGAGCGGGCCATGCCCGAGGATCTGCGCCGCCTGCCGATCCTCAAGAAGACCGATCTCACCGCCGCCGGCGACAGTGCGCTCGCGGCCCCGCGCTCCAGCGTCGACCGCGCCGACACCAGCGGCTCCAACTCCGAGCGGCCGTTCGGCTTCTATCTCGATCGCGACCGCAGCGTGCGCGAAATGGCCTTCGTCAACGACAGCTGGAGCCGGGCGGGCTTCACCGAAAAGGACAGCAAGATCGTGCTGCGCGGCGTCGGCCTCGACGGGCGCGGCCGCATTACCTCGGAATGGGAGCCGGCCCTGCGCGAGCTCCGCCTGTCGGTGTTCCCGATGACCCGGCAGGATGTCGCGCACTATGCCGACCTGATCGACGAGCACGGCGTGCGTTATCTCTACGGCTACCCCTCGGCCATCGACCTGATGGGCCGCCACATGATCACCCTTGGCCGTGAGTTCAAGCAGCCGCTCAAGGGCATCCTGCCGATCTCCGAGCCGATGCTGCCGCACCACCGCGCCACCATCGCCGCGGCCTTCGGCGCCGATGTGCCGATCGCCAATTTCTATGGCCTGAGCGAAAAGGTGCTGTTTGCCTCCGAAAGCATGGCGGGCGGTGAGCTCTATACGTTCGAGCCGCTCTACGGCCTTGCCGAACTGGTCGACGAGCATGACCAGCCGATCACCGAGCCCGGCCGCGAGGGCCGGCTGATCGGCACCGGATTCCTCTCCACCGGCATGCCGTTCATCCGCTACGACACGCATGACCGCGCCACGCTGGTCGAGCTGCCCACCGAGGCCAACGGCCAGCGCATGCGGGTTTCCAGCATCATCCCGCGGCGCAAGCCCAACTACCTGATCACCTCCGATGGTGGGCGGGTGGTCACCATCGACCTGACGCCCGACACCCCGCGCTTCTTCAAGGGCGTCGACGAGTACCAGTTCCTGCAGGAGCGGCCGGGCCACGTCACCATCCGCTACATCGCCTCGGAGGGCGGCACCGAAGCCGATGCCCTGAATCTTGCGGCAGACCTGCAGGATCGCGTGCGCGACCGCGTCACCTTCTCGATCGAGCGGGTCGAGAACCTCGCCGGCGGCCGGGGCGGCAAGCGCGCCTTCATCGACCAGCGGCTGGATCTGAACCAGTTCTGAGGGCTGGGGCTAAAGCCCCAGTGCCTTCAGCATGGCGGTGTCGGGAATGGCCGGGCCCGTGGGCAGGATGATGCTCATCCCCCACCGGTTGGAGTATTCCCAGACCGACCACGGGATGCCGTGCTCCTCGGCCTTGCGCCGCACCGCCTCCAGGTAGCGCAGGCGGTCGGCGGCGAAAGCCCCCATCCGGCCATCGTCGGACATGGCGATGACGCCGAACTCGCCCAGGAACAGCCGGCTGGTCGGGATGCCGTGGGCGCCGGCCCAGTTAAGGACATAGTCAAAGCCCTCCTGTAGCTGGCTCTCCCCCTCGCCGTCGGCGAAGTACCTGGCGATGTACGGGCCGAGCTTCAGGATGGTCTGCTCCTGGTCGGCCTCAGTGACACCGGCCGCCGTCATATGGGCGCGCAGCATCTCGATCACCGCGCCCGGCGAGCCTTCACTGGCCGGCCAGGGCAAGCCCGAAGCGAAGCCCCCCTCCTCGTCCGACTGTTGGTGGGTGAAGCTGTGCGGGTCGTACATGTGGAAGCTGTAGTAGAGGTTGGGGTCGTCGAAATTCGGATCGAGGTCGGCAAGCCCGATGACGTCGCCACCGCAGGCACCGGTGGCGATCACCGTGAGCTCGGTGCTGACGGCACGGATCGCCGCCATCGCCTGCTCCATGATCTTCTGCCATTGCCCGTCGCCCCTGCCCTCGCAGGGATAGTGTTGCGGCTCGTTGAACGGCTCGAACGCCACCTTGTCGGCGCCAAGCGGCGCCAGCATTATCGCAACGTCCGCCGTCATCGCCACGTAGCGCGCGACGCCCTCGCTGTCTGAGCGACCCTCGACCGTGCTGTCCCCGCTATAGGCGGCGACCTGGGTGATGGGGTGGAGGTTGAACACCACCTTGAGCCCGCTCGCGAGAACCAGCCGGACGTCCTCGGCCAGCACCGCCAATGCCTCCTGGCGCTTCGCGCCCTCGGTGGCGAGCAGCGGGCCCGGATCGACGGTGAGACGGATGAAATCGAAGCCCAGCGACTTAATGCGGGCGAATTCGTCGCCGGCTGGCCAGTCGGTGAGCTCGCGATAGCGGGTGCGCCATTCGTCCACCGTCTGATAGGGCGGCCACCGATAGGAACCGTCGGCTGCCAGTGGCGACCAGTTGAGCCATTCATGCACGCCCACGCCGCGCTGCAGCGCCAACGGCGCCGCCTGCGCGCTTCCCATGAGCATCGCGAGGGCAAAAAACACTACCCGCCAGATCGTCGCCATCGCACCCTCCGCTTTCGCGGCGCATGTTAGCCGTCCGGCGTGACGAGCGGGTTCATGCCCGCCGAAATCGCTGCCTATGGTGTATCAGGCGTCAAACGCAGAGGGCCGCCGACAGCTTGGCTGGGACATCCGCACGATCGCTCCCGGGAGCGCTTGACACCCACCCCCACCAAACCTAAGAAGGCGCCGCGCTACCAGCGCCCGTCGGCCGGTCCCGGGACCAGCCAGCGTCTGGGGCGGAGTAGCTCAGTTGGTTAGAGCAGCGGAATCATAATCCGTGTGTCGGGGGTTCAACTCCCTCCTCCGCTACCATTCACCCCCCTCAAGCGGCGCCTGGCCAGAGATCCGTCGCCCAACGCGACCGGCCTGTGCTTACAGCCGGTGGAGCAGTCTCAGCCGCGTTTCTGGTGGGATGAATGCTGCGGAGAGGGCGCTGCGGTTGCTGGCACGGAACTCGTCCAGCCCCCAACCAAATATCTGGTGCATGCGCTCGTACTCGTCGGTGAGGGTAAGGTTCGTCGGGCCGCGGGCGTCGGTGCTGAGGCTGAGCGAAATGCCGAGCCGGCGCAGGCGGTCGATCGGGTGGTCCTCGTAGCGGTCGAACACGTCGATCTGGATGTTGCAGGACGGGCAGACTTCGAGATGGACGTTGTTGGCGAGGAGGAGCTCGATGACGGCGGGATCCTCGATCGAGTGGACGCCGTGGCCGACGCGGCGGGTGCCGAGCTGCTCGATCACTTCGCGCACGCTATGGGCGCCGACCGCTTCGCCGGCATGGGCGGTGATGTTGAGGCCCTTGTCGCGGGCGGCGCGGAAGACCGGGATGTGCTGGTCGAGCGGATAGCCCGCCTCGTCGCCTGCGAGGTCGAAGCCACCGACGCCCTGGTCGCGGTACTTGTCTGCGATGCGGACGAGATCGAGCCCGGAGGCTGTGTCGTCTGGGCGGAGGGTGCAGAGGATGAGGCGGACTTCGACCGGGTAGCGCGCCCTGCCCTCTTCAACCGCGGCGAGGACGATCTCGACCACTTCGTCGGTGGTGAGGCCGGTCTGGCGGTGGAGGTGTGGCGCAAAGCGCAGCTCGGCATAGATGATGTTGTCGGCCGCGAGCTGGCGCAGCATGTCGATGGTCTGGATGCGCAGGCCCTCGCGCGTCTGCAGCAGCGCTAAGGGCGGGCCGAGATAGCGGAAATAGTCGACGAGGCTCTTGCACTTCTTGGGCGCGAGGAACTCGGCGCGGTAGCGCTCCGGCGTCATTTCGGGGACAAGGGCGTGGACGGACTCAAAGCTCATCGAGCAATCGAGGTGGAGGTGCAGCTCGACCTTGGGCAGCGCGTTGAGTTCGTCTCTCGTCATTCTCTTGTCCCGTCAACCTTTGATACCAGCGCTCGCGAGGCCCTGCACATAGTAGCGCTGCAGCGGCAAGAGCAGCGCGATCGGGATCAGCGCGGTGATGACCGCGACGGCAAAGAGCTGGTTCCAGATCGTCTGGTATTGCTGCTGGAAGGCGGCCATGCCGACCTGGATCACCTTGAACTGCTGGGAGGGCATGGCGAGCAGCGGCCACAGGAACGCCTCCCACTGGAAGACGAAGAGCAGCAGCCCCGCGCTGATGCAGGTCGGGATCGAGAGCGGCACGTAGATACGGAGGAGAATATCGAGCCAATTGGCGCCGTCGAGCTTGGCGGCCTCAAGGTAATCCTTCGGGACTTCCTTGAAGAACTGGTAGAATAGGAACACCGCAAGCCCGTTGGCAACGCTCGGCACGATCAGCGCCGCGATATTGTCGACCCAGCCTATCTGCAGCGTCACCGTGTAGAGCGGCAGCGCGATCGCCTCGAAGGGCAGCATGAAACTGATGATGATCAGCGTCAGGATCGCGTTCTTGCCCTTGAAGTCGAACACCGCGAAGGCAAAACCGGCCATGCCGTTGACGATCAGCCCCGCGATCATCGTGATGATGGCGACGAACATGGTGTTGGCGATGATGAGGCCGAAGCCGCGATCGAACACGCCCTGGTAGGCCTCGAGCGAGAACGGCGCAGGGATCAACGCCTTGGTGGTGAAGGGGAAGATATCGGCAAAGACCGCCGTGTTCGACCGGAGCGAAGAGACAATGGCCCACCAGAGCGGCAGGACGAAAATGAAGGCGATGGCGATGTAGGCGAGGTGCTTCAGGCCGAAGCCGAGACCTTTGCGGAGTGCGGTGGTCGCCATCACTTCTTCTCCGGCTTGCCGTTGAGCAGGCGGAACTGCAGCCCGACGATGACGAGGAGGATGGCGACGACCACCACGATGATCGCCATGGCGCGGCCCATGTCGCCGAAGATGAAGCCGGATTTGTAGGCCTCGTACATGAGCACGTTGGTGCTGTCGGCTGGGCCGCCCTGGGTGATCATGAAGATGGGCGCAAAGAGGAGGAAATTGATCGACACGTCGGCGACGAGGACGAAGAGCAGCGTCGGCCTGAGCAGCGGGATGGTGATGAAGAACAGCCGCTGCCACGGTTGCGCGCCGTCGATCTTGGCGGCGTCATAGATCTCGGGCGAGATGTTCTGCAGCCCGCCGATGATGAAGATCATCCAGTACGAGATCCCCTTCCAGGTCGCGATGGCGATGATCGAATAGAGCGCGAGGCTCTCCGAGGTCAGCCAGGGCTGGCCGGGGATGCCAGCAATGTTGAGGAGGCCATTCGCCAGCCCGTCGGGGCTCAGCATGATGCGCCAGATGATCACCGCGGTGGGCAGCGACACCCCGATCGGGATGAGGAACAGGATGCGGTAGAAGGTGACGCCTTTGAACTTCTGCACGTAGAGCAGCGCGAGACCCAGCGCGAGCGCGATCTGGATCGGGTTGATCAGCAGGTTGAACCAGAGGGTGACCTGCAGCGATTTCCAGAACGTCGAGTCGGTGACGAGCGACAGGTAGTTGTCGAGCCCGACGAACACCTGGTTGCCGCGGAAGACGTTGAAGAAGCTGTCCGAGATGGCCAGCGCGATCGGATAGAGCCGGAAGACGACGAGGCCGAGCAGCGCGGGGGTGAGGAGCGCCACGACGAAGAAGAGGGGGGACTTGGCTCGGGTGGTCAATGGCGGCTGCTTCATCTGGTAAGTGACAACTGGGTAGCACAGTGGCTGTTGACCCCCACCCCTGTCCCTCCCCCTAAGAATGGGGAGGGAGACCCTCGCACATGCGCCAGTGTTCTCGTCTCCCTCCCCCTGTTGAGGGGGAGGGGACAGGGGTGGGGGCCAACAGCCACCGGCGGCGCAGGAGACTACTGCGCGACGCGCGAGGCGGCGGATTCGAACTTCTGCACGGCGCTCGTGAGAGCATCCTTCACCGGCACGCCGTTGGCGATATCGACGAAAGCGGTGCGGAACGCGTCCTGCAGCTGGCCGTAGGCGGCCGTCACCGGACGGACCTTGGCGGTGTTGAGCGAGTCGTAGACGCCCATGCGGAACACGTCGTTCGGGAAAGCATCGTAGTCGGCCGAGTTGCTGATTTCGTCGAGCAGCGGCTTGTAGGTCGGGAGCTGGTTGAGCGCTTTGAACCAGACGCGCGTGCCCTCGTCGGACGTGGTGAGGTACTTCACGAAATCGAACGATTCCGCCTGGTTGGCCGAGGCGGCGTTGACGCCGATATACCAGCTGCCGGTCGGGGTCAGCACCTTGCCACCCTCGAAATAGGGGTATGGGGCGACGCCGTAGTCGACGCCGGTGTCGCTGAGGATGGGCAGGTTCCAGGTGCCGCCGGCGAACATGGCGAGCTGGCCGTTGCCGAACAGCTGGGCCGCTTCGCCATAGCCGAGGCTTTTCGGGCTCACTGCCCACTCATTGTAGAGGTTCGACCAGTAGGTCGCGGCCTTGGTCCAGGCTTCGCTGTCGAGATAGCCCTTGGCGGTGTAGCCGTCGGGCCCGATCACGTCGGTGCCCAACGACTCCCCGAACGGCTGCAGCTGGTAGAGCTCACCGAACTGCTCGACGGTGAAGCCCCACTGGGTGGTGCGGCCATTGTCGCGCTTGGTCAGCTTCTGCGCAGCATCGGCCACCTGCTCCCAGGTCCAGCGCTTGGTGGAAGCGAGCTCGTCGACCTGCGCCTGCGTCGCGGTGGCCCCGGCCGTGAGGCCCTCGGGCGCCGCGATGCCGGCGTCGGCGAACAGCTTCTTGTTGTAGTAGAGCACCTGGGCCGAGTTGTTGACCGGCAGCGCGTAGAGCGTGCCGTCGTACTTGCCGGCATCGACCGAACCCGGCACGAGGCTGGCGGTATCGATCGCCGGATCGATCGGCGACAGGAACCCACGCGAGGAATAGCTCGCGACCAGCGGGGCATCGACATAGACGATATCGATGCCGGCATCCTTCGAGCGCAGGCGCAGGTCGGCGACCTGGAAGAACTGCGCGAAGGGATAGGGCTGGAGGTTGATCTTGATGTCGGGATGCGCTGCCGAATAGGCATCGACCACCGCTTGCATGGCGGTGGTGTCGCCACCCTCGATGACGATGAGGTTGAGGGTCTTCTGCTGCGCGAACGCGGTGGTGGTGAGCATGCCGGCAACGAGCCCGGCAATGGCTGCGGTCTTCCACATCTTCATGAGTGCACCTTTTCGGGAGTGACGTGCGAGGGGGAGGCATACCGGCTGGCGCCCCAGATGAGGGCCTGGGTCACCAGGTCTATGAAACGGCCCACGTCGGCCTGGAGCGCGACGCCGACATTCTTGATGCGCTTGTCGTGCGCGGGATCCTGCGGACGGAAGTCGATCAGCGTCTGGCCATAAGACTCGCTATCCGCGACGATCACCTCACCGGGAAGCTGCTCAACTGTGAAGATGGTCGGGTCGATCAGGTAGGCGATGGCGCAGGGATCGTGCAGCGGCGCGCCGGGCTTGTCGGCGCCGGCGAACGAATAGTAGGTGCCGCAGTAGAACTCCATAGTGTCAGCGACCGGATTGGGCGCGGGCTGCGAGGCGCGTACGGCGGCAACATGGTCGCGCCCGAGCAGCGTCTGGTGCGTGACGTTGAGCCCGAACATCGTGAGCTTGACGCGCGAGCGGAACACGATCCGCGCCGCCTCGGCGTCGGCCCAGATGTTGAACTCGGCCGCCGGCGTGACGTTGCCCTCGCCGGCCGAGCCACCCATGAACACGATCTGCTTCAGCTTCTGCGCCATGTCCGGGCGCTTGGCGAGCACCAGCGCCAGGTTGGTCATCGGGCCGATGACGACGGCGGTGATCTCGCCGGGGTTGGCATCGGCCAGCGCGATGATGGCGTCGACGGCGTGGGTGGACTCGGCAGCACGGGTGGCGCCCGGGAGCTCCGCACCCGCGCTGTCGAGCCCGCTCGGGCCGTGGAAGGCCGCGGGGAACTCGTAGCGGTGGAGGAGCGGCTGCACGGCGCCGGCATAGACCGGCACATCGAGCCCGAACGCCTCAACGATGCGCAGCGCATTATTGGTGGTGTTGGCGACGGACGCGTTGCCACATACGCTGGTGATCGCCTCGATCTTAATGTCCGGGTGCCAGGCGGCGAGCAGGATCGCCGCCATGTCGTCATGGCCGGGGTCGCAATCGATGATGATCCGGTGGGTGGGCATAGGGCTGGTCACTCGCAGATAGTCGTCAAGGAAAACTGCGAGATATCGTCCGGGCGCCGAGTGCCTCCCGGATCGCCTGATAAGCCCGCGTATTATGGCGTTACGCTAGGATGGACGTTGCGTGACAAACAGCCTCAATTTCAGCTGTTCGATTGACTTTTCCTCAACGGTCCGATGCTGCATCTGCTCAACGCCATCCGTGCCTTCGAGGTCGCCGCCCGGCTGGGCAGCGTGAAGCGGGCTGCCGACGAGTTGCATGTGACGAGCGGCGCCATCAGCCGGCACATCAAGAACCTCGAGGACGAGTTCGGCATGGCCCTGTTTGAGCGCGGCAACCGTTCGATGAAGCTGACGCCGGAGGCGGCGGCGTTCGCGGCGACGGTGACCGAGGCCTTCGCCTCGATTACGCGCGGCACCGAGCATCTGCATGCAGCCGCCAGCCAATCGACCATCATGCTGACCGCGCCCGACACGTTCCTCCTCCGCTGGCTGGTACCGCGGCTGCAGAGCCTCGAAGCGGCGCTCGGCGGCAAATCAGTGCGGCTCACCACCTGGACGCGCGAGATCAACCCGGCCGATCGCTCGATCGATGTCTATGTCGGGGTGGGGCCGCTGCTCAAGATCCACGGGATGACCGTGGTGCCGGTGGCGCCCGAGACGTTCGGTCCGGTGGTGAGCCCGATGCTGGTGCGTGATCGGCAGGTGACGCGCGATTTTCTGTGGAGCCTGCCGCGGCTCGATATCCGCTGGCCGCCCGATATGTGGACCAACTGGGCCCGCGAGGCGGGCATCGCCCTGCCCCCGCGCGAGACCATCTGGTACGACGCGCTCTCGTTCAGCGTACAGGCGGCGGAAGCCGGCCTCGGTGTGGCCATTGGCCCCGGCCCCGCGACCTGGGATGCGCTGGCACAGGGCCGCCTGATCGCGCCACTCGGCATGGTCACCCGCCCCGGCCACTGGTTCCTCGCCTGGCGCGACGATCGCTCGAGCCGCACGATGAACGCCAGGGGGGGCCCGTGGGGGCCCCSCCCCTTCGTTTTCAGTTCAGATGTTCGATCAGAACGGGCTCTCGGCGTCGAGGAACTCGGCGGCGTTGTCCTTGGTGATTAGCGTCGAGTCGAGAACGAAACGGCCAGCCACCTGCACGCCGCCGACAAAGTGCGACGTAGTGAGCTCGATCGCGGTGGCGATCATCGCCGGGCTGTAGCTCACATCGACCGGGACGAGCTTGTCGCCCGCCTGGACGCGCTGCAGCATCTGCTGCATGCCGGCGCCGCCGACGATGAACATGTCGTTCTCGCGGCCGGCCTGCTTGATCGCCTCGATGGCGCCGAGCGCGATGTCGTCGTCCTGCGCCCACACCGCTTTGATGTCGGGGAAGCGGGTCAGGAAGTCCTGCATCACCTTGAAGCCGTCATCGCGGTTCCAGTTGGCGAACTCGTCGTCCAGCACCTTGATGTTGGTGCCTTCGATGCCCTTCATGAAGGCGTCGAAGCGCTGCTGGTCGATCGGGATCGGCAGGCCGCGCAGGATGACGATGTTGCCGCCCTCGGGCAGCGCATCTTTGAAGTACGCGGCCGAGTTGGCGCCGAGGCCCGGATTGTCACCGGCGACATAGAGGTTCTCAACGCCGTTGATCGACAGCTGGCGGTCGACCACGGTGACGAACTTGCCGGCGTCCTTGACCTGCTTGATAGCCGAGGTCATCGCGTCGGGATCGCCCGGCAGGATGACGAGGGCATCGATATTGCGGGTCGAGACCATGTCCTCGATGTCGGCGATCTGCTTGGGCGCATCGGGGGCCGAAGCGAAGACGAAATCGACATTGGCGTAGGTCTTCTTCAGCCGCTCGATCGCCTGCTGGGCGAAGTAGTTGACCCCGCCCGTCCAGCCATGGTCGGCCGCCGGCACCGAGACGCCGATGGTCACCTTGTCCTGCGCGAGCGCGACCCCACCCAGGCCGCCGGCGACGACCGCCGCGGCAAGAAGAGATTTCAGCAATTTCATTTAGTCCTCCCAAAAGTGCCCTTGAGCGGGCGATGTGGATTGCGATTGGCCTAGCTGGTGCGGCGCCCCCGCTGCAGCAGCACGGCGAGAATGATGATGACGCCCTGGAACGCTCCGTTGAGGTACGGGCTGATGAAGCTCTGGAGGTTCAGGATGTTGCCGATGAGCCCGAGGATCACGACGCCGACCACGGTGCCCCAGATCCGGCCGTAGCCGCCCTTGAGCGTGGTGCCGCCGATGATCACCGCGGCGATAGCTTCGAGCTCCCAGAGGACGCCTGTCGTGCTCGAGGCCGAGCCGAGCCGCGGCACATAGAGCAGCACCGCGACGGCGACGAGCACGCCCTGCAGGATGTAGGTCAGCAGCCGGACGTTATCGACATTGATCGAGGAATAGCGCGCGACCTGCTCGCTGGAGCCGATGGCGGCGCAGTAGCGGCCGAAGGCGGTGCGGCGCATGACGATCTCGCCGCCGATCGCGACGACCGCGAAGACAATGATCGGCCACGGCACGCCGAGGATGCCGTCGTAGTAGACCGGGCGGTAGACGTCGGCGACCTGGAAATTGAGCGACAGCGTACCGCCATCGGCAAGGAAGGTGACGAGAGAGCGGAAGATGCCCATGGTGCCCAGCGTCACGATGAAGGCTTCGATGCGGCCGCGCGTGATCATCAGGCCGTTGCCGACACCGGCCCCGCCGCCGAGCAGCAGGCCTGCCCCCATGCCGACGAGGACGACGCCTACTCCGATGCCCATCGAGGGGATCAGCGAATTCATGACGATGATCATCACGCCCGCGATCACCGCCGCCATCGAGCCGACCGAGAGGTCGAGCCCGCCCGAGGTGATGACGAAGGTCGCCCCGATGGCGATGATGCCGATGAAGCTCGAGCGTGCGAGGACGTTGGTGAGGTTGTTGTAGGTGAGGAAGTTCTCGTTGAGCGAGATGCCCAGGATCACCAGCAACAACAGCGCCACGAGGGGTCCGACCGTCTTCAGATCGAGGCGGAACCCCCTGGCGGGCTTCGCTGCAATATCAGGCGCTGATGCGCTCATCGTTTCCACTCTGTTTGATGCCGGCGGCGTACCGCATGATTTCTGCTTCGGTGATCTCGGCGCCCTCGAGCAGGCCCGCCATGCGACCCTCGCGCATGACCACGACGCGGTGGCTGAGCCCGATGACCTCCTGCATCTCGGACGAGATGACGATGATGGCTTTGCCCTCGGCGGCGAGCGCCGCGATGATGTGGTAGATCTGCTGCTTGGTGCCGACATCGATGCCGCGCGTCGGCTCGTCCATGATGATGATGTCGGGCTCGGATTCCATGGTCTTGCCCAGCATCAGCTTCTGCTGGTTGCCGCCTGAGAGCCGGCCGACGGCGACCGAGGGATCGCGGGCGCGGATATCGAAGCGACGCACTGCGCGCTCGAGCGCCTTGGCCTCGCTGGCGCTGTCGAGGAAGCCGGCCTTGAGGTGCTTCTTGAGCGTCAGCAGCGTGAGGTTGGGCTGCAGCCCCATGTTGAGGAGGAGGCCTTTGCCCTTGCGGTCCTTGGTCATGTAGGCGAGGCCGGCCGCCACCGACTGGGCGACACGGGTGAAGTTGGCCGGCTTGCCCTTGACCTCGATCTCGCCGCCCGTCCTGTGCGTGAGGCCGGCGATAGCTTCGGCGACCGCGGTGCGGCCCGAGCCGATGAGGCCGGCAAAGCCGAGAATCTCGCCCTTCCTCAAATCGAACGAGATGTCCTTGACGCCCGGCGCCTTGAGCCCGCGCACCGAGAGCAGCAGCGGCGCGTCGATATCGGGTTCGTGCTTGGGCGGATAGAGGTTGGTGAGCTCGCGGCCGACCATCATCTGCGCCGCCGAATCCGGCGTCAGCGCCGTGGTGCTGACCGTGGCGATCAACTGGCCGTCGCGGAGCACGGTAACGCGCTGGGCAAGTTGCATGACCTCGTCGAGCTTGTGCGAGATGAAGATCACGGCGACGCCGCGCGCCGTGAGGCGGCGGATCTGCTCGAACAGCGTCTGCGTCTCGCCCACCGACAGCACGGCGGTCGGCTCGTCCATGATCAGCACTCGCGCATCGCGGCTGATGGCCTTTGCGATCTCGACCATCTGCTTGTCCGCGACCGAGAGCGTGCTGATCCGCGCATCGGGATCGACATGGACGTGCAGCGTTTCGAGTACCGCCCTCGCCTTCTGACGCATCTGGCGCACGTCGAGGAAGCCGAAACGGCGGATCTCGCGGCCAAGGAAGATCGAGTCGGCAACGGTCAGGTGCTCGGCGAGGTTGAGCTCCTGGTGGATGAGCACGATGCCCATCGCCTCGGCCTCGCCATTGGGTGGCAGCACGGCCTGCTTGCCGTCATAGACCACGGTGCCCGAGGTCGGCTGCTCGATGCCCGAGAGGATCTTGATGAGGGTGGACTTGCCGGCGCCGTTCTCGCCGATGATGGCGTGAACCTCGCCGCGTTTCACGTCGAAATCGACGCTGAACAGCACCGGGACGTCGTTGAACGACTTCGAGATCCGGCTGGCCGCAAGGATCGCCGGCGCGCTCGCGCCCACGGCGTTCGACATCTTGATTTGCCTCCCCTGGAAGCGGCCGGGTTATGCCCTCCGCTCGCTTCCGAACCATCGATGTAAAGGTTTTCATAAATGATGTAAAGGTTTACATAGACAGGTAACTGTGTAGCCTTTGGTCGGACCATCTGGCGCATTCCATGCCTTCTGGCTAAGGGAAGAAGGGGGACGCCTGGCAAGTTGGGTGGCGGACGGAGTACCAGGTGCAGCAACAAAAACTGGCGACGATAGAAGACGTTGCGGCGATTGCCGGGGTGTCCATCGCCACGGTCAGCCGGGCCATCAACGAGCCGACCAAGGTAGCCGACGAGACCCGCCGCAAGGTCAACGAGGCCATTGCGCAGACCGGCTACGCCGCCAACGCCATGGCGCGCTCGCTGCGCATGCGGCGCTCCAACATGATCCTGATTCTCGCCCCCGATGTCGGCGACCCGAACTTCTCCAACATCCTCGTCGGGCTCGAAACCGAGGCGAGCAAGCGTGGCTACGGGGTGCTGATCGGTAACACGCGAAACGACCCCGAGCGTGAGACCGACTACCTGCGCTTTATCAGCTCCAACCAGGCCGACGGCCTGATTCTCCTCACCGGGCACCTGCCCTTCGGTCACGGCCAGGAGGGCGCCGAGACCCGCCTGCCTCCGATGGTGGCGGTGAACGAGCCGGTGGCCAATAGCGACGTGCCGTTCGTCGGCGTCGACAATTTCGAGGGCGCGAGGCTGGCGGCCGAGCACCTGATCTCGCAGGGCCATCAGCGGATCGCCTTCATCGGCCGTTCGACCAGCCGGGCGGTCAACCAACTGCGCGAGAAAGGCTATCGCGCCGCGCTCGAGGGCGCCGGAATTACCATCGATCCGCTCATGATCCTCAATGGCGACGGCACGACCGAAAGCGGCAGGCAGGCAACCGAGCACATGTTCGTGCGCGACGTGCTGCCGACGGCGTTCCTGTGCGTCAACGACGCCACCGCGCTCGGCGTCATCATCGCCCTCACCGCACGCCGGTACGACCTGCCCCGCCAGTTCTCCGTGATGGGCTTCGATGACATCTCATTCGCCAGCTTCGTTACCCCCTCCCTCACGACCATGAAGCAGCCGCGGCTCAGAATCGGCGAGGCCGCCATGGACGTTCTGCTCGGCCTGCTTGAGGGCAACCGGCCCGACCGCACTGAGTTGCTACTCCGCAGCGAGCTCGTCGTTCGCAATTCAGTAAGTCCCCCGGCCCCATAGCCGAGTACGCCCTACCCCGGAGCGGGCCTTGCGGCTGCGCTCCTGTTTCTCGATCCCACCTCCTAGAGCCGACCATTGACTCTCGCGCCTTCTGGACGTAGATGACATCGGTGTCATGACATCGGTGTCACAACGATGAATGGCCCGGGAGGAGCAGATGGCAACCATCTACGACGTGGCGAAAGCCGCGAAGGTGTCGCCCAAGACCGTGAGCCGTGTGCTGAACGGGGACGCGCCCGTCGGCAAGAAGACGCGCGACGCGGTCAATGCCGCGATTGCTTCGCTCGGCTACGTCCCCTCCAGCGCGGCCCGCATGATGCGGTCCAACAAATCCGGCCTGATCGGGCTGATCACCGGCGCCATCTCGGACCAGGTCGAGCCGGCGCAACCAGCCGGTCTGCCGGAACTGCTGCTGGTTCGCGGCATCCAGCAGACCATCGGCCTCACCGGCAAGACGTTGATGATCGCGGATTCCGGGGGCCGCTCCGAGCGGGCACCCGAGCTCATCAAGACCTTCCTCGAGCACCGGGTCGAAGGACTGTTCTACGTGGCCCCGTACCACCAGAACGTCCAACTGCCGCCTGTGCCCGACGATACGCCGATCGTGCTGACCAACTGCTTCGACGATGCCGGTACGCCTGCGGTGATTCCCGACGACCGGCGGGGACAGCATGACCTGGTGGCGCGGCTGATCGCGGCCGGGCACGAGCGGATCGCCTACCTGACGCTGCGCGAGGATATCGTTGCGACAGGGCTGCGCAAGGCGGGCTACCGCGAGGCGCTGGCCGAGGCGCGGCTTGCCTATGACCCGACGCTGGTACAGTGCGTTGAGATCGGCAGCCCCGAGGGCGAGACGCAAGTGCTGTGGGCGGCAATCGACCACATGCTGCGCCTGCCGCAGCCGCCCACCGTGTTCTGCTGCGGTAATGATCGCATGGCGCTCAAGGTCTACGGGATCCTGCGCTCGCGCGGCCTGCAGGTGCCGGACGAGATCTCGGTGGCCGGCTACGACAACTACCGCGTTATCGCCGAGACGCTCTATCCGCCGCTGACCACGGTGGAGCTCCCCTATACCGCCATGGGCGTGCGCGCGGCGCAGCGCCTCCTGGACCTGATCTCCGGCGAAGGCCGAGATGAGACGGGCCCCGATATCGTCGCGGGGCCGGTCTACTGGCGCAGCTCGGTGGCCGAGCGGCGCTCCCCCAATGTCTCACAGCTCAAACTCGTCAGGGAGGACTAATGACAATGAGCAAATTCGCGATCCTAGCGAGCGTCCTGCTCTCTACGGCGCTTTCGTCAGGCGCTGCCTTCGCCCAGACCACGCTCTCCATGTGGTATCACGGCGCCGGCAACGAAGTTGAATCCAAGATCGTCAATCAGATCATCACGGACTTCAACGCCAGCCAAGCCGACTGGAAGGTCGAGCTGCAGAGCTTCCCGCAGGCCGCCTATAACGACAGCGTCGTCGCCGGGGCATTGGCGGGCAACCTGCCGGACATTCTCGACGTCGACGGCCCGGTGATGCCCAACTGGGCGTGGTCCGGCTATATGCAGCCGCTCAAGATCGACGAGAGCAAGATCGCGACGTTCCTGCCCGGCACCAAGGGCGTCTGGAACGGCCAGCTCTATTCGATCGGCCTGTGGGACGCGGCGGTGGCCCTCGTCACCCGCAAGTCGATCCTCGACGAGCTCGGGCTCCGGCAGCCGACCCTCGACCAGCCCTGGACCAAGGACGAATTCATGGACGCCCTGGCCAAGGCCAAGGCTTCGGGCAAGTACGAGTTCGCCTTCGACCCGGGCATGGCCTGGACCGGCGAGTGGTACCCCTATGCGTTCTCGCCGTTCCTGCAGAGCTTCGGCGGCGACATCGTCGATCGCTCGACCTACAAGACTGCGGAAGGCGTGCTCAATGGCGAAGCCGCGGTGGCGTTCGGCGAATGGTGGCAGAGCCTGTTCAAGGACGGCTATGCCCAGGCGACTCAGGATCCTGCGGACCGCGACAACGGCTTTGCCGCCGGCAAGTACGCCTTCTCGTGGAACGGCAACTGGGCAGCGTTGAACACGCTCAAGCAGTTCCCGGACACCGTCTTCCTGCCTGCTCCCGATTTCGGTAACGGGCCCAAGATCGGCGCGGCATCCTGGCAGTTCGGCGTCTCGGCCAAGTCGGCCCATCCCGACGGGGCGGCCAAGTTCATCGAGTTCGCCCTGCAGGACAAGTATCTCGCGACCTTCACCGACGGCATCGGCCTGATCCCGGCCACCCCGACGGCGGCCCAGCTGACAGAGCACTACAAGGACGGCGGCGACATGGCCGTGTTCTTCGATCTCTCGGCCAAGCAGGCGCTCGTCCGTCCGGTGACCCCGGGCTACGTCGTCGCCGCCAAGGTGTTCGAAAAGGCCATTGCCGATATCGCCAACGGCGCCGAGGTCAGCGCGACGCTCGATGCCGCGGTCGACGAGATCGACGCCGACATCGCCAAGAACGGCAATTACGGCTTCTAGGGCTCAACTCCCTCTAGCCCTGGGAGGGATCCCGGCTCCGGCCGGGGTCCCACGTCGGTCCCCACGCCGGTCCCCAAGTCCTTGGCAATTCGCGAGATCAACATGGCTTCCAAGTTCACACGGTCAAATCGAGTTGGATGGCTCATGGCGGGGCCGGCGGCGTTCCTCATCGCCGTGTTCGTGGTCCTGCCGTTCATCTTCGCGATTATCCTCAGCTTCACCAACCAGCGGCTGATCTCGCCCAATCCCACCCAGTTCGTCGGCCTTGCCAACTACGAGCAGTTGCTCGGTGTCGGTCTGCTGACGCTCGAGCCCGAGCGCGACGATACGGGCGCCGTGGTGCGCAACGAGGCCGGCGCGCCAAAGTATCCGTCGCTGCGAAGCTTCACCCGCAACAATCCAGACTTCCCGCAATTCGACGGCATGCGCGAATGGTTCAGCTTCCAGCTGGGCGATAACCCCACCTATGTGCTGGCCCGCGACGTCGTGTTCATGAAGGCGATCGTCAACACCTTCATCTTCGTTCTGGTGGTCGCGCCGGTGCAGGCCGGGCTCGCGCTGGTGCTGGCGCTACTGATCAACCAGCGGCTCAAGGGCATCAACCTGTTCCGCGCCATCTATTTCATGCCGGTCGTGGTCTCGATCGTCGTCGTCTCGCTGCTCTGGCGCTTCATCTATGACGGCAGCAGTGGGCTGCTGAACAACCTGCTTGGCGCGGTGACCTTCGGGGCGTTCCCGAAGGTGGATTGGCTCGGCAACCCCTCGACCGCGCTCGGCGCCATCATCGCCATGTCGATCTGGCAGGCGGTGGGCTTCCACATGGTGATCTGGCTCTCGGGCCTCCAGACCATCAGTCCCTCACTGTACGAGGCCGCGGCTATCGAGGGCTCGAGCAAGTGGCAGGTGTTCCGTTATGTCACCTGGCCCGGCCTCCGCAATACGGCCGTGCTGATCCTGATCGTCATCACCATGCAGGCCTTCGCGCTGTTCTCGCAGATCGACGTGATGACCGGCGGCGGGCCGCTCGACTCCACCCAGACCATCGTCTTCCAGGCGGTCGAACGCGGTTACGGCAAGCAGGACATCTCCGGTGGCTCGACCATCTCGGTGATCCTGTTCGTCATCGTATTCTCGATCTCGCTGATCCAGCGCTACCTCACCCGGGAGAAGAAGTGATGGCCACGATCGCCTCCGACAACCGCGGGCTGCGCCTCGCCGTGCGCTATGCCGTGCTGATCCTGATCGCGGTGATCTTCATCTTCCCGCTGATCTTCATGGTGGTGTCGAGTTTGAAGCCGGACCAGCAACTGCTGGGTGACACAGGCAGCCTCGCCGCGTTCCTGCCGGTGGGCGACATCTCGCTCGATAACTATTCCGACGCGTTCAAGCGGGCGCCGGTGGGGCTGTTCATCTTCAACTCGGTGCTGGTCACCGGCGTGACGGTGATCCTATCGCTGCTCATCTGCTCCGCCGCCGCCTTCGCCTTTGTGTTCGTCGACTGGCGCGGACGCGAACTGGTGCTGACGGCGATCCTCGCGACACTCATCGTACCGTTCGAGACCATCGCCATCCCGCTGCTGCTAATCGCCTCCAAGCTGCCGTGGCTCGGCCTCGACGGCCTGACCTTCGGCTGGCTCAACTCCTACCAGGTGCAGATCGTCCCCTTCATCGCGGACGGCCTCACGATCTTTCTGTTCGTGCAGTACTTCAAGGACCTGCCGGGCGAGCTGATCGAGGCCGCCCGCGTCGAAGGGGCAACCTGGTGGCAGGTCTACCGCAAGGTGGTGATGCCGCTTGCTGGCCCGGTGCTGGCGACCGCGGCAATCCTCAAGTTCCTCGTCATGTACAACCAGTACCTGTGGCCGCTGATGGTGGTGCAGCAGGAGGGCTACCGGCCGGTGATGGTCGGGCTGCAGTACTTCTTCCAGCTCAACCGGGCCTGGGGCGAGATCATGGCCTACCTGTCGATGATCACCGTGCCGGTGCTCGCCTTCTACCTCTTCCTGCAACGCGCATTTATCGCCTCGATCGCCTCGACCGGCGTCAAAGGCTGACGGAGTTATTCATGGTCATTGCCCTCGAAAAGAAATGGATCTGGGACAGCTGGTACGTCCATGACGGCAGCCGTTGGCACGGGTTCTTCCTGCAGGCCGACAAGGGCCTTGGCGATCCCGATCTACGCCACTTCAACGTCTCGCAGGGACACGCCGTGTCGGACAACCTCATCGACTGGCAGCACCTGGGAACGAGCCTGACCCCCAGTGCCGGCTCGGCCTGGGACGATTACACCACCTGGACCGGCTCGGTGATCCGCGGCGACGATGACCTATGGCACCTGTTCTACACCGGCACGCGCCGCGCTGAGGACGGACTCTATCAGCGTATCGGCCACGCCACCTCGACGGACCTGCACAACTGGCAGCGCGTCGGCACCGGCTTCTGCCTCGATATCGAAGGGCCGGCGGCCGCGCACTACGAGGCGCAGCATGCCATCGGCCACTGGCACGACCGCGCCATGCGCGATCCGTGGGTGATGCGAGATCCCAACGGCAAGGGCTGGCTGATGTACTTCACCGCCCGCGTTCCCGGCGTGGCCGAACCCAACGCCGGCGGGGCGATCGGCTTTGCCACCTCGGACGACCTGATGACCTGGACCTTGCAGCCACCGGTGTTCTCCGGCGGTTTCGGCCAGCTCGAAGTGCCGCAGGTCTTTCGGCAGGGCCACAAATGGTACTGCCTGTTCTGCTGCTCGGGCCAGCAATGGTCCGAGGCCTACCGGCGGTTCAACCCGCAAAGCCCGGTCACCGGCACGCACTACCTCATCGCAGACGATCCGCGCGGGCCCTGGCAGATCGCGCCCGGTCCGTTCCTCGATGGCGCCGAACCCTGCCGGCGGTATGCGGCGCGGATTGTCGAAACGCCGGACGGGCTGCGGATTCTCGGCTTTGCCGACAACGGCAAGGCGCAATTTGGCGGTTACGTCATGGATCCCGAACCGGTGGTCGTCGGCGCAGACGGCCTGCTTTCGGTAGTCCCCATCAGAGACGCAGCGGAGTAGCAACAATGGCACGCGTGTCGCTCAACGGTATCAAGAAGGTCTACGGCTCCACCGAGGTCATCAAGGGTGTCGACATCGACATCGCGGACGGTGAGTTCTGCGTGTTCGTCGGCCCGTCAGGCTGCGGCAAGTCGACCTTGCTCCGGATGATCGCCGGGCTCGAGGACATCTCGGGGGGCACGCTCACCATCGGCGACCGGGTGGTCAACGACCTGCCGCCCAAGGACCGGTCGATCGCCATGGTGTTCCAGAGCTACGCCATCTTCCCGCACATGACGGTGCGCGAGAACCTCGCCTTCGGCCTCACCATCGCCAAGGCGCCCAAGGCCGAAAAGGACGCCAAGGTCGCCGAAGCCGCACGCATCCTGCAGATGGAGCACCTGCTCGAGCGGCGTCCGAGCCAGCTCTCGGGCGGCCAGCGCCAGCGCGTCGCCATCGGCCGCGCTATCGTGCGTCATCCCGGCGTGTTCCTGTTCGACGAGCCGCTGAGCAATCTCGACGCGGCGCTGCGTGTCGACATGCGCATGGAACTGGCGAAGCTCCACGCCGACCTCGGGGCGACGATGATCTATGTCACCCACGACCAGGTCGAAGCCATGACGCTCGCCGACAAGATCGTCGTGCTCGACGCCGGTGTCGTCCAGCAGATCGGCTCGCCGCTTGACCTCTACCATCGTCCGGCGAACCTGTTCGTCGCCGGCTTCATCGGCTCGCCGAAGATGAACCTGCTCAAGGCCCGCGTCGATGACGCCGATGCGACCAGCGTCAAGCTGTCGTCGAGTGACATTGGCACGCTGGTCCTTCCCCGCTCGAACGCCGCCGTGAGCAGCGGCGACGAGGTCACCATCGGCCTACGGCCGCATCACCTGGGCACCACCGGCGACCACCAGATTGGCGGCAAAGTGAAGCTCGTCGAGCGGCTCGGCAACGAAACCCTCGCTGCAATGACCCTCGCATCCGGCCAGCAGATCATCGTGGCGCTTCCCGGCGATGTGGACGTAGTCGTCGGCGAGGACCTGAACCTTGCGCCACAGCCCGAGAGGGCAAGTCTGTTCCTGGCCTCGGGGGCAGCGGTGCACTAACGCCAAAGTCTGACGGAAGGCACAAGGCACGGATTATCAAATGCGCCCGTCTTGAACGTGTTGGAATGCGGAAGCATTCGCTACAAGTTGAGCACATGGAGGGCGGCATGAAGGCAGAAACCGTCATCGGTCCGGCCACGATCGTCGAGAAGCGCGACCGGCCCTATGTGGGGATACGGTTGAAGACCCCGTTTCCCGGAATGTTCGCTCGCGCCACGCGGGCGCTCAAGGACTTGCGGGCGTGGAGCAAGACCAACGGCATCGAGGAGGAAGGGCCGTACTTCCTCCGCTACTATCATTGCGACATGAAGGACATCATGGATATCGAGGCCGGCTTCCTGACCGGGTCGGCCCCGCCAAACCACCCCCAGATCAAGGCCGGCTTGCTCCCTGGCGGCAAATTCGCCTCCCTTATCTACAGGGGCAACGGCCTGCGCAGCAATCAAGCGCTCATGAAGTGGGCGCGCGATACGGGAACCGCGTTTGAGCCGATCGACCCCACCCAAGCCGAGTCGTACGTGTGCCGCTACGAGGCCTATTTGACCGATCACCGGATCGAGCCAAGAAAGCTGCTCTGGGATGTGGAGTTATCGATCAAGATCGTGACCTAGCGGCATCATTCCATCCGTACAGGGGCAAAGGCGGGCGCCGCGTGACCGGCAAACCCGGCTCCCGTTCTCAGCGCTTGCTTTGGCCAGCGCCTGGCGAGATGCAGCGTCTCTGCCTTAGCAGCAGGCAGTGCCTACTTCGTGACCATCGCGCTCGCAAAATCCGCAGGTCGCGTTCTGCGGCGAGGCCGATCCACATAACAACTCATTGAAATCACTGTATTTCCTAGAGTGGCACGTCGCTTGCTGGACTGTATGCAGAGATTAGGAGCTAGGGTTCCGGCGTCGGCATCTTTCTAAAGAGCCGGCGTGTCTGGTCCGAGAGCACCCACCGGCGCGGGAGACATCCGCCCGGGACACGGCGGGACAAAAGCCCGGGAGACCTCGTAAGCCAAGGGATTGGCAGCGCGGGTCTTTACGCGCCCTCGCCAATCCCCAAGTCGAAACAGGGGATTGCGCATGAAGTTCACCAAACTGGTTTCCGCCCTCGCCCTCGCGGCCCTTGCCGCCAGCACGGCGACACTCGCCTTCGCGGCCGAAAAGACTGACTTCAAGGTCGCCTGGTCGATCTATGTCGGCTGGATGCCCTGGGGCTACGCCGCTGACAACGGCATCGTCAACAAGTGGGCCGACAAGTACGGCATCACCATCGAGGTCACCCAGTTCAACGACTACGTCGAGTCGATGAACCAATACACCGCTGGCGCCTATGACGCGGTGACGCTCACCAACATGGACGGCCTGTCGATCCCCGCCGCCGGCGGCGTCGACACCACCGCCGTCATCATCGGCGATTTCTCCGCCGGCAACGACGCGGTGATTTTGAAGGACAAGACCGCGCTCGCCGACATCAAGGGCCAACCGGTCAACCTCGTCGAGTTCTCGGTGAGCCACTACCTGCTAGCCCGCGCCCTCGAAAGCGCCGGGATGACCGAGCGCGACGTCAACGTCGTCAACACCTCCGACCCCGATATGGTCGGCGCCTTCCAGACCCCTGATGTCACCGCCATGGTGACCTGGAACCCGATGGTCTCCGAAATTGCCGCGCTTCCCGACGCCCACAAGGTATTCGACAGCTCGCAGATTCCTGGCGAGATCATCGACATGATGGTCGCTAACTCCGCCACGCTGAAGGACAACCCGAACTTCGGCAAGGCGCTGGCCGGCATCTGGTACGACACCATGGCCGTGATGACCGCCGACACCCCGGAAGGCGCCGCGGCTCGCGCCGCCATGGGCGCCGCCTCGGGCACCGACCAGGCCGGCTTCGAGTCCCAGCTCGCCGCCACCAAGCTGTTCCCGACGCCTGCCGAGGCCGTGGCCTTCACTGACAGCCCGGACCTCAAGGCCACCATGGACAAGGTCCGCACCTTCCTCTTCGACAAGGGCCTGCTCGGCTCCGGCGCCCCCTCAGCCGACGTGATCGGCATCGAGCTGCCGTCCGGCGAGGTCCTCGGCGATGCCAACAACATCAAGCTGCGGTTCTCCGACGCCTACATGAAGGAGGCCGCGGCGGGGTCGCTTTGACCAGACGGTGACGAACGGCGGACCGCCCCCATGCGCCTGATCAACCTCAAGCCCACACGCACCAACCAGCTGCTCCTCGCACTGGCGCCCTTCGTGCTGCTGGTGCTCGCCTACGCGCTGGGCTCGGCCGCCCGCCTCACCGAAAACCCCGCGGACAAGCTGCTGCCGGCGCTTGGCTCGTTGACCGATGCCATCAACCGCATGGCCTTCATCGCCGACCCGCGCACCGGCGAATACCTGCTCTGGGGCGACACGCTTGCAAGCCTCGGGCGCCTGTTCACCGCACTCGGCATCTCGACGGTGATCGCGCTCTGCTTCGGCATGATCATCGGCATGCTGCCCTACGCGCGGGCCCTGCTCGCCCCGTTCTTCGCCGCCGTCTCGATGGTCCCGCCGCTGGCGCTGCTGCCCATTCTCTTCATCGTCATGGGGCTCGGGGAGACATCCAAGATCACCCTGATCGTCATCGGCGTCGCCCCGATCATGATCCGCGACCTGGCGCTCAAGGTCATGGAATTGCCGCGCGAGCAGACCGTGAAAGCCGAAACCCTGGGCGGCAATTCGTGGCAGATCGCACTCCGCGTCGTCCTCCCGCAGATCCTGCCCCGGCTCATCACTTGCCTCCGCCTGCAGCTCGGGCCGGCCTGGCTGTTCCTCATCGCCGCCGAAGCGATATCGGCAGACTCGGGGCTCGGCTACCGCATCTTCCTCGTCCGCCGCTACCTGTCGATGGACGTGATCTTCCCCTACGTGATCTGGATCACGCTGCTCGCGGTCCTGACCAACGTCCTCCTCGATTGGCTGCGCATCCGCGTCTTCCCGTGGTCCGAACTGGGGAAGGCGTCATGATCGTCGTCGACAATGTCTGGAAAGAGTATGGCGACCAGATCGTGCTCGAGAAGGTGTCGCTCACCATCGAGGACCGCGCCTTCGTCGCGCTTGTCGGCCCCTCCGGCTGCGGCAAGACCACGTTCCTGAAACTGCTGCTTGGTGAAGAGCGGGCGACGCGGGGCACGATCACACTGGACGGCAAGCCGCTCTCACCCGAGCCCGGACCGGACCGCGGCGTCGTGTTCCAGCGCTACTCGGTATTCCCGCACCTGACGGTGCTCGGCAACGTCCTCCTTGGCAAGGAGTTCGAAGCCTCCCGCTTCCGCGCCCGCCTCGTCGGCCCCGCCCGCCGTGACGCCATCGAGGAAGCGCGCGGCCTGATCGCCGAAGTCGGGCTCACCGGCAGCGAGGACAAATACCCGGCCCAGCTATCGGGTGGCATGCAGCAGCGCCTCGCCCTGGCGCAGGCCCTGATCATGAAGCCGCGCGTCCTCCTCCTCGACGAGCCGTTCGGCGCGTTGGACCCCGGCATTCGTGCCGAAATCCATGTGCTGATGAAGCGGCTCTGGAACGAGACAAATCTCACCGTGGTGATGGTCACCCACGATATGCGCGAGGCCTTCACCCTCGGCACCCGCGTCATCGCCTTCGAGCGGCCGCGCAACCGGCCCGACGAACGCGAACGTTACGGCGCCTCGCTCAGCCAAGACATCGACATCTGGCCGCCGCGACGCGCCGGCGTGCTCGATCCAGACAGCCCCGATCGGGACGACCCGATCCTCGAGGCGGGCGCCCCCCAGGACGACCTGGTTCCCGTACCTCAAGGAGCCCCGGCATGAGCCGAACGCCCGAACAGATCGCCGCCGATCGCGCGCGCTACGAAGCGCACCAGAAGGCGGGCCTCGCCTTCGCCACCAAGGCTCTGCCCGAGGCTAGCCCCCTGCCGGCTGCGCGCATAGCAGCTGCCGACATCATCGCGACCGAAACCATTGCCGGCGGCTGGTACTGGTCGACCCTGCTTCGCAAGGGCGAAGCACTGCGTATCGCGCAGGCCCACGGCCCGGCCTCTGTCGCGCTCGTCTGCTGGGGTGCGAGGGATACCAGCGAGCGGCTGAACCTGCCCGATACCGTCAAGGTGCAGTGGGACACGCGCGTGCAGAAGGGCCGCGTACTGTTCTCCGACATGGGCCGCGTCATGCTCTCGGTCACCGAGGATTCTTCGGGCGGCGCACATGACCTGCTCGTCGGCGGTTCGAACGCGGCCGCCAATGCCGCGAAGTACCCCGGCGCCATTACCCGCAATACGCGCGACAACCTCGTCCTCGCCGCGGGCAAGCTGGGCCTGGCCCGCCGCGACATCCCCATGGCGCTGACCTTGTTCGCGCCGGTCCGCGTTTCCGACGACGACGGTCATTTCGAGTGGCAGCCGGGGCTGCTTAACGGCGGCGACTATGTCGACCTCCGTGCCGAAATTGACCTGCTGGTTGCCCTCTCCAACTGCCCGCATCCGCTGGACCCCAGTCCGATCTACGCCCCGAACCCGGTCGAGATAACGCGTTATCGCGCCACGGTCGCCGCTGACGATCTCAGCCGCACAGCCACCGCCGAAGCCGTCCGCGGCTTCGAAAACAACGCCCGCGCGGAGGCCTGAATCATGCGTAGCGCAGAGACCGCCATCCAGTCGCACTCCATCCCCGCTGAAGCCCCATGGTCCGGCGTCGTCAAGGCCGGCCAGACCATTCGCATCATTGATAGCGAAGGCCAGCAGGCGATCGACACCATCTTTTACCGTGCCAGCGATTTCGCCGAACGCTACTCCGCGCAGGACACGCTGCGCATCCAGGGCTCGGCCTATGTGGGCGTCGGCACCAGGGTCATCTCCAACGAGGGCAACACCATGCTCACGGTGGTGGCGGACACCTGCGGCCGCCACGACACCATGGCTGGCGCCTGCTCATGCGAGAGCAATACCGTGCGCTTCGGCCACGAGACGCGCTACCTCCACGCCTGCCGCGACAACTTCGTGCTCGAAGTCTCCAAGCACGGCATGACCAAGCGCGACATCGTTCCCAACATCAACTTCTTCATGAACGTGCCGATCGCGCCCTCAGGCGAGATGACAATCGTCGATGGGCTTTCGAAGCCCGGCGACTACGTCGAGCTCGTCGCCGAGATGGACGTGCTCTGCGTCATCTCCAACTGCCCGCAGATCAACAACCCCTGCAACGGCTTCAACCCGACGCCCATCCAGGTCCTGGTCTGGGACGCCGAGTGATGTTCCGCAAAGTCCTCATTGCCAACCGCGGCGAGATCGCGGTGCGGATCATCCGTACGCTCAAGCGCATGGGCCTCGCCTCGGTGGCGGTCTATTCCGACGCCGACCGCTTCACCAAGGCGGTGCGGATGGCCGACGAGGCGGTGCGCCTCGGCCCAGCCCCGGCCGCCGAAAGCTACCTCAACGTCGACGCCGTCATCGCGGCGTGCAAAGCAACCGGCGCCGAGGCTGTGCACCCGGGCTATGGCTTTCTCAGCGAGAACACCAAATTCGCCCGCCGCCTCGAAGCCGAAGGCATCACCTTCATTGGCCCGACGCCCGAGAACATCGAGTCCTTCGGCCTCAAGCACACCGCCCGCGAACTGGCCGAAACCAATGGCGTGCCGCTCCTTCCCGGTACCGGTCTGCTCGCGACGCTCGACGAGGCGCTCATCGCGGCCGAGACCATCGGCTACCCCGTGATGCTCAAATCCACCGCCGGTGGTGGCGGCATCGGTATGTCGCTCTGTGCCGACGCCGCTGCCCTCGCGGCCGCCTTCGAGGGCGTGCAGCGCACGGCTCGCGCCAGCTTTGGCGACGCCCGCGTCTTCCTCGAGCGCTTCGTCTCCGACGCGCGGCACGTCGAGGTGCAACTGTTCGGCGACGGCAAGGGCAAGGTCATCGCGCTCGGCGAACGCGACTGCTCGCTGCAGCGCCGCAACCAGAAGGTAGTGGAGGAAACTCCCGCCCCCGGTCTTTCCGCCACGACCCGATACCGACTGCACGAGGCGGCCACCAATCTCGGCCGTGCCGTCGGCTATCGCTCCGCCGGCACGGTGGAGTTCATCTACGATCCGGTCCGCGAGGAGTTCTACTTCCTCGAGGTCAACACGCGCCTGCAGGTCGAGCACCCCGTCACCGAGGCGGTGTTCGGCATCGACCTCGTCGAGTGGATGATCCGGCAGGCGGCCGGCGAGGATGTGATCCCGACCAAGCCATTGTCGCCCAGGGGCGCAGCGATGGAGGTCCGGCTCTATGCCGAAATCCCGCATGCCAACTTCCAGCCCAGCGCCGGCCTCCTCACCGAGGTGAAGTTTGGCGAGGCGCGCGTCGACACCTGGGTCGAGACCGGCACCGAGGTCACCAGTTTTTACGATCCGATGCTGGCCAAGATCATCGTCGCTGCCGGCGATCGTCCCGCGGCGATCGAGAAGCTCCGCGCGGCGCTGGCTGAAACCAGCATCTCCGGCATCGAGACCAACCTCCAATATCTCAGCGCCATCGCGGCGTCCGACCTGCTCGCCTCAGGCAAGGTCGCGACGACAGCACTTCGAACCTTCGCCTTCAGCCCCGACGTCATCGAGGTAATCGCACCGGGCGCGCAGTCCTCGCTGCAGGAACTGCCCGGCCGGCTCGGCCTTTGGCACGTCGGCGTGCCGCCCTCCGGGCCGATGGATGAGCGCAGCTTCCGCCACGCCAACCGGCTCGTGGGCAATGCCGACGAAACCGCGGCGCTCGAGCTCACCGTCTCCGGCCCAACGCTGCGCTTCCATTCGCCCGCCACCGTCGCGCTCGCCGGCGCTCACATGCCGATGAAGCTCGACGGTGCTCCATTGGCGCACAACGAGCCGATCGTGATTGGTGCCGGTCAGGTCCTCAGCATCGGGACTATCGAGGGTCCCGGCCAGCGCTCGTACCTTGCCATCTCGGGAGGGCTCGCGGCCCCGCTCGTACTCGGCTCCCGCGCCACCTTCGCGCTGGGCAAGTTTGGCGGCCACGCCACCGGCACGCTCCGCGCCGGCGAGGTCCTGCACCTCGCCAACGCGCCCCAAGCCACGAAGCCAGCCGACGATCCTGCCCCACTCACTCGCGAGTGGGAAGTCGGCGTCCTCTACGGCCCGCACGGCGCGCCCGACTTCTTCCTCACCGAAGACATCGAGACGCTGTTCTCGACGGCCTACGAGGTCCACTTTAACTCGGCCCGTACCGGCGTCCGCCTCATCGGGCCGGCGCCGAAATGGGCACGTACCGATGGCGGCGAGGCGGGTCTCCATCCGTCCAACCTCCACGACAACGCCTACGCGGTCGGTGCCATCGACTTCACCGGCGACATGCCCATCATCCTCGGCCCCGACGGTCCGAGCCTCGGCGGCTTCGTCTGCCCGGCGGTGATGGCGCGCGAGGAACTCTGGAAGCTCGGCCAGTTCAAGCCCGGCGACATCATCCGCTTTATCCCCGTCATCAGGCCCGATGATAAGGTTGCCGGTCCCGCGATCCACCGGCCAAGCGAAGCCGGCTCGGCCATCGTGGGCCATTCCGACAACGGACCCGTCCCGGTCGTCTACCGGCGGCAGGGCGACGACAATCTTCTGGTCGAATACGGCCCGATGGCGCTCGATCTCGCGCTCAGGTTGCGCGTTCATCTGTTGATGGAATCCGTTCATCGGGAAGGCAAACTCGGGGCGAAAAACGGCATCATCGACCTCACTCCCGGCATCCGTTCGCTCCAGATCCACTACGATTCGACCCGGCTGAGCCGCGACCACCTCCTCGGCCTCCTCGCCGAGATCGAGCAGTCCCTGCCTCGGCCGGAAGAGGTCACCGTCCCCTCCCGCATCGTCCACCTGCCGCTGAGTTGGAACGATCCGGAAGCGCAACTCGCTATGCGGAAGTACCAGGAATTGGTCCGGCCGAACGCGCCCTGGTGCCCCGACAACATCGAATTCATCCGACGGATCAATGGTCTGTCGGACATCGATGCGGTGAAGCGCACTACCTTCGACGCCAGCTATCTCGTCCTCGGCCTCGGCGACGTTTATCTCGGCGCCCCCGTCGCAACCCCGATGGACCCGCGCCACCGGCTCGTCACCACCAAGTACAATCCGGCCCGCACCTGGACCCCCGAGAACGCCGTCGGCATCGGCGGCGCCTATATGTGCATCTATGGCATGGAGGGCCCCGGCGGTTACCAGCTCTTCGGCCGCACCATCCAGGTCTGGAACACCTGGCGCCAAACCCCGGAGTTTGCCGCTAACAAGCCGTGGCTGCTCAATTTTTTCGACCAGATCCGGTTCTTCCCGGTCAGCCACGACGAGCTGATGGAAGCCCGCGCCGCCTTCCCGCACGGCGGCTATCCCGTCCGGATCGAGGAGACCAAGCTCTCCTACGCCGACTACGCCGCCAAGCTCGCGCGCAACGCCAGCAGCATCGCCGCCTTCAAGCACACCCAGCAGTCCGCCTTCGAAGCCGAACGGCAACGCTGGAAGGACGAAGGGCTCGACAGCTTCATCGCCGATGAAGGCGCAAGTGCTTCCGACGCAAGCGAAATCCCGTCGGGCCACTTCGGCGTCGCGACTTCGGTCCCCGGCAATATCTGGAAGATTTTGGTCGAGGACGGCGCCCATGTCGAAGCCGGACAGCCCGTCGCCATCATCGAATCCATGAAGATGGAAATCACCATCACCGCCCACGAAGCGGGCGCCGTTCGGGACGTCCGAGCCGGGCCAGGGCGCAACGTAAAAACCGGCGACATCATCATCGTACTGGAGGAGATCTAGATGGCCGAAATCGACGCACTCTTGCCGATTGTCGTGGTGGGCGCACACCTGAGCGGCCTGCCCCTCAACCATGAACTCACCGGCCCCGGCGGACAGCTGATCAAGCGCAGCCGCACGGCCGGCGACTATCGGCTCTACGCGCTGCCCAACACCACCCCACCCAAGCCGGGCCTGGTACGCGAACCCGGCTATGCCGGCCCCGGCCTCGAGGTCGAGGTCTGGGCCCTGCCGGCCGACGCTTTCGGCCGGTTCGTGGCAAAGATCCCGTCCCCGCTCGGCATCGGCAAGGTATCGCTCGATGATGGCAGCTCGGTCTCCGGCTTCCTCTGCGAGGCCTACGCCATTGCCGGTGCCGAGGAGATCACCCGCTTCGGCGGCTGGCGTGCATTCTTGCAGGAGAAGTCGCGATGAGAGGCTCCATCTTCACCGCCATTGCCTGGCTTGTGGAGTGCCTGCGCGATGGATTGGCCGCCCGCAAGGGCGTTGCGTGGTCAAGGGGCACCGCGGGCACAGGCAAGCGACTGACTCCAGGTACTTGAGAGGCCAGCGAGGCATCGCGAGACCAATGCAAGCACGCCATCGCCGCTGAATTGTTGGCACCGAACGCCAGCCGGAGCGTTGCAGTGTGTCGAGTGCTTTCCAGCCGGCGTAGTCAGGAAGCGCTGATCCTCGACAAAAGAGGTAGTCGCATGACCTTTATCTTGCACGCCGTCGCGCCACCCCTGCGGGGCCATATCAACTTCCTCTATGTGGCGCGGGGGTCGATGCCCTACCGGCGCGACGGGATTTTCCCAACGGCGTCGACTGATCTCAAGTTCAACTTCGGCGACCCTTGGCGCGTCCGTGAGCGCTCGGAGGGTCCGGTGGTTTCCGTCTGCACCGAAAGCTGGTGTCTGGGTATCTGGAACCGGCGGCATCTGGTGGAGTGGCCTGCGCAGACCGAATTTCTAGGTGTAAGTTTCAGGCCCGGCGGGGCCCACGCCTTCCTCGGCGTACCGTTGTCCGAGCTGCACAATCGCGTGGTGTCGCTCGACGCCATATGGGGTAGCGCCGCCTCCGAGATCCGCGAACGTCTCTACGAGGCGGTAACCCCCGAACGACGATTTGCGCTGCTCGAAGAAGTGCTGCTGGCGCGGCTCAGTAAACAGCCGGACGCGGCGCGGATCGTGGACCACGTTGCAGGACGTATCGCGCGGCGGCACGGCGGGGCGAGGATCAGCGAGCTCTGCGGCGAAGTTGGCATCAGCCATAAGCACCTCATCACGCTGTTCAATCGCATGGTGGGCTGCACACCAAGAGAGCTTGCCCGGCTTTGCCGGTTCCAGCACGCACTCGAGAGCATCGACGTGACCGAGCCGGTCCGCTGGACGGCCCTCGCTCACGACAGCGACTATTTCGACCAGTCCCACTTCAGCCGAGACTTCACTGCCTTCGCCGAGCTCAATCCCACGGCCTACCTCCAGCAGCGGCGATCGGTTTACGCCGAGCGGCCTGACCACGCGATGGTCCCGTGGATGCTCCCCGCCGGTTAAATTTGTACAAGCGGTGTTCCCCACGGAATCCTATCGTGGGGTTTGGACGGCCAGCGGTTCGCCGCCGAGGCCAAGCAAACGCGCCAGTTCGCCCGCCGCGATCTCCCCCCGCGGGCTCGGTGCAACTCAGCTGTTAGGAGCCAGACATGGATACGCCAACCCCACTTGGGACCGCGATCGGTGGCGCGTCGGCACGCTTGTTGAGCAGGCGGCAGTTCATCTGGAACGGTTTAGCGGGCGCCGTCATTTGCACTGCATCAATGGTGCGCCAGGTATCGGCCGAGGAGGCGAGCGTAGACGCAAACACCGTGACGTCGAAAGACGGGACTCGCATCGCCTTCGATAGATCCGGTGACGGGCCGGCGCTTGTCCTGGTCGGCGGCGCGCTCAGCGAGCGTTCGGCGTGGGCACCGGTGGCCAGGCTCCTCGCGCCACGCTTCACGGTTTTCAGCTACGATCGCCGAGGCCGGGGCGATAGTGGGGACACGGTGCCATACTTGGTTGAGCGCGAGATCGAAGATCTCGAGGCCATCATTGACGAAGCCGGTGGGACGGCCTTTGTCCATGGCCAGTCTTCTGGTGCCGTCCTTGCCCTTAAGACAACAGCGGGGCTTCCCACCAAGGTCCAGAAGCTATCGCTGTACGAGCCACCATTCATCACTGACGACAGCCGTCCGCCGCCGCCTGAGGACTATGTCACTCACATCAACGAGTTGATCGCAGCCGATCGCCGCGGCGAGGCAGTGGAGTACTGGATGGCAGACCTGGTGCTCGCGCCGGCCGAAGTGGTTGCCAAGATGAAGAGCGACCCATCATGGCCGGCGCTCGAGGCCGTGGCGCACACCCTGCCCTACGACATCGCCGTGCTTGGCGACGGCATGGCCGGCAAGCCACTGCGGGCTGAGGAATGGGCGAGCGCCACAGTGCCGACGCTGGTGATGGACGGCGGAGCGAGCCCTCAGTGGATCCGGAACTCGGCTCGCGGGCTGGCGGACGTCCTTCCGGATGCTGAGCACAAGACGCTCGAGGGGCAGATGCACAACGCCGCGCCAGACGTTCTCGCCCCGGCAATCGAGTGGTTCTTCCTCGGTGAGGCTGCCAGCAGCTAAGGCACTCGCCGTTACGTCATCGCCAAATACTCAAGAACGGAGAAAACGCAAATGGCAAAGCTCGAGCACATCAACCCCAAAGGCATGCACAAGAACCCTGCCTTCTCGCAGGGGATCATTATCCCCGCTGGCGCGGCGACACTGATCATCGGCGGGCAGAATGCAGTCGACGAGAAGGGTGAAGTCGTCGGCAAGGGAGACACCGCGGCGCAGACGACCCAGGCGGTCGACAACCTCATCACGGTGCTGGAAGCCGCGGGAGGCAAGCTTGAAAATCTTGTCCGCGTCGGCCTTCTCCTGCGCGACGACGCCGACCTCAAGGCTGGTTTCGGCGCCTGGATGGCACGCGCCGGCAAGCTGAAGAACCCGCCGACCGTGACAACGGCGATTGTCTCGCAACTGGCCAATCCCGACTACCTCATCGAGATCGAAGCGACGGCCGTCTTGTCCTGATCAGGACGCGACGAAAACCCACGCCGCGACCGGCGCAACCCGGTCGCGGCAAGCGAGTCTAGCCGTGCAGAGCTTCGCGTACCGCCTGCACAATGTCGGCTTCGTCGGGAAAGTACCCCTTGCGTCGCGCTGTCACCACCTGACCCGCTACCGCGACGTGGAAGACGCCGCCTTTTCCAGGGTTCAGCTCCACGGGAAGGCCGAGTTCATCGGCTAAACTCTCCGCGGCTCTCTTGGCGCGGCTCTCATAGCCGCACGGCACACAATAGGTGATCGTGACCTGCTCTTGGCGTTCGGCTCTCGTTGTTCCGTTGCCGGCTGCATGCTCAACATCTGCGATCATCCGTTCCTCCATACCAGTTCAATACGGACGACCGTATTAACATCAGAGAACCTTGACTTCAATACGGTCGTACGTATTTTGGATGACATGCCCAAACCGTCCGCCAAGAACAAGATCATCGCTGCTGGCCTGACCGTGATGTTCCGCCAGGGCTATCACGGCGGCGGTGTGAGGGATGTCGTAGGCGAGGCCGGGGTTCCCCAGGGCTCGTTCACGAACCACTTCCGATCGAAAGAGGATTTCGCGGCTGAGGTTCTGAACCTCTACTTCGCCTCGATCCGGGAGCGGATCGCCGAGTCCCTCCTCAATGGCGATCTTGCACCACGCGAGCGACTGCGACGGTACCTGGACCTCATCTCGGATCGGCTCGCTGCCGATGGCTATGCGAGGGGATGCTTGATTGGAGACTTCAGCCTGGAAGTCGTCCAGGAGAGCGAAGCGCTGCGGCAGCATCTCATCGGGATCTACCGGGAGTGGCTGCAACCCTTTGCCGAGTGCATCGCAGAGGCTCAGGCAGCCGGTGAAATTGACAGCAAGTTCACTCCCCTGGATCTGGCGGAGTTTCTGCTTGCCTCCTGGGAAGGGGCGATCATGCGCATGAAAGTAGAGCGTTCGGATGCGCCGCTGAGGCGGTTCAAGGATATTGCTTTCGCTACGGTTTTCGGTCCGCGCGCGTCGTAGTCGCGATCTTGTCGTCTCGGGTATTCGGCGAGGAACTGAAAGGGTGACACCAACACCATGATGCACTCGGACCAGCTCCACATCGATGCCGATATCGTTCGCCAGATGGTCTTCGATCAGTTCCCGGAGTACCGCGACGAGCGGATCGAGCAGGTTGGCGCCGTTGGCACGGTCAATGCGATCTTCAGGATTGGATCGAGTGTAGCGGCAAGGTTCCCTCTGCGCGCCACGGATCCGGTCGAATGCACCGACATGCTGCGCAGCGAAGCCGCCGCGATGATGGAATTTGCGGCGCATTCTCCGTTTGCCTGCCCTCGCTCGATCGGGCTTGGTCAGCCCGGCCCGCTCTATCCGTTGCCTTGGGCGATGCAGACTTGGATCGGGGGCGATGTCGCCACGCCGGATGGGCTTGCTGCTTCTGCGACCTTAGCTCTCGACATAGCCAACCTGATCGCGTCGCTGCGCGCCGTGAACCCACATGGCCGTCGTTTTGATGGCCAAGGGAGGGGTGGCAGTCTTCCCGACCACGACGACTGGATGTCGACCTGTTTCGAGAACAGCGAGGGTCTTATGGACGTGCCTCGGCTCCGTCGCATCTGGGCTCGGCTGCGTGAGTTGCCGCCGTCCGGTCCCGACGTTATGAGCCACCGGGATCTTATTCCGGCGAACCTCCTCGTGCGTGGGGACCGCCTTGTGGGCGTGCTCGACACCGGCAGCTTCGGACCGGCCGATCCGGCGTTGGATCTTGTCGCCGCGTGGCATCTGCTTGATCGCAAGCAGCGCAAAATCGTGCGCGCTCAGCTTGGATCAAGTGAAGTCGAGTGGAAGCGCGGTGCGGCATGGGCCTTTCAGCAGGCCATGGGCCTAGTCTGGTACTACCGCAGCACCAACCCCGCCATGAGTGCCCTTGGGCGCAGCACGCTCTCCCGCATCCTCGAGGATCCGGACATCTGATCCGAACTTTGGCGGACGGCCACCCCGCGAGCGCGAGGAACAGTCATGGCTGCTCGTGCAACGAAACGGCGTGCGCCACCAGCGCATCGATGATCACTCGCATGCGCGGGGGCACAACGCGCCCGGCGGTCCACAGCAAGTGGATCGGCGCGGTGTCGACAGTCGAACTCATCAGCAGAGGTACCAGCTCGCCGCTGCGCAGACTGTCTCCGGCAAGCCAATTGGGCAGGAAAGCGATGCCGCACCCGGCGGCCGCGGCCTGCAGCAGCGCGTCGCCGTCACCGATGAGCATGCTGGCTCGCGGCTGGTAGAGCGTGGCTCCCGTGTCCCCATCAGGTAGTGACCATGGGTTGACGAAGTCGCGCCGGCCGTAAACCAGCAGCGCGTGCTGCGCCAGGGATGGGATATCGGCGGGCGTTCCCGCCGTGGCGAGATAAGCCGGGCTGGCGCAGAGCAGCGATCGCTGCGTGCCAAGACGTCGAGCGATCAGCGACGCATTATCCTCAAGCGGTCCCAGACGCACCGCGAGGTCGATACCGTCGTCGACGAGGTCGGTGCGGTGATCATCGAAGCCGATCTCGAGCCTGAGGGCCGGGTGCGCCTTGGCCAACTCGAACAACACGGGCGCAACCCAGCGGCGGCCAAAGGCAAGCGGCAGGGCGAGCCGCACCACGCCGGCCGGCACCTGTCGCCCGGACGCGATGACGTCCTGTGCTTCGGCAAGGCCGATCAGCGCGTGGCGGCAAGCCTCGTAGTAAATCTCGCCGTCGGGTGTCAGGCTCAGGCGACGGGTGGTCCGGTTGAGCAGGCGCACTCCTAACCGCTGCTCAAGCTGCAACACCCTGCGACCGACGGCCGATTTAGTCAGGCGCAGCCGCTCTGCCGCGGCAGTGAAGCTCCCCGCATCCACCGCTTGAACGAAGGCGACAGCACCCTCGAGGCTACCGGATACAAGGCTCATTGTAGACCCACGCGCAACGATCTTCCGACCAATTCGCGTCATTGTAGCAGCATGTGCGATGTAAAACAGAGAGGAACAAGCGGGAGGTGTGAGATGGGTGACATGACCGAAGCCTGGCGCATGACCGGGATCGGGCTCGATAAGCTGGTGCGTGAGGCGATGCCACTGCCATCGATCGGTGGGCGCGAACTCCTGGTCGCGGTGCGCGCTGTCGCGCTCAACTTCAAGGACCTGCTGTTGGTCGACGGCAAACTGCCGGTGCTGCCCCTACCCTTCGTGCCAGCGTCGGACGCCGTCGGCGAGGTGGTGGCAATCGGGCCCGAAGTGACGCGTTTCCGCGTCGGCGATCGCGTCTTGGGACAGGTAATTGCCGATTGGCCCGATGGTGATGCGCCGCCGGTGTTGCACAAGCAGACGCTGGGGGTGTCGCTGCCCGGGGTGCTAGCACGCCATGCGGTGTTCGGCGAGGACGCCGCGGTAATGGCACCGGCCTCTCTCAGTGACCACGAAGCCGCGACCTTGCCGATCGCGGCGCTCACCGCCTGGTCCGCATTGGTCGAGTCCGGCCAGTCGCGGCCCGGGACGACTGTGCTCATCGAAGGAACCGGCGGCGTGGCGTTATTTGCGCTGCAATTCGCGCTGGCCTTCGGACAGGTGCCAATCGTGCTGTCCCGCCACGCCGACAAGCTCGAACGCACCGGGGCGCTCGGGGCAAAGCTCGGGGTCGATACCAGCGCGACACCCAACTGGACCGCCGAGGTGCGATCGCTCACCGGCGGGCGCGGCGTCAACCATGTGCTGGAGCTGATTGGCGGCGCCAATCTGCGGCAGTCGATCGAGACGGCAGCGGCCGACGGGCGAGTGTCCCTCATCGGCCAGCTTGCGGGCGCCGAGGTGACGTTGCCAACGCCGACGCTCACGCGCAACCGCATCACGCTCCAAGGGATCGCCACAGGCTCGCGGCGGCAGTTCGAGCGCATGAACACGGCAATCGAGGCGCTGGGCATCAGGCCGGTGATCGATGCCGTCTACCCGTTCGAAGCAGTACACGAGGCGTTCGAGCACCAGCGGCGCGGACCATTTGGCAAGGTTGTGATCGGCGTCGCCTGAAGGACATGATCGACGAGCGCGGAACCTCCGCTGGCGGGCCGCACCAACTGCGTCAATCCGCTCCCCCCGTGCGACACCGTTGCGCAGGGTTTTGCCTTGCCCAACGCCTATCCTCAGGCTCTCCACGCGGGGACCACGCCATGGCCAAGGACTTTGCTTATCCCAGCGACGGCGCGCTGCGCCGCTATTTTGCCGAGGGCGATTTCCTCGATGGGCAGTCGGTGCCGCTGCCGCATCCCGCCCCCGACGCCGCCGATCTGACCATCGCCACGTTCTTTCATATGCCCGGATGGGTCGTGGCCTTACTGGGGCTCCGCAACGCACTGGTTGCGCCCTTGGGTCTCAAGACCGGCGGGCCCGAGGATTTGCGTCCTCCGACCCGCGAGGAAATCGTCAGCTGCAACTATGCCGGCATTTTTGCGGTGCACTCGGCGACACCAGATGAGGTAGTCCTGGGGGCCAACGACAAGCATCTCGACTTTCGCGTCTCGATCCTGCGGTCGGTGCATGACGACCTCGTCGCCATCAGCACCTGGGTGCGACCGCACAATGGTTTGGGTCGCGCCTACCTTGCGGTGGTCTATCCATTCCACCGCATCATCGTGGCGCGCTGCCTGGCCAACGCGGCACGAGCAGGCATCGTGGCGGCCTGACCTACTCTTCCGGAATCCTGGGCGTGATCGCCGGCATCCTGCTTCTTGTCGCCACCGAGGGGACGCAGCCCAGTCTGTCATGACCCGACGGGGGCAGCAGCTGACGCCAGAGTCGTCCATGCGCCCATGGCGAGGGTGATGACGGGCTCGAGTTCGGCCCGGCTGGCACCGTCGCGAGCCTGCATCGATAGGCCGTGCATCACAGTGGTGTAGTAGCGGGCGATGGCGTCGAGGCTGTCAGTCGAGACGGCAAGGTCGCCGTCGCTGATGCCCCGGACGAGCCGCTCCCTGATCTCGTTGAACTGCGCCCGGCGGGCCCCCGCAAGGAGTTCTCGCACGGGGTGATTTTCCACGGCGCCTGTCGGTGCCGCGAGGACCAGCATGCAGCCGCGCGGCGCGTCGGGCATGGTTATGGTATCGGCGACCGCTTGCAACATGGCGTGGATCGCATCGCGGGCGGTGCGTTGCTCACGCAGCGCGATTCTCGGCGGCTGTCCCTGTGTCGCGGCATTGAGGGCTACCGCCTCGCGAAACAGCGCCTCCTTGCTGCCGAAGGCCGCATAGATGCTGGCCGAAGCGATCCCCATGGCCTCGGTCAAGTCACTCATCGAGGTCCCTTCGTAGCCGCGCTCCCAGAACAGGTCCATCGCACTGCGCAGCGCCCTATCCCGGTCGAAGATGCGTGGCCTGCCGCGCGCTGCCATGTGGTCTCCAATTCTTTGTCGATCGACAAATTATAGCTTGACCGGCGTCAAGACGCCATGCTGTATTTATTTGTCGATCATTCAATAAATCGAGGACAGTTCCCATGAGCATCCCGGCAGTCATGCGCGCTCTGCAGCAGACGTCCCTGAACGGCCCGCAGGACCTGCGGATGGTAAGCGATGCACCTGTGCCGGTCGCGGGCAAGGGCCAAATCCTGATCCGGGTGACCGCCGCCGGCGTCAATATCGCCGATATCTCGCAGGCCAACGGCACCTTCCACGGGGGACCGCAGCCGCCCTATCTCGCCGGCCTCGAGGCCGCAGGTGAGGTTGTCGCCCTGGGCGAAGGAGTGACTACCGTGTCGCTCGGCGTCCACGTGATCGGTGTCGGATACGGCGCTTTTTCAGAGTATATGGCGCTGCCGGCGATGGCCGCGGTGCCGGTTCCTCCTGGGTGGACCGATGAGCAGGCCTTGGGCCTGGTGGTGAACCTGCCGACCGCCGTAGCGGCGCTCAAGCCATTGGGACAACTCACCTCCGGCCAGACGGTGCTAATTCACGCAGCAGCCGGCGCCACCGGCCAGGCGGCGGTCAAAATCGCCAAACACTACGGCGCTACGGTGATTGCCACCGCCTCCCAGGGCAAGCACGACATCGTTCGGTCATTGGGCGCCGATCACCTACTCGACTCCCGCAGCGCCGATATCGCAGCCGAGGTGCTCCGCATCACCGGAGATGCCGGCGTCGACCTGGTCATCGAGTCCGTAGGCGGTGACACTCTCGAAGCGAGCCTGAGATCGGCGCGGCGCGTCACCGGGCGCGTCATCGTCACGGGCCTGCCCGCCGGCGAGGCATCGCTCAGCAATTGGGACCTCGTGTACAAGCATCAGGTCCAGGTCATCGGCTTCAACATGGGCATGCTGATCCGGGCCGCTCCGGAGATGTTCGGCGAGGTCATGGGCGAGCTGTTCAGGCTCATCGCAAGTGGCGTATTGTCGCCCGTCCAGCCAACCATCTACGAACTCGCTGAGGGGGCGAAAGCCCTCGCGGAGTTGGCCGGCCGCTCCAGCGTCGGCAAGTTGGGGTTGAAGCTGTGAACTGGCGTCGCCTGTTCGCGCGGCGCAACGCCTAGCCACCTTGATCACAGGCTGGCTCTCGCCGCCGGTTCCGTAGAGCGCCCCTCCGATCACGCCATCCGCATCGCGGCAAAGGCCGGCGCTAACGCCGTGCCGTGGCCTGGTGGTTCGCGAGCGAGGTCGGCATGGTCGTGGGTATCTCCGTCAGACCCTCACGCCGCTGGAATTTCCACCTGCCACCGACTTTGACCAGCCTGTCGCGATGCCGCCCGAAGGCAGCGAGCGTCGGGCGGTCGTCCGCCAGGCGAACGATCATTGCCCAACTGACATTGGTCTCGGCGCTCTCGCCGATGAGCGTGACCAGCGGGTTGGAAATGATGTGGAACGTTCGGCCCCGCTCGCTGCTGAGCCCCCCTTCAAGCAGGCTGCGAATTGCACTCGGTCCCGTCGCGCGACCTAACGGCTCAAGGATCACTTCGCCGTCCTCGGCGAAGAGTGCCGCAAGCTTCGGCCAGTCCCGTTCATCTAGGTAATGTCCGTAGTCGGTGAAGAGGCGGTTGATCGCCTGCAAATCCTCGAGCCGTTCGAGGCGAATGGAGACGTCGGAATCGGAACGAATGGCCATAAAGCTCTCCTCAAGGGTGAACTGCCGCCATGGCGTGCGCCAGATGCGGTTCGATTGCGATGTTGGGGGAATGGTCGATCTGAGATCAGCAGGGCCGGCAAGCGGCATCGACCAAGAGTAGGTTGGCTCACCCTACCGCGCCCCGCAAGCGAATTGTGCCTGAGCCATCGCAGCCCGCCTCGTCAGCTCTCTTCCTGCAGCACTTGGACGCCCGCCAATGGCACCGCGGCAGGCGGCGGCAAGGTTGGGGTAGCAGCAGGTCGATGCCGCAGCGACAGGCCGAACAGCGGCCTCAATACAGCGACACGGCGCACGACCTCGTACCCGATGGCACATCCGGCGATCGTGCCCAGCACGATGACTGAGGCTTCCGCCCAGAGTGGCAGGCCCGCAGCCCAGACGCCGAGACAGACAATCAGGGTCTGGTGCAGGATGTAGTAGGGAAAGACCGCCTCGCTCAGGTAGCGCAAAGCAGGGCTAGTTCGATTGAGATGGCGCTGGGCGTACCCGAGCAGGGCCGCGATCGTGGCCCAGCAATAGGCGATCCTCACCAAGCTCTGAACCCCCTCCCAAAGGCCGATCGCCGGAGTTGATAGCGACGCTGCCAGTCGCACCGCGCCGAGTGTTAGCGCGAGTGCGAGGGCCTGGTGCCGTGCCCGATCGATGGCCTGCCAGAAGGGCGGGCTCTTGCCTGCGAGATAGCCGAATACCAGCATGGTCAGCGAGTTGGCGTGGTTGAACCAATCGTCCACGATCGCATCGGTCACCGGAAAGGCATCGCTCAGAAGCGCATCGTAGGCGACGAAAGGGACGACCGGCAGCAGCAGAAGGGGCACGCCGGTCCGGCCTGCATAGAGGCGGTCGAATGGGCGGCGCAGCCACTCCAGTACTGGCCTGAGCGGCGCGAGGAGCAGCGTGTAGAGCAGGATATAAACGACGTACCACAGGTGGTTGTATGTCGGGGTGATGATCGAGAACTCGAAGTCGAAATCAAGGTACTGCCACCAGAATGCGAGGTAGTCCGGCCCGATTTCCCCCTTGGCGAGGAGTTCGTAGTAAGCCTGCGGTGTCACGAAGACAAAAAAGCCGAAGAGGATCGGGATCCCCAGCCTTGCGAGCCGCTGCGGCAGCAGTCGGCGGGCCGGCAGCTTGTCCATAACGAACTTCAAAGCCACCCCCGAGATGAAGAACAGCAGCGGTAAGCGCCAGGGCGCGACGAGCCGCATGAGCGGCTCCAGGGCGTGCGAGACGAAGGGGCTCTTCACGTGCCAGTCCCAGGTCACGTAGAACATTCCGATGTGGTAGAAGATGAGAAAGCCGAAGGCGATGATGCGCAGCCAATCGATGTCGTAGCGGCGCATGTCGGGCGAGTGGGCGGGGGTCATGCCGGTCTCCTTGTGAGCGAGACCAGTAGGGCTAGGTGGGTAAGTCAGACCCGCCAATCGCCGAGGGACGAGTGCCGGCCCGGCGGGACGAGTGGCGGGCACCGGGGACGCGCGGCGGCGATGGGGGAGCAATGACGGAGCTTTCGGCAGAGCGCGCCGACGAACAAGCGATCGACCGCCGGGTATTGATGCGCGTCTGGGCCATCGCGTCGCTTTTCTTCACGGCAGTGGCCGTGATCAACGCGCTGACGCTGATTACCGAAGCCGAGCGGGCCGGCGTCCCATATGACGCGCATGAGCCTTGGATACTCGAGGGCAGCAGTATCATCGTCCTGTTTCTGCTCGTGCCGGCAGTGGCTTGGTTCGAGCGGCGCTTCCCGTTCGCGGCCGACAGCTGGCCGCGTGTGCTGGGTTGGCACCTGCTCGGAAGCATCATGTTTGCCGCGGCGCATATCGCAGGCCTGTGGCTGCTCCGGACGCTGGTCTTCGGCGCTCTTGGCCAGCCCTACACCTTTCTGGGCGAGCCGCTGACCGACATGCTCTACGAGTATCGCAAAGACCTGTTGCCCTACGCGGTCATCATCCTCTTCCTGTCACTCACCCGCGGGCTAGAACTGGCGAGGCGGGAGACTGCGGTGGCGCGCCGCGATGCCCGTGACACTGGCCAGCTCACGCTGAAATCCGGTGGGCGTACGGTTTTCCTGCATGCCACGTCGCTGGATTGGGCCGAGGCGGCAGGCAACTATGTCGAGATCCGTGCCAAGGGCGTCACCCACCTCGTACGCACCAGCCTTGCCGCGCTAGAACAGCAATTGGCCGAAGCGAGGGCGCCGGTGGCGCGCGTGCACCGCTCGCGCCTGATCAACCGCGAAAAGGTTCGCGAGGTAGTTCCCACCGGGGACGGCGATGTCATCATCCGCATGCTGGACGGAACGGAGTTACGAGGCTCGCGCCGGTATCGGGACGCGCTGAAATAGCAGCCGCCGGTCACGACCATCGGCTCGCGCGACTAGACACGAGTCTACCTGCTGCGTGGGCAGCAGCTGAGGCTTGTCTCTGACGGTGGACCGCCGGCGCCGCACCGGGGCAGGCTATTCCCACGAATCGAGCATCGTCTTGGACACGAAGTCGAGGTGCTCGTTCATCGCAGCGCGTGCGCCCTTTGAATCGGCTTTGACGATGCAATCCACGATGCGTTCGTGATCGGTGAGGATGTGCTCTCGCACCTCCTCGATATCGGCGAGATGCTGGTGGAAACGGCTGTCGACAGCTTCCGCTCTCATCGACCAGAGCTGATCGAGTACTTCTCGGAGTACGGAGTTTTGAGCGTAGTCCGCGATGGTCATGTGCAAGGCGCGGTCCGTTTCCGTCGACCACACGCCTTCGCTCGCTTCGGACCTCATCCGAGCTATGACTGCCTGCAACCGCTCTTTTCCCGCCACATCGATATTCTGGCAGGCGAGCGTCGTTGCCTCGGGCTCCAGCAGCCGTCGAACGGTCATGATCTCGATCGGAGAGCGGCTCTGTTCCGGCAAGCCTTTCTGGCTCTTTTTCAACTTGCGGACGAAGGCGCCAACTCCCACCCGTATTTCGACCAGGCCAGCCACCTCCAACGCGATCAGCGCTTCGCGCACCGTCGGCCGCGAGACCCCGAGGTTCGCGGCCAAGTCGCGCTCTGAGGGGAGCTGCTCTCCCGGTTTGACCTCGCCAGCCAGAATCTGGTCGCGAATCTGATCGGCGATCTGGATGTACAGTTTGCGATTTGAGACAGCCTCAAGCCTGATCATATCACCCCTACTGCCGCCGCCCTTTGCCTCTGATGCTAGCGAACTCGCGACGCATAGCAATCTATCCCAAGTTCGCCACTGGTCTAGCCACTTGACAGCTAGTCTGCCTTGCCATCTGATACGCCTAACACGGAAACGCGCCGCCTGGGAGGGGACAGTTGCGTACTGATGAGCAGGCGTCTCGACGCCTCCCCACCAATGACGACCCCTCGCTTCCGCTCGTCGAGATGAGCGGGATCGACAAGTCGTTCCCGGGCGTGCGAGCGCTGTCGGATGCCCAGTTTTCGCTCTTTGCCGGCGAGGTGCACGCCCTGATGGGCGAGAACGGCGCCGGCAAGTCGACGCTGATGAAGATTCTCTCGGGCATCTACCAGCGCGATGCCGGCGAGATCCGCGTCGATGGCAAGCCGGTGGAGATCGCCGGGCCGCGCGAGGCGCAAAAGCTCGGCATCGGCATCATCCATCAGGAACTGGCGCTGATGCGCGACCTGACGGCGGCGCAGAACATCTTCATCGGCCGCGAGCCGCGCAAGGGCCTGCTGCTCGACGAGCAAAAGCTCAATGCCGATGCGGCGGCCATCTTCAAATCAATGAACCTGGCGCTCGATCCGCGGGTCCCCGTCGAAAGCCTCACCATCGCGAAGCAGCAGATGGTCGAGATCGCCAAGGCACTGTCCTATCGCTCGCGCGTCCTCATCATGGATGAGCCAACCGCGGCGCTGACCGAAAGCGAAATCGCCGAGCTCTTCACCATCATTGCCCGGCTGAAGGCCGACGGCGTCGGTATCATCTACATCTCGCACAAGATGGACGAGATCAAACGCATCTCGGACCGGGTGACGGTGATGCGCGACGGCGAGCACGTGGGCACAGTTCCCGCCGCCGATACGCCGATCGAAACCATCATCTCGATGATGGTGGGGCGCAAGCTGACCGACGAGGCGCTGGTCATCCCCGACACCAGCAAGGCCGAGATCGCGCTCGAGGTCCGTGGTCTCCGCCGCGGTAAGGAAATCCGCGATGTCGGCTTCTCCGTGCGGAAGGGTGAAATCCTCGGTCTCGCCGGCCTGATGGGCGCCGGCCGCACCGAAGTCGCCCGCGCCATTTTCGGCGCCGACCCGGTCGAGGCGGGCGAAGTCCTTGTGCATGGCAAGAAGGTCGAGATCCGGCGCCCGCAGGACGCGGTGCGGGCCGGCATCGGTTATCTCTCCGAGGACCGCAAGCAGTTCGGCCTCGCCACCGGGCTCGACGTCCGCAACAATATCGCGCTGGCCTCGCTGTCGCGCTTCATCGGCCCCGGCGGCATCGTCCGCGATGGCGAGATGCGGCAGGTAGCCGAGCGCTTCATCAAGCAGCTGTCCATCAAGACCCCTTCGGACACGCAGGAGGCGCGCCTGCTCTCGGGCGGCAACCAGCAGAAGGTGGTCATCGCCAAATGGCTGCTGCGCGACTGCGAAATCCTGATCTTCGACGAGCCGACGCGCGGCATCGACGTCGGCGCCAAGTCCGAGATCTACAAGCTCCTGAATTCGCTCGCCGCACAGGGCCGGGCGATCATCGTTATCTCGTCCGAACTGCCCGAAATCCTGCGTCTCAGCCACCGCATCGCGGTGATGTGCGAGGGCCGGCTCACCGGCGTCCTGCCGGGCGGCGCCAGCCAGGAAGAGATCATGCGGCTCGCCACACAGCGCGAAAGCGCGATGGCGCCGGAACCGAACAGCAAGGTGGCATAATGGCGATGACCGAAACGGCAGCCAAACCCGGACTTCTCGCCAGCATTCGCGGCTCAGGCGCTTATCATAAGCTGCTGGCTTTTTCCGGCCTGCTGGCGCTGCTGGTCGTCTTCTCGCTGGCCTCGCCCAATTTCCTGCAGACGGCCAATATCCTCGCCATCCTGCAGGCGACCTCGGTCAACGGCGTGCTCGCCATCGCCGCGACGCTGGTGATCATCACCGGCGGCATCGACCTGAGCGTCGGCACGCTGATGACCTTCTGCGCGGTCGTCGCCGGCGTCGTCCTCACCTACTGGGGCCTGCCGCTACCGCTGGGCATCCTCGGCGCAATCCTTGCCGGCACCTTCAGCGGCCTCGTTTCTGGCACGGTGATCGCCAAGCTCAAGGTGCCGCCGTTCATCACCACGCTCGGCATGATGCTCATCCTCAAGGGCCTGTCGCTGGTGATCTCGGGCACCAAGCCGATCTATTTCAACTCAACGCCCGGCTTCAACCAGATCTCGCTCGGGTCGATCGTTGGTTCGGTCGTGCCGGTGATGCCCATTCCGAACGGCGTCTTGATCCTGTTTGTCGTGGCGGTCATCGCGAGCTTCGTCCTCACCCGCACCGCGCTCGGCCGCTACACCTTCGCGCTCGGTTCTAACGAAGAGGCAGTGCGCCTCTCGGGCGTCAATGTCGATCGCTGGAAGATCGCCGTCTACGCCTCCGCCGGCGCCGTCTGTGGCATTGCCGGCCTGCTCATCGCCTCGCGCCTCAACTCGGCGCAGCCGGCGCTCGGGCAGGGCTACGAACTCGACGCCATCGCAGCCGTGGTGATCGGCGGCACTTCGCTCTCGGGCGGCCGCGGCACCGTGCTCGGTACGCTGATCGGCGCGCTTATCATTTCGGTTCTCGCCAATGGCCTCCGCATCCTGTCGGTGGCGCAGGAATGGCAGACCGTGGTTACCGGCTCGATCATCATTCTGGCCGTCTATGCCGACATTCTGCGGCGCCGCAAACTTTAGGCGCCGGCTTTGCCTGCACCGACGCCAGGGTCGGTGCCAATAACGAAGACGGCGAACAACGCCGCCACGACAACGAAGTCAAACCGGGAGGACACCCATATGCTTAGACGTACTCTGCTCGGCGCCGTCGGCGCTCTTGCACTTCTCGCCACCGCTGTTGCGGCGCAGGCGCAGGAATATGACATTGCCCTGATCTCCAAGGGCTTCCAGCATCAGTTCTGGCAGGCCGTGAAGGCCGGTGCCGACAAGGCCGGCGCTGAATTCAACGCCAAGGTGACCTTCGAAGGTCCCGATACCGAAGCCCAGGTCGACAAGCAGATGGACATGCTGTCCGCGGCCATCGCCCGCAAGCCCTCGGCGATCGGCTTTGCCGCGCTCGACAGCCAGGCAGCGACCCCGCTGCTGCAGCAGGCCAAGGATGCCGGCATTCCGGTCATCGCCTTCGACTCCGGCGTCGATAGCGACATCCCGCTGACCACTGCCACCACTGACAACGTCGCCGCGGCCGCGCTGGCTGCCGACAAGATGGCTGAACTGATCGGCGGCGAAGGCAAGGTTGCCGTGGTTGCCCACGACCAGACCAGCCGCACTGGTATCGACCGCGTCAAGGGCTTCACCGAGCAGATCAAGGCAAAGTACCCCAAGATCGAAGTCGTCTCGGTGCAGTACGGTGCCGGCGACCAGCTGCAGTCGACCGAAATCACCAAGTCGATCCTGCTGGCCAACCCGGACCTCAAGGGCATCTTCGGCGCCAATGAAGGTTCGGCTCTCGGTGTGCTCAACGGCAAGAAGGAGCTCAGCTCCAACATCGTCGTGATCGGCTATGACTCGGGCGCTGCCCAGAAAGCCGCCATCCTCGATGGTTCGATGGCCGGCGCCATCACCCAGAACCCGGTCGGCATCGGTTACGAGACCGTCAAGGCTGCCATCGCGGCCCTGAAGGGCGAGACCTTGCCCAAGGTCATCGACACCGGCTTCTTCTGGTACGACAAGACCAACATGGACGCGCCGGAAATCGCCGCAGTTCTCTACGACTGATCTCTCCCGCCGGGCAGGCTCGCCTGCCCGGCACCCCTTTCATTTATCACTTTCCGGCTTGCTGCCATGACCAAGATCACCACGCTCAGCACCCACGACCTCCGCTTTCCGACGTCGGCCTCGCTCGACGGCTCGGATGCGATGAACCCCGATCCCGATTACTCCGCGGCCTATGTGGTGCTGGGTACCGACGGGCCGCTCGAAGGTCACGGCCTCACCTTCACTATCGGCCGCGGCAACGAGGTGGTGGTGGCAGCGATCGAGGCACTGCGCGAGCGCGTCATCGGCCTCGAACTCGACTGGATCGCGGAGAACCCCAGCCGCTTCTGGCGCCACGTGACCGGCGACAGCCAGCTGCGCTGGATCGGCCCCGACAAGGGCGCGATGCACCTCGCGACCGGCGCCGTGGTCAACGCCGTGTGGGACCTCCTCGCCAAGCGCGCCAACAAACCCGTCTGGCGCTACGTCGCCGAGATGACGCCCGAACAGCTCGTCTCGATCATCGACTTCCGCTATCTGACCGACGCCATCACGCCCGACGAGGCGCTCGCCATCTTCAGGAAGGCCGAAGCTGGCAAGGCTGAGCGCATCGCCGAACTCGAAGCGAACGGCTACCCCTGTTACACCACGTCCGCAGGCTGGCTCGGCTATTCGAACGAGAAGCTGACGCGGCTCGCCACCGAGGCGGTGGAGGCCGGTTTCTCGCATATCAAGATGAAGGTCGGCCGTGATCTGGCCGACGATATCCGCCGGCTCGAAATCGTCCGCTCGATCATGGGCCCTGACCGCTACCTGATGATCGACGCCAACCAGGTGTGGGAGGTCGACCAGGCAATCCATTGGGTCAACGAGCTCAAGCGCTTCAACCCCTATTTCATCGAGGAACCAACCAGCCCCGACGACGTCGAAGGTCACCGCAAGATCCGCGAAGCCATCGCCCCGGTGAAGGTGGCGACCGGCGAGATGTGCCAGAACCGCATCCTGTTCAAGCAGTTCATCACCCGCGGCGCCATCGACATCGTCCAGATCGACGCCTGCCGCATCGGCGGCCTCAACGAGGTGCTGTCGGTCCTCCTGATGGCCGCCAAATACGGCCTCCCGGTCTGGCCCCACGCCGGCGGCGTTGGCCTCTGCGAATACGTGCAGCACCTCTCGATGATCGACTACCTGGCCGTCTCGGGCACCAAGACGGGTCGGGTGATCGAGTATGTCGACCACCTGCACGAGCACTTCATCGATCCCTGCGTGATCGAGAAAGCTGCCTACATGCCGCCGAAGCTGCCGGGCTTCTCCATCGAGATGAAACCCGCCTCGATCGCGGAAAACTCATTCTCGAAGTGAACGCGCGCGCATTGGGCGCCTTCCGAAGTCAGGCGCTTGTGGCGGATGCTGCGAGCCCCCTGCCCTCTACCAGCGTCAGTTCGGTGCCGACCACTTGCCGCATGCTGTCAGCCGACCGAGCAGCGTCGCCGGCCTCAATTGCATCGACTAGCTCGGCGTGAACGGCGGTAACCGCCGCGCGCGTATCGTCATCGTCAATCGCCGCCGCAAGGGCCACGGTCAGCTCCACGAGGCCCAGGGCCGAACGGAGCAACTGGTTGCCGGACGCTTCGGCGATGATCCGGTGGATTTCGAGGTTGGCCAGCGCGTGAGACTCGACGCTGTCGGCGGCGATCTCCATCTGATGCACCCAGTATTTCATGAGACGGACGTGCTCGGCGGTGCGCTTCTGGCAGGCAAGCTCAGCCGCCCTGCTCTCGAGGGCGAGCCTGATGTCGAACAGCCCCTTATGGAACCCAGGGGCCGGCTCCGCCTCGAAGTGCCACGCGAGGACTTGCTGATCGAAGAAATTCCAATGCGTCTGAGGCGTGACGCGAGTGCCCACCTTGGGTCGTGCTTCCACGAGGCCCTTGGCCTCTAGCGTTCGCAGCGCCTCACGCAGCACCGTGCGGGACACACCGTAGCGCTCCATCATCACGGCGTCGCTCGGTAGGATCGAACCCACCGGAAACCTGCCCGTAACGATGCCCAGACCGATCTCGTTGATGACGAACGTGTGGTAGTTCCGCGCAGCCAGCCGCCCACCGATCGAGCGAATGAGACTGCCTGGTTCGCTCATGCTACGCTTTCTGGGGCGACTTATCTCCCCGTGCCGAGGCGGCGAATACGAGGCGCTGCAGCACGATGAAGAGGAACAGCAGCGCGCCGATGACGATCTTGGTCCACCAGCTCGAAAGGGTGCCGTCGAAGATGATGTAGGTCTGGACCAGGCCCAGCAGCATCACACCCACGAACGTGCCGAGCACGAAGCCATAGCCACCGGTCAACAGCGTGCCGCCGATAACCACCGCCCCGATCGCGTCGAGCTCGACCCCCGCCGCAGCCAGCGGATAACCCGCGGAGGTATATAGCGAGAATACGATTCCCGCCAAACTCGCGAGCACGCTCGACAGCATGTAGATCTGCACCGTCGTGCGGGCGACCGGCACGCCCATCAGCGAGGCCGAGGTGGTGTTGCCGCCCAGCGCGAAGACGTAGGAGCCGAACCGAGTCCGGTGCGCGAGGATCGCGCCGATCGCAAAAACAGCGACCATCAGCAGCCCGATGAAACTCAACCGCCCGCCACCCGGCAGCTTGAAATAGAGCGACGAGAGCAGGTCGTAGAACTCGTGGTTGATCGGCACGGAGTCCTGCGTGATCACCGAGGCGCCACCGCGCGCGAGGAACATGCCGGCGAGCGTCACGATGAAGGCCGGGACCTGCAGGTAATGCACCGCAAGCCCCATCAGCGCCCCGAAAGCCGCGGCCACCGCTATGGCGATGGCGAAGGCGACCAACGGATGCACACCGAACCAGCTGATCAGCACTGCAACGAGCACGCCGGTGAAGCCGATCACCGCGCCGACCGAGAGGTCGATGCCGCCCGAGAGGATGACGAAGGTCATGCCGACCGCGGTGATACCGAGGAAGGCATTGTCGGTCAGGAAATTACCGAGCACGCGGGTCGACAACATGCCCGGGAACTGGGCGACCGCGAGAGCGTAGGCGATGGCGAAGATGATGACCGTCGCAAGTAGCGGTCGGAGGCTGCGGTTCATCGGGCCGATCCCTTGGAAATGCGCTGCCGGTACCAGCCGACGGCGCGCCCGGCCAAGGGCGACTGGATGACGAGGATCAGGCTAATCATCCCGGCCTTCACAACGAGGTTGAACTCCGGCGGGAAGCCCGAAACGAGGATGCCGGTGTTCATCGCCTGGATGATCAGCGCGCCGATCACCGACATGACGAGCGAGAACCGGCCGCCGAGCAGCGAAGTGCCGCCGATGACCACGGCGAGGATGGCGTCGAGCTCGAGCCAGAGCCCCGCATTGTTGGCGTCGGCGCCGCGGATGTCGGCGGCGACGATGATACCGGCGATGCCGGCGCAGAAGCCGCTGAGCCCATAGACCATTAGCAGCAGCAACCGGCTGCGAATACCGGCGAGCGTCGCGGCCGAGCGGTTCACACCGACAGCCTCAATGAAGAGCCCGATGGCGGTCTTGCGCACCGCGAAGGTGACGATCACTAGCAGCGCGAAGGCGATCACCACTGGCATCGGCAGGCCGAGAAAGGAACCGGTGCCGACGAAGATCAGCGCCGGATCGGAAAAGGTGACGATCGAGCCTTCGGTGATGAGCTGCGCGAGGCCGCGGCCGGCAACCATCAGCACCAGTGTGGCGATGATCGGCTGGATGTCGAGCAAGGCGACAAGCACGCCGTTCCAAAGCCCGCACAGCAGGCCAACACCAAGTGCGGCGCCGATGGCAATGGGGACCGGGTAACCGTTGACGACGAGCGTCGCGGCCACCGCGCCGGTCATCGCCATCACCGCGCCCACCGAAAGATCGACGCCCTTGGTCGCAATCACCGCCGTCATGCCGATGGCGAGAATGGCCACCGGGGCGCCGCGGTTGAGCACGTCGATCAGGCTGCCGAACAGGCGCCCGTCCTGCCAGTCGATGCGGAAGAAACCGGGGAAGAGCAGCCAGTTGAGGATCAGCACGCCCGCGAGTGCGAGGGTCTGGGCGTTGATGAATCGGCCAAGCGCCAGGCTCTTCATGCTGCGGCCTCGTCGTTGTGCGCCGCGATCGCCTGGACGATGACGCCGGGATTGATGTTCGCGCCGCGAAGTTCTGCCACCATTTCCCGGTCCCGCATCACCACGATGCGTGACGAATAGGCCACCACTTCGTCGAGTTCGGACGAGATCACCACCAGCGCCAGCCCGTCGTCGCGCAGCCGGTTGATGGTGCGGACGATCTCGGCGTGGGCGCCCACGTCGATGCCGCGAGTAGGCTCGTCAAGGATCAGGAACGCCGGGTCGGTGGCGAGCCAGCGGGCGAGGATCACCTTCTGCTGGTTGCCACCCGAAAGCAGCTTCACCGGCATTTCGAGCGAGGCGGCACGGATGTCCATGGCTTCGCCGAACTTGCCGGCGAGCTCGAACTGCTCGTCACGGCTGAGGGCGCTGAACCAGCCCAGCTTGCCCTGCAGCGCGATGGCGATGTTCTCGCGCACGCTCAAATCGCCGAATATGCCCTGCGCCTTACGATCCTCGGGGCAGAAGCCGAACCCCTTGGCGATGGCGTCGCTGGGGTTGCGGATATCGACCCGCTTGCCGTTGATCGAGACCGAGCCTTCGTCGGCGGCGTCGATGCCGAACATGGCGCGCGCCATCTCGGTGCGGCCCGATCCGAGCAGCCCAGCAACGCCGATCACTTCGCCCTTGTGGATGGTCAGCGAAAACGGCTGCACGCTGCGCTTCCTGCCGTAGCCCTCATACTGGATGAGGACCTCGGTCGCGGGGCGCTCGGCTTCGATGCTGGTCGAACCGGAGAACGCCACGTCCTTGCCCAGCATCTTGCGAACGACGTCGGTACGGGTCAGCTCGTTGAGCGGGCGCGTCTCGACCAGCCGGCCGTTACGCAGGATCGTCACGCGATCAGCGACGGCAAAGACCTGGTCGAGGAAGTGGGTGATGAAGACGATGGCGAGCCCGTCTTTCTTGAGGCTCGTGATGACTTCGAACAGCCGCTCGACCTCGTTGCGGTCGAGGCTGGCGGTGGGTTCGTCGAGAATGAGGACCTTGCCCGAAAGCTGCACGGCGCGGGCGATGGCGACGATCTGCTGCACCGCCACCGAATGGCTGCCAAGCTCCGTCGCCGGGTCGATATTGAGGTCGTAGCGCTTGAGCAGGGTGCGCGCATCGCGCAGCATCTTGCGGCGGTCGACAAGCCCGAAGCGGATCGGCTGATGGCCGAGGAAAAGGTTCTCCGCCACCGACCGGTTCGGCAGCAGGTTCACTTCCTGGTACACCGTGCCGATGCCGAAGGACTGGGAATGCAGCGGGCTGTGAAGCGTCACCGGGGCGCCATCGACCAGCACTTCGCCACCGTCCGGCTTGTGCGCGCCGGTCAGGATCTTGATGAGGGTCGACTTACCGGCGCCGTTCTCGCCCAGGAGCGCATGCACCTCGCCCGGCAAGAGGCCGAAATCGACTGCGTCGAGCGCTGTGTGGTTTCCGAATACCTTGGAAACTCCACGCGCCTCCATTCTGAAGGCCGACTGCTGCACTTCACCCCCCGAGGTCGCGTGCCACCCGTGCTCCCGACATGGGCGACGCCTCGCCGGCCGGAGCCGGCGAGGCGCGATCTTTGCTTAGTAACCCAAACCCTTGCGGCTGTCATACTCGGCCTGCGGGTTGTCCGCGGGCGTGTAGAGCTTGGATTCGGTGATGATGAACTTCTCCGGCGTCGTGCCTTCGCCCAGATAGGCGGTGAGGGCGTCGAAGGCCGGGCCGGCCATGTTCGGGGTCAGTTCGACCGTAGCGTTGGCCTCACCGGCGACCATCGCCGCGAAGATATCCGGAACCGCGTCGATCGAGACGACGAGGATGTCGGTGCCCGGCTTCAGCCCTGCGTCCTTGATCGCCTGGATGGCGCCGACGGCCATGTCGTCATTGTGGGCATAGAGCGCGCAGATGCCCTTGCCGCCATTCTCGGCCTTCAGGAAGCCTTCCATGACTTCCTTGCCCTTGGAACGGGTGAAGTCGCCGGTCTGGCTGCGGACGATCGAGATGTTGGCATGGCCCGCAATGGCTTCCTCGAAGCCCTTCTTGCGGTTGATGGCCGGGGTCGAGCCGACGGTGCCCTGGAGCTCGACGACCTTGCAGTCCTTGTCGGCGACCTTGTCGACCAGCCACTGGCCGGCAACGCGACCTTCCTTCACCTGATCGGACGCAACCGAGGTCAGGTACAGGTCTTCGGGCGCATCAACGCCGCGATCGAGCAGCACGACCGGGATGTTGGCTTCCTTGGCTTCGGCCAGCACTTCGTCCCAGCCGGTGGCGACCACCGGAGCGACGAGGATGGCGTTCACGCCCTGTGCGATGAAGCCGCGGATCGCCTTGATCTGGTTTTCCTGCTTCTGCTGGGCGTCGGCAAACTTCAGGTCGATGCCGCGCTTTTCGGCCTCGAGCTTGGTCACCGAGGTCTCGGCAGCGCGCCAGCCGGATTCCGAGCCGATCTGCGAGAAACCGACCGTCAGGTCGGCCGCCAAGACGCCCGAGGTCAAAGCGGTAGCGATGCTCGCCGCGACGGCGAGCCGGGTAATGAATGTCACGATGTCCTCCCTTTGCGGCGAGGTGCTTTCACCTTCGCGGCAGGAGAGTCGGTACCATTAGTACTATTATATGTAAAGATGCTGTTCGAACCCTCGTTGGCAGGTATGGCAACCTCAGGCTGCCCTAGACTCTCCCACCATTTTGGCCGCTATCGTAGCCACAATCGTGGACGCTACCCGCAGCCGGGTTCTTCGCGTTCCCTCTTCTGGCCTAACGCGGCCCTAACACGGCATTGGCTAGGGAAGCCGATCGGCTTGAGGTGGTGGACCGGGTGCGCGTACTGGTTGTTGAGGACGAACGGCAGCTCGCGGACTCGATTGCCGAGGGGCTGCGGCTCCACGCCATGGCGGTGGATGTCGCCTATGACGGCGAGGCTGGCCTCGAGCGGGCGGAGGTCAACGCGTATGACGTCCTCGTCCTCGACCGCGATATTCCGCTCATTTCGGGCGACGAAGTCTGCGCCGCGCTGGTTCGATCCGAGTCACAGACCCGTATCCTGATGCTCACGGCGGCGACTGCCATCGCGGAGCGCGTTGCAGGTCTCGGGCTGGGGGCTGACGACTACCTGACCAAGCCGTTTGCATTTGCCGAGCTTGTCGCGCGCGTCCAGGCGCTTGGGCGGCGGGCGCGCCCCGCCATTCCGCCGGTCCTCGAACGGGCTGGCATCCGCCTGGATACGCACCGCCGCACAGTGCAGCGCGGCGACCGGCCGGTCGACCTGTCGCGCAAGGAATTCGCGGTGCTCGAGGAACTGATGCGGGCCGATGGCGGTGTCGTCTCCGCCGAGCAGCTTTTGGAGAAGGCCTGGGACGAACAGATCGATGCCTTCACCAACGTTGTCCGTTTCACGATGATGAACGTCCGGCGCAAACTCGGCGATCCCGCCGTGATCGAAACCGTCCAGGGCGTAGGATACCGCCTCAAATGAAGATCCTCGGCTTCCCTTGGACCATCCGCACGCGGCTGAGCCTCCTCTACGCCGGCGCGTTCTTGGTTGCGGGCGTGGCGCTCATCGTTGTCATCTACCTCTATCTGGGGCAGGTGCTCGACCGACAGTTCATCGTGCGGCTCAGGGATCTGGGCGCGCCGGGAGAACTGCCGCCGCCCGATATCATGGAAGAAACCAATCGGCTGCGGGTACTGGTCCAGCAGGGGCGGTTCAATACGCTCGATACGATGCTGGTGGTCTCTCTCGGATTGGTGGGCATCATGACGATCGTCGCCGGCATTATCGGCTGGCTGGTGGCGGGACAGGCGCTTCGGCCCCTCCGCGAGATCACCGCCACCGCACGCCGCGTCGCCGACCGGAGCCTTCATGAGCGCATCGCTCTTACCGGCCCCAAGGACGAAATCAAGGATCTCGCCGACACGCTCGACGAGATGCTCGAACGGCTCGATCGATCCTTCGACGGCCAGCGCCGGTTCGTCGCCAATGCCTCGCACGAACTCCGCACGCCGCTCACCATCACCCGCACGCTGATCGAGGTCGCCTTGCTCGATGCGGACGCCGACGCCGAGGTCAAGCAGCTCGGCACCACCCTCCTCGCCGTGAACCAGCGTCATGAGAAACTGACCGACGGCCTCCTGGCCCTCGCGAGCAGCGAACACCGGGCCGCGGATTTCCATCCGGTCGATCTCGGAGAGATCGCTGAACACACCGTCTCGGAGCTGCGCCCCATCGCTGACAAGGCCTGCGTCGTTCTCCAAACCGACCTTCGGCCGGGGATCATCATGGGCGACGCTTTCCTCCTCGAGCGGCTGATCCAGAACCTCATCGAAAACGGCATCCAGTATAACCTGCCCGCGAACGGCTGGGTCCGCGTCGCGACGGCGACGGCCGGGCACAGCGCCGAACTCGTCATCGAGAATACCGGCCCGATCGTGCCGGCCTACGAAGTCCCAAACCTCTTCGAGCCATTCCGCCGGCTCGCCGCGACCGAGCGGCTAGCCGGCGCTGCCCGTGGCACGATCGTCCGCGGGGCCGGGCTCGGTCTCTCCATTGTGCGCTCGGTCGCCCATACGCATGGCGGCGAAGTACAGGCGACGCCGCGCGAAGGCGGCGGGCTCATCGTCCGCGTGCGCATTCCGGCAGCTCGCGAGGCGGCCCTAACGGCCAGCTAATGCGCCGTTTTGTATCTCGTCACTCCCCAAGACGGAGACGTGACGATGATTGCCCCAAGACTCCTTCTCATCCTGCGCGCGGGCCTCACGGTCGCGGCCATCGCAACCTCTGCGGCCACTGCGGCGCAGCAGCCGCCGGCTGACCGCGAGGATGTGGCGCTCGCCTATTCCCAATGCATGCGCGACAACGGCTATGCCGAATTTCCCGACCCGACCGCCGACGGAAACATGCGGTTCCTGATCAACCCGGAAAGTGCACCGCGCTTCAAGGCCGCGGCGGCCGCCTGTCGCGATCTCGCTCCCGAAGGTCTTCGCGATCAAGGCATCACACCGGCGGATCTCGACGCTCTGCTGAAACTGTCCCAATGCGTGCGGGAGAACGGCCTGCCGGACTTCCCCGATCCGGACTCCGAAGGGCGGATCGACCCCAAAGGCGTCAGCGCCGGTCCGGACGATCCTCGGCTCAAGGCCGCGATGGAAGCTTGCCGCGACGCTGCCGGCGGCGCCCGGATCATTATCGGGGGATGATGCGCGCCCGTGCCATACTCACCGGCGGCGTGGTGGTTCTCGCCGCCGGTGCCGTCGCGGTCACCGGCCTCTTGTGGACGCAGCAGCCGCCACCATCTGCAGCACCCTCGGCAGTTCCGGCTGCGACGGCTGAAGTAATGCGCGGAACGCTCCTCGACACCAAGACCGTGACCGGCACCCTGGGCTATGGCGATCTAAGCTCGCTGCGGCCCAGTCTCGCCGGTGCCTCCGCCATGGTCACCTGGATCGCGCCCGTCGGCTCGAGCATCGAGCGGGGCAAGCCGCTCTACGCGCTCGACGGCCAGCCCGCGATCCTCTTTTACGGCTCGGCGCCCCAGCATCGGACGCTCCGTTTCGACCCGGACACCCCCTCTCCTGTCTGGGTCGAACTTGAAGAGGGCAAGATGGCAGTCGAGGCGGCCGAGCTGACCCTCCGCCTCGAAGAAGCGCGGCTCGCCGACGCCGAGGCTCGTGCGGCGGACGTCGACACACGGCTTCAAGACGCCCTCTCGTCCACCCCCGCCACGCCCGAGTTCATCCAGCTCGCCGGGGCCGTCAGCGCCGCGGAGGCCAAGCTCGGTCGCATCCGCGAACTTTCCGCCGCGGAGCTTGCACCCACCGCGGAAATCGCGACCGCCGAAGCCGAATTCGCCACCGCCCGCGCCAGCTTCGACGCAGCCATTCGCACGCTTCGCAGGGACCTCGCCACCGCCGGCCTCGATGCGGTGACAGCCCGCGTGGCCATCGCCGAAACCAAAGTGAAGCGCGACGATCTGCAAAGCGAACTTGCGGCGCTCGTCGCCCGTGCATCTGACAATGCCGACGTCGAGCAGCTTGCTGAAAATCTCGCAGCCCTGGGCTATACGGGAGCGCTCCCCGAGCGGGTTCGCGCGTGGCAGAAGTCGGCCGGTCTTCCTGTCACCGGCACCGTGGACCCCGGCCAACTGGTGGTCGCCGAAGGTCCCGTGCACATCGCCGCGCACACCGCCGGCATCGGCGAGACACTGATCGAGTCCTCAGCCGACCGCGGCTCCCTCGTCACCTATTCCAGCACCGAGAAGCTGGTTGCCGTCCCGCTCGCGGTGGGTGACCAGGCGCTGGCTGCCGTCGGCCGGGCCGTCACCGTGACGTTGCCCGACGACACCGAGGTCGACGGGATTATCTCCGAGGTCGGGTCGGTGGTGACGGACGGTGCCATCGAGGTGACCATCGCGATCGCCGATCAGGCCGCGCTCGGCGGGCTCGAAGTTGCCTCTGTCGACGTCGAGTTCGTGAGCGACAGCCGCAACGATGTGCTCTCGGTGCCGATCGCAGCGCTCCTCGCGCGTCCGGAAGGCGGCTTTGCCATCGAACTGGTGACCGATAGAGCCAGCGCCCTCGTCCCCGTCGATACCGGACTCTTCGCGGCCGGGAGGGTCGAGGTGACCGGAGAGGGCATCGCCGAAGGCATGCGGGTTGGAGTGCCCGGATGAAGGACCCCATCGTCTCGCTGCGCAACGTCTCGCGGGCATTCGCCGGCGGCGTCTTCGCCCTGCGCGATGTCAGCCTCGAGATCGGCCGCGGCGAGCTTGTCGCCATTGTCGGTCCCTCAGGCTCGGGCAAGTCGACGATGCTCAACATCATCGGCACGCTCGACCGTGCTAGCGCGGGCCAGGTCGAGATCGACGGGCTCGATGTGTCAGAGCACGGAGACGACGACCTGTCTGCATTGCGTGCGCGCCGTATCGGCTTCGTGTTCCAACACTTCCACCTGTCATCCGGCGTTTCGGCGCTCGACAATGTCGCGGACGGCCTCCTCTACACCGGCGTTGGGCTGAGCGAGCGTCGCGAGCGGGCAGAGGCGGCCTTGCGCCAGGTCGGCCTCGGTCATCGGCTCGGCCATCGCCCCCACCAGCTGTCCGGAGGGGAAAAGCAGCGGACGGCAATCGCACGCGCGCTGGTGCGCCGCCCGATGCTGCTGCTTGCCGACGAGCCGACGGGCGCGCTCGACAGCGCCTCGGGTGACGGTGTGGTGCAGTTGCTGCTTGATCTGCACGGGGAGGGCACCGCAGTGATCGTGATCACCCATGACCGTGAGCTCGCGGCGCGCTTCGACCGGCAGGCATCGATTCATGACGGGCAATTGGTCGACGACCGAAACCGGGTGCGACGTGACCACTGTTGAGCCGGCAAGGCTGCTGGCCCCCGATGTCGTGCGGCTCGCAGTGTACGGGCTGCGGGCTCGACCGCTCCGGGTCGTGCTCTCGGCGCTTGGTATCGCCATCGGCATCGCAGCGATGATCGCGGTGGTCGGAATCTCCACCTCGAGCCGCGCCCAGTTGAACCAGCTGCTTTCGGAGCTTGGCACCAATCTCCTGAGCGCCGGCCCGGGCACCTCGATGTTCGGCGAAGCCGCGACGATGCCATCGGAGTCGATTGCGATGATCGGACGCATCGCTGAGGTCGAGGCCGTGAGCGCCATCGGTCAACTTGCGGATGCAAAGGTCTATCGGAGCGACCGCATCCCCGAGACGCAGTCAGGCGGGATGGCCGTGTTTGCCGCCCGCCTCGACCTGCTCGAGACGGTTGGCGCACGGATCGCCGGTGGTGCGTGGCTCAACGAGGCTACTGCAGAGTACCCGACCGTTGTCCTCGGGGCCCGCGCTGCCACGCGCCTCGGCATCGGCAACAATCTTATCGGCCAGCCGATCTGGCTCGGCGGCCGCTGGTTCACCGTGGTCGGGATCCTCGAGCCGGTGTCGCTCGTGCCGTCACTTGACCTTTGCGCGCTGATCGGCTGGCCGGCCGGTGAGCGTTACCTCGACTTCGAGGGCGACATTACCACCCTGTATGTTCGTACCGACCCTGCAGCAGTCGAGGCGGTACACGATCTCCTCGCGAGCACCGCCAATCCCGAGCAGCCGAACGAAGTCGACGTGTCTCGCCCTTCCGATGCCCTCGCAGCAGAAGCCGCGGCGGACATCGCTTTCACCGGCCTTCTCCTCGGCCTCGGCGCCGTGGCGCTGCTCGTCGGTGGCATTGGTGTCGCCAACACGATGGTGATCTCCGTGCTCGAGCGGCGTGCCGAGATTGGCCTCCGGCGCTCGCAGGGGGCAACGCGGGGTCACATCCGCATCCAGTTCTTCGGCGAGGCGCTGCTGCTGGCGCTGCTCGGCGGCGGCAGCGGCATCGTGATCGGCTGGCTGGTGACGGTTGGCTATGCGCAGCTACAAGGCTGGCCAGTCGACATCCCCCTCTGGGTCGCCGCCGGCGGCATCGGCGCAACGCTGCTCATCGGCGGCATCGCCGGCCTCTACCCCGCCATCCGAGCCGCCCGCCTTGCCCCGACCGAGGCGCTGAGCGCGGGTTAGCACCAGAGCGGACGTTGAGGCCAAGCCATCGAGCTCTCACGTTTCCGAACTCACCCCATCCATCTCGATTACTCCCTTGATCAGCCCTTGCTTCTGCGTTGCCCAGGTCGGGATGTTGCGGGCTGCGTCTGCGAGCGTCGTCCGATGGGTGATCAACCGCTCGACCGGTATCCGACCGTTCCGAATGGCATGCATGACCCGCTCGAAATCCTCCGACGTGGCGTTGCGGCTGCCCAGGAGAGACATTTCCTTGCGGTGAAAGTCCGGGTCCGCAAATGTGATGGTCTCCCGGACCACGCTGACCAGCACGTAGGTCCCGCCATGGGCGACGAAGTCGAAGCCCTTTTGCATCGAGGCCGCGTTCCCGGTGGCGTCGAAGACAAGGTCGTAGCCTTCCCCGGCGGTCAGCGATGCCGCTGCCTCGAGTACCCCCTCCCCTCCCTGGAGCGGTGATGCGCCGGCGATCTCCCGTGCTACTGCCAGCCGTGAAGGATCGAGGTCCATGACTGTGACAGCGACACCCGAGATTGCCGAGAACAGGCTGAGACCGAGGCCGATCGGACCAGCCCCAATCACCAATCCACGCTGACCGGCCTTCGCTCCCGAACGACGGACGGCATGTGCGCCGATGGCCAGGAACTCGACCGCCGCACAGGCATCGATGCTCAACCCTTCGGTAGCAATCAGGTTAGCCGCCGGCAGCGATAGCAGCGACGCCATTCCGCCGTCCCGGTGGACGCCAAGCACCGAGATGCGCACGCAGCAATTGGGCTTGCCGGCCCGGCAGGCGACACAGATGCCGCACGAAAGGTATGGATTGACGACGCAGACTTGGCCGGCGCGAAAACCCGACCCCGGCGGCGCCTCCAGCACCTCCACCGCGAGTTCGTGTCCCATGACCCGCGGATACGCGAGAAACGGGTGCTTGCCTTCGTAGATGTGATAGTCCGTGCCGCAAATGCCGACCCTGAGCGGTCGAACCAGCACGTCCTCCTCGCCGCGCGGCGGCGCCGGCCGGCTCTCGAGCTCCAGCACTCCGGGTTCGCGACAGACCAGCGCCTGCATATCAACTGCTTCCGTTTGTAGAAGATCGGCTGGAACAGCGAGGGTCGGAACTGGGGAGAACCAGGTTCCGACCCTCGCCGCGGGTCACTGGAACTGGGCCATGTTGTCCTTGGTTACCAGTGCCGCACCCGAGTCGATGAGGGATGGGACCTCACCGCCGCGGATAGCCTTGACGAGGGCATCGACGCCGAGTTCGGCCATCTTGGTCGGGAACTGCGCGACCGTGGCGTCCTCGATATCCGCCGTCAGGGCTTCCGCCTCTCCGCAGCAGAAGTCGAAGCCCACCAGCACGATCGCGTCGCTTGCGATGCCGGCGTTCTTGATTGCCTGCGCGGCTCCTGCGGCTGGAGGGCCGCAGGCAGCATAAATCGCCTTCAGATCCGGATTGGCGGTCAGCAGATCCTGGGCCACGTTGATCCCCAGTTCTTCCGTGCAGTTGGTGCCGCCACGCCCGACGATATTGACCTCGACGCCCTTGAGGCCCTCGAGCATGCCGTTGACACGATCGTCCAGGGCCGGGACCCCGGGAACGCCCTCCAGGATGCCCAGTGTGTCGCCGTTCTTGAGCACTGTCTTCAGGTACTGGCCGGCGATCACGCCCGCGGCGTAGTTGTCGGTGGTGGCAAGCGACGTGCGGCCCTTCCAGTCCGGGATGTTGTTGTCCATCAGAACAATCTTCACGCCCTGAGCGATGGCCTTGTCGAGCGCCGGTGCCACCGTGGGATCGACTGGGGTCAGGGCGATGCCCTGCACGCCCTGCGTCACCATCGACTCGATCTGGGCGATCTGGCCCTCGATGTCGGTGGCCGATGTTCCTTGGCCGTAGATGATCTCGACGCCTGGATTGGCCTCGGCGTAGGCCTTGGCTGCATTCTCCATGGTGGCGAAGAACGGCACCGGGAACTTGGTGATGAACCCGATCTTCACGTTATCCGCCGCTGCGACCGGTCCGCAGGTCGCGGCAGCGATCGCCAATCCTCCCAGTAGTAGTTTGAGCTTCATTGGTCTTCCTCCCTTCGGACCGCCTCGGTTGAAGCGCTCCCTCCACTCGATCCCCTCGGATCGATCCCCTAGGCCTCGGCTCCGACGATGAGTGAGACCAGTTCGTGCTGATTGGCTTTGCTGGGCTTGAGCTCCCCGACCTTGCGCCCCTGCCGCAGCACGACGGCGCGGTCGGCAAGCTCGATGACATGTTCCATGTTGTGGGTGATGAGGATCACGGCGTTACCCTCGTCGCGGAGTTGCGCGATCAGGTCGAGAACCTTGCGCGCTTCCCTGAGGCCGAGCGCGGCGGTCGGCTCGTCGAGGATCACGACCTTGCGGGCGAACACCGTCGCCCTTGCCACCGCGATCGCCTGGCGCTGGCCACCGGACATGAGCGCTACCGGCGCGTCGAACCTCGGCAGCCGCACCTTGAGCCGGTCGATCACCGACGCCGCCTGGCGATCCATCTCCCGCGTGCTCAGGAGCCTCAGGCCGCGCGGCAGCCAGCTCGGGAACGAGAGTTCCCGTCCGCAGTAGAAGTTCTGCGCCGGGGTCAGGTTGTCGAACAGCGCGAGGTCCTGGTAGACGGTCTCGATGCCCGCCCGGCGGGCCGCCGCCGGGTTGCGGATCGCTGTCGGCTCGCCATCGAGCAGGATCGCGCCCCCATCCAGCGCGTGCACACCGCTGATGCATTTCACCAGGGTGGACTTGCCCGCCCCGTTGTCGCCGAGGAGCGCCAGCACTTCGCCGCGGTAGGCCTCGATGCTCACGCTCTTGAGTGCGTGCACGGCGCCGAAGCGTTTCTCGGCATGGTTCACGGAAAGAACCGGCGAGGCGGACGTGGCGGCGCTCATGACGCCCTCCCCGACTGCATGACGCGCACCCGCGCTTCCAGGTGATTGCGCAGCACGTCCGCCTCGACCGCCACCACGATGATCGCCCCGATTGCGATCATCTGGAAGAACACGTCGACATTGAGCAGGTTGAGGGCGTTGCGGATGACGCCGATCATCACCGCGCCGACAAGGGCGTGACCGATATGGCCGCGTCCTCCGAGAAAACTCGCGCCTCCAATGATCACTGCCGCGATGGTGTCGAGCTCGAGCAGGTTGCCGTAAAGCGGCGAGCCCGCCTCGGTACGGCCGGCAAGAACTATGGCGCCGATACCCGCGCATAGACCCGAGATGACATAGACAGAGACGAGCACCCATTTGACCGGGATGCCCATCTGCACGGCCGCTTCGGGCTTGCCGCCCACCGCGTAGATCCAGCGCCCCCAGACCATGGCCCGGGCTATGAAGAGTGCGGCAGCAGCGACGCCGAGGACCACAAAGAAGGAATTGGGGATGCCCAGGGTCGAGCCGCCGCCGATCGCCGCGATCGCCGCCGGCATGCCGCGCATGGTGGTGTGGCCGATCGCCAGTTCCAGCGCGAGGCCACGCGCGATGCTCAGCGTCGCCAGGGTAATGATGAAGGGATGGGGCAGCCGGCCGAAGACATAGACGAGCCCATTCACGGCCCCCACGAGCGCCCCGCTCAGAAGCATCGCCGCCATGACCAAGGGCGCAGAGTCGGCAACTCGGAAAGCGAGCCCGCCGATCACCGTTGCCAGCGCGAGGTTGGCGCCCACCGAAAGATCGATACCGCGTGTGAGGACGACGAGATGCTGCCCGATGGCGACGATCGCGATTACGGCGGTCTGGGCAACGATGTTCCCAATGTTCACCGGCTTCAGGAAGTTGGGGGTCGCCAAGCTGATGACAACCACGAGAACCGCAAGAATAAGCACCGGGCCAAAACCCAGCAGCTTCAGCGCGATGGCGAGAGCTGAACCTTCAGCCGCCGACCGGGCACGTACCTCAGCCGTATCTGCGCGCGGCCCCTCTTCCACGAGCACAGTCCCCTCCCGTATGTTCATTATGTACAAAAAACTTCCATTTACAGAAATCGTCAAATTGTTTTTTATAGGTTGCAGAACAACTGCAGGGGACTGAGGAACGTGAAGACCGATACTCTGTTCAAGCGCACGTTCAACGACGCCCTGGTGTTGATGGCCGAGCTGAGGGAAGGCGATCCCGTCCCTTCGGAGCCGGTGCTGGCCGCCAGGCTTGGGGTCAGCCGTACAACGGTGCGCAAGGTCCTCGCCGCGCTGGGCGATCAGGGGATGGTGCGCGGCACTGGACGACTACGCTTCGTCCGCAGGGTGGGGCGCCAGGCCTCCCCGTTTCCCGAGGCTGAAACTGTTCCCACCTCCGTCCAGGTCGAAAAGCAGTTCATGGAGTGGATGGTACGCGGCGATGCGAGGCCCGGATCGTTGATCAACGAGCTCGAGCTGGCGCGGCAGTTCGGCGTCGCCACCACGGTCATCCGGGAGTTCCTGAACAGCTTTCAGCGCTTCGGCCTGATCGAGCGGCGGCCGAGCGGCGGTTGGGTTCTGCAGGGGTTCACCGGCGGCTTTGCGCTGGAGCTGTTCGAGATACGAGAAATGTTCGAGCTGCGTTCGGCAAAAGCCTTCGCCGGGCTACCGGAGGCCTCGCCGCTATGGCGCGAGCTGCGGCAGCTGCGTGAGGAGCATGTTGCGCTGCTTGGAGAAATCGACACCCGCTTCCACGACTTCTCCAGTCTCGACAGCCGGTTCCATCGCCTGGTCAACGCGGCCCTTCCCAACCGCTTCATCGATGGGTTCTACGACATCATCACGCTGATCTTTCACTACCACTATCAGTGGAACAAGAAGGACGAGCGCGAGCGCAACGAGGTCGCCATCCGCGAGCACCTCAACTACATTGACGCGCTGCTGAGCCGGTCGCGCGCGACCATTGTCTCCGCCTGCCGCACCCACATGACCTCAGCCAAACAGACCTTGATCCGTTCGACCTCCGACGCGGCGACGGCCTAGTGCTGGCGGCCAGCGGGCTGGAATTGCCCGCTAGACGGAGAAGTCAGCCCTTCACGGCCCCACCGGTCAGGCCCGAGATGACGTAGCGCTGCGCCAGCAGGAAGAAGGCGATTGCCGGCATGATGGACAGCGTGAGGAAAGCGAGGATGCGCGGCCAATCCGAGCCGAATTGGCCCTGGAACTGCATGATGCCGAGCGGCCAGGTGTACTTGTCCTCGGAGTTGAGGACGATCAGCGGCAGAAGGAAGCTGTTCCAGCTGCTCACGAAATTGAAGACGCTCACCGTTGCGATGATCGGCAGGCACAGCGGCAGCGTGACGTACCAGTAGATGCGGATATAGCCGCAATTGTCCATGCGAGCCGCGTCGATCAGCTCCTTGGGCAGTTCCTTGAAGAAGTTATGAAAGAGCAGCACGGCAAAGGAGACGCTGAAAGCCACCTGCACGGTGATGATGCCCCAGTGGCTGTCGAGCATCCCCAGGTCGCGCATCTTGATGAACAGCGGCAGGATGCCGGTCGCCGACGGAAACAGCAGGCCCAGCATCAGATAGCCCATGACGAACTTGCGGCCGAAGAACTTGATGTGGGCCAGCGCGAAGGCCGTCATCGAGGCCACGAGCGTTGAGAGCACCACCGTGCCGGCTGCGATCAGGAACGAGTTCCACAGCGACGAGAAGTAGCGCGGACCGCCGAGAATCTCGACGAAGCGCACCGGATCCCAGCTCGCCGGCAGGCCGAACGGGTTTACCCGGAGCTCCCCGATCTCTTTGAAGCCGCCCAACGCGGTGGTGTAGAACGGCACGATCACGAAGGCCGCGACGACCAGCAGCGAGATCCACTGGACCGCGGAGATGACGGGGCGGCGTTTCCGGTTTGCGGCGGCCATCAGTTCTGCTCCACCTTGAAGAGAATGCGACGATAGGCGAGCGCCACGACCACGCAGGCAATGAACAGCAGCACGCTCACCGCGCCCCCGAACCCGAGCTTCATGCGCAGGATGCCGAACTGGTAGAGGAACGTCACGATGGTGTGGCTGGAGTGCGATGGGCCGCCGTTCGACAGCGGAATGATCAGGTCGAACAGCTGCAGCGCACCGGTAACGGCGAAGAACACCGAGATAACGATGGCCGAGCGGATCATCGGGATCTTGATGTGCCGCACGATCTGCCAGCGCTTGACGCCGTCCAGCCGCGCCGCCTCGATGACCTCGGACGGAATGGACTGCAGCCCGGCGATATAGATCATCATGTGGAAGCCGAAATACTTCCAGGTGATCACCAGCATGATGGCCGGGATGACCCAGGTCTTGTCGCCGAGCACGAACGGCATCTCGACGCCAATGGCGTTGCCGATGGCCGGCAGCAGGCCGTAATTGCCGTCGTAAACGAACTTCCAGATGAGCCCCGCGGCAACCTCGGCCAGCATGAAGGGCAGGAAGAACAGTGTGCGCATCACGTTGATGCTGACGGCGCGCTCCGCCAGCGCGATGGCGCACCACATGGCAAGCGGCAGTTGGACCAGCAGCGAAACCGCAACGACGATCAGGCTGTTGCGGACCGCAGTGCCGAAGTTCCGATGCTTGAGCACGTCGGCGTAGTTATCGAAACCGACGAAGTCGGTGATCGGCCCGTAGCCGTTCCAGTCGAAGAACGAGAAGGTCGCCGCGTCCACCATCGGCAGCACGACGAACAGCGTGAAGAGGATGAGCGCCGGCGGCAGGAACAATAGCAGCGGCACGAGGCTCTTGCGTTCCATGTAGCGACGGCGACGTTGCACTACGGGCACGGTCGAGGTCGCCGCGTCGGCTATGCTGGTCACTGGATGATCCTCCCTCGAAGTCCGCCTTGTGGTCCAAGGCGAGGAGACAAACGCCGGCGGCGCATTCGATCTGAAGCTCGCGCGGGGCGAGCCGGAAACCGGCGGGCGGCGCKGGCCGCCCGCCGGAAAAGGCCTGCGGCCTAGAGCGACTCGTCCACGGCTTCCTTGATCAACTCAGCCGCTTCCTGGGCGCTGATCGAGTTGCCGGCGAGCTCGGCCGAGACGTCGTTGACCACACCGCCCACATTCGGGCCCAGGGCCTGATCGAAGAACAGGGCATGCCAATGGGCGCTGCCGATGTCTTTGGCGATCTGCACCTTGAAGGGGTTGGTCATGCCATCGGCGGCGCCCTTGGCGATCGGGATGTAGTAGGCGGCTTCGGCGTATTTCTTCTGCACTTCGGCGGAGTTGAAGTACTCCACCCACTTCACCGCGGCGTCCGAGGCGTTCTTCGAGAAGAGGATGCCGCCCAGACCGCCAAGTGTGTCGGTGGGATCACCCTTGCCGCCGTCGATGGTCGGGAAAGGCAGGATGCCGAGCTGGTCGTCCGGAATGCCCTGCTTGTTCGCCGAGTTGTCCTTCATGGCGCCGTAGTCCCAGTCACCCATGAGGTGCATCGCAGCCTTGCCGTCGCCGAACAGGCCGGAGGCGTCGCCATAGCTGGCGGCGAGGAACCCCTGCTGCCAGGGGTCGAGCTGGGCCAACTGCAGGAAGTAATCGCCGGCCTTGACGAAATCCTCGCCGGCAAAGCCGTCGCCCTCACCACGGGCAGCTGCCTCGAAGCCGTCCTTGCCGGCCAGCCGGACGACGAGCTTGGACCACCAGAAGTGGGCCGGCCACTTGTCCTTGGCGCCGACGGCAATCGGAGTGATGCCGGCATCCTTGAACTTCTGCACCCCGGCGAGGAAACCCTCCCAGGTCTGCATGCTGGCGGGATCGACGCCGGCCTGCGCGAACAGGGGCTTGTTGTACCAGAGCACGACCTCGCTCACATCGCGCGCGACGCCGTAAATGTGGCCATCGGGCGCGGTGAAAGCGGAAACACCGGCCTGGCCCTGATTGTCCTTGGCCTCCTGGGACAGCACGTCCTCGACCGGGCGCAGGAAGCCGGCCTTGGCCTGCTCGTAGAACACGCCGCCGCCCCACGAGTGGAACACGTCGGGCGCATCGGCCGACTGCAACAGTGTGGTCAGCTTGGCCTTGAACGCTTCGTTCTCGAGGAACGGGAGCTCGACCTTGATGTCCGGATTGGCAGCCATGAAGTCGGCTGCGATCTGGTTCATCAGCTCCACCTCGGCCGGGATGGATGTGATGTGCAAGTGTTTGACGACGGTCTGGGCCTGAGCTGGCAAAATGGCGGCCATAGCCAGCATCGCGGCAAGCGCAATACGCTTCATGGTTTCTCCTCCTGTCCTCGCGGCGGCCCCTACCCTCATCGGTCTTTTCGAGCCGCGGCAGTGAGGCGTTCCCGCCATCACCACTTGCTACTTTCTACGCATCCCTTATTAAAGGCGCAAGAGGAACGTACCTCAGAAATGAGCGGGCGCGGTGAATGCGGCAGCTAACTGATTGAGATAATTTGGAAACACGGCATGTCTGGACGCCTCTCCGCCAGCAAATCGTGCATTTCGCCAGACATTTTGATATGGTATGCGCACTAATTCACTTTCGCCGTTGGAGAGTCACCTGGTCGTCAAAATCGCAGACCCGCTGCTGATGCGTGAGATCAACAAGTACCATGTGCTGGAGACCATCCGGTGCCATGGACAGATTTCGCGCGTCGAGATCTCCGAACGCACGCTGCTGAGCGGCACCACGGTGTCGGCGATCACCGGCGCACTGATCGAAGAAGGCTTGATCGACGCCATCCACACCCAACCGCACAACGAGGCGCAGCGAGGCCGGCCGCGCGTGCTGCTCGGCCTCGTGCCTGATGCTGCCTATGTTCTCGGTATCAAGATTTCGGAGAGCGTCACCACCGTAACGCTGGTCGACTTCCGCGGTGAGCTCGTCGCCTCGTCGCAGCTGCCGATCCGAATGGCCCGCCAGCCGGCAGACGTGATCACTGACATCATCGAGGATGCGCTCACCGACTGCGTCAACAAGTCGGGCATCGATCGCAGCCGGATCAAGGGCATCGGCATCGGCGTGCCGGGACTGGTCGATCCGCGCTCAGGCAAGAGCTACTCGAGTTCGGTTTTCGGCGAGCGTGAAATCCCCATTGGGTCGCTGCTCAGCGAGCGCACCGGATTGCCGGTGAAGCTTGAAAAGCCCGCAAATCTGCTGGCGCTGGCCGAAAGCTGGTTCGGCTATGCGCAAGCCGAACGAACCTTCGCAGTCATCTCCCTCGACCAGACGGCGAGCCTGGGCCTGTGGATCGAATCCGATCTGCACCGCGGCGCCAGCACGCTCGGCCCGACGTTTGGCCATATCAAGGTGGGCGGCGCTGGCCAGCCCTGCGAATGCGGTCAGGTCGACTGCCTGAACGCCTATGTGAGCGATGCCGCCATGCGGCGAGAGGCGGCTGCGCGACTCGGCGAAGGTTTCCTCGATAGACCGCTGGCGCGGACGGACATCATGGGGGCGCTGGCCGAGGCGAGCGATGCCGGCGTCGAGGCGGCACAGTCGGTGATCGACGCACAGGGTGCACGGCTCGGCCTCGGAATTTCCTACGTCGTCAACCTCATTAACCCCGAGAAGATCATCGTCGCGTTCGCGTCCTCGCGTTATGGCGAACTCGTTGCGCCGGCGCTCGAGACAGCCGTCGCGGCCAATAGCTTCCGTGCGCATCTCGCAACGACGCAGCTCATCTTTCACACGCTCGACGACCAGCTTTGGGCGCGCGGCGCTGCCGCCCTCATGCTGCGGGACATCTATAGCGCCCCATGGACATCTGCCTATCAGGAGGAAAGAAAATGACGAAGTCTGCGCTGATCGTGTGGGGAGGATGGGATGGGCACACGCCTGAGCAGAGTTCGCGCCTCGTTGGCTCGATGCTTGAATCACATGGCTTTGCCGTCGACATAGAACCCACCACCGAGGCTTTTGCCGACGAGTCCCTCAGCCAGTACGACCTGATCGTTCCGGCCATCACCATGTCGCGGATCGAGCGCGAGGAACTCACCAACCTCCTCGCTGCGGTACGCAGCGGCACCGGCCTCGCTGGCTTCCATGGCCTCATGTGCGACAGCTTCCGCAACGAGCCCGACTATCAGTTCATGACCGGCGGACAGTGGGTGGCGCACCCGGGCAACATCATCGACTACGTCGTGAACGTTGCGAAGTCAGACGACCCGATCATGACCGGCGTCGGCGATTTCCCCTACCGCTCGGAGCAGTACTACATGCACTTCGACCCGAGCGTCGAAGTGCTCGCCACCACCACGTTCTCCGGCGAGCATTTCGACGAGATCGACGGAGTGGTGATGCCAGTGGTCTGGAAGCGCCGCTACGGCAAAGGCCGCGTCTTCTATTCGTCGCTGGGCCATGTGGCGGACGAATTCCAGGTCCCGCAGATGCGGACGATCTTCGAGCGCGGGGCCCTCTGGGCCGCGCGCTGAACCACGCTAACCATCGCAAGGAGGAGACGATGGCTGAACTTCAGCTGCGGAGCATCAACAAGAGCTTCGGCGCAGTACAGGTGATTCACGATGTCAGTCTCGACATCGGCAACGGCGAGTTCGTCGTCTTCGTCGGCCCATCAGGCTGCGGGAAATCCACGCTGTTGCGCACCATCTCCGGACTCGAGGAACCGACTGCCGGACAGGTCCTGATCGGCGGCGAAGACGTCACCGACTACGATCCTTCCGAGCGCGGCGTCGCCATGGTCTTTCAGTCCTATGCGCTCTACCCGCACATGACGGTCGAGGAAAACCTCGGCTTCGGGCTGCGCATGGGGGGCACGCCCAGGGACCAGGTCTCGACGCGGGTAAATGAAGCCGCCCGCGTCCTTGAACTTACCGAGCTTCTCGAGCGCAAACCGCGCCAGCTCTCGGGCGGCCAGCGCCAGCGCGTCGCCATCGGCCGCGCCATCGTTCGGCAGCCAAAGGCCTTCCTCTTCGACGAGCCGCTCAGCAACCTCGACGCAGAGCTCCGGGTGCAGATGCGCATCGAAATCGCCAAGCTGCACCAGCAGCTCGGCGCCACCATGGTCTATGTGACCCACGACCAGGTCGAGGCCATGACCCTGGCGGACAGGATCGTCGTGCTGCGCGCCGGCCGGGTGGAACAGCAGGGAAGCCCGATCGAGCTCTATGACAACCCCGACAACACCTTCGTGGCCGGTTTTATCGGATCGCCGCGGATGAACTTCCTAGATGGGACCATAGCGGCCATCGACGGGCAGGAGCTGACCGTCTCGCTAACCGCGTTCGATGCCCCTGCCCTCAAGGTAAGGCGACGCGGCGGCGGTGGTGCGGTGGGCGACGCGATCAGCGTCGGCATTCGGCCTGAGCATTTCGCCGACGTTGGCCTCGGCGGGCCGACGCTGACGGCCAAGGCTCAGGTGGTCGAGCAGTTGGGCGGCGTCTCCTACGTCTATGCGGCGGGTAAGGACGACCAGACCAAGGTAACGATCCAGCAGAAGGGCCACTCCCGCATCAGCAGCGGTGCGCTGATTGAGGTGGGCATCGAACCCGGCGCAGCAATGGCCTTCGACAAGGCAGGGTTGCGGCTGTAGCCACCTGAATAGTTGCAGGGCCGAGCGTCTCGTCCGGCCCTGCATCTTGATGGCTTAGAGACCGCCACCACCGTGCAGCTTTCGGACCTTCTCCGCAGCGTCCTTTGCGGCCGCCTCGACGGTCATGGTGCCGGTGAGAGCATTTTGCATCATGTCCGGAACAATGATGTTCATGATCTCAGGCGCCTCCGGCAGGGCCGGGAACGGGATGCCGTTGGGCAGCATCGAGGTCGTGACGTCGAGGAACTTGATGGTGTCGAGGCGTTCCTTCATCCACTGCGTCTTGAAGCCGTTGACGTTGCCCGGATTTGACCCCGCCCAGGCCAGCTTCAGCGACCACTCGGGACTGGTCCACATGCAGATCAACGCCTTGGCCGCAGGCTCATCGACCTTGCCGCCCTCGACGTATTGGGATTTGACGATGTGGATGTTGGAGCCGCCGAACACCACGGCGCGCTTGCCATCGGGCCCGGTGGGGATCAGGCCGTAGCGCATGTTGTCGAGCACGTTCTGGGCCACCGCCACGTCGCTGCCGGTCGCTTTGCCGGCGAGTTCGACCATCTTGGCGTACTCGGACGGGTGCGAGATCATCATCCCGAGCTGGCCGGAGATGAACGGCGCCTGGTTTTCACCCTGGGTGTTGGTGAGCGCCGAAACGGGCACCGACTTGTCCTTGACGTACATGTCATAGGAGGCCTGCAGCGAGCGGATGGAGGCCGGGCTGTCGAGGCGGACTTCGCCGTAGGTGGGGTTGGGGTCGGCTTCGTCGAAGACACCGCCGCCATAGCCCCAGAGCTGCGGCATGTAGCGATAGGGCGTATTGCCGGCGTTCTGCTTGGCGACGAGACCGTAGCCGGCGATGCCGAGCTTGTCGTGGATCTGCTTGGAATAGGCGACCACGTCGTCCCACGTGGCAGGCGGGTTCTCCGGATCTAGGCCCGCGCGCTTGAAGATGTCGGCGTTCCAGATGAACGCCATCGTCTCGTTGTTGGTGGGAATGCCGTAGACCTTGCCGTCCCAGGTTACCGCCTTCATCGCGCCGGGCCAGAAGTCTTCTGGCTTGTAGCCCACGTCTTCGGGCTTCAGCTCTTCGAGATAGCCCTTGGCCGCAAACTCGGTGCCGCCCAGGATCTGCAGGCGGATCGCCATTGGAGCAGAGTTGCCGAGGAGCGCGGTGCGGAACTTGTCGAGCAGCTCGTTATAGGTGATGCCCTGCTCGGTAAGCTCGATGTTGGGGTATGTGGCGCGGAACGCCGCGAAGAAATCGCGGTAGTTGTCGCGCATGATCTGCGGATCGGCCTCGAAGATGCCCTGGTACCAGAAGGTCAGCTTGCCCTTGTAGTCGGTCGGGGTGACCGAGTTGCAGTGACCGACGGTATCGAACGTCTCGGTGCCTGCGATCGATCGCACGTATTCCGGCGACCATTTGCTGATGTCGATTCCCCCGGCGAAGGCCGTCGAGATAAGGCTTGCCGCCAGGCCAGCCGCTGCCACGCCGTGCGCAAGCGCGCGGCCAATTCCGTGTTCTGACATGAATTTCCTCCTCCACCCGCGGCCTGCGCCCCTCGCGCAGATCGAGAATGACTGTCCGGCAACCTGCCGGCTACGCAATTAACGCCTCGTTTTTGGGACAGGCAACAAGGATTTTGCAAAATTTCACCCATCTCTCTAGAAATTTGGCAAGAAACCGGCAAAGCTGAGCCGCTACCGAACGCACGGATCGACATTGATGAGAGAGTTCAAGGCCCGCCCCCCCGTTGGCATCGACCCGACCGGCGTGTCGGAAGAAGGGGCTCTGGTCTACGGACTGATCCGCGATGACATCATCTCCGGCCGCCTGGAAGCCAACTCGCGGCTGGTGGTGGCGGAGCTGTCGGAACGGCACAAATCACCGGCAAATGCGGTGCGAGAGGCGCTGCAGCTGCTGCGCTCGCAAGGCTTCGTGCTGATCGTCCACAACAAGAGCGCGCGCGTCCGCCCGATCGACCAGGACTTCGTGCGGGACGTCTACGAGATCGGCGTGCTGATCGAGCCCTCGATGGTTCGATGGTTCGTGGATATGGCCACCCCCGCCGATATCGCGGAACTGGAACGCATCCAGCACCTCATCGAGGCCAACAACTTCGCCGACCCGATCCTGCACAGCGAGCTCGATACGCAGTTTCATACGGTCATGTATGAGCGCCACTATAACCACCTCGCTGCCGAGCTCTGGTGGAAGCACCGCGAGGTACTGCGCGCCTTGGGACGGCGCTACAGCTTCACCCTTTCCCGCCGCGCCCAGGTGATCCGCGATCACCGCGAGCTCATCAGGCTGGTCAAGGAAGGTGACGCCGCGAGAGCCGCGGACTTGATCGCCCTGCATGTGGATGGCGCGGGCCGCCATGTTCTCGAGCAGATGCGGGCGGCCACCTCGGCGCGCGCCGGCTGAGGCCAATTCTTCGCATGCGAGGGGCATGCACAGGTTTTTGAGGGAACGATAATGAAGATCACGGGCGTCCAGCCCTGGCTGGTCAAGGCCAGCACCTCGTATTGGGGCGAGTACCTGTTCGTCGAAGTGACGACCGACGAGGGCATTTCCGGCTGGGGCGAGATCACCTCGACCACCAAGATCGCCAACCGGGCACTGTGCGCCATCCTCCGGCAGATCGGCGGGCAGATCGCCGGTGAGGACCCCAGCAAGATCGAGCGACTGTGGCACAAGCTGTTCCGCAGCTTCACCTACATGGGCAGCCGCGGCGCCGCCTGCGAATGCGTGAGCGCCATCGACATCGCGCTCTGGGACATCCGCGGCAAGGTGCTCGGACTGCCGATCTACGAACTGCTGGGCGGCGCGGTGCGCGACGAGATCTCGCTCTACACCCACCCCGACCAGAGCAAGTTCACCTCCGACGAAGCTGTGGTGGCCGAGATCACTGACATCGTGAAGTCGGGCCACAAAGCGTTGAAGTTCGACCCGTACCCTCACCAGCGTGGGGGCAACGAGCAGCGCGACGGCTATCTCGACGGCATGATGACTCGCGCCGACGAACGCAAGGCGGCCGACCTCACCGCGTTGATCCGCAAGACCGCCGGGCCCGAGATCGAGATCCTGATCGATGCGCATGGCCGCTTCGACGTGCCGACCGCGATCCGGCTCTGCCGCTCGCTCGAGGAAGCCGGCCAGATCGACTGGTTCGAGGAGCCGGTGCCACCTGAGAGCTATGGGGCGCTGCAGCAGGTGCGCGAGAAGGTGAACGCGGCGATCTCGGTGGGCGAGCGGGCCCATACCAAGTGGGACTTCGTGGCGATCCTCGAAAACAAGCTCGCCGACTACATCATGCCCGACGTCACCTGGACCGGTGGCATCACCGAGATGAAGAAGATCGCGACGCTGGCCGAGGCCTTCTACGTCCCGATCTCGCCGCACGACGCCGGTGGCCCGATCAATGTGCTGGCCGGCGCGCACGTTATGATGACGGTCCCGAACTTCTACCGGCTCGAGACCTCGCGCTGGGATCTGTCCGGATACAACGAGCTCATGCACACCCGGCTCGACAACTCGAACGGCGCCCTCAAGCTGCCGCGCGTGCCCGGACTCGGCATCGAACTCGACCGGGACTATCTCGAAGCGAACAAGATCGAGCTGGCCTGACAGCGGACCAACAAGCTTCGCACGGCACTTCGGCCCGAGGCGAGCCAAGCAAGCATCGACCGGGATCGATGCAGCGTCCTGGGGAGGGACCGATATGAAGATCACCGGCATCGAGACCGTCGTCGTCAACGCCGTGCACCGCAACTGGATCTTCGTCAAAGTGCTGACCGACCAGCCGGGCCTCTGGGGCTGGGGCGAAGCGACCCTGGAGTGGAAGACCCGGGCGGTGAAAGGCACGATCGAAGACCTGTCACCGTTTCTCATCGGCCAGGATCCGATGCGGATAGAGCATCTGGTCAACACTATGACGCGCTTCAGCTTCTGGCCGCTGGGCTCGATCGGCCTCACCGCCGTCTCGGGCATCGAGCACGCGCTGTGGGACATCAAGGGCAAGGCGCTGGGTGTGCCCGTGTGGCAGTTGCTCGGCGGCAGGGTGCGGGACAGCGTCCGCGTCTATACCCACCTCAAGCGCGGCGACTCCACGGCGCGCGTCCCGAACACCGATATCAGCCGCTTCTGCGACGCGGTGCAGGAGACGGTGGAGATGGGCTACAACGCCATCAAGCTCGGCTTCGTCCCCTACACCGGCTACGACGCCCCCCTCCCCGCTGTCAGGCATGTCGAAAAGCTCGCCTCGGCGGTGCGTGAACGGGTTGGTGACGGCGTTGAAATCATGACCGACTTCCATGGCCGGCCGGACTCGCTGGATGCGGCGATCGCCTACATCAAGGCGATCGAGCCGATCAAGCCGCTGTTCTGCGAGGAAGTGATCCAGCCGGACGACACCGCCGGGATGGCCGACATCGCGCGCCGCGTCGACTGCCCACTGGCGACCGGTGAACGGCTATTCACGCCACGCGAGTTCGCCGAGGTCGCCCACACCCGGGCAGTCGCATACATTCAGCCGGACCTTGCGCACTGCATCGGTTTCACCGGCGGACGCAAGATCGCGGCCATTGCCGAGGCAGCGCATATGGGCGTCTGCCCCCACAACCCGATGGGCCCGGTGGCCGGCGCCGTTGCACTGCAGTTCGACGCTGCCACGACCAACTTCGTCATCCAGGAAGAGGCGGTCGGCATCGTGCCGTGGTTCGAGGAAATCTGCTCGACCTACCCGCTGAACCTCGTCGATGGCGCATGGGCCATACCGGAGGGTCCGGGCCTCGGCATCGAAATCGACGAGAAGGCTGCCGCGCGCCGCCCGTTCGCGCAGGAGATCATACCCGCTACCGAATCCGTCCTCGCGGATGGCCGCATCGCCAATTGGTGAGTTTGATCAGATGCCAGGTATGCAAGGCGGGACACCGCCCCTCCTGCATACCTGGCGCATCATCGCCCCGGGCTACCGGTACCTCACCTGGTTCCAGCGATGACCGAGCAGCGAGAGGATGATGATCAGTCCGTAGAAGAACTGCACGTAGAAGCCCGACAGTCCGGCACCCACGACTCCTGACTGGATGAACGACACCGTGAAGCTGCCGATGGCGCTGCCGATAATCGTGCCGATGCCGCCCCATGGCGCCGTGCCACCGACGAACACCGAGGCCAGTGCAGGGAGCAGATACCCGTCGCCGGAAGTCGGCCACCACGTGTAGTTGATCATCACGGCGGCGACGCCCGCGAGCGCAGCGCCAAGGCCGACGAACGCGAAAGTCTTCAGCCGCACCAGCTTGATGTTGATGCCCATCTGCTGCGCTGCATCAGGGTTGTCGCCAACCATGTGCACATGCACGCCGAAGCGGTGCCTGTTGTAGATGAGCGAGCAGATCACCACGAACAGCAGGGCCCAGAGCACCTGCACGGGAACGCCGAAGAACTGGCCGCCGAAGATCTGGAAGGTCAGGGTCTTGGGCAGGCCCACCAGGGCGATCGACTTGCCCTCGGTGTTGATCTGGATCAGCCCCCGCAGCATGAAATTCATGCCCAGCGTGGCGATGAGCGAGGAGAGGTTGCAATAGACAACGAGCCAGCCAACGCAGAGCCCCAGGAAAAGGCCCGTCAGCACGGCCGCGATGATGCCAAGAAACGGATCGTACCCAGCCTGCACCACCAACGCGAAAACCCACCCGGCCATGCCGATGGTCGCCGGGAAGGAGAGGTCGATTTCGCCCACTGTCACCACGTAGACTAGCGGCACCACGACGAAGAGGACGACGGGCAGGCCGATGAGGACGGCGCGGTACATGTTCCACTGCGAGAACACTTCCGGGTTGCCCACGAAGAAGCAGGCAAGCATGACCACCAGCACGACGAACGAACCGATGGCCGGCCGGTGGTCGATCAGGAAGCGGCGAACTCTGGACCGGTCGGCGTGCTTGCCCTCTGCAACGCGACGGACCTTGTCCGCATCGAGGGCTTTGGCCAGCGACTGACCGTCACGGTTGGCTGTATCAGTCATACTGTCCCTCCTGTGGACTCAACGCCGGCGCCACCCGGATGGGCAAGCTCTTCCATGAAGCGGACAAGGGCTTCCGCCGAGCCGAGTTCGGCCTTGGTGGCCTGCAGCGCCACGCGTCCACGATCGAGCACGACGAAGCGATCGGAAATGTCGAACACGTGGTGGATGTTGTGGCCGATGAACAGGATCGAGCGGCCCGCTGCCCGGGCCTGCCGGACGAAATGGAAAACCTTGGCCGTCTCGGTGAGCGAGAGCGCCGTCGTCGGCTCGTCCAGGATGATCAGGTCGCTTTGGTTGTACATTGCCCGGGCGATGGCCACGCCCTGGCGCTCGCCACCGGACAACTGGCCAACAATGGAACTCGGGCCGAAGACCTTCGAGGTGAAGCCGATCTCGCGCATCAGGCGCTCGGCCTCTTCGCGCTGCTTGCGGACCTTGAGAAAGCCAAGCGGGCCCACCAGTTCGCGGCCCATGAAGACGTTCCAGATGATGGTCTGCTGCACGGCCAGCGCGCGGTCCTGGAACACCGTCTCGATGCCCGCCTCGCGCGAGCGTGCCGCGTTCCAGTTCGAAACCGGCTCGCCGCGCACGAGGATCTCGCCCGTCGTCGGTCGAACCGCGCCTGCAAGGATTTTGATGAGAGTGGACTTGCCCGCGCCATTGTCGCCGACGAGGCCGACGACCTCGCCCTGGTCCACGTGAAGGTCAACTCCGCCAAGGGCGTAGACCTGCCCATAGGACTTCTTGATGTCCTTGAGCTCGATAATGCGATTTTGCACGATGCCCTCGCTGCAAATGATGGGCCGGGGCCCGGCCGGAACCGGACCCCGCCGCCGGGAGCCCTTAGCGAAGACCTTCCTTGGCCAGGTCCGCAACAGCTCCGTAATTGTCGGGGGTCACGAAGCCGGCACCGGTATCCACATTGATTGAGCCGAGGCCGTAGACGACCTGCTGGCAGAGCGACAGGATCGGCATGTAGCCCTGCAGGAACGGCTGCTGGTCCGAGGTCAACTGCACCCAGCCGTCCTTGAACGCCTCGACGATCTGCGGGCTGGTGTCGAAGCCGATGTTGATGATGTCGCCGGCATTCTTGCCTGCCGCCTGCATGTAGGTGGCGGCGTTACCGAGCGGCTGGCCACCCGGATAGGCGATGATCTTCACATCGGGGTTGGCCGTGACAGCCGCCGTGATGACTGGAATGCCCACGTTTGGATCCGTGCCCAGGCCTTCCGGACTTTGCAGCTTCACGACCTTCAACCCAGCCGCCTCGAATGCCTCGAGTGTTCCGAGTTCGCGTTCGGCGCGTTCGATCTGCGACCAGTCGCTCATCACGATGGCAACATCGCCGGCCTTGAGGCCGAAGCGGCGGATGGCTTCCTCACCCAGGGCCTTGCCCTGCGGCTTCTGCTGGGCCCCGACATAGCCGCCGCCGAACTTTGCGGTGACCTCGTCGACCGGCACGTTCTGGTACATCATCTTGATGCCCGCGGCGGAAGCTTCTTCGGCCAGCGGCATGATCGCGGCATTGCCCGGGTGGCCCATCATGGCGATGCCGTTCGGGGCAGCGCCGATGGCCTCGCGGAGCTGCTGGATCATCTTTTCCGAGCTCCAGCCCGAGAACACGTAGTCGACCTGAGCGCCCGTATCCTTAGCCGCCTGGACGGCGCCGTTGTAGACGATCGATGCAAACGCATCGCCCTCGGCGCCACCGGCAAAGAACCGGATCTTGACGTCGCTGCACCAGTTGTCGCGCAGCGTTTCCGCCATGGCGACGCTCGTCAGGCTGGCGATGGTGACCGTTGCAAAGGCTGCTGCGGTCAGTGTCTTCAGAACAATCCTAGTCATAGTCACGTCCTCCCTTTCGTGCTGTGCACGGTTTTGCGTGCCGGCTCCCCCGCCGGCACCACTCATCAGCTGGCGCGTCGAAGCGAGGGATCTCCGCCCTCGTAGTTCGCCGCCAGATTCACGAAATCGCCGCCGCGGCTGTGCTTGAGATAGTTGAGCGCCCTGACCTGTCCGGTCATTTCAAGCGCGTCGCGATAGACCGGGTCATGCCAGCCTTCGATGTCGATCGAGCCGGTCCAGCCGGCGAGCCGCAGCTCGGAGATGATGTCGGTCCAGTTGCTGTCGCCGAA